>NZ_JAIHAZ010000070.1:0-713 GCF_019718755.1 Enterobacter sp. RIT637
GCCTGGTACCGCGCAAAGTGGTGCCGATACTGGATGCGCTATGGCCGAACAGCGAGTCGAAGGTCATTGCCAAAGCCGCACATGCGCCTTTCGTCTCGCATCCCGAGGCGTTTTGCGACGCGCTAACGGCGTTAAGTCAGCGTTTAAACTGATTATTTACTGATCCACCTGGAAAAAGTTTCATACCGCAACAATACTTCAAATATCGTTGCGGAAGTTGAGCCTACGATAATCAAAACTACAAACCTATGGAGAGTAATGGTTATGAAACTTGTTACGGGAATTGTTACATCACTGGTTATTGGGTCTCTGTCATTTGGCGTATTTGCAGCGAAAGAGCTGGAAAAAGACAAAGTTAAAGAGATGAATCTGACCAAAATTGGCGAGATTACGACCTCAAAAACGACTGCGCCAATGGATGCACGTAAAGATTTATCGAAAAAAGCTGATGAGCTGGGCGGTACGTATTATGTAGTGACCAGCGCGAACAAAGGCGAGAAAACCGTTCATGCAACGGCGGAAGTCTATAAATAACAGTATTGCCGGGCGGCATACGCTGCCCGGCAAATCGTGTTAGCGCAGCGCCCACCACTCCCGCAGGCAGGCTTTGCCTTCCGGACAGCTTTTGCAGCTACCCGTCAAACAACCCTCCGCATCTTCCTGAATCCGCACGGCTTTACCCATCGCTTCCATTCGTTCGAGCATAGCATCGA
>NZ_JAIHAZ010000071.1:0-712 GCF_019718755.1 Enterobacter sp. RIT637
GTGTGCCCGCAGTAGCCGCAGAACTTATGGGATCGGAAAAATTCTGCCAGTTGCACGCCACGCCCGGCAAGCTGGAACAGACCGACGTCCAGATCGATCACCTAGCGAACCGACCCCATTTCGTGATGGCGATGCTGCTGGATCAACCACACGGGATCGCCCTGCCATTCGCCGAGCCAGAGTGCCCTCTGCCCCGCAAGATCGAAACGTCCTGCCTCGCCGTAAGGTAATTCTCCGCCGGGCAACCATAATTTTTGTTCGTGGCTGACGATCCACCAGCCGCGATCTAATTTTTCAATTATACGATCCATATCTATTGCACTACCTTTGCTTCACAGGCATGTTGATAACAATATTCTTACATTTCCGGGTGGCCAGCTTTTTCATCTTAACCTTGTGGAGTCAAACATGCTAAACCAGCTACAAAGCCTGACAGAGCGCGTCGGAGGAAGTCATGACCTGGTCGATCGCTGGCTGCACGTGCGTAAACATTTGCTTGTTGCTTACTACAATCTGGTTGGCATTAAGCCTGGCAAAGAATCGTATATGCGGTTGAATGAAAAAGCGCTGGATGATTTTTGTCAAAGCCTGGTCGACTACCTTTCCGACGGTCATTTTAATCTATATGAACGTATTATTCGCGAAATGGAAGGGACCAGCCCGTATTTAGCGGCCACGAAACTCTACCCACTGCTAGAAGCCAATACTCAGC
>NZ_JAIHAZ010000072.1:0-712 GCF_019718755.1 Enterobacter sp. RIT637
AGGGTAGGTTTTGCCCTTGATAAAGTCTTTTGTATCCTGATCATATCCCTCCGGAATTTTGTAAGACATATCAAGCCGACTTATCCCTTTACATCCCTCCAGTTTATCGCCTGACAGCGTTGTGATTTTTTTAGGCTCTACCGGCAGGTTGTCTCCCCCGCCGCTGTTTTGCAACCAGACTTTGACCTTACCCTCTGGTGCCAGGCCAAAGAGAATTGTGTTGTACCAGGCCTTTTGTCCTAAACGGTCTATCCCTGTCGCAATGCCCATTTTTTCCCTCATGGACGCAGGGAAAATGATACGCGTCTCATAGGTTTTTTTATCAATAATCGAATCCCAGCAAAACAACATAGCCACAGGTGGATGACGAGCTTTATTAAATTGACCATGCCGTCCGACCTTATTATTCCATTTCCCAACGGTCAGGTAGCTATCCTGAGTACTGTCCAGGGTTCTGAATGAGTAGAGGATGTCTTTGTCATCAATAATGCCAACATAATTGACAAAAGCCGGAAGCGCTTTCGGCGTAAAAAACGCAAATTCCCATAGCCCATAAGGCATCTCACCGGTTTCTTCCGGAGTTAGAGATCCAGCCGAGTGGCAGCCTGCAATTGCAAGTAAGAGTAAAAGAAAAACCCGTTTGCCAGATTTCATTTATTGCCATCCATGGAGTTAAGCGTGAGTTTCCAGCCTCACCAGTTGCCGTAAGGGT
>NZ_JAIHAZ010000073.1:0-710 GCF_019718755.1 Enterobacter sp. RIT637
GCTTAAACTGGTGAACTGCTCAGAGCTGGAATAAGCCGCGAATATCATCAAAAAGCGCCTTATCACCCATTAAAAACGGGGATTTAAATCCCTTTTCGTCATTCCGTTCCGGTGATAATGTCACTGCCCTTTCAGGCGCTTTCGCATAACCTCTCACTGAGAATGAGTTAAACCCACCATGCTGGTTAGCCAATACAACCAAATCCTCGTTGTCGTCTCCTTCGTTGTTGCCATCCTTGCTGCCTATACCGCGCTCAACATGGCCGCGCGCGTTGCGGGCAGTCAGGGTATCGCTGCACGCGTGTGGCTGGCGGGCGGCGGCGTGGCGATGGGAATCGGCGTGTGGGCGATGCATTTCATTGGCATGCTGGCGATGGATCTCTCCATGCGTATGAGCTATAGCCCGACGCTAACGGTGCTCTCAATGATCATTGCTATCGGCTCGTCGATGTTTGCACTGTGGCTGGTCAGCGGCGAACAACTGCGGTTACGACGTCTGCTGCCGGGCGCTTTAGTGATGGGCACAGGCATCGTGGCGATGCATTACACCGGTATGGCCGCGCTGGAAGTGACGCCGGGCATTATCTGGGACAAGACCTGGATTGCGATCTCGGTAGTGATTGCGCTGGCGGCCTCACTTGCGGCGCTGTGGCTGACCTTCCGGCTGCGCCATGAAGCCGCGCAGGTCGCGCTGATGCGTCTGGGTGCAG
>NZ_JAIHAZ010000074.1:0-706 GCF_019718755.1 Enterobacter sp. RIT637
ATCAAACACACCGGAAAGAACGGCGTGGCGATCGGCTCCACGCTTATCTCGATTTCTCGTACCGGAACGGACGCGTGAAGGCCAGCCGCCAGCAGAGCATTATCCAGCTACTGAGCGACTGCGACGGGCTGACTACCGACGCGCTGGCAGAACAGCTGGCGGTCAGCAAAGAGACTATTCGTCGCGATTTGAAAGGGCTGCAGCAGCAGGGGAAAATTGTGCGTCACCATGGCCGCGCGCGGGCCATTCACCCGGACAACCGCGACGGCGGTGAGCCGTTTGGCGCACGCCTAAAGAGCCATTACGCCGATAAAGTGGATATCGCTCACCGCGCGCTGGACTGGGTCAGCAGCGGAATGACTCTTGCCCTCGACGCCAGCTCGACCTGTTTCCATCTGGCGCGCCAGCTTCCGGACATCGACCTGACGGTGTTCACTAACAGCCTGCCCATCTGCCACGAAATGGCGAAACGCGAGCGCATCACGCTTATCTGCACCGGCGGCACGCTGGACCGTAAGTATCGTTGTTACGTCAATCCGGCGCTGATCTCCCTGCTGAAAGGCGTGGAGATCGACCTGTTTATCTTTTCCTGTGAGGGGGTGGACGAACAGGGCGATATGTGGGACCCGGCCGAGCACAGTGCGCTCTTTAAAACGCAGCTGTTACGCCGCGCCAGCCAGTCGCTGCTGTTGATTGATAAGAGTAA
>NZ_JAIHAZ010000075.1:0-706 GCF_019718755.1 Enterobacter sp. RIT637
CGACACTGACCAACCGTATTCTCGGCGAAGACCGCGTGGTGGTCTACGACATGCCGGGCACGACGCGTGACAGTATTTACATCCCGATGGAACGTGACGAGCGCGAATATGTGCTGATCGACACGGCGGGCGTGCGTAAGCGCGGGAACATCACCGATGTAGTGGAAAAATTCTCCGTCATCAAAACGCTGCAGGCGATTGAAGATGCGAACGTGGTGATGCTGGTCATCGACGCGCGAGAAGGCATCTCCGGTCAGGACCTGTCGCTGCTGGGCTTTATCCTCAATAGTGGGCGCTCACTTGTTATCGGCGTCAACAAATGGGACGGCCTGAGCAACGAAGTGCGTGAGCAAGTCAAAGAGATGCTGGACTTCCGTCTGGGCTTCATCGACTTTGCCCGTGTGCACTTCATCTCTGCGCTGCACGGCAGTGGCGTGGGCAACCTGTTCGAATCCGTTCGCGAAGCCTACGACAGTTCCACCCGTCGTGTAAGCACCGCCATGTTGACGCGCATCATGACTATGGCAGCGGAAGACCATCAGCCGCCGCTGGTGCGAGGCCGTCGCGTGAAGCTGAAATACGCCCACGCCGGTGGTTACAACCCGCCAATCGTGGTGATTCACGGTAATCAGGTGAAAGATCTGCCGGATTCCTACAAGCGTTATCTGATGAACTACTTCCGTAAATCGCTGGATGTGATGGGTAC
>NZ_JAIHAZ010000076.1:0-698 GCF_019718755.1 Enterobacter sp. RIT637
GATGAGAGGTGCGTAAGTGCAGCGAGCGCGTTGTTATTTATTAGGCGAAACGGCAGTGGTACTGGAGTTAGAGCCTCCGGTCACGATGACGACGCAAAAAAGGATCTGGCGCTTAACCCAGCGGCTGGGCGAAATCCCTGAAGTGGTCGAGGCCATTCCGGGGATGAACAACATTACCGTGGTGCTGCGCAATCCGCAGTCGGTGGCGCTGGACGCCATCGAGCGGTTGCAGCGCTGGTGGGAGGAGAGCGAGGCGCTGGAGCCGGAGTCGCGATTTATCGAGATCCCGGTGGTGTATGGCAACGCGGCTGGCCCGGATGTGGGCGACGTGGCGCGACATGCGGGGCTGACGGAAAAGCAGGTCGTCGAGCTGCATGCCTCGGTGGACTACGTGGTGTGGTTCTTAGGGTTCCAGCCAGGTTTCCCGTATCTGGGCGGATTGCCAGAGCCGCTCCACACGCCCCGTCGGGGCGAGCCGCGCCTGATGGTCCCGGCCGGTTCCGTGGGAATTGGCGGGTCGCAGACCGGGGTTTATCCGCTCGCCTCGCCGGGGGGCTGGCAGCTTATCGGCCATACCCCTCAGGCGCTGTTTGATGCTAAACGCGAAGAGCCGGTGCTGTTACGGCCGAGCGATACCGTGCGGTTCGTGCCGCAGAAGGAGGGGGTATGTTGAAGGTGATTCGCGCGGGGTTATACAC
>NZ_JAIHAZ010000077.1:0-696 GCF_019718755.1 Enterobacter sp. RIT637
GGCTATATCGATACCAACGACGTCGAAAGCGAGCCGCTGTGGAATAAAGTCTCCGACGACAAACTGAAAGCGCTGCTGGCAAAACAGGGCATTCGCCACGACACCACCGTGATCCTCTACGGTCGCGACGTCTATGCGGCGGCGCGCGTCGCGCAGATCATGCTCTACGCGGGAGTGAAAGATGTGCGTCTGCTGGATGGCGGCTGGAAAACCTGGTCCGATGCCGGTCTGCCGGTCGAGCGCGGATTGCCTGCGAAAGTGACGCCTGCGGATGATTTCGGCGCACCGATCCCGGGGCAGCCGCAGCTGATGGTGGATATGGAACAGGCGCGCGGGATGGTGCATCGCCAGGATGCCTCGCTGGTGAGTATTCGTTCCTGGCCGGAATTTACCGGCGAAACTAGCGGCTACAGCTACATCAAGCCAAAAGGTGAAATCGCAGGCGCGCGCTGGGGCCATGCGGGCAGCGATGCGACGCATATGGAAGATTTCCACAACCCGGACGGCACCATGCGCAGCGCCGAGGATATCGCTGCGATGTGGAAAGCCTGGAACATCCTGCCGGATCAGCACGTCGCCTTTTACTGTGGCACCGGCTGGCGCGCGTCAGAAACCTTTATGTACGCCCGCGCCATGGGCTGGAAAAATGTCTCGGTTTACGACGGCGGCTGGTACGAGTGGAGCAGCCATCCACAA
>NZ_JAIHAZ010000078.1:0-690 GCF_019718755.1 Enterobacter sp. RIT637
TCCCAGTACTGGGCCCAGCTCATCTCAGAGAGCTGCATCACCAGCGCACTTAACGGCAACAGCAAAATCAGACAGACGAACAGCAGGCTGGTCCCGAGGCTTAAGGTAAAGCCGGGCAGCACACGTCTGGAGGAGACTGCAAACATCACTTACGCCCCGCCGCCAACAGTTTGTCCAGCTCACCACCGGTGGTGAAGTGGGTTTTCATCACCTCAGGCCAGGAGCCAAACTGGTCTTCCACGCGGAACAGATCGGTCTGCGGGAATTTGTCTTTAAGCTTGTTCATCACGTCCGGATTCGCCACGCGATAGTAATAGTCGGTGATGATGGTTTGCGCCTGCGGGCTGTAGAGATAGTTCAGGTACGCCTTCGCCGCTTTCTCCGTACCGTTGGCTTTGACGTTCTTGTCCACCCACGCGACCGGGAATTCAGCAAAGATATTGACCTTCGGCACCACCACTTCAAAGCCCTGCGCTTCGTACTGTTTACGGATGTTATTCACTTCCGATTCGAAGCTTATCAACACATCGCCCAGCCCGCGTTCCACGAAGGTGGTGGTCGCACCGCGACCGCCGGTATCGAACACTTCAACGTTTCTCAGGAACTGAGTCATAAACTGCTCGGTTTTGGCTTTATCGCCGCCGTCCGCTTTGTCGGCTGCACCCCAGGCCGCCAGATAGGTATAGCGCG
>NZ_JAIHAZ010000079.1:0-689 GCF_019718755.1 Enterobacter sp. RIT637
ACCTTAAAGCCAACGCGGGCGCTCATGATGCCAATCGACATCCCCAGATTACCCGTTGAGCCAACGGCAATGCTGTACTGGCTGAAAAACGCTTTAAAGTGCGGTTCCAGCAGGATGCTGTAATCGTCTGTCAGCGTCAGCAGCCCCGCTTCCAGCGCCAGTTTTTCGGCGTGGGTCAGCACTTCATAAATCCCGCCGCGCGCTTTGATAGAGCCGGAAATCGGTAAATGGCTGTCTTTTTTCAGCAGTAAAGTGCCGTTGATCGGCGTGGCAAACTCCTTCGCCAGGCGCTGCTGCATGGCGGGAATGGCCACCACGTCTGATTCGATAATGCCGTTTTTGGCCGCGGTTTCCGGGAACGCTTTCGCCAGATAAGGCGCAAAGCGGGCCAGGCGGGCGTGGGCATCCTTCACATCCGCCTGCGTCAGCCCGACATACGGCAGCCCTTCGGCAAGCGTGGTGGTGCGCGGGTTAAACCAGGTGGTCTCTTTCAGCGCCATCAGATCCTCTACCAGAGGATATTGGGCGATTAAGGTGGTGATGTTTGCGTTTTCCATAGTACGTCTCTTCGCGCTTAGATAATGAAAGAAAGCAGGAACGTGCAGCCAAGTGCAAGTACCGAGGCGATAAATGTCGCCGTTGTAAAGTATTTAAAGGTCTCATTCAGGGTCGCGCCGCAGTATTGCTTC
>NZ_JAIHAZ010000007.1:0-238487 GCF_019718755.1 Enterobacter sp. RIT637
GCCTGGCGGCTTTAGCGCGGTGGTCCCACCTGACCCCATGCCGAACTCAGAAGTGAAACGCCGTAGCGCCGATGGTAGTGTGGGGTCTCCCCATGTGAGAGTAGGGAACTGCCAGGCATCAATTAAGAAGAACCCCGTACCGTAAGGTGCGGGGTTTTTTGCTTTGTGCGTAGAAAAAACCAGTAGCGCTGCGGGCTTAGTAGGCCGGATAAGGCAAAGCCGCCATCCGGCAACGCAGGCCGCACGATCCCACGACAAAGAGAAACAAGAATACAAAGAAGGGATTTATAAACGCAGAAAAGCAAAAACCCAGCCATAGGCTGGGTTCTTTAAATAGTGGTGCCCGGACTCGGAATCGAACCAAGGACACGGGGATTTTCAATCCCCTGCTCTACCGACTGAGCTATCCGGGCAACGGAGCGCATTAAACCGCAATCACGCCCGATCGTCAACATTATTTCGGGAAAAGCTGTTCAACTGCTTAAGTTTGCGGCAATCTGTCCGCTTTCGCCGTGAAAATGCACAAATCTTCCAGACAGTACCTGTGTGATACGGCAATGCTGAGAGTAAGAGGAGGGCAGTATGACGAATGACTGGCTTGAACTGCGTCAGCATGCAGATACGGGTATTGAGACGATTAAAGCGCATTTCGAAGGGCATGCCTTTGATCCGCACTGGCACGATAGCTATCTGGTAGGGATAACCCTCTCCGGCACGCAGCAGTTTCATTGCCGCCGTGAGCGTCATCGTAGCCAGCCGGGCGACGCATTTCTCCTCGAGCCTGGAGAAATTCACGACGGAGATGCGCCTGTAGAGGGCGGTTTTACCTATCTGACCTTCTATCTTGATGAGCGCTGGCTTACCCATGCGCTACAGGGGCTCTACGAATCGACTCCCGGGAGTTATTCACTCCACTTTGCCCAAACGCTGACGCGGGAGCCGCAGCTGGTGCGCGCTATCGGTGAGACATTCTCTACCCTGCATAATGACGAGATGAAAATCGTTCAGCAGAGCACAATGGATAATCTGCTCTCCCGGATCACCGCCCATTGTCACTGGCGTAAGAAATTGCCGTCGCAGTTACAAAGCGCTGCCGTGGCGCATCGTGCGCGCGACTATCTCTATGCCCATATCGGTGAGAACGTCGGGCTGTCAGACCTTGCGCGCGAGACGGGCACGGATCGCTTTACCCTGACGCGCTGTTTCAAGCGCGAGTTCAACCTGGCGCCCCACGCGTGGCTTATTCAGCTGCGTCTGGCAAAGGCCCGACAGCTGCTGGCGCGCGGCGACCAGCCCGTAGATGTAGCTGCCGCAGTGGGTTTTGCCGATCAAAGCCATCTGGGGCGATGGTTTCAACGGGCTTACCGTATCTCTCCTGCACACTACCGCCGGTTGTGCACAAACCTTCCAGACGTTTCCAAAAAATAACGGCACATTCATGGCTCTAATAAAAAGGAGCCACCTGTGAGTTTGATACCCTTTCTGTTGTTCGCATTTGTCGCCTCCATTACGCCGGGGCCAACCAATATCCTGGTGCTGACGAACAGCCAGCACTTTGGCGTAAAAAATACCCTACCTTCTATTCTGGGCGGGTGTATCGCGGCCAGTGCGATCGTGCTGGTATCAGGCGCGGGCGCAGGAGAAGTGCTGCGTCAGTATCCTCTGATACGTCAGATAATGAGCTGGGCAGGCGTGCTGTGGCTAAGCTGGATGAGCTGGCAGCTGTTTCGCGCTCCGGCCGCCCGTCTTTCCGCTGAGAACCGTATCCGATTCACCGCTCAGGCGGCGGCGCTGCTGCAGATCGTGAACCCCAAAACCTGGATGATGGCGCTGGCGGTCGTCAGTCTGTTTGCCCCTGCTGGCGACCATGCATTGCGGGATATTGCGCTAATGGCGCTATGGTTTCTGCTGATCTCAATAGTCTGTTTGATGTGCTGGGCGTGGTTGGGTAAAGCGGTGAACCGAATTTTTCGCACCACCGTGGCGATGGTGCGGTTTCAGCGCCTGATGGCGCTGTGTCTTCTCGTCTCTGCCTGGGCGGGCATCCTGGCTTAGGTCAGTGCTCCGCCCATACGGCATTGAGCGAATCGCAGAATGTCCTCCGCCAGACGGTGAGCGGTATCCACGTCGGCTTGGCTACGGTTCACCAGCATGCGGCTCAGGCAACCCTCCAGCACCAGCTCCATCTGCTTCGCCACCATCGCCGGGTCATCGACTTCCAGCGTGGTCAGCAGCTCGTGGGTGAAGTCATGCGCAGCCCGTTTTTGCTGATCCGCCAACTGGTGGATAGGATGGCCTGGGTCGGGAAAATAAGTGCAGGCGGCAATGAACAGACAGCCCGGATAACGGTTGTTGCTGACGCATTCCGTCAGAGCGGTATAGCGAGCCAGCAGCTTTTGCTCTGCCGTGAGCTCTTCATTCAACATCAACTGCCTGCGCCAGATATCCACCTGCTGGCTGAGATAGCGCAGGGCGTCATAGAGCAGCGCCTCTTTATCGGGCCAGAAGCGGGTAAGCTCGTCCAGAGGGTAATCGATACGGTCGGCGACCATCTCAAGCGTGGTGCTGGCGATCCCTTGAATCTCAAGTAATTGCAGGGCTTGTCCCAGTACGTCTTCACGTTGCACGGTTTTCTCCTCCGTTATGCCCAACGGTTTGTCCCGTTTAGAGTGTTGTTTACGGTTGGCGATTGCGCAAATGCGCGCTGAACGCCGTTGCATCCATAAACCCGGTTACACGCTGCATCGGCTGCTCTTCGCCTTGCTCATTGAAGAACAGAATCGTTGGCAGCCCAAGAACGTTAAGTTGTTTTAGCAGCGCTTTGTCCTGCGCATTATTGGCCGTCACATTCGCCTGGAGAAGGACAGTTTCTTTCAGAGCTTGTTGTACCTGTGGATCGCTAAAGGTGTATTTTTCAAACTCTTTACAGGCGACACACCAGTCGGCATAGAGATCGAGCATCACCGGTTTGCCTTTGGCTTGCGTCAGGGCGGCGTTGAGTTCATCCACGTTATTAATCTGCGTGAAATTCAGGTGCGCCTGCGTCTGGCTAACGGGTGAGTCGAACGCCCAATCCTGTAGCGGACGTACGCTCACCAGCGCGGCAGCCAGCAGAATAATTTGCACCATGCGCATCCACGCTTTTTTTGCCCCCAGGCTGACGATAAATGCCCACGCGAAGAAGGCCACGCCGAGCATTGCCCACAGGCGAATGCCCCAGGCGTCACCGACAATACGCTCCAGCAGGAACACAGGCAACGCCAGGATCACAAAGCCAAACGCGGTTTTTACCGTCTCCATCCACGGGCCACTCTTCGGCAACAGACGGTTGCCAAACACCGTCACCAGAATCAGTGGCAGGCCCATGCCGAGTGCATAGAGGTACAACGTCCCGCCGCCGAGCCACATATTGCCGCTCTGGGCGATGTACAGCAGGATGGCGCTCAGCGGCGCGGTGGTGCAGGGGGAGCAGATCAGCCCTGCTATCGCGCCCATCGCGAACACTCCGCCTGCCGATCCGCCCTGCTGACGGTTACTCATCAGCGTTAAGCGAGTTTGCAGCGAGGAGGGCAGCTGCAGCGTGAACAGGCCAAACATCGACAGCGCCAGCAGGATAAACACCGCAGAGAGGCCTATAAGCACGTAAGGGTGCTGAAGGGCAGCCTGGAACTGCAATCCGGCAGCGGCGACGACGAGGCCGAGCGCGGTGTAGGTGAGCGCCATACCCTGCACGTAAATGAACGCCAGCAGTAACGCACGGGCCGTGGAGAGGCGTTGTTTGCCTCCCAGCACGATGCCTGAAATAAGCGGGTACATTGGCAGGACGCATGGCGTAAAGGCGATGCCGATGCCAATCAGTAAGGCCCACAGCGCCGAGAATGGAAGGTCTGATGCGGCTTCGCCTTCTCCTTCCCCACTCACCCTGGCCCTCTCCCCTGAGGGGAGAGGGGAAATAGCGGCGGCGGCTTTCACTTCGCTGAGGGGCACGACCTTCGTTTCCGGCGGATAGCAGAATCCCGCGTCGGCGCAGCCCTGATACGTCACCGTCAGCGTTGCGCCTTTATCGGCCTTATTCACCGTAACGGGCACGCTTAAGCGCTGGCGGTAGATTTCACTCTTACCGTAGAACTCGTCCTCGTGCCACTCGCCCGCGGGCATCTGCAGTGCGCCCACCTTAGCCCGGGCAGGCGTAATGCTCACCTGCTTGCGGTAGAGGTAATAACCCTCTTTCACCTGCCAGGTAAGATTGAGATCGTGCTGGTTTTGTTGAAAGTCGAAAACGAACGCCTGGTCGGCAGGAATAAAGTTCGAACGGCCGGGCGCGTCAAACAACCCGGCAAAAGCTGACGTGCTGCACAGCAGCAGGATCAGCGTAAGGAAGCGTTGAGCCATGTGAGATAGTCGTTATCGCCATGGACCACTGGCAGCACCAGCAGTTCCGGAGTTTGGTAAGGATGATGAGATTTGAGGCAGTCGAGTAGCGCCTGCTGATTCGCCAGATTGGTTTTGAGCAACATCTGAACTTCGT
Source organism: Enterobacter sp. RIT637 (assembly GCF_019718755.1). Classification (NCBI taxonomy): domain Bacteria; kingdom Pseudomonadati; phylum Pseudomonadota; class Gammaproteobacteria; order Enterobacterales; family Enterobacteriaceae; genus Enterobacter; species Enterobacter sp. RIT637. The sequence continues at coordinate 4,529 of NZ_JAIHAZ010000007.1, forward strand.
ACTCCTGCTCCAGCTTGCCTTCCCAGTAATAAAGGGAGGTGGCACCGGGGAGGAGCGTCACGCAGGCAGCCAGTTTTTCGGCCAGCACTTTGGCGGCGAGATCCTGGGCAGAGGCTTCATCAGGGGCGGTACACAGTACGACAACAGCATCAGGCGTGTTCACAAGTCGACCTCCTCATCACGAAAGTCTTCACTATATCACGCAAGGCGGTTGGTCATTAATGAAACGGGCCGCAGAGCGGCCCGATTTTAACTATTTTTACAACGGCAATTCGTTTACAGCACAACGCCGCCGATGATAAAGCCGAGGATCACGCAAAGCGTAATGGCGACGACGCCCGGGATCAGGAACGCGTGGTTAAACACGTACTTACCGATACGGGTGGAGCCGGTGTCATCCATTTCAACCGCCGCCAGCAGGGTTGGGTAGGTTGGGAGTACGAACAGCGCAGAAACCGCCGCGAAAGAGGCAATCGCCGTCAGCGGCGTCACACCCAGCATCAGTGCCGCAGGCATCAGCGCTTTGGTGGTGGCGGCCTGAGAGTAGAGCAGGGTCGCGGCAAAGAACAGCACTACCGCCAGCAGCCACGGATAGTTGTGCAGCAGGTCGCCCGCAACGGTCTGGATGTCACTGATGTGCGCTTTCACGAAGGTGTCACCGAGCCAGGCCACGCCCAGCACGCAGACGCAGGCGCTCATACCGGATTTGAAGGTGCTGGCGTTCAGCACTTCGCTGGTGTCGATTTTACAGGTGATGCTAATCAGCGTTGCGATGGTCAGCATGAACACCACAATTGCTTCGTTACGCGGCAGGACCGGGTTCTGAATCAGCCCTACGGTGTCGCTGATGGCGGTCGCGTAGAACATCACGGCGACAATACCGATCAGGAACAGCAGCACGGAGCGTTTTGCGTGTGGCTTCAGCTCGAAGACCTGGCTACCGCGCAACTTCACTTCACCCTTGGCAAGGCGTTCCTGATAAACCGGATCGTCTTTCAGCTCAGCACCGAGGAAGTTACACAGCACCGCGGTGATCATCACCGCAATCAGCGTCACCGGGATACAGATCGCCAGCAGCGTCAGATAGCTAACGCCCATCGGCTCAAGGATACCGGCGAAGAAGACCACCGCAGCGGAAATCGGTGAGGCGGTAATCGCAATCTGGGACGCGACGACGGCAATAGAGAGCGGTCGAGACGGGCGAATGCCTTGTTCCTTCGCCACTTCAGTAATCACTGGCAGCGTAGAAAAAGCGGTGTGGCCCGTACCGGCGAGAATGGTCATAAACCAGGTCACCAGTGGGGCAAGGAAGGTAATGTATTTTGGATGGCGGCGCAGCATACGCTCCGCCAGGCTCACCAGGTAGTCCATACCGCCTGCGACCTGCATGGCCGCGATAGCGGCAATAACTGCCATGATGATTTCGATAACGTCAAAAGGGATTGCGCCGGGTTTGATCTGAAAGATAAGGGTAAGAACGAGCACCCCGAGACCGCCGGCAAAACCGATGCCGATCCCCCCGAGTCGTGCGCCCAAATAAATCGCCAACAAGACGATGACGAGTTCTGCTCCAAACATAAGTGCCTTCCTTGTTTATTAACAAGTTGATATTGAAATGTTGTGTAATTGGTAATGCTTAAAAAGAAAAAAGGCACGTCACAAGTGACGTGCCTTTCGGAAGCTTAGCCTGAACTGTTACTGTTCGCTTTCATCGGTATATCGTTTCGCTTTATACGCCGGGTGCATCAGGTTCTGGGCCGAGAAGATATCGTCCAGCTCGGCTTCGGTCAACAGTCCGCGCTCAAGCACGACCTCACGCACGCTCTTACCGGTTTCGGCACAAATCTTACCGACGATATCGCCGTTGTGGTGGCCGATGAACGGGTTGAGGTAGGTGACGATCCCGATGGAGTTATAGACGTAACCTTCACACACTTCTTTATTCGCGGTGATGCCGTTGATGCATTTTTCCAGCAGGTTATAGCAGGCGTTGGTCAGGATGTGAATAGATTCAAACATCGCCTGGCCAATCACTGGCTCCATCACGTTCAGCTGCAGCTGACCGGCTTCAGAGGCCATGGTCACGGTGGTGTCGTTACCAATGACTTTGAAGCAAACCTGATTGACCACTTCCGGCACAACCGGGTTCACCTTGGCTGGCATGATGGACGAACCGGCCTGCAGTTCTGGCAGGTTGATCTCGTTCAGACCCGCGCGCGGGCCCGAGGAGAGCAGGCGCAGGTCGTTACAGATTTTGGACAGTTTCACCGCCAGACGTTTCAGGGCGCTGTGAACCATGACGTATGCGCCGCAGTCGGACGTCGCTTCAATCAGGTCTTCCGCAGGGACAACGGCCAGGTTAGAGACTTCAGCCAGCTTCTGTACCGCCAGCTGCTGATAGCCGTCTGGCGTGTTCAGGCGTGTACCGATGGCGGTTGCGCCCAGGTTCACTTCGAGCAGCAGCTCAGAGGTGCGCAGCAGGTTTTTGGTCTCTTCATTCAGCAGCACGTTAAACGCGTGGAATTCCTGACCGAGGGTCATGGGTACTGCATCCTGCAACTGGGTACGACCCATTTTCAGGATATCCTGGAACTCAACCGCTTTACGCTGGAAGCCATCGCCCAACTGGTTGATCGCGTCTACCAGTTTCACCACAGAAGCATAAACCGCGATGCGAAAGCCGGTTGGGTAAGCGTCGTTGGTAGACTGACACTTGTTAACGTGGTCATTCGGGTTGAGGTACTGGTATTCACCTTTCTGGTGACCCATCAGCTCCAGGCCAATGTTTGCCAGCACTTCGTTGGTATTCATGTTGACGGAGGTGCCCGCGCCGCCCTGGTAGACGTCAACCGGGAACTGGTCCATGCATTTGCCGTTGTTCAGCACTTCATCGCACGCGGCGATAATCGCATTTGCAGCGCTTTTAGGAATGGTTTGCAGCTCTTTGTTTGCCAGTGCTGCGGCTTTCTTCACCATCACCATGCCACGGACAAATTCAGGGATGTCGCTGATTTTGCTGTTGCTGATGTAGAAGTTTTCAATCGCTCTCAGAGTGTGAACACCGTAGTAGGCATCCGCTGGAACTTCCCTGGTACCCAACAAGTCTTCTTCGATACGAATGTTGTTTAACATGTGAACCTTCTTTTCAAGCTGCCGATGGATTGTACTAAACACACAGTATATATGTGGTTTTGAATATTTTCTGACCGACGATTATTCCCTCAATCGGCCAGATGCTCGAGATCATATGCTGATGATAGCGAATTGCCGTAAGCTGGATCACTTATTATCGAGCCGATTCCATGATAATTATTAATCTGTGAAATGGGTCACCGCTTTAATATTTCCAAAAAAAATATCCGTGCAAACCGATTGAATTTTGGCTAACCGTCGCCATCTCTAAAAAACGCGTTTTGCGAACACATTCAGACAGGGGCCAGATGGCGCCTGCCCTACAGGAGATGCCAGTGCGCTGGATACCGTTTATTGCTTTCTTTCTCTATGTTTACATTGAGATTTCCATTTTCATTCAGGTTGCCCACGTGCTGGGCGTCCTGCTGACGCTGATTCTGGTGATCTTCACCTCCGTCATCGGCATGTCGCTGGTGCGTAATCAGGGTTTCAAAAATTTCCTGTTAATGCAGCAGAAGATGGCTGCGGGCGAAAGCCCGGCAGCCGAGATGATCAAAAGCGTATCGCTGATTATTGCGGGCCTGCTGCTGATCCTGCCGGGGTTCTTCACCGATTTCCTCGGCCTGTTGCTGCTGTTACCGCCGGTGCAGAAGCACCTGACCATGAAGCTGCTGCCGCATCTGCGTTTCAGCCGCATGCCGGGTGGTGGGTTCAGCACCGGGCCGGGCGATACCTTTGAAGGGGAGTATCAGCGCAAGGATGACCAGCGCGACCGTTTAGACCATAAAGACGATCGGTGATTTTTTTGCCCGGTGGCGCTTCGCTACCGGGCCTACCAGCGCGCGCCGCGCTTCGGCAAAAACAGCCACAGCCCTGCCAGCATGGCAATCGCGTACAGACTCTTCCATCCCACCATCGCCAGCAGCAGAAGGCAAAGCACGCCCCCGACGACCGCCAGCGCTTTATAGCGACCTTTCAGCAGACGACAACCCGCCAGCATGCACAGCAGGTAGATCATGATGAAAATGCCGTTGGCATAGATAATCAGCGCGTCCAGATTGATATCCAGCGCGTAAATGCACAGCGAGCTCAGGACGCAGCAGCCCAGTACGGCATTCAGGGCATTCAGCGGAAGCTGGCGTTTAGACAGGCGCGCGAGGCGATTCTCAGGTTTGTCGAGCGCCTGCGACCACACCAGCCGGGCAAAGCTCTGGATATAGATATTCAGGCTGGCAAAACAGGCCAGATAGCCGATGACGCAGGCGACCCACAGCGCTTTCACGCCGAACAGTTCCACCACGATACCCGGCAGCGATGCAGCAGCGGCGAGATCCGCACCGAACGCGTCGAAGTGTAATACCAGCACGGTGCACGCCCAATAGACCGTACCCGCCAGCAGCAAGCCAATCATCAGCGCGCGGGGGAAATCGCGCTCAGGCTGCTTAAATTCCGACGCCAGATGGGCAAAGGCTTCCAGGCCCACAAAACACCAGAACATGACGGAGAGCGCGGCGAAAAGCTGTGAATGGTCGACGTCCGTTACCGCCGGAAAGGGAATTTCTTTGATTGTGATGTCGCCCGCCCACCAGATAGCGGCCACGAGCGCGACAATCAGCACCGCAACCAGCGTCTGCAGGTTGGCGCTGGAGCTGGCTCCGCGCGAGCCCACCCACCAGACGAGAGCCAGCGTGCCCAGTTCGGCCAGCAACAACTGCTCGTTGTGCCAGCCAAACAGCGCCTGACCAAAGCCGGTCGCAATATGCAACGCCGCAGGAAGGCCAACGGGAATGACGGAGAGAAACAGCCAGCCGGTGACGCGCTCAAGGCGCGGACCAAACGCCATGCCGACAAAATGCGCCACGCCGCCCGCGCTGGGAAAATGCCGTCCGAGGATGGCGAAGACAATTGCCACCGGGAAAACCAGCACAATCAACACAGGCCATGCCCACAGGCTGTTATTTCCCGCCACCAGCGCTGCCAGGGCGGGTACGGCAAACACGCCCGTGCCTAACAAGGAGGTGGAGAGTAAGCCAACGCCCTGTGCCAGCCCCAACTCCTGCTTGAGTCCACTCATTTCCATCGTCCTGCCACCAACAAAAGAGAGGCGATGGTAACACTTTCGCAAATTTTTTTTCGATTCCCCCTTGAAGGGGGAAAAAGCTATCCCCATCTCTCAGGGCACTAGCCGGAAAACCGCGTGCGGCCCGGCGTCATCCATAACTGATAATGACTTTCTCAAAGGAGAGCTATCAATGAGTATTCGTCCGTTACATGATCGTGTGATCGTCAAACGTAAAGAAGTTGAAACCAAGTCTGCTGGCGGCATCGTTCTGACCGGTTCTGCGGCAGCCAAATCAACGCGTGGCGAAATCATCGCTGTCGGTAAGGGCCGCATCCTGGAAAACGGAACTGTGCAGCCGCTGGACGTTAAAGTTGGTGACATCGTCATTTTCAACGATGGCTACGGCGTGAAATCCGAGAAGATCGACAATGAAGAAGTGTTGATCATGTCCGAGAGCGACATTCTGGCAATTGTTGAAGCGTAATTTACGCACGAAACTGTACGAATTTGAGGAAATAAGAACATGGCAGCTAAAGACGTAAAATTCGGTAACGACGCTCGTGTAAAAATGCTCCGCGGCGTAAACGTACTGGCAGACGCAGTGAAAGTGACCCTGGGTCCGAAAGGTCGTAACGTAGTGCTGGACAAATCCTTCGGCGCGCCAACCATCACCAAAGATGGTGTTTCTGTTGCACGTGAAATCGAGCTGGAAGACAAGTTCGAAAACATGGGCGCGCAGATGGTGAAAGAAGTGGCCTCTAAAGCGAACGACGCTGCAGGCGACGGTACCACCACCGCGACCGTACTGGCACAGGCTATCATCACTGAAGGTCTGAAAGCCGTTGCTGCGGGCATGAACCCAATGGATCTGAAACGTGGTATCGACAAAGCTGTCGCATCCGCTGTTGAAGAACTGAAAGCGCTGTCCGTACCGTGCTCTGACTCTAAAGCTATTGCTCAGGTTGGTACCATCTCCGCTAACTCCGACGAAACCGTAGGTAAACTGATCGCAGAAGCGATGGACAAAGTCGGTAAAGAAGGCGTGATCACCGTTGAAGACGGTACCGGTCTGGAAGACGAACTGGACGTGGTTGAAGGTATGCAGTTCGACCGCGGTTACCTGTCCCCATACTTCATCAACAAGCCAGAGACTGGCGCTGTTGAGCTGGAAAGCCCGTTCATCCTGCTGGCTGACAAGAAAATCTCCAACATCCGCGAAATGCTGCCAGTGCTGGAAGCCGTTGCGAAAGCAGGCAAGCCGCTGGTTATCATCGCTGAAGATGTTGAAGGCGAAGCGCTGGCGACCCTGGTGGTTAACACCATGCGCGGCATCGTGAAAGTGGCTGCGGTTAAAGCACCTGGCTTCGGCGATCGCCGTAAAGCGATGCTGCAGGATATCGCTACCCTGACCGGCGGTACCGTGATCTCTGAAGAGATCGGTATGGAGCTGGAAAAAGCGACCCTGGAAGACCTCGGCCAGGCGAAACGCGTTGTGATCAACAAAGACACCACCACCATCATCGATGGCGTGGGTGAAGAAGCCGCTATTCAGGGCCGCGTTGGTCAGATCCGTAAGCAGATCGAAGAAGCAACTTCTGACTACGACCGTGAAAAACTGCAGGAGCGCGTAGCGAAACTGGCTGGCGGCGTTGCGGTAATCAAAGTCGGTGCAGCGACCGAAGTTGAAATGAAAGAGAAAAAAGCACGCGTTGACGATGCCCTGCACGCGACCCGTGCTGCGGTAGAAGAAGGCGTGGTTGCTGGTGGTGGTGTTGCGCTGGTGCGTGTTGCCGCTAAGCTGGCTGGCCTGACCGCACAGAACGAAGATCAGAACGTAGGTATCAAAGTTGCGCTGCGCGCAATGGAAGCACCTCTGCGTCAGATCGTGTCCAACGCCGGTGAAGAGCCATCTGTTGTGACCAACAACGTGAAAGCGGGCGAAGGTAACTACGGTTACAACGCAGCAACTGAAGAATACGGCAACATGATCGACTTCGGTATCCTGGACCCAACAAAAGTAACTCGTTCTGCTCTGCAGTACGCGGCTTCTGTTGCTGGCCTGATGATCACCACCGAGTGCATGGTGACCGACCTGCCAAAAGGCGACGCGCCTGACTTAGGTGCTGCTGGTATGGGCGGCATGGGCGGTATGGGCGGCATGATGTAATCGTGCGCTTTACCTCTTAGAATGTGAAAAACCCCCGGGCAGAAATGCTCGGGGGTTTTTCTTTTGGTCATCTTTTAGGTATAAGATTTACACACGGACAACTACTGTCCAGCTTATTGAAAACGAGGAATAACATGCGCGTAAAAGTCTGTGCAGGGATTGTAGGGGCAGCGTTGCTGCTGGCGGGTTGTAGCTCCAGCAATGAGCTGTCGGCAGCGGGCCAGGGCGTTCGCTTTGTGGAAGATAAGCCGGGCAGTGAATGCCAGCTGTTAGGCACGGCAACCGGTGAGCAAAGCAACTGGATGTCAGGTCAGCATGGCGAAGAAGGTGGCTCTATGCGCGGTGCGGCGAATGCCCTGCGTAACCAGGCTGCGGCAATGGGCGGTAACGTGATTTACGGCGTGAGCAGCCCAACGCAGGGGATGCTATCAAGCTTCGTCCCGACCGCCAGCCAGATGAACGGCCAGGTCTATAAGTGCCCGAACTGAGTTAACTTGCTGATGGCGCTGCGCCCGGACCCCATAGGGCAGGGAAGCGTAGCGCCACCTGCCTTTTTAGTTCTGCCGCAGCTGCAAATCCAGCGGCGTCTTGCTCGGCTCGCCGCCAATCTCGCGTGCCAGCTTCGGCACCATATAGCCTGAAACCAGCGTTAACAGTTCGCGCATAATCTGCCGGGCTTCTTCATCCGTCACCATGAAATGTGCAGCGCCCTGGACGCGATCCAGTACGTGCAGGTAATAGGGCATCACGCCCGCATCAAATAATGCATTGCTCAAATCTGCCAGCACGCGGGCGCTATCATTTACGCCGCGCAGCAGCACGCTCTGGTTCAGCAGCGTCACGCCTGCTTTACGCAGACGCGCCATCGCTGCACGAAATTCATCGTCAATTTCGTTTGCGTGGTTGATATGGTTCACCAGCAGCACCTGTAAACGCGACTGCTCAAGGCGGGAAACCAGTCCATCGGTGATCCGCGCCGGAATAACAATCGGCAAACGGCTGTGAATGCGCAGACGCTTAATATGCGGGATGGCTTCCAGCTGCGTCAGCAGCCAGTCCAGCTCGTGATCTTTCGCCATCAGCGGGTCGCCGCCGGAAAAAATAATCTCATCCAGCTCAGGATGGGCGGCGATATAGTCCAGCGCGACCTGCCAGTTGCGTTTATTGCCCTGATTGTCGGCATACGGGAAGTGCCGACGGAAGCAATAACGACAATTTACCGCACAGCCGCCTTTTACCAGCAGCAGGGCGCGGTTGAGGTACTTGTGCAGTAAACCCGGCACCACGCTGTTCTGTTCTTCCAGCGGATCGGTGCTGTAACCCGGCGCGGTGACAAACTCATCCTGCAAAGTAAGCGTTTGTTTTAATAGCGGATCGTCGGGGTTGCCTTTCTCCATCCGCGCCACAAACGCACGGGGAACGCGCAGGGCAAAAAGGCGCTTTGCCTCGCGGCCTGCAAGCAACTCTTCGTGTTGATCGAGGTCTAAAAGACGCAGCAATTCATCAGGACTGGTGATTACATCGGCAAGTTGCGATAACCAATCTTCTCTGGACGGGGTGTTTAGGGTTACAATATGCGCCATTTTGTGGCTTAGCTACCAGTTAACAAATTTAGAGGGCCTTATGGCAACGTACTATAGCAACGATTTTCGTGCTGGTCTTAAAATCATGATGGACGGCGAACCGTACGCGGTTGAAGCCAGCGAATTCGTTAAACCAGGTAAAGGCCAGGCATTCGCACGCGTTAAGCTGCGCCGCCTGCTGACCGGTACCCGTGTTGAGAAAACCTTCAAGTCTACTGACTCTGCTGAAGGCGCTGATGTTGTTGATATGAACCTGACCTATCTGTACAACGACGGTGAGTTCTATCATTTCATGAACAACTCTACTTTCGAACAGCTGTCTGCTGATGAGAAAGCTGTAGGCGACAGCGCTAAATGGCTGCTGGATCAGGCTGAGTGCATCGTGACCCTGTGGAACGGCCAGCCTATCGCTGTGACCCCACCAAACTTCGTAGAACTGGAAATCGTTGAAACCGATCCAGGTCTGAAAGGTGACACCGCAGGTACCGGCGGTAAGCCAGCTAAACTGTCTACCGGCGCAGTGGTTAAAGTTCCGCTGTTCGTACAGACTGGCGAAGTGATCAAAGTGGATACCCGCTCCGGCGAATACGTGTCCCGCGTGAAGTAATTTACGTCATGACTGAAGGCGCAGCGCCCGCTGCGCCTGATTTTTGCAGGCAGGGATGATGAAACGTACCGTTAAAATTCTGCTTCTGTTAGCGCTGACCAGCGCAATCCTTTCTGGATGCAACACCGCGCGCGGCGTGGGTGAAGACATCAAAGATCTTGGCCACGTCATTTCTAATGCAGCCAGCTAATTTCGTCTAATTTTCTTAAAAATGCTTCCTGCGCCGTCAAATGACGGGATCTTGTCTATCCTTAAGTTGCTATACACAAAACAACTTTGGCTATAAAAGGAAGATATTATGGTTAAGAAAACAATTGCAGCGATCTTTTCTGTTCTGGTGCTTTCTTCTGTACTGACTGCATGTAATACCACCCGCGGTGTAGGGGAAGATATCTCCGATGGTGGCAATGCTATTTCTGGTGCAGCCACCAAAGCTCAGAACTAATGACGCACTGACGGTACGGCGCACTACTCTTACCGTACCGTCAATTCTCTGCTTCCTGCAGGGATAAAAACGGTGAATAGCGCGTGTCCATATGCAGCTTCATCCTGATATTGCGTTTGTAGGTATAAACCGTTTTTCCGTTAATACTTAAATGGCTGGCAATCTTCTGGTTGCTCGCGCCGTCCATCCACAGCGTTAGCACTTTCTCCTCCTGACGTGTCAGCAGCGGGGCCGCAATCTGCGGCACTTCAACGCTTGCGCATGACGTCAGCGCGTCATTAATCACCATCGCGACCTCTTCCAGATCGGCATTTTTTAACAGTGAAGCCCATACCGGAAATTGTGTCAGGTAGTTGGTCATGCCTTGCTCTTCGCCCGACTGGAGTAAAATAAAGGGCTGCGTTTCGCTGGCAACCATCAGGGAAGAAAGTTGCTGAAAATGATGAAAATCGTGTCGAAAACCGTGTAGGTCAGCGATAACCAGTGTCGGTTTCCACTGGAGGATATGCTCTCTGGCGAGGAAGAGATTATTCAACCCGGTCACGACGAAGTGACCCGGAAAAAGACCAGAATGATTGAGCCATGCTTCAAAACCCGTGCGGGTGAAGTGGCAACGGTCAATCAAAAGAATTTTGAACATATTGGATTCGCAGTCGGCTAGTGGTTTGGCTTCCTGCCATCAGAAAGCACATCATCATAGAGAAGTCGGATGAGTGATAAATGCCTGAACTTCGCGCCATACTGCGGCTATTTCTTGCCTTAACATATTCAGCACAAAAGGATTGAAAAAAAAGCGCACTCTATCCAAAATATTGAGCGTAATCTCTGCCTTTCGGGACGACCCGTAAGCGCTTCTTTCACCGGGGACGGCCCCAACTTGTACTTAAGTTAAGGAGCCTGAAATGTCCTGGATTATTCTTTTCATTGCCGGTTTGCTCGAAGTGGTTTGGGCAATTGGTCTGAAATATACCCACGGTTTTACCCGCCTGACGCCCAGCGTCATTACCGTTACCGCAATGATTGTCAGTATTGTCATGCTGTCATGGGCAATGCGTACCCTGCCTGTTGGGACGGCTTATGCGGTCTGGACTGGAATTGGAGCGGTAGGCGCGGCCATCACCGGCATTCTGTTGCTGGGAGAGTCAGCGAGTCTGGCGCGTATTGCCAGCCTCGCCCTGATTGTTGCCGGGATCGTTGGCCTGAAGCTCAGCACGCATTAATGCGGCTGTTTGACCCAAACTAATTTCGATACATCAAACCCTTGCCGGGTCGCCACGTCCAGCATCTGCTGTTTCATTTCAGGTGAAATGGTCGGTGTGCGGGAGAGTATCCACAGGTAGTCGCGATCCGGCCCGCACACTAACGCGTGACGATATTCTCTGTCGAGTGCAATCACGTTATATCCCCCGTAGAACGGGCCGATGAAAGAGACTTTCAACGCGGCACGGCTCGCGTCGCCAGTGAAGTACGCCTTGCCAACCGACTGTTGCCACATCGCCCGGTCCGGGTTGTAACCACGGTTAACGACCTGAATACCGCCGTCATCCATTGAACTGTAATGTGCTGTGACTTTTTCTAAACCGCGCTCGAACCGATGATCCATTCGGGCGATTTCATACCAGGTTCCAAGGAAGCGTTGTGAATCGAAAGGCGTGACGACGGTAACGCCGGATGGTGGGGTAGGGGAACTGCAGGCAACCACTAAAAACGCGGCTGTCACTGCGGCGATAACAGGCAGAATGCGCATAGGTGTTTCCTTACTGTTTTCTGTTAAGTGTAGATTACAGCAAGGAAAATGTGGTTTTTGTGCGGTGTGTTTCGCCGGGTGACCATCCCGTGGATTTTGTAGGCCGGGTAAGCGTTAGCGCCACCCGGCAATGTTTTACTGCAGCGCGTCGAGGATACGGTATGCCACCTCAACGCGTGCCGGGTTCGGATAGCTCTTGTTCGCCAGCATCACGATGCCAAGCTGCTTCTCCGGGATAAAGGCCACATAGCTGCCGAACCCGCCGGTGGAGCCGGTTTTGTGCACCCATGAGGCTTTTACCGGAGGTGCCGGAGGATCCACTTCTCTCGCAGGCTGTGGTGCCAGCGCGACCTTATTGTCACTGCCTTCAACCACGGTTTTGGCATCGACCGGCCAGTTAAGCATTTCCCAACCTAACCCTTGATACATGGCCCCCACGCGCCAGTAGCGCGACTGCGCCAGCGTAATGCCTTGCTTAAGCGATGCATCCTGAACGTTATTCGGAGCCATATTGGCCATCACCCAGCTCGCCATATCCTGCACGTTGGTTTTCACGCCATAGGCTTCGGCGTCCAGCATGCCTGGTGACACGTGTACCGCTTTACCGTCACGGTATCCCCAGGCGTAATGCGCCTCTTCCGCTTTCGGAACGTTGATCCACGTATGGTCGAGCCCGAGCGGTTTAAAGACCCGCGTAGTCATGGCCTGTTCAAAGCTCATGCCGGAAGGCTTAACCGCCAGCGCGCCAAACAGGCCGATGCTGGTGTTCGCATACAGTCGCGTGGTGCCCGGCTTCCACTGCGGCTGCCATGTCTGGTAAAAGTGCAGCAGCGACGCGCTGTCTGTCGCCTCATCCGGCACCTGGAGCGGTAACCCTCCTGCGGTATAGGTCGCCAGATCCAGCAGGTGAATCCCCTGCCACTGCTTGCCCGTCAGTTCAGGCCAGTATTTGGTTACCGGATCGTCCAGCGAAATCTCGCCGCGAGCAATGGCATCGCCACCCAATACGCCGGTGAAAGTTTTACTGATAGAACCCAGTTCGAACAGGGTTTGCGGGGTAACAGATTTGTTCGCCGCAACATCGGCTTTACCGAAGGTAAAGTAGTGCGGCTGACCCTGATAGATCACGGCAACCGCCATGCCCGGAATGGACTGCGCTTTCATCAGGGGGGTAATGCTTTTTTCCACCACGTCAGCCAGCTGTTTCTCTGACATCGCCGCAGCAAGGCTGGAGCATGAAACGCCGAGCAACAGGGCGCAATAAAGGGATTTTTTGATCATCAGTTATCTTCCATAATCGCGGTTCAGGGGAGTGTCCGGGCCCATCAGACGAGCGTAGTCTGTGGGATTTGACTGTGGCTGACAAACGGTTAAATTTAGCATTAGCTGTTAATTTTTCTAACGGAACGACAGATGACACGAAGCTACCTCCCTCTCAACTCGCTTCGTGCTTTCGAAGCGGCCGCCAGGCATCTTAGTTTTACGCATGCTGCCATTGAGCTCAATGTGACCCATTCAGCCATTAGCCAACACGTGAAGGCGCTGGAGCAGCACCTGCACTGCCAGCTGTTCGTTCGCGTTTCCCGTGGGCTGATGTTGACCACAGAAGGCGAGAATTTACTGCCGGTGCTGAACGATTCGTTCGATCGTATCGCCGGAATGCTGGATCGCTTTGCTAGCCAGCGCGCTCAGGAGAAGCTCAAAATAGGTGTGGTAGGGACCTTTGCCACGGGGGTTTTATTCTCTGAGCTTGCGGACTTTCGTCGCTGCTATCCGCATATTGATCTTCAACTTTCTACCCATAACAATCGCGTCGATCCGGCGGCTGAAGGGCTTGATTACACCATTCGCTACGGTGGCGGCGCGTGGCATGGAACCGATGCTGAATTCCTTTGCCCTGCGCCGCTGTCTCCGCTCTGTACACCCGACATTGCCTCCTGCCTAAAAAGCCCGGCAGATATCCTGAAGTTTACCCTGCTGCGCTCCTACCGGCGCGACGAATGGTCGGCATGGATGCAGGCCGCGGGTGAACATCCCCCCTCGCCGACGCACCGGGTGATGGTGTTTGATTCGTCCGTGACCATGCTGGAAGCCGCTCTGGCGGGCGTGGGAATAGCCATCGCGCCTGTCGATATGTTTAGCCATTTGCTGAACAGCGAGCGTATCGTGCAGCCGTTTGCGACGCAGATAGACTTGGGCAGCTACTGGCTGACGCGACTACAATCGCGGGCAGAAACCCCCGCAATGCGCGAGTTTTCCCAGTGGCTGGTGGGGAAGATTCAGAAATAAAAGGCCCGCCGAATGGCGGGCCTGAAGCGTCAGATGGTGACCACCGCAATCAGCGTCACCACGGTCAGGATGGTTGCCAGACCGTAGAACACCCATTTACCGTTCGGTACATGGATTTTCAGGTCATGCATCGCATGGTGAATACGGTGCAGACCACACCACAGCGGCAGGACGATCATCAGGAAGATGAACACGCGGCCGATAAAACTGCTCGCGAAGGCCAGTACGCGCTCGTAGCCCAGTGCATCGCCCGGGAACAGCCCCAGCGGCAGCATAATGCCGACCAGCAGGATAATGACCGGCGCGATGATGGCGCTCCACATGCCACCTGCGCCGAACAGTCCCCAGAAGACCGGCTCGTCAGAACGTTTTGGATTTGGATTGATCACAGGTGTCTCCTTACCAGAACAGTGCGACGAACAGAATGACCACAGTGACCAGAATCGTCACTGCCCAGAGCCCTTTAATCACCGGCTCTGGCCCCATTTTTTCGCCTTTAACGATAATGTTCGCCGCTTTTGGCGCCAGTTCAAACCAGGTTTTGGTATGAAGCAGCGCGGCCGCGAGTACGATCAGGTTCAGCACAACGATGATCGGGTTTTGCAGGAAACCGACAAAGCTGGCCCAGGTTTCCGGACCGTGTTTGAGGGCGAAAACTCCGTACATCAGCTCAAGGCTGAACCAGACCGCCGGTACAGCCGTGCCTTCACGCAGCATATAGAAGCGATAAAACGGCAGGTTTTTCCACCAGGTGGACGGCATTGGCCGTACATAGGCTTTGCGTTTAGTCGTCATCATGCACTCCTTAGCGTGGTTTCAGGGTAGCGATAAGAAAGTCTTTCGAGCTTTCCACTTTACCCTGCTGAATAGCGGCGGCCGGGTCGACGTGCTTCGGACAGACTTCTGAGCAGTAGCCCACAAAGGTACAGCTCCAGACGCCGTTCTGGCTGTTTAGCTGCGCCATACGTTCTTTTTTACCGTGGTCACGGCTGTCTTCGTTATAGCGGTGCGCCAGGGTAATGGCGGCCGGGCCAATGAACTCCTTGTTCAGGCCAAACTGTGGACAGGCGGCGTAGCACAGGCCGCAGTTGATGCAGCCGGAGAACTGATGGTATTTCTCCATCTGAGCCGGCGTCTGGGTGTTTGGCCCCTGATCCGGCGTGCGTGGGTTACCAATGATGTACGGCTTAATGGCTTCCAGGCTTTCGATAAAGTGGGTCATATCGACCACCAGATCGCGTTCAATCGGGAAGTTGCCCAGGGCTTCAACCTTAATGCCTTTGGTGTACTCGCGCAGGAAGGTCTTACAGGCCAGCTTCGGCACCTTGTTGACCATCATGCCGCAGGAGCCACAGATGGCCATGCGGCAGGACCAGCGGTAGCTCAGGTCTGGCGCCAGGTTATCTTTGATATAGCCGAGCGCATCCAGCAGGGAGGTTTGCTCGTCATAAGGGACTTCATAGAAAGCGCTGTGCGGTGCGGCGTCCACTTCCGGGTTGTAGCGCACCACTTCAACTTTCAGTTTTTGCATCTCAGCCATTCGCCTTCTCCTTCTTCTCGGCGTCTTCTGCTTCTGCACCGTAAACGCGCTTCGCCGGTGGCAGCGTGGTGATTTTCACGTCGCTGTAGTCCAGACGGGTAGTGCCATCCGCATCGCGCCAGGCGAGGGTATGTTTCAGGAAGTTGACGTCATCTCGTTCGGTACAGCCTTCATCAAGGCGCTGGTGCGCGCCGCGCGATTCTTTACGCGCCAGCGCGGAGTGCGCCATACATTCCGCGACGTTCAGACCGTGACCCAGCTCGATGGTGTAGAGCAGGTCGGTGTTGAAGACGCTGGAGGTGTCGGTGATGCGCACGCGCTTGAAGCGCTCCTGCAGCTCTGCCAGCTTGTCGACGGTTTTCTGCATCAGCTCCGGCGTACGGTAGATACCGCAGCCTTCTTCCATCGACAGGCCCATTTCATCGCGGATCTTAGACCAGTTCTCGTTACCTTCCTGATTCACCAGATCCTTCAGGCGTTTTTCAACGTCTGCGACCTGCGCATCCAGCGCGGCACCGTTGGCTTCACCTGCGGTAGCCGCCCGCTCCATTGCGCGTTCGCCCGCCATGCGGCCAAAGACGACCAGTTCTGCCAGCGAGTTAGACCCGAGACGGTTCGCACCGTGCAGGCCCACAGAGGAACACTCGCCGACGGCGAACAGTCCTTTGATGCGGGTTTCGCACTGCTGATCGGTTTCGATACCGCCCATGGTGTAGTGCGCGGTTGGACGCACCGGAATCGGCTCTTTCACCGGGTCAACGCCCACGTAGGCTTTTGCCAGCTCGCAGATGAACGGCAGACGCTCCAGCAGTTTCTTCTCGCCGAGGTGACGCAGGTCGAGATAGACCACATCGCCGCGCGGCGTGGAGATGGTGTTGCCTTTGCGCCATTCGTGCCAGAAGGCCTGAGACACTTTGTCGCGCGGACCGAGTTCCATGTATTTGTTCTTCGGCTCGCCGAGCGGGGTTTCCGGGCCCATGCCGTAATCCTGCAGATAGCGGTAGCCGTTTTTATTGACCAGGATACCGCCTTCACCGCGGCAGCCTTCCGTCATCAGAATGCCGGAGCCCGGCAGACCGGTTGGGTGATACTGCACAAACTCCATATCGCGCAGCGGCACGCCGTGGCTGAGCGCCATGCCCATGCCGTCGCCGGTGACGATGCCGCCGTTGGTGTTGTAGCGATAAACGCGGCCTGCACCACCTGTTGCCATCACCACGGCTTTCGCGCGGATCTGGACAAGCGTGCCTTCCATCATGTTCATCGCCACCAGGCCGCGCGCCTCGCCGTCATCGACCAGAATGTCGAGAACGAAATGTTCATCAAAGCGTTGAATTTGCGGGAACTGAAGGGAGGTCTGGAACAGGGTGTGCAGCATATGGAAGCCGGTCTTATCGGCGGCGAACCAGGTGCGTTCAATCTTCATTCCGCCGAAGCGGCGAACGTTGACGCTGCCGTCCGGACGTCGACTCCACGGACATCCCCACTGCTCAAGCTGGGTCATTTCCGTAGGACAGTGGTGCACGAAGTAGTCAACGACATCCTGCTCGCAAAGCCAGTCGCCCCCTGCAACCGTGTCGTGGAAATGGTATTCGAAGCTGTCATGATCCTGCGCAACGGCGGCGGATCCTCCTTCTGCAGCAACCGTATGGCTACGCATGGGATAGACTTTTGAAATCAGTGCGATTTTAGCGTTGGGATTAGCTTGTGCTGCAGCAATTGCAGCGCGTAATCCCGCTCCGCCAGCGCCTATTACGGCAAGATCGGCTTGAAAAGTTTGCACGACATTCCTCCAGATTTTTGTTTTTCCGCAATGCGTTGAACTAAAGGTAGCTCACCTGTCCGAGCGGACAATTGCGAAAGCGATTCCACTGCTCCTTTATGGGTAAAACAGTATAACCGTATGGATGTGGGGGAAATTTGACGTGTTCGATTTTTTTGCTGTTCAGTGCGGTGATTTATCATCGTTATTGATGTATTCCGTCACGTTATTATCTTCGCAGTGAAAAAGGCGCTTTTACCGCGCAAAATTTGTCTCCGCCCCAGCTTACGAGTAGACTTCGTGCCCTTGTCTGAAAATCGGAGAATGACTCATGAGCGAAACGGCCACCTGGCAGCCGAGCGCATCCATCCCAAACCTGTTAAAACGCGCAGCAGTAATGGCGGAGATCCGCCGCTTCTTTGCTGACCGCGGTGTTCTGGAGGTGGAAACCCCGTGCATGAGTCAGGCAACGGTAACGGATATTCATCTGGTCCCGTTTGAAACCCGTTTTGTTGGCCCAGGCCATTCTCAGGGTATGAATCTGTATCTGATGACCAGCCCGGAATACCACATGAAGCGCCTGCTGGCGGCGGGCTGCGGTCCGGTATATCAGCTGTGCCGCAGCTTCCGTAATGAAGAGATGGGTCGTCACCACAACCCGGAATTCACCATGCTGGAGTGGTACCGCCCGCATTATGATATGTATCGCCTGATGAACGAGGTGGACGATCTGCTGCAGCAGGTACTGGACTGCTCAGAAGCGGAAACGCTCTCCTATCAGCAGGCTTTCCAGCGTTGTCTGGAAATCGATCCTCTGTCAGCGGATAAGGCCCAACTGCGTGAAGTGGCGGCAAAGCTGGATCTGAGCAACGTGGCGGATACCGAGGAAGATCGCGATACGCTGCTGCAGCTGCTTTTCACCTTTGGCGTGGAACCGCAGATTGGCAAGGATCGTCCGACGTTTGTTTATCACTTCCCGGCAAGCCAGGCTTCACTGGCGCAGATCAGCACCGAAGACCACCGCGTGGCGGAACGTTTTGAGGTTTATTATAAAGGTATTGAGCTGGCGAACGGTTTCCACGAACTGACTGACGCGCGCGAACAGCAGCAGCGTTTTGAGCAGGATAACCGTAAGCGTGCCGCGCGCGGTCTGCCGCAGCAGCCGATTGATACCAACCTCCTGGAGGCGTTAAAAGCCGGCCTGCCGGATTGTTCTGGTGTGGCGCTGGGCGTTGACCGTCTGGTGATGCTGGCGCTGGGGGCAGAACAGCTTGGCGATGTGATTGCCTTTACGGTCGATCGCGCCTGATAAAATGCCGGGTGGCGTTGCGCTTACCCGGCCTGCCATTCCTGTCAATTAACCTTTCCATTTCCGCACAACAACATTAAAAACTGCCACTTTCTCTATACACGGGTCTTTTTCTTAATTTGCCCCTTATAGACACAATATTCATCCGGTCTTCTGCTACCATCCGCGCAATTTAATTCCTCTTCGGATGGTTCTATGTCCCAGTCACTTAAAAAGATGACCCTCACCGGGCTCATCCTGATGATTTTTACCTCGGTCTTTGGCTTCGCCAACAGCCCGTCGGCCTTCTACCTGATGGGCTACAGCGCGACGCCATTTTATATCGTCTCTGCGCTATTCTTCTTCATTCCGTTTGCGCTGATGATGGCGGAAATGGGATCGGCCTATCGCAAAGAAGAGGGCGGGATCTATTCGTGGATGAACAACAGCGTTGGCCCGCGCTATGCGTTTATCGGCACGTTTATGTGGTTCTCCTCTTACGTCGTCTGGATGGTCAGTACGGCCGCGAAAGTGTGGGTTCCATTCTCGACGTTTGTGTTCGGTGCCGATAAAACCCAGGTCTGGTCGCTGGCGGGCCTCAGTTCTACGCAGGTGGTGGGGATTCTGGCGGTCTGCTGGATGGTTGTTGTAACGCTGGTGGCGTCTAAAGGCATCAACAAAATAGCCCGGATTACCGCTGTGGGCGGGATCTCGGTTATGGGATTGAATCTGGTACTGCTGCTGGCGAGCATCGCTATCCTGTGCCTGAACGGTGGTCATTTCGCGCAGGAGGTGAACTTTGCCTCCTCGCCAAATCCGAGCTACCAGTCCGGGCTCGCCATGCTCTCCTTCGTGGTATTTGCCATCTTCGCTTATGGCGGTATTGAAGCCGTAGGCGGCCTGGTTGATAAGACGGAGAACCCGGAAAAGAATTTTGCGAAAGGCATTATTTTTGCCGCCATCGTCATTTCCATTGGCTATTCGCTAGCGATTTTCCTCTGGGGCGTCAGCACCAACTGGCAGCAGGTACTGAGCAACAACACTACCAACCTCGGGAACATCACCTATGTTCTGATGAAAAGTCTGGGCATGACGCTGGGGCAGGCGATGAACCTGACGCCGGACGCGTCGACGATGATGGGCATTTGGTTTGCGCGCATCACCGGGCTGTCGATGTTCCTTGCGTATACGGGCGCGTTCTTCACGCTGATTTACTCTCCGCTGAAAGCGATTATTCAGGGTACGCCAAAAGCGCTGTGGCCAGCGCGCATGACGCAGTTGAATCCAACCGGCATGCCCGCTAACGCTATGTGGATGCAGTGTCTGCTGGTGTGCGTTTTCATTCTGCTGGTGTCGTTTGGTGGAGATACGGCGTCAGCGTTTTACAACAAGCTGACCCTGATGGCGAACGTCTCGATGACGCTCCCGTATCTGTTCCTGACGCTCGCGTTCCCGTTCTTTAAGGCGAAGCAGGGGCTGGAACGTCCGTTCGTAATTTTCAAAACCCGCGCAACAACGCTGCTGGCAACCACGGTGGTGGTGCTGGTGGTGGCGTTTGCCAATATATTCACCGTGATCCAGCCCATCATTGAGGCAGGTGACTGGAACAGCGCGCTGTGGATGGTTGGCGGTCCGATCTTCTTCTCGCTGCTGGCGATGGGGATTTATGAAAATTATCGTCGTCGCTCGATGGCGTACGTCGCGGAAGTCGCGTAGCGGTAAAACGCCCCTCCCCGAAGGGAGGGGCGAGTATTACAAACTTCCTGCCGGGCGCTTGCGCCCCGCTGATGACAGCGTTCTTGAGGTTTTAGTCCCGCCGAGGCTTTCCAGACGCATCTGGAACGGTGGGAACGGCATATCAATCCCGTGCTCGCGGAAGCCAGCCAGAATGAGCTGGTGGATCTCATGGCGTAACGGCATGCGGTGTCCCATCTCGGCGGCGTAGATACGCAGCTCGAAGATCTGAATCCCCTGCTGTAAATCCACAAGGAATACTTCCGGCGGCGGGTTGTCGATCACCAGCGAGCAGCGCTCTGCCGCGGTGTACAGGATCTGCGTCACCTCTTCGCTGTTGGCATCAGACGGTGCCGGCACGGTCAGCACCACACGAGTAACGGAATCTGACAGCGACCAGTTGATAAACTGCTCGGTGATAAACGCCTTGTTCGGGACGATGATCTCTTTACGGTCCCAGTCGCTGATCGTGGTGGCACGCGTATTGATCTTCGTGACGCTACCGGTCAAATCGCGGATGGTCACTGTATCGCCAATACGGATCGGCTTCTCAAACAAAATGATCAGACCGGAAACGAAGTTGGCAAAAATCTCCTGCAGACCAAAGCCCAGCCCCACGGTCAGGGCGGCGACCAGCCACTGCAGTTTTGACCACTCAATACCAATCATCGAGAAACCAACCAGCCCACCAAACAGCATGATCAGATACTTGGTGATGGTGGTAATGGCATAGCCGGTGCCGGGGGTTAAATCCAGGTGCTGCAGCAGCGCCAGCTCCAGAAGAGCAGGGAAGTTACGTATCAGCTGCGTGGTAATGATCAGAACCAAAATCGCAATCAGAACGGCACCTAAGGTTATCGGCTCCAGACTTTCAACGCCCTGCACCGTGGACGTCACATCCCACAACGAGATGTTCTCCAGGAAGCCAAACGCCGAGTGTATTTCCGACCAGAGAAAAATCACTGACAACAGCGCAACCAGCATCAGGATGGAACGCACCAGCCGCAATGACTGGGTACTGATGGTATCCAGATCGATTTCGACGTCGTCGGCATCCGTTGTGCCTTCAGTACTGTTGACGTGGTTTGGCTCTTCTTCACCGCGTGCGCGCTGGGCCAGAATTTCGGCGCGGCGATGCTTGGCCCGGTCAAACGCCAGACGACGACGCTGGATCAGCATTCCGCGGCGGATGACATGGTAGACGACCAGCAGCAGGAACCAGATGGCGACGGAGGTTTCAAGACGTGCCAGCAGCGCCTGCGCGGTTGCCAGATATCCCACGGCTGCGGCCAGAATGGCCACCAAAGGCGCGGAGAGCATCAGGTTCCACAGCATGCGGTTGAGCATGTTATCGCCGCTGCCCGTCTTATCGAGATACAGCGGAATGCCGGCGCGTTTAAGGCTGAGTTTCACCACTGCCAGCGCGCCGCAGATGAGGATAAAGCAGAGACGGCCCAGCGAACCGGAGAACTCCCGGTCATTGAGGTTATCGAACATGATCAGCGCCATGATTAGCGGCACGATCAGACCGATGCTCATCAGGTAGTAACGCATGCCGCGCGCGACGCGGCTGCGCGGCCAGCCAAAGTGGGCGACAAACAGACCGTTTGGTCGCGCGAAGGTGGCGCAAATCATCACGACCCACAGCAGGGGCACGGTGGCGGTGACGCCATCGCCAATCGCCACCGCAAGCGGGTAGGGCCAGGCCTCGCGCAGGCCGTATCCCAGCGTCATCCACAGCACCGGCAGCGGTGAAGCAACAAGAATCGACCAGAAGACGGTACGCAGCGTCAGCCAGAAGTGATCCTGCGTCACTTTCCCGACGCGCGCGCTGGAACGTTCGAGGAAGCGCGTAAAGTGCCTGCGGGAGTAGATGCTGAAGCCCACCAGAATCAGCGCGCCCAGCAGCGGGAAGATGGTCTCCTTACTGGTAATCATCATCACGCTGGCCTGGCCTAACTGACTGAAGGTATCGAGCGAAATCAGGCGGCGCAGATCCTGCACAATCTCTATTGGCCATGAGAAGGTCATTGGCCGCACGTCGGACGTCCAGAAGAGATAACGGTGCGTCGCCTCGTTGACCTCTTTCAGCGCATCTTCCAGCTGGCTATTCGACACTTTCAGCTTGGTGAGTTCGAGGATCAGCGTATCGCCGCCCTGCAGCAGAGAGTTCAGCAGTTCGCGCTGCGTGCGCAACTGGGCTTCGAGAATGCGGTTTTGCTCACCGGTAAGCGGTTGTCCATCGGCCTGGCGGATCTGGCGGATTTGCGGCTGCTTATTGAGAAGGTCTTCAAAATGCAGGCGCTGGACGCGCAGTTGCGCCATCTCGGTATCAAGCTGCTGCGGCTTTGGCATTTCCGGCAGGCGGGCTACCTGGGCGCGTAAGGCTTCGCCGAGAAGGTTGGAGGACCCCAGCCACTGGGACTGCTCACGCAGGGTGTTAAGCGCCTGGCGCACTTGCAGCGTTTGATTGGTCGCCTGTCGCTGCTGCGACGCAACCAAATCCATACGCTGCGCCTGCTGGTTTAGCGCGGCTGAAAGCTCGCGGTTGACCTTGAATTGTTCGTTGATACCTGCAGGCAGGTTTTCGCTGTTTTCAGCGAGCAGTTCTGTACTTTCCAGCGCCCGTTCGGCTTCACGCTGGCGCTGACTGTTCAGCTGATTGCGCAGGGCCTGAAGGTAGGCATCAAGCTGCTCGCTCTGCTTTTGCGCCAGTTCAGCGCGCATGCGTGACAGCTCCTGACGGTTGTTAGCAGAAAGCTGCGCCAGCTCGAGTTCATCCACAAGGGCCTTCAGGCGAGCCGATTCTGCCTGCAGGCCTAGATTTTGTGCCTGAGCCTGCGGGGTGTTGCCGCTTTGCGTACCTACGCGACGCTCAACTTCATTAAGCTGGCGGCGGGCGTCAGTTTGCTGCTGTGGAAGCTGGCTGAGTGAGTCGGCGATTTCACGCGCGCGCTCCTGTTCTTGCTGCGCCTGGCGGCTCTTTTCCAGAAGCTGGCTGCTGACCTGGAGGATCTCCTGGTTGAGCGCATCGGAGGTTAAGCCCGCAGGAACATCACGCGGTTCGTCCCGCAGATTATTAAGCTGCGCGCGAAGTGTCTGCGAGAGTTTGGGGAAGTTGTCGATAACCTGCTGGTATTGCTGGGCACGCTCGAGGGAGCCTTTTCGCTCCTCAAGCGCGTTCAGTGCAGACTGGAGCGACTCGACGGTCTCTGGCTGAGCGGGTTTCGCCGCTTTTGCCTGCTCCAGTTCCTGGGTTATCTGTTTGGCGTCGGGGGCTGTCGCTGCGTACGCCCCCATGCTGAGGCACCAGGCCATCAGTAGAACGATAATCGGGCGCACGTCAGCGGTCCTTCTGTTGTTAGCCTTCGTCTTTTTTGTCGTCAACCAGCGGGCTGGCGTCATGCTCGGCGTTGATCTCTTCTTCAGGCAGCGGCGCAGGTTCTGCGTGCGGCGTCACGAAGGTTTCGGTAGAAATCGCCAGCGGCTGGCCCAGCTTGGTCACCGACAGGCTTTCGAGCTGTTCTACCAGGTTCACTTTACCCGGTGCAAACAGGTTGATCACGGTAGAGCCCAGCTTAAAGCGGCCCATTTCCTGACCTTTCAGCAGGGCCACAGAGCCTTCCGCTTCACCGGCAGGCCAGGTCCAGCGTTTGATCACGCCTTCGCGCGGTGGGGTGATGGTGCCCGCCCAGACGGTTTCGATACTGCCTACAATGGTAGCACCCACCAGAATCTGTGCCATTGGGCCAAATTCAGTATCAAACAGGCAGATGACGCGCTCGTTACGTGCGAACAGGTTCGGAACGTTCTGGGCGGTCAGGTGGTTCACGGAGAACAGATCCCCCGGCACGTAGATCATCTCACGCAGGATACCGTTACACGGCATGTGTACGCGGTGATAGTCGCGCGGCGACAGGTAGGTGGTCGCGAAGGAACCGTTACGGAACAGATCCGCCATCAGGTAGTTACCTGCCAGCAGCGCCTCCAGGGTGTAGTTATGGCCTTTGGCCTGCAGAATTTTGTCGTCTTCGATTTTACCGAGCTGGCTAATCACGCCATCCGCGGGCATCACCAGCACGTTAGGATCGGTATTTAACGGGCGCACTTCATCGCGCAACGGGCGCACGAAGAATTCGTTAAACGTGCGGTAGCTGGCGGTGTCCGGCTTCTGCGCCTCTTTCATGTCGACCTTGTAGTATTTCACGAACAGGTCGATGACCAGTTTGGTCAGCCAGCCCGCTCGTTTGCTCGCGCCCCAGCCCGCCAGGCGAGTGAGCCACAGTTTTGGCAGAATGTATTGAAGCGAAAGTTTGAATGAGTTTAACAAGGTAGCCTCCAGGCCATTGTTTTGTCGTTCCTGATCCGGCGGAAAAGCGCCGGAACCTGAAAAAAGGGGACGATTTTAGCGATGCTTAGCTTAGTTGTCAGTTATCAGAATCAGAAAAGTTTTTACGCGTTTTTACGTCTTCCATGCTCTCAAGAATGCGGTGATAGTTTTCGAAGCGGGTTTCCGCAATTTCACCGTTCTCAACCGCCTCGCGGATAGCGCAGCCAGGGTCGTTGTCGTGCTTACAGTCGCGATATTTGCAAGCGCCTAAATAGTCATGGAATTCGACAAACCCGTTGAAGATTTGTTCCGGCTCAAGGTGCCACAGACCAAACTCACGCACGCCCGGCGAGTCAATCACGTCGCCGCCGTGCGGGAAGTGATAAAGACGCGAGGCGGTGGTGGTGTGCTGGCCAAGACCCGAAACGTTGGACACATCGTTGGTCAGGATCTCTTGCTGGAGGCCGAGAAGGTTGTTCAGCAGGCTCGATTTACCTACGCCTGATTGACCCGCAAAGATACTGATTCGGTCGGTCAGCGCTTCTTCTAACGGCTTCAGGCCATCTTTGGTGTGGCTGGAAACCATCAGAACGCGATAGCCGATCTTGCGATAGATATCCATCTGCTCATTTACGAAGGCCATGCCGTCGTCATCCAGCAGATCGATCTTGTTCAATACGATGATTGGTTCAACCTGCAGCGTTTCGCAGGCGACAAGGTAACGGTCGATGATGTTGAGCGAAAGCTCAGGCAAAATCGCCGAAACGATGACGATCTGGTTAATATTGGCGGCAATGGGTTTAACACCGTCGTAGAAATCAGGACGGGTCAGCACCGACGTGCGTTCATGCACGGCTTCAACGATGCCTTTTACCGTGACCCCTTCAGCGGCTTCTTTACCCGGACGCCAGACAACACGATCGCCGGTTACCAGTGAACGGATAGTGCGACGGATATTGCAACGGTGGATATCCCCGTCGGCGGATTCGACATCGGCATGCATACCAAAACGGCTAATCACGACGCCCTCTGTCGCTTCACCAAACAGGTTGTCGTCGTAATCCGGCTTCTCCGAAGTGGTTTTAAGACGGCGCTGGTGGTTGGCGTTTACGCGGCGCTGCTGCCCTTTGGAGAGTTTATTTTTACTCAATCGCGCTGGCTCCTGGTCGCCCGTAAGGGGCAAAACCTCTATGATACACTCTAATTAATACTAGTTAACCTGCTACTGCCGGTTATGCGAGAAGGGTGGAAAATAACATGAGCGCGGATGAAAACAACCTGATTTGGATCGATCTTGAAATGACCGGGCTGGATCCCGAGCGCGATCGCATTATTGAAATTGCAACGCTGGTCACCGATGCCAACCTGAATATTCTGGCTGAAGGGCCCACCATCGCGGTACATCAGTCTGACGATCAACTTGCGCTGATGGATGAATGGAACGTGCGTACCCATACCGGTAGCGGGCTGGTAGAGCGCGTGAAGGCCAGCACCCAGGGCGACCGCGAAGCAGAGCTGGCAACCATTGAATTCCTGAAACAGTGGGTTCCGGCGGGCAAATCGCCTATCTGCGGTAACAGCATTGGTCAGGATCGTCGCTTCCTGTTTAAGTACATGCCGGAGCTGGAATCCTATTTCCACTACCGCTATCTGGATGTTAGTACCCTGAAAGAGCTGGCGCGCCGCTGGAAACCGGAAATTCTCGATGGCTTTAAAAAGCAGGGAACACACCAGGCAATGGACGACATTCGCGAGTCGGTTGCGGAGCTGGCGTACTACCGCGAAAACTTTATAAAGCTGTGATTTTGAGACCCGGCGCCTTGCGCAGCCGGGTTTTTGTCGTTAAATTGTGCAGCTTGCCGATTAATTAAGCATTTGAACGGAATTTCAAAAAAATCGCTTTAAGGGGGGTTGCAGCTAAAAGGATTTCTCGTATAATGCGCCTCCCGTAACGACAGAGAATTACACGTTACGACAGCAACAAAAGCAGTACAGATTTGCGGGAATAGCTCAGTTGGTAGAGCACGACCTTGCCAAGGTCGGGGTCGCGAGTTCGAGTCTCGTTTCCCGCTCCAAAATTTGAAAGTATCTCCGGATACGCCAGCACCAGAACACCCAAGCGGGAATAGCTCAGTTGGTAGAGCACGACCTTGCCAAGGTCGGGGTCGCGAGTTCGAGTCTCGTTTCCCGCTCCAAAATTTGAAAGTATCGCAAGATACGCACAGCACCAGAACACCCAAGCGGGAATAGCTCAGTTGGTAGAGCACGACCTTGCCAAGGTCGGGGTCGCGAGTTCGAGTCTCGTTTCCCGCTCCAAATTCTTCTTATATCCAAATTATCCACAGCGAAATGCTTCGTTGGGGACGTTTTCTATTTCATCTGAAATACTCTTGTAAACAGAGTTATCCACAGAACCTGCCGTTTATCTGTGAGTGCCAAACGCTTCGCAGGGTGAATAGTATTTCTATAACGCCATGATTTATAAGAATGAAATTTCATTTCAAGATGTTAGTGAGATCACTTGACCTCTTAGCCAGCCCTGATGGCGCTTGAGTTTGTAATTTTATACACAGGCTGTGAATAGTTCAGGCGTCCCGCGTTAGCCCTTTTTCGATCACCCTCACCAGGCGCTGTTTCTTTGGTAACTGCACTTCGACCACGCAGGCGTTTCGCTTCTCAATTTGCTGTGCAACCGCCCATTCTATGTGTTCATCAAGAAGTGGGTGCTCACCTCTACGGCTTTCGAGTGCCTGAATATTCGCTTCATCCCACGGGGCATTGCCCAGCGCAACGGCAACATTTCGCAGCCAGCGCAAATGACCGATACGGCGAATGGCCGAACCTTCCGTCACTTTCAGGAACCAGGCTTCTGTCCAGGCGAACAGCTCAATAAGCGGTGGCGCATGCAGCGCCTTACGCGGGCTGAAATCCTCTTCGTCCGTGAGCTGCGAATAGCGGTTCCACGGACAGATCAACTGGCAGTCGTCGCAGCCGTAGATCCGGTTGCCGATAAGCGGTCGGAACTCTTCAGGGATCGCACCTTCCAGTTCAATAGTGAGATAGGAGATGCAGCGGCGCGCATCAACGGTATAAGGCTCGACGATGGCGCCCGTCGGGCAGATGGTCATGCAGGCCACGCAGCGGCCGCAGCCTTCTTCTACCGGGCCGTCTACCGGCAGCGGTAAATCTATCAGCAGTTCACCCAGGAAAAAGAACGATCCGGCGTCGCGGCTAAGGATAAGTGAGTGCTTACCTGTCCAGCCAAGCCCCGCTTTTTCAGCGATCGGGCGCTCAAGAATAGGCGCGGAATCCACAAAGGGTCTAAAATTCAGCGAAACACAGTGCTGCTGAATCATTTCCCCAAGCTTTTTTAAACGGTTGCGCAGAAGCTTATGGTAGTCACGCCCCAGAGCATACCGGCTGACGTAACCTAAAGAGGGATTTTTGAGCGTGCGCGCAAAGGCTGCATTGGCGGGCAGGTAGTTCATGCGCACGCTGATGACGCGTAATGTGCCCGGCAACAGCTCGTGTGGACGAGCGCGCATCATGCCGTGACGCGCCATCCACTCCATCTCGCCGTGGTACTGTTTGTCCAGCCACGCCTGCAGTTTCGGCTCGCTGGCGGAGAGGTCGGTATCGGTGATGCCCACCTTCTGGAAGCCAAGCTCAGCACCCCACTGTTTTATATTTAGCGCTAACTGATTGAGATCGAGGGGCTGTGACATGACGGACCATACGGTGAAGAAAAACCCCACAAGTATACCACATTCCATCTGGCATGCGGATGACCTCCGACGCGCCGAAAAAGAGGCAGCAGACAGCCTCGGCATTACCCTTTATGAACTGATGCTGCGCGCGGGCGAGGCGGCGTTTAACGTTGCCCGCAGCGCGTACCCGCTGGCCGCACACTGGCTCATTTTATGTGGGCACGGTAATAACGGCGGCGATGGTTATGTCGTCGCCCGTCTGGCCGTGGCGGCAGGTCTTCGCGTCACGTTACTGGCCGTTGAGAGTGAACATCCCTTGCCGGAAGAAGCCAGCGCGGCGCGAGAGGCATGGCTGAACGCAGGCGGCGTGATTCATGCGCCAGATATCGTCTGGCCGGAAGCGGTGGATCTGGTCGTTGATGGCCTGCTGGGCACCGGTCTGATGCGCGCGCCCCGCGACAACATTGCCGCGCTGATTGAGCGTGCTAACGCGCATCCCGCACCGGTGGTGGCGCTGGACATCCCCTCTGGACTGCTCGCGCAAACCGGCGCGACGCCGGGGGCGGTGATTCATGCGTCACATACTGTCACCTTTATTGCCCTGAAACCGGGTCTGCTAACCGGAAAAGCGCGGGATGTGGTGGGGAAACTGCATCACAACGCGTTGGGGCTTGAAAGCTGGCTGGCGGGACAGGATACGTTAGTTTCACGATATGACCCCGCACAACTGACCCGATGGCTACCGCCGCGCCGTCCAACCTCCCATAAGGGCGATCACGGCAGGCTGGTGATTATTGGCGGCGACCATGGTACGGCAGGTGCGATTCGCATGACCGGCGAGGCGGCGCTGCGCTGCGGTGCCGGTTTAGTGCGGGTGTTAACGCGTAGTGACAATATCATCCCGATTATTACCGCCCGACCGGAACTGATGGTTCATGAGCTTACGCCCCAGGCGCTGGAAGAGAGCCTCGAATGGGCCGATGTCGTGGTGATTGGCCCCGGGCTGGGGCAGCAGGCATGGGGTAAACAAGCCCTGCAAAAGGTCGAGAATTTTCGTAAACCGATGCTGTGGGATGCTGACGCGCTTAACCTTCTGGCAATAAACCCGGATAAGCGTCACAATCGCATTCTGACGCCACACCCCGGCGAAGCCGCGCGCCTGCTTAACTGCAGCGTGGCAGAAATTGAAAGCGATCGCTTACTTTCTGCCCAGCGTCTGGTAAAACGTTACGGAGGTGTTGCTGTTTTGAAAGGGGCGGGAACCGTTGTCGCCAGCGAGGATGCATTGGGTATTATCGATGCCGGAAATCCGGGCATGGCGAGCGGGGGCATGGGCGATGTGTTGTCTGGCATCATTGGCGCATTGCTCGGACAGAAACTTCCCCTTTATGATGCAGCCTGTGCGGGCTGTGTGGCCCACGGCGCAGCGGCTGACCAGCTTGCTGCACGCTATGGTACGCGCGGTATGCTGGCCACCGATCTTTTTTGCACGCTACAGCGTGTTGTTAACCCGGATGTGATTGACGTAGAAAATGACTAATCGAGCGATTCCTTTACCTGATGAACAAGCCACTTTAGATCTCGGCAAGCGCGTGGCGCAGGCCTGTCAGGGGGCAACCGTCATTTATCTTTATGGTGATTTAGGCGCGGGTAAAACCACCTTCAGCCGGGGTTTTTTGCAGGCGTTAGGCCATAACGGGAACGTAAAAAGCCCGACCTACACGCTCGTCGAGCCTTACACCCTGGACAATCTCATGGTGTACCACTTTGATTTATACCGTCTTGCGGATCCTGAGGAGCTGGAATTTATGGGGATCCGTGATTATTTTGCCAACGATGCCATCTGCCTGGTGGAGTGGCCGCAACAAGGTGCGGGTGTGCTGCCTGACCCGGATGTCGAAATTCACTTAGATTACCAGGCACAAGGGCGTGAGGCACGCATCAGTGCTGTTTCCTCATCGGGCAGTTCCTTACTGGCGCGACTGGCCGGTTAAGCGTAGGGATGACGGGATGAAAAATCGCGTTAAAGGTTGGTTATTGGCTGCCACGGTGCTGCTGTGCGCGCAGGCCGGGGCGGCGAGCCTCTCAGATATTCAGGTGTCGAACGGGGAAAGTCAGGCCCGGATCACCTTCAGCTTTATGGGCGATCCTGAGTATGCATTCTCACAGCCAGACAGCCACAGCGTGGCGCTGGATATTAAACAAACGGGCGTGATCCAGGGGCTGCCGCTCCAGTTCAGTGGCAACAATCTGGTGAAAAGCATTCGTTCCGGTACGCCTAAAGACACTCAATCACTGCGGCTGGTTGTCGATCTGACTGAAAAGGGTAAAACCCGAGCGGTGAAGCAGCAAAACGGTGCCAATTATACGGTGGTCTTTACCATCAATGCCGACGCACCGCCGCCACCGCCGCCTGCGCCAGTGGTGGCGAAGCGCGTGGAAGAACCTGTGTATACGCCGCGTCCTTCAGAACCTGCCCGTAATCCGTTTAAGTCGCAAAACGATCGCATCACAGCGGCAACCAGCAGTAATACGGTGACGCGTCCGGCGGCCAGCGCACGACGCGCGGCGGTCAGCGGTGACAAAGTGATCATCGCCATCGATGCAGGTCACGGCGGGCAGGATCCGGGCGCAATTGGCCCGGGCGGTACACGAGAGAAAAACGTTACCATCGCGGTAGCCCGCAAGCTCAGGACGCTGTTAAACGACGATCCAATGTTCAAAGGCGTGCTCACTCGCGACGGCGACTATTTTATCTCCGTAATGGGGCGCTCGGACGTGGCGCGTAAGCAAAACGCAAACTTCCTGGTCTCCATCCACGCGGATGCCGCGCCGAATCGCAGCGCGACCGGTGCCTCTGTTTGGGTACTGTCGAACCGTCGCGCCAACAGCGAAATGGCCAACTGGCTGGAAGAACATGAGAAGCAGTCCGAACTGCTGGGTGGCGCAGGGGACGTGCTGGCGAACAGCCAGTCTGACCCGTATCTCAGCCAGGCGGTGCTGGATTTACAGTTCGGTCATTCCCAGCGCGTCGGGTATGATGTCGCCACTAACGTACTGAACCAGCTGCAGGGCATCGGGGCATTGCACAAGCGCCGTCCGGAACATGCCAGCCTCGGCGTTCTGCGCTCGCCGGATATTCCGTCCATCCTGGTTGAGACGGGCTTTATCAGCAACAACGGTGAAGAGCGCCTGCTGGGAAGCGACAGTTACCAGCAGCAGATTGCCGAAGCGATTTATAACGGTCTGCGTAAATATTTTGAAGCCCATCCGCTTCAGTCCGCACCGCAAAGCGGTGCAGGCCAGACGGCCAGTGCCGCGCTGCCGGGTGAGATGACCGCCACAAATTAAGGAGAATTCATGCCGATTCAGGTTCTACCGCCGCAGCTCGCGAACCAAATCGCCGCCGGTGAGGTGGTGGAGCGCCCTGCGTCGGTGGTGAAGGAACTGGTGGAAAACAGCCTCGATGCGGGGGCAACCCGCATTGATATTGATATCGAACGCGGTGGCGCAAAGCTTATTCGCATTCGTGACAACGGCTGTGGCATCAAAAAAGACGAGCTGGCGCTGGCGCTGGCGCGTCACGCCACCAGTAAAATTGCCTCTCTGGACGATCTGGAAGCCATTATCAGCCTTGGTTTTCGCGGCGAAGCGCTGGCGAGCATCAGTTCCGTCTCCCGCTTAACGCTGACCTCCCGTACGGCGGAACAGCAGGAGGCCTGGCAGGCCTACGCTGAAGGGCGCGATATGGACGTCACGGTCAAACCTGCGGCGCACCCTGTCGGCACCACGCTCGAAGTACTGGACCTGTTCTATAACACCCCAGCCCGACGCAAGTTCATGCGTACCGAGAAGACCGAATTCGGACACATTGATGAGATCATTCGCCGTATCGCGCTGGCGCGTTTCGATGTCACCATCAATCTCAGCCATAACGGCAAGGTGATGCGTCAGTATCGTGCGGTGGCGGAAGGTGGGCAGAAGGAGCGCCGGTTAGGTGCTATCTGCGGCACGCCGTTCCTGGAAAAAGCGCTGGCGATTGAGTGGCAGCATGGCGATCTGGCGCTGCGCGGCTGGGTGGCCGATCCGAACGTGAGCAGCGCCGCCTTTGCCGAGATCCAGTACTGCTACGTAAATGGCCGCATGATGCGCGACCGCCTGATCAACCACGCCATTCGTCAGGCCTGTGAAGACAAGCTCGGCGCGGATCAACAGCCCGCGTTTGTGCTTTATCTGGAGATCGACCCCCATCAGGTGGATGTGAACGTCCACCCTGCCAAGCATGAGGTGCGGTTCCACCAGTCTCGTCTGGTTCATGACTTTATTTATCAAGGTGTTGTCACGGTATTGCAGAAGCAGGCTGAGCCAACGCTGCCGCTGGAAAACGACGCCCCGGTACCGCGTCCGCTGCCGGAAAACCGGGTGGCGGCGGGCCGTAACCACTTTGCTGAACCCGCCGCTGCCCGCGAACCGGCGGCACCGCGTTTCTCAGCGGCAGGCAGTGCGCCTCGCCCTACGGGCGCGAACTACCCCAACGCTCAGCCGGGTTATCAAAAGCAGCAGGGGGCGTTGTACCGCAAACTGCTTGATACGCCCGCCGTGGAACGTAAAGAGCATATCGAGGTGTCGCAACCTTCACTGGACGGGCATAGCCAGAGCTTTGGTCGTGTGCTGACGATTGTTGCGCCGGACGTAGCATTGCTCGAACGCGAGGGGAAATTGATGCTGCTGGCGTTGCCGGTCGCGGAACGCTGGCTTAAACAGGCGCAGCTGACGCCGGGGGAAAACGCAGCCTGTGCGCAGCCGTTGCTGATCCCGGTTCGGTTAAAAATATCCCCTGAAGAAACAGGGGTTTTGCAGCGTGCACAGGCGCTTCTTGCCGAAATGGGCATTGAAATCGTGCTGGAAGCGCAGCATGTGACAATTCGCGCAGTGCCTTTACCCTTACGCCAACAAAATTTACAAAACTTGATTCCTGAACTGATAGGCTACCTGGCGCAGCAAACGTCGTTTGATGCCGCCAACACCGCGCAGTGGATCGCTCGCCATCTGGCTAGCGAACACTCACCATGGAGTATGGCGCAGGCGATTACCGTGTTGGCAGAGGTTGAACGCCTTTGCCCACATCTGGTGAAAACGCCGCCGGGTGGATTATTACAACCTGTTGATATAAAAACGGCGATGACCGCCCTGAGACATGATTGACGTAAGTAAGGCGAGCCTGCCTAAGGCGATTTTTTTAATGGGCCCTACGGCCTCCGGTAAAACAGCGTTAGCCATTGAGTTACGTAAAGTTTTGCCTGTAGAGTTGATTAGCGTGGATTCCGCCCTCATCTATCGAGGGATGGACATCGGTACGGCGAAGCCAGACGCAGACGAACTGCGCGCGGCACCGCACCGTTTGCTGGATATACTCGACCCGGCTCAGGCCTATTCCGCAGCAGATTTTCGCCGCGATGCCTTAGCCGAGATGGCCGACATTACCGCAGCGGGACGAATCCCGCTACTGGTTGGCGGAACCATGCTCTACTTCAAGGCGCTGCTGGAGGGGTTATCGCCTCTGCCATCGGCAGATCCGGAAGTACGAGCCAGGATTGAGCAGCAGGCGGCAGAGCAGGGATGGGACGTTTTGCACCAGCAACTGGCGGAGATTGACCCGGTTGCGGCAGCGCGAATCCATCCGAATGATCCGCAAAGGCTTTCCCGGGCACTGGAAGTTTTTTTCATTTCGGGTAAAACTTTAACGGAACTGACGCAAACGTCAGGAGACGCTCTGCCGTATCAGGTGCATCAGTTCGCCATCGCCCCGGCGAGCCGTGAACTGCTCCATCAACGAATTGAGCAGCGTTTTCATCAGATGTTGGCTTCAGATTTTGAAGCAGAAGTGCGGGCGCTATTTGCCCGTGGAGATTTGCATACGGACATGCCTTCCGTTCGTTGTGTGGGATACCGCCAGATGTGGTCGTATCTTGAAGGTGAGATTTCATACGATGAAATGGTTTATCGAGGTGTTTGCGCCACGAGACAGTTAGCGAAGCGCCAGATCACCTGGCTGCGCGGTTGGGAGGGCGTTCACTGGTTAGACAGTGAAAAGCCGCAACAGGCGTTAAACGAAGTGATTGAGGTTGTTGGTGATATCGCTGACTGAATGTGTACAATTGAGACGTATCGTGCGCAATTTTTCAGAATCGCAAGGTTCTAAGTACAAAACAAGCATATAAGGAAAAGATAGAATGGCTAAGGGGCAATCTTTACAAGATCCGTTCCTGAACGCATTGCGTCGGGAACGTGTTCCAGTTTCTATTTATTTGGTGAATGGTATTAAGCTGCAAGGTCAGATTGAGTCTTTCGATCAGTTCGTGATTCTGTTGAAAAACACGGTCAGTCAGATGGTCTACAAGCACGCTATTTCTACTGTTGTTCCGTCCCGTCCGGTATCTCATCACAGCAATAACGCTGGCGGCGGCACTGGTAGTAACTACCATCATGGCAGCAACGCGCAAGGTTCTTCAACGCCTGCGCAGGACAGCGACGAGACCGAATAAGGTTTCGCACTGTTATCCACACGGGGAGCCAGGGATCCTGCGTTCCCCGCTGATCTTTTTAGAGAGGTTTACGCTTGTTTGACCGTTATGATGCCGGTGAGCAGGCGGTGCTGGTACACATCTATTTTTCGCAAGACAAAGATATGGAAGACCTCCAGGAGTTTGAATCTCTGGTCTCTTCCGCCGGTGTCGAAGCAATGCAGGTGATTACCGGTAGCCGTAAAGCGCCGCACCCAAAGTATTTTGTTGGTGAAGGTAAAGCAGTCGAAATTGCGGATGCCGTAAAAGCAACCGGCGCGTCAGTCGTGTTGTTTGATCATGCGCTGTCTCCAGCCCAGGAGCGCAACCTGGAAGCCCTTTGCGAATGCCGTGTTATCGATCGCACGGGATTGATTTTAGATATTTTTGCTCAGCGTGCGCGTACCCACGAAGGTAAGCTGCAGGTTGAGCTGGCGCAGCTGCGCCATCTGGCAACGCGTCTTGTGCGTGGCTGGACACACCTTGAAAGACAAAAAGGCGGGATTGGTTTGCGCGGCCCGGGTGAAACCCAGCTCGAAACTGACCGTCGTTTGCTGCGTGGCCGTATTACCCAGATCCTCTCACGTCTGGAAAGAGTCGAGAAACAGCGTGAGCAGGGACGTCGGGCGCGAACGAAAGCCGATATCCCGACGGTGTCGCTGGTGGGATATACCAACGCCGGTAAATCCACCCTGTTTAACCAGATCACCGAGGCCCAGGTTTATGCCGCAGACCAGCTGTTTGCGACCCTGGACCCGACGCTGCGCCGTATTGACGTTGCAGACGTCGGTGAGACGGTGCTGGCGGATACCGTAGGGTTTATCCGTCATTTGCCGCATGACCTGGTGGCGGCGTTTAAAGCGACATTGCAGGAGACGCGACAGGCGACCCTGCTGCTGCACGTCATTGATGCGGCAGACGTGCGCGTGCAGGAGAACATCGACGCGGTGAACGTGGTGCTCGAAGAGATCGACGCCCACGAAATCCCAACGCTGTTGGTGATGAACAAGATCGATATGCTGGACGATTTCGAACCGCGTATCGACAGAGATGAAGAGAACAAACCGATTCGGGTCTGGCTTTCTGCCCAGACCGGTATCGGTGTGCCACTGCTTTTCCAGGCTTTGACAGAACGTCTTTCCGGTGAGGTCGCCCAGCACACGCTGCGATTGCCGCCACAGGAAGGCAGGCTGCGCAGCCGGTTTTATCAGCTTCAGGCGATAGAAAAAGAGTGGATGGAGGATGACGGCAGCGTGGGGATGCAGGTGCGTATGCCGATCGTTGACTGGCGTCGCCTCTGTAAACAAGAACCTGCGCTGGCGGACTATATCGTCTGATCAGAAAGGGGAAGCCTGAATAATTCGCCCTTGCATAACAAATATGGAGCATATACATGGCGTGGAATCAGCCCGGTAATAACGGACAAGACCGCGACCCGTGGGGAAGCAGCAATAATCAAGGCGGCAACTCTGGGGGAAATGGCAACAAAGGTGGTCGCGAGCAGGGGCCGCCGGATCTGGATGATATCTTCCGCAAGCTGAGCAAAAAGCTCGGTGGCCTTGGCGGAGGAAAAGGTTCTGGCTCGGGTGGTAATTCCACTCAGAGTCCGCGCCCGCCAATGGGTGGCCGCGTAGTGGGCATTGTGGCCGCTGCGGTGGTAATCATCTGGGCAGCCAGCGGGTTCTACACCATTAAAGAAGCAGAACGTGGCGTGGTCACTCGTTTCGGTAAGTTCAGCCATCTGGTTGAACCGGGCCTGAACTGGAAACCGACCTTCGTTGACAACGTCACCGCGGTTAACGTGGAGTCCGTCCGTGAACTGGCGGCATCTGGCGTGATGTTGACCTCTGACGAGAACGTCGTGCGCGTTGAGATGAACGTGCAGTACCGCGTAACCGATCCTGAGCGTTATCTGTTTAGCGTGACCAGCGCTGATGACAGCCTGCGTCAGGCGACCGACAGCGCCCTGCGTGGCGTGATCGGCAAGTACACCATGGACCGTATTCTGACCGAAGGTCGTACCGTTATTCGTAGCGATACCCAGCGCGAGCTGGAAGAGACCATTCGTCCATACAACATGGGTATCACCCTGCTGGACGTCAACTTCCAGGCTGCGCGTCCGCCGGAAGAGGTGAAAGCCGCATTTGACGATGCGATTGCTGCACGTGAAAACGAACAGCAGTACATCCGTGAAGCTGAAGCGTACACCAACGAAGTTCAGCCGCGTGCTAACGGTCAGGCGCAGCGTATTCTGGAAGAAGCACGCGCGTATAAGACTCAGACCATCCTGGAAGCGCAGGGTGAAGTGGCTCGCTTCGCGAAGATCCTGCCGGAGTATAAAGCGGCACCGGAAATTACCCGCGAGCGTCTGTATATCGAGACCATGGAAAAAGTGCTGAGCCACACCCGCAAAGTGTTGGTTAACGACAGCAAAGGCGGAAACCTGATGGTCCTGCCGCTGGACCAGATGCTGAAAGGCGGTTCTGCACCGGCTGCGAAAGACACCAGCGGTGCAAATAACCTGCTGCGTCTGCCACCAGCCTCTTCAGGCAGCGCCAGCGCGAACACAACGCCTTCTTCGAACGATGGTGACATTATGGACCAACGCCGTGCTAACGCGCAGCGTAACGACTACCAGCGTCAGGGGGAATAAGGATGCGTAAGTCAGTTATTGCGATCATCGTCATCGTACTGGTCGTGCTTTATACCTCGATCTTTGTGGTGAAAGAAGGCGAGCGTGGGATCAAATTCCAGTTCAGCAGCGTCGTGCGTGATGGTGACAAACGCCCGGTGATTTACGAACCGGGTCTGCACTTCAAGGTGCCTTTCATTCAGTCCGTGAAAACACTTGATGCGCGTATCCAGACCATGGATAACCAGGCCGACCGTTTCGTGACCAAAGAGAAGAAAGACCTGATCGTTGATTCCTATATCAAATGGCGTATCAGCGACTTTAGCCGTTACTTCCTGGCAACGGGCGGTGGCGATGTTTCTCAGGCAGAAGTGCTGTTGAAACGTAAGTTCTCTGACCGTCTGCGTTCTGAGATTGGTCGTCTGGATGTGAAAGACATCGTGACCGACTCCCGCGGTCGTCTGACGCTGGAAGTACGTGATGCGCTGAACTCCGGTACAGCGGGCACGGAAGACGAAGTGGAAACGCCAGCAGCGGATGACGCGATTGCTAAAGCCGCTGAACGCGTTCAGGCTGAAACCAACGGTAAAGTGCCGGTGATCAACCCGAACAGTATGGCCGCGCTGGGTATCGAAGTCGTTGACGTGCGTATCAAGCAAATCAACCTGCCAGCGGAAGTGTCCGAGGCGATCTACAACCGTATGCGCGCCGAGCGTGAAGCGGTAGCCCGTCGTCACCGTTCACAGGGTCAGGAAGAGGCTGAGAAGCTGCGTGCCGCTGCGGACTACGAAGTGACCAAGACGCTTGCAGAGTCTGAACGTCAGGGTCGTATCCTGCGCGGTGAAGGCGATGCCGAAGCGGCGAAGCTGTTTGCTGATGCCTTCAGTCAGGATCCAGACTTCTACGCCTTTATCCGTAGCCTGCGTGCTTACGAGAATAGTTTCCAGAGCAACCAGGATGTGATGGTGCTCAGCCCGGACAGCGATTTCTTCCGTTATATGAAGACGCCGACTAACGCAACGCGATAAACTCAGGCTCGTTTGAGTATTCAAACCACCGCTCTCAACGGAGCGGTGGTTTTCTTTTATAAGGACTAAAAATGAATTCAACGATCTGGCTCGCGCTGGCCCTGGTTTTGGTGCTTGAAGGTCTTGGACCGATGCTTTATCCGCGCGCCTGGCGTCGAATGATCGCGACGATGAGCCAATTGCCGGATACTATTTTGCGTCGTTTTGGCGGCGGTCTTGTGGTTGCGGGTATCGTTATCTACTACATGTTGAGGAAAACGATTGGCTGATCAAAAAGTAGGCGCAATCGGCGTATTTTGAGGTCAAAAAGTGCTGTATATCTGAAAAAGCGATGGTAGAATCCATTTTTAAGCAAACGGTGATTTTGAAAAAAATGGGTAACAACGTCGTCGTACTGGGCACCCAATGGGGTGACGAAGGTAAAGGGAAGATTGTTGATCTTCTGACTGAACGGGCTAAATATGTTGTACGCTACCAGGGCGGTCACAACGCAGGCCATACTCTCGTAATCAACGGTGAAAAAACCGTCCTCCATCTTATTCCATCAGGCATTCTTCGCGAAAACGTCACCAGCATCATCGGTAACGGCGTTGTGCTGTCTCCTGCTGCGCTGATGAAAGAGATGAAAGGTCTGGAAGACCGTGGTATCCCTGTTCGTGAGCGTCTGCTGCTCTCCGAAGCCTGCCCGCTGATCCTGGATTATCACGTGGCGCTGGACGTAGCGCGTGAAAAAGCACGTGGCGCGAAAGCGATCGGTACCACCGGTCGTGGTATCGGCCCGGCTTACGAAGATAAAGTTGCACGTCGCGGTCTGCGCGTGGGCGATCTCTTCGACAAAGCGACCTTCGCTGAAAAACTGAAAGAAGTGATGGAATATCACAACTTCCAGCTGGTGAACTTCTACAAAGCTGACGCTGTTGACTACCAGAAAGTGCTGGATGACGTCATGGCGGTGGCTGACATTCTGACCGGTATGGTTGTGGATGTGTCCGATCTGCTGGACCAGGCGCGCAAGCGTGGCGATTTCGTCATGTTCGAAGGTGCGCAGGGTACGCTGCTGGACATCGACCATGGTACCTATCCGTACGTAACCTCCTCTAACACCACCGCGGGTGGCGTGGCGACCGGCTCTGGCCTGGGTCCACGTTATGTGGATTACGTTCTGGGCATCATCAAAGCGTACTCCACTCGTGTGGGTGCGGGTCCATTCCCGACCGAGCTGTTTGATGAAACCGGCGAGTTCCTGTGCAAGCAGGGTAACGAGTTTGGCGCGACCACCGGTCGTCGTCGTCGTACCGGCTGGCTGGATGCGGTTGCAGTGCGTCGTGCAGTGCAGATCAACTCCCTGTCTGGCTTCTGCCTGACCAAGCTGGACGTACTGGACGGCCTGAAAGAAGTGAAAATCTGCGTAGGCTACCGTATGCCAGATGGTCGCGAAGTGACCACCACTCCGCTGGCTGCTGACGACTGGGAAGGCATCGAGCCAATCTACGAAACCATGCCGGGCTGGTCTGAGACCACTTTCGGTGTGAAAGAGCGTAGCGGCCTGCCGCAGGCGGCGCTGGATTACATCAAGCGTATTGAAGAACTGACCGAAGTGCCGATCGATATTATTTCTACCGGCCCGGATCGTACTGAAACGATGATCCTGCGCGACCCGTTCGACGCATAATGATGGTTTCGCCCGGCGGCGCTGCGCTTGCCGGGCCTACAAAACCCATCGTAGGCCGGATAAGCAACGCGCATCCGGCTTTTTCGTCCTCCTTCCCCCTTTCAGTTCAAATAAATTAGCCCCTAACTATCTGGCTGGTTTATCATCATTAATGAATATCTCTGCGGTTTGACCGCGTTTTCCCTTTTTTCCTGAGGTTGATGTGCAGTTAACAAGTTTCACCGATTACGGCTTACGTGCGCTGATTTACATGGCGTCGTTACCCGAGGGGAAGATGACCAGCATCTCTGAAGTCACAGAGGTCTACGGCGTATCCCGTAATCATATGGTCAAAATAATCAATCAACTTAGTCGTGCCGGATACGTTGCTGCCGTCCGCGGGAAGAATGGTGGGATCCGTCTCGGTAAACCGGCACAGAGTATTCGTGTGGGCGATGTGGTACGTGAACTGGAGCCGCTGTCTCTGGTGAACTGCAGCAGCGAGTTCTGCCACATCACGCCCGCTTGCCGCCTGAAAAAGGCGCTTTCAAAGGCCGTGCAAAGTTTTCTCATGGAACTGGATAACTACACGCTGGCCGATTTGGTTGAAGAGAATCAACCGCTTTATAAATTATTGCTGGTGGAATGAAGAAAATTTCCACCGGAGCTGACAACGGAGGAACCGACATGTCACATGATCCTTTCCAGGAACGCGAAGCCGAAAAATACGCGAATCCTATTCCCAGCCGCGAGTTCATTATTGAACACTTAACAAAACGCGAAAAACCCGCCAATCGTGAAGAACTTGCCGTTGAATTAAACATTGAAGGTGAAGAGCAAATTGAAGCCCTTCGCCGTCGCCTGCGTGCGATGGAGCGCGACGGGCAGCTGGTCTTTACCCGCCGCCAGTGCTACGCGCTGCCAGAACGTCTCGATCTGCTGAAAGGGACCGTCATTGGTCACCGCGATGGCTTCGGCTTCCTGCGCGTGGAAGGCCGCAAAGACGATCTGTACCTCTCATCTGAGCAGATGAAGATGTGTATCCACGGCGATCAGATCCTGGCGCAGCCGCTGGGCGCGGACCGTAAAGGCCGCCGCGAAGCGCGCGTGGTACGCGTTCTGGTGCCAAAAACCAGCCAGATCGTCGGCCGCTACTTTACCGACGCGGGCGTGGGCTTTGTGGTACCGGACGACAGCCGCCTGAGCTTCGACATTCTGATCCCTCCTGAAGAGGTGATGGGTGCACGCATGGGCTTTGTGGTGGTGGTGGAACTCACCCAGCGTCCAACGCGCCGCACCAAAGCCGTAGGTAAAATCGTCGAAGTGCTGGGCGATAACATGGGCACTACCATGGCCGTTGATATGGCACTGCGTACCCATGAGATCCCTTACGTCTGGCCGAAAGCGGTTGAAGATCAGATCGAAAGCCTGCGCGAAGAAGTGCCGGAAGAGTCCAAAGTGGGCCGCGTGGATCTGCGCTCCCTGCCGCTGGTCACTATCGATGGTGAAGATGCCCGCGACTTCGATGACGCCGTATACTGTGAGAAAAAACGCGGTGGCGGCTGGCGTCTGTGGGTCGCTATTGCAGACGTAAGCTACTATGTTCGTCCGCACACCCCGCTGGATAACGAAGCGCGCAGCCGCGGTACCTCGGTCTACTTCCCGTCGCAGGTCGTGCCGATGCTGCC
Organism: Enterobacter sp. RIT637; assembly: GCF_019718755.1. NCBI lineage: Bacteria > Pseudomonadati > Pseudomonadota > Gammaproteobacteria > Enterobacterales > Enterobacteriaceae > Enterobacter > Enterobacter sp. RIT637. The sequence continues at coordinate 46,484 of NZ_JAIHAZ010000007.1, forward strand.
GGAAGTGCTCTCTAACGGCCTGTGCTCCCTGAACCCGCAGGTTGACCGCCTCTGTATGGTTTGCGAGATGACCATCTCCACCAAGGGGCGCTTAACCGGCTACAAGTTCTACGAAGCGGTGATGAGCTCGCACGCGCGTCTGACCTATACCAAGGTCTGGCATATGCTGCAGGGCGACCAGGATCTGCGCGAACAGTACGCGCCGCTGGTCAAACACATCGAAGAGCTGCATAACCTCTACAAAACGCTGGATCAGGCGCGCGAAGAGCGCGGCGGTATTTCGTTTGAGAGTGAAGAAGCGAAATTCATTTTCAACGCGGAACGCCGCATTGAGCGTATTGAGCAGACCCAGCGTAACGATGCGCATAAGCTTATCGAAGAGTGTATGATTCTGGCGAACATCTCGGCGGCGCGATTCGTCGAGAAAGCCAAAGAGCCTGCGCTGTTCCGTATTCACGATAAGCCGACCACGGAAGCCATTACGTCGTTCCGCTCCGTGCTGGCTGAACTGGGTCTGGAACTGCCTGGCGGTAACAAGCCAGAGCCGCGCGACTACGCCGAGCTGCTGGAGTCCATTGGCGACCGTCCTGACGCAGAAATGCTGCAGACCATGCTGCTGCGCTCGATGAAGCAGGCGATTTACGATCCGGAAAACCGGGGACACTTCGGCCTGGCGCTGCAGTCTTACGCGCACTTCACCTCGCCGATCCGTCGTTATCCTGACCTTTCTCTGCACCGTGCGATCAAGTATCTGCTGGCGCAGGAGCAGGGCCACAAAGGGAACACCACCGAAACCGGCGGCTACCACTATTCGATGGAAGAGATGCTGCAGCTGGGTCAGCACTGCTCCATGGCCGAACGTCGTGCCGATGAAGCAACCCGCGACGTGGCGGACTGGCTGAAGTGTGACTTTATGCTCGATCAGGTAGGCAACGTCTTTAAAGGCGTGATTGCCAGCGTGACCGGCTTTGGTTTCTTCGTTCGTCTGGACGAGCTGTTCATCGACGGTCTGGTGCACGTCTCCAGCCTGGATAACGACTACTACCGCTTTGACCAGGTCGGTCAGCGCCTGATTGGCGAATCTGGCGGCCAGACCTATCGTTTGGGTGACCGTGTGGAAGTGAAGGTCGAAGCCGTGAATATGGATGACCGTAAAATCGACTTCAGCCTGATCTCCAGCGAGCGCGCGCCGCGTAACGTCGGTAAAACCGAGCGTGAAAGGGCGAAAAAAACCGGTAACGGTAAACCGGGCGGCGGTAAACGTCGTCAGGCTGGCAAGAAGGTAAACTTCGAGCCGGACAGCGCGTTCCGCGGCGAGAAGAAACAGAAGCCGAAGGCGGCGAAGAAAGAAGCCCGTTCAGCGAAAAAACCTTCCGCGAAAACGCAGAAAATCGCTGCCGCCACCAAAGCGAAGCGCGCGGCCAAGAAAAAGCAGGCGGAGTAAATTCTCCCCTCACCCTGACCCTCTCCCCAACGGGGGGAGGGGAAATACTTATTACGAGAACCATCAATGAGTGAAATGATTTACGGCATCCACGCGGTGCAGGCCCTTCTCGAGCGCGCACCGGAGCGTTTTCAGGAAGTGTTTATTCTGAAAGGGCGTGAAGATAAGCGTCTGATGCCGCTGATCCACGCGCTGGAAGCACAGGGCGTGGTGATCCAGCTGGCGAATCGCCAGTTCCTGGATGAGAAAAGCGAAGGAGCGGTTCACCAGGGGATCATTGCCCGCGTGAAGCCGGGTCGTCAGTATCAGGAAAACGATCTGCCGGATCTGATTGCCGAGCTGGATAATCCGTTCTTCCTGATCCTCGATGGCGTTACCGATCCGCATAACCTCGGTGCCTGCCTGCGCAGCGCGGATGCAGCGGGCGTGCACGCGGTGATCGTGCCGAAAGATCGCTCCGCACAGCTAAACGCGACGGCGAAGAAAGTGGCCTGCGGCGCGGCGGAAAACGTTCCGCTGATCCGCGTGACCAACCTGGCGCGCACCATGCGTCTGCTGCAGGAAGAGAACATCTGGATCGTCGGTACCGCCGGTGAAGCGGATCATACTCTGTACCAGAGCAAAATGACCGGCCGTCTGGCGCTGGTGATGGGTGCGGAAGGCGAAGGCATGCGTCGTCTGACCCGCGAGCACTGCGACGAGCTGATCAGCATCCCGATGGCGGGCAGCGTGTCGTCCCTGAACGTTTCTGTTGCGACGGGCATCTGCCTGTTTGAAGCGGTGCGTCAGCGCGGAGAATAAACAGCAAGGCCGTCCACAGGACGGCCTTTTGTGTTTTCTCCCTCTCCCCGTGGGAGAGGGCCGGGGTGAGGGCACCAGACGGTGACATACTCACTCCTCTAACGACCGCAAATGGTCATCCTTCCTCAGCGTCATCAGCGCGAAAATACTCACTACCGCCGTCGCCATCACGTAATACGCCGGAATATCCAGGTTGCCCGTCTGCTTAATCAACCCGGTAATAATCAACCCCGCACATCCAGAGAAAATCGCGTTCGATAAAGAGTAGGCCAGCCCCAGCCCCGTATAGCGCACGCGCGTCGGGAACATCTCTGAAAGCATCGCCGGGCCCGGACCCGCCAGCATCCCGACCAGACCGCCCGCAATCAGCACCACTACAGCCTTCACCGCCAGAGTGCTGGACTCCGCCTGCAGGATTTTCAGCAGCGGCAGGGCGAGGATCAGCAGCAGCGCGGTGGCGATAATCATCACCGTGCGGCGCCCGATCCGGTCACTCAGGATCCCCGACGGAATAATCGTCAGCGCAAACCCAATATTCGAAATCACCGCTATCAGCAGCGCCTGGTTAAACCCGGTGTGCAGCGCCGACTGCAGATAGGTCGGCATAATCACCAGGTAGGTATACCCCGCCGCAGACCAGACCATTACTCGGCCAATCCCCATCACGATGGCCCGGAGCGTGGCGGCAGTATCCGCCTGAGCAACAGCCGGTTTGTCCTGCTGCTGCACAAAGCTTGGCGTCTCCTCCATGCTGACACGAAGCCACAGCGCAACGACGCCCATAGGCAGTGCCAGGAAGAACGGAATGCGCCAGCCCCATTCGTGGAGGGCTTCCGGCGTGAGGAGGGCGGAGAGCAGCGCCACGATGCCTGCGCCCGCCAGCAGCCCCAGCGCCACGGTGAAGGACTGCCACGCGCCGTACAGGCCACGCTTGCCGCGCGGGGCGAACTCCGTCATCAGCGAGACCGCACCGCCGTACTCGCCGCCCGCGAACAGCCCCTGCAGGATGCGCAGCAGCGTAATAATGAGCGGCGCGGCAATCCCGATGCTGGCATAGACCGGCACAATGCCGATGGCGGCGGTAGCGAGCGTCATCAGCACCAGCACAATGATGAGCGTCGGCTTACGGCCAATCCGGTCGCCGATGCGGCCAAACACCACCGCACCCAGCGGGCGGAAGAAGAAGGCGATGGCAAACGAGGCGTAGGTGAGGATCAGGCTGGTCAGCCCCGCTTCTCCTTCAAGCTGGAAGAAGTTTTTCGCAATCACGGTCGCCAGAAAACCGTAGACCGCAAACTCATACCACTCGATAAAGTTACCAATGGAGCCTGCAATTAATGCTCGCTTGTGCGCATCCGGTTGCATAACGATCCTCACTGAAAAGGGTAAGAATAAATTATTCAACAAAAGCGAAGTCATGAAATAGTTTATTCTTATGTTCTGTGAGCTATTTCACGAATGATATCAGCGGGATCGTGAACGTGTGACTCCCCTCCCATGCAGCGTGCGCGCGGTCTGTCCATACTTATCGTCATTGCCACTGAAGGAGGGAGACAGCATGCACTGGCAGACCCACACCGTTTTCAATCAACCGGCGCCGCTTTCCAACAGCAACCTTTTCCTCTCAGACTGCGCACTGCGCGATGCGGTCGCGCGTGAAGGAGCCGAGTGGGATATCGAACTTCTCGCCAGCATTGGCCAGCAGCTGGGTACGGCGGAGTCGCTGGAGCTGGGCAGGCTGGCAAACGTCAACCCGCCCGAGCTGTTACGCTATGACGCCACGGGGGAGCGGCTGGACGACGTCCGTTTTCATCCTGCATGGCACCTGCTGATGCAGGGGCTTTGCGCCAACCGCGTGCATAACCTGGCATGGGAAGAGGAGGCGCGTAAAGGGTCGTTTGTCGCTCGCGCCGCGCGCTTTGTGCTTCATGCTCAGGTTGAGGCGGGCACGCTGTGCCCGGTCACCATGACGTTCGCCGCCACGCCGCTCCTGCAGCAGGCGCTCCCCAAAACGTTCCATGACTGGCTCACGCCGCTGCTCAGCGATCGCTACGATCCGCATCTGGCCCCCGGCGCGCAAAAGCGCGGCCTGCTGATCGGTATGGGGATGACGGAAAAGCAGGGCGGCTCAGACGTGCTCAGCAACACCACCAAAGCGGAAAAATGCAGCGACGGCAGCTACCGCCTGGTGGGGCACAAATGGTTTTTCTCCGTCCCGCAAAGCGATGCGCACCTGGTGCTGGCCCAGGCGAAAGGCGGGCTATCCTGCTTTTTTGTGCCGCGCTTTTTGCCTGACGGACAACGCAACGCCGTCCGGCTGGAGCGCCTCAAGGACAAGCTCGGGAATCGCTCCAACGCCAGCAGCGAGGCGGAATTCCTCGATGCCTCCGGCTGGCTGCTGGGGGAAGAGGGCGAAGGGGTACGGCAGATACTCAAAATGGGCGGTCTGACGCGCTTTGACTGCGCGCTGGGCAGCCACGGACTGATGCGTCGGGCGCTCTCGGTGGCGCTTTATCATGCCCATCAGCGGCAAACTTTCGGCAAAAACCTCATCGACCAGCCGCTAATGCGCGAAGTGTTAAGCCGGATGGCGCTGGTGCTGGAGGGGCAAACTGCACTGCTGTTCCGCCTGGCCCGCGCGTGGGACAAACGTGCCGATCCGCAAGAGGCCGCCTGGGCGCGGCTTTTCACTCCGGCGGCGAAATTTATCGTATGTAAAGCGGGCATCCCGTTTGTCGCTGAGGCGATGGAGGTGCTGGGTGGGATCGGATATTGCGAAGAGAGCGAGCTTCCCCGTTTGTACCGTGAGATGCCGGTCAACAGCATCTGGGAAGGGTCAGGCAATATCATGTGCCTGGACGTGCTGCGCGTGCTGGCGAAGCAGCCAGGGATCCACGACCTGCTTGCCGATGAGTTTGCGCAGGTAAAAGGGCAGGACAGACATTTCGACCGCAGCTGGCGACAGCTACAGCAAAAACTGCGTAAGCCGCAGGAGGCACAGGGCAGGGAGATTGCTCAACAGCTCTTTTTACTGGGTGCCGGAAGCCAGATGCTGCGACACGCTTCACCGCCCGTGGCGCAGGCGTGGTGCCGCATGATGCTGGACACCCGTGGCGGAACGCTAATGAGCGAGCAGGTGCAAAATGACCTGCTGCTGCGCGCCACGGGCCGGGTCGGTTAGCCTTTTAGCTGGAACAGGCTGACCAGTTGGGTGAGGTGTGAGCCTTTCTCGTGCAGCGTGTGTGCCGTCTGCTCGCTGCGCGAGACGCGGTCGGCGTTGATGTGCGACGCTTCGCCGATGTGCGTCATGGCAAGATTTACCTGCCCGATCCCTGCGGATTGTTCGCGGGAAGCGTGGTTGATCTCGGTAACCAGCTGGCTGATGTTATCGATATGAACAATGATGGCGTCCATCGCCAGACGCGTCTTTTCTGACAGCGCGTGGCCTTCGCTTACCTTGTTCAGCGTATCGCCAATCAGGTGTTCAATCTCCTTCACCGCGTTGGCGCTGCGTGCCGCCAGGGCGCGAACCTCCTGCGCCACCACGGCGAAGCCTTTGCCATGTTCGCCCGCGCGAGCTGCTTCGACCGCCGCATTCAGCGCCAGAATGTTAGTCTGGAACGCGATGGACTCAATCACGCGGGTGATGTCCTCAATGCGTTTTGAGGCATCGCGGATATCATCCATGGTAGACACCGCGTGAGAGACCGTTTCGCCGCCCTGATGCACCGCGCGGGAGGTTTCACCCACCAGCTGCTGCGTTTGCTCCATGTTGGCGGCATTTTGCTGCACTGTGGCGGCCAATTGCTCCATGCTGGCGGAGGTCTCCTCCACGCTGCTGGCCTGCTTGTTGATCTGCTCGGAGATTTCTCCAGTGTCGGAAGCCAGCGCATTGGTGCCTAAATGGATCTCGCCCGCGGCCTCACGCACCTGCAGGACAATTTTTTGCAGCCCATCGCCAATACCGTTGATGGCATCAACCAGCTGGCCGACCTCATCCTGACGCGTTACGGGCAGGCTGGCGCGCAGATCGCCTGCGGCATACTGGCGGGCCAGCGCGATCACGTTACGCAGCGGGCGGGTCAGCATCCGGCGAATGAGCATCACAAACAGGCCCGCGAAGAGCACGGAAAGCGCCACGCCCGCCAGCAGGAACCGGTCACGCATGGCGTTGACGCTTGAGAGAAGGACCGATTTATCCACTTCCCCCACGATGGTCCAGTTCCAGCCCGGCAGCGGCGTATAGGCCATTTTCAGCGTGCGGCCGTCGTCGCTTACGCGCTCCAGCGTGCCGGAGGCGTCACTCAGCAGCTGCTGTTGGGTAGCGCTGTCCCACTTCGGCAGCTGCCCCTCTTCACTGCCGTGGAACAGGAACTGCCCGCGCGTTTTGCCGTTGCTGCGGTCCAGCACATAAAAGTGCCCGCTCTCGCCCAGCCGACGGTTGAGGATTTTCTCACGCATAACGTTCCAGGAATGTGTGATATCCACTCCAACAAAGATGATCCCAATGACCTGGCCTTCACCATTTTTAACCGGCTGGTACTGGGTGATGTAGCGTTTACCAAACAACAGCGCCAGGCCACGGTAAACCTCGCCCCTGGTGACGGCAGCAAACGCCGGGCTGGTCGTATCCAGAAGAGTTCCCATCGCCCGGTCGCCATTCTCTTTGCGCAGGGAGGTGGCAACGCGAATAAAGTCGTTACCGCTGCGCACGAACAGCGTGGAGATTGCACCCGTACGATTCAGAAAGTCGTCAGAAAATGCATTATTTTCATGCAGTTCAGATTCACCGCCTTTCAGCAAAGGCACATTGATCCCGCTAATGGTGCGGGTCTGACTATTATCAACCGTAAATGGCTGAGGCAGGAAAGTGGTGAAGAGCCGGGTATAGCTTTCGACCTCTTCGCTCAGACTGGTATTGAACATCTGCACCATATCGACCATTCCGGTGGACTGGTTATGCAAATCTTCGACGGCAAGCTCTTCAAGCTGCTGGCTGGCTTTATGGCTGAGCAGAAAAGTGAAAAGCAGAAACAGAATGGCGACACTCACGCCGGTCAACAGCGATAGCTTAGTGCCCAGACCCGCACGGCGGAAAGGATTGATCATAAATTGCTCATCATTGAAAAGGTATGCCTGTTCAACGGCAGAGCAGCGATAACATTTATGCTATTAATGTAACAAAATGTTATTTATTTGTTTTTGGATGGTTTTGAAAAAGATAAAAGATTTGCAAAACCGAAAAGCCACTAAAATTAAGTGGCTTTTATCGGGAGGGACTAAACATAGAGGATGGCTTGTACCCGCCAATGATCGACATGGTTATCTTCCTGCATCTGGATAATGCGATACCAGGAAGCGCCTTGTTCATCGGCTTTTAATGCAACTACACGTTCAACGTCTTGCGGGCTTCCCGAAATATTATTCACGGAAATCTGGCCTATTTCATTCAGGCCAGTCACGCAATCAGCACTGGCGAATTCAGCTGATTGTGCGGTTGTGCTCACAAGGCCAGCTGAGAGCAACAGTGTGGTCAAGGCAAGAGTTCGTTTCATCGTCAGCTCCATTTCACATGTCTCCGGTATCCGCCGGGCAATCCATCGCGAATAAACTCACTTCCATTGGTGCAGGCATGGAGTTTATTGTGGACAGGAAAATGTCTATGGACGCAAAGCAGTGTAAATGTCGTTCAAACGATCGCCATTACTTACGGTACAAAATCGCCTGTGAGTACCACTGTCCCGTAATGATGGTTTCGTCGATCATAATGATGACGTAATAATCTGCTTTGGCGGCGGCGGCTTGTGCTTCAATAGAGGCTTCCGCGTCATCCGGGGAACCGCGAACCAACGCGGAGACGGTGCCCATTCGCTGTAATCCTTCAGTCTGATTACGACGAATTTCCTGTGGGTGATCGGCGACCGGCGGAGCGGGTTGCGGTGTTCCCTGCAGCGCACTACAGGCACTGAGCAGAAACACAAACAATAAAGCAGCAAACCTGCGCATAACCATATCTCGTTTCCTGATAGCCATAGTGTAGTTGCCTGTCAGTTTAGTTTTGGGGGAATGTTCCCGAAGTGTTATCTGAGGCGAAGATTTCGAATGAAAATATCCAGAAACCGTAATCCAGCTCTCAAACATTATGAATCATTCATCAATACAGGACCGACAATGATTGAACTCGAAACGCGACGCCTTGACGACCTCGAAATATTACATGCTTTCCCCACCGGAAAAAGTGAGCAGCCGCTGCCGGTTGTGGTTTTTTATCATGGGTTTACCTCGTCAAAGCTGGTCTATAGCTATTTTGCCGTGGCGCTGGCGCAGGCTGGATTTCGCGTTGTAATGCCGGATGCTCCGGATCATGGCGCGCGATTTTCGGGTAATGAGCAGGCGCGACTCGGCCAGTTCTGGCAAATCCTGCACGGTAGCCTGACGGAATTCGCAGGGCTGCGCGATGCGCTTTTCGAAGCCGGGCTGGTGGAAAACGATCGCCTGGCCGTCGCTGGGGCGTCAATGGGGGGGATGACGGCGCTGGGGATCATGACACATCATCCGGAGGTGAAATCCGTCGCTTGCCTGATGGGTTCGGGCTACTTCACTTCCCTCTCGCAGACGCTGTTTCCCTCGCAGAACCCAAAAGAGATTGAAGCGGCGCTGGCGGAATGGGACGTCACCCATGCGTTACCGCACCTGGCCAATCGACCGCTGCTGCTGTGGCACGGCGACTCGGATGATGTGGTTCCGCCTGAGGGAACTTTCCGTTTACAGCAGGCGTTAAAGAGTGAAGGGCTGGACGGCAATTTAACCTGCCTTTGGGAGGCGGGCGTTCGTCACCGTATTACGCCGACGGCGCTGGATGCCACGGTGAGCTTTTTCCGCCAGCACCTTTAAACCCGAAGAACTTTGACCCCTTGATCTTCCAGCTTCTGGAGGATTTCCGGGTTGGCATTTTTACCGGTGATCACCATGTCGATTTGCTCGGCACGGCTGAACAGCATGCCTGCGCGCTCGCCCACTTTGCTGCTGTCGACCAGCACCACGAGTTTGCCTACCACGTTAAGCATGTTTTGCTCCGCCATCGCGGTCAGCATGTCGGTTTTATACAGCCCATCCGTGGTCAGGCCTTTACCGCTGGTGAACATCCAGTGTCCGGCGTAGAGGCTATTTTCACTGTCCTGCGGGCTAAGGGTGATGGACTGGCTTTTGTTGTACTGGCCACCCATGATCACCACGCTCTCATGCTCCTGATCGATGAGATAGTTGGCGAGCGGTAAGTAGTTGGTGATGATTTGCACCGGCTTGCCGCACATTTCACGACCCAGCAGAAACGCCGTGGAGCCGCAGTTGATGACCACGCTCTCACCGGGATTCACCAGCTGCGACGCGGCTCTGGCGATCCGTACTTTTTCATCATGATTTTGCGCCTGATGAATATTCATCGGCGTCCAGCGCGGACGCTGCTGGCTGATAGCTTCCGCACCGTTGCGGACCTTTTTCAGTTTGCCACTTTCATCCAGCTTGTTGATGTCCCGCCGGGCGGTTGCCGGAGAAATGCCTAAACGTTCGATCACTTTCTCAACGGTGATAAACCCTGTTTGCGCCAGGAGTTCCAGTAAAATTTGATGTCGTTGCGCTTCCGTCATGAGCTATTCCGATAAGAATTGATTTGAAAAGATGATATTTGAAATAGCGTGAAATTACTAAAATAAATATGAAATCGCCAGACACAAGGTCTGGCGATTTGGCTTCACAATCAGAGGAAGGACTTGAATGGCAGGTCAGGCTCAATGGTGAAGCAATCATCGAAACCACGTGGATAGTGATATTCGAGATTGTCTTTGTCCAGCGGCCAGGTGAACTTGCCACCAACCTGCCAGATGAACGGCTTGAAGCCATACTTCAGGCGGTCTTTTTTCATTTCCCACAGCACGCGGATTTCCTGCGGGTCTGCCTGGAAGTTTGACCAGATATCATGGTGGAACGGAATAACCACTTTGGTGTTCAGCGCTTCGGCCATGCGCAGCATATCGGCGCTGGTCATTTTGTCAGTGATGCCGCGTGGGTTCTCACCGTAGGAGCCCAGCGCCACGTCGATCTGGTGCTCGTTACCGTGCTTCGCATAGTAGTTGGAGTAGTGGGAGTCACCGCTGTGGTACAGAGAACCGCCAGGGGTTTTGAACAGGTAGTTCACCGCACGCTCGTCCATACCATCTGGCAGCACGCCAGCTGCTTTCTGATCGGCAGGCAGGGTGATCAATGCTGTACGGTCAAAGGCGTCCAGCGCGTGGATTTCAATGTCTTTAATTTTTACTACATCGCCCGGTTTCATCACGATGCAGCGCTCTTTCGGCACACCCCAGCCGATCCACAGATCCACGCAGGTCTGCGGCCCAATGAACGGCACATCGTCCGCGCAGTTTTGCATCACCGCGGCCGCCACGTTCACGTCGATATGATCGTTGTGATCGTGGGTAGAGAGGACGGCGTCGATCTGACGAATCGCAAACGGATCTAGCACAAACGGTGTAGTACGCAGGTTCGGCTGCAGTTTTTCCACGCCGGCCATGCGCTGCATCTGATGGCCTTTTTTCATCAGCGGGTTGCCGTGACTCTGTTTACCGGTGCCGCACCAGAAATCGACGCAGATATTGGCGCCACCCTCTGATTTCAGCCAGATACCGGTACAGCCCAGCCACCACATTGCAAATGTGCCAGGAGCAACCTGTTCCTGCTCGATCTCTTCATTCAGCCAGCTACCCCATTCCGGGAAGGTGCTCAGAATCCATGATTCACGGGTGATGGTGTTCACTTTACTCATCGTTTTGACTCCTGGTTTAATCAAAAGTAATCACAATGTGATTTGTTGTGATTAATGCTGGCATCATTTGACGCGTTTTGCAATGGCGGAAATGGTGAATTTTATCTGCTCGACTTCACGGATTATCCGCTTTTAACTTGTTAGACTATCCCGTATTAATCATTAATTGTATGAATTATAAGGATTAATTGATTGTTTATGTACGGTAGTGAAAATCATTACTAACACCATGGAAATAATTTGCGTGATACGTCACAAATAATCAAATCCAATCTTGTGGTGATTATTTGTGATTAATAGAGTGATGACACCAACCACACAGGGATTGACCCTCGTGTTCTCATTTCTGGAGAGAGTTATGGAGATCCTCTACAACGTCTTTACCGTGTTCTTTAATCAGGTAATGACCAACGCCCCGCTGCTGCTGGGTATCGTGACGTGCCTGGGCTATATCCTGCTGCGAAAAAGCGTCAGTGTGATTATCAAAGGCACCATCAAAACCATTATTGGTTTTATGCTGCTGCAGGCGGGTTCAGGCATTCTGACCAGCACCTTTAAGCCGGTCGTCGCCAAAATGTCGGAAGTGTATGGCATTAACGGCGCTATCTCTGATACCTACGCATCCATGATGGCGACCATTGAACGCATGGGTGATGCCTATAGCTGGGTGGGGTATGCGGTTCTGCTCGCGCTGGCCCTGAACATCATTTACGTTCTGCTGCGCCGTATCACCGGCATTCGAACCATCATGCTGACCGGCCACATCATGTTCCAGCAGGCGGGGCTGATCGCGGTTTCTTTCTATATCTTCGGCTACCCAATGTGGACCACGATTATCTGCACCGCGGTGCTGGTTTCGCTCTACTGGGGTATCACCTCCAACATGATGTACAAGCCAACCCAGGAAGTGACTGACGGCTGCGGCTTCTCCATCGGTCATCAGCAGCAGTTCGCTGCCTGGGTTGCTTACAAAGTTGCGCCGTATCTGGGCAAAAAAGAAGAGAGCGTTGAAGACCTTAAGCTGCCGGGCTGGCTGAATATCTTCCACGACAACATCGTTTCAACGGCGATTGTAATGACCATCTTCTTCGGCGCCATACTGCTCTCCTTCGGTATTGACGTCGTTCAGGCGATGGCGGGTAAAACCCACTGGACGGTCTATATCCTGCAGACCGGCTTCTCCTTCGCGGTGGCTATTTTCATCATCACTCAGGGCGTGCGTATGTTCGTCGCCGAACTGTCGGAAGCCTTCAACGGTATCTCCCAACGCCTGATCCCCGGTGCGGTACTGGCAATTGACTGTGCCGCTATCTATAGCTTCGCGCCAAACGCGGTGGTCTGGGGCTTTATGTGGGGCACCATCGGCCAGCTGATTGCGGTAGGCATCCTGGTCGGCTGCGGCTCCTCAATCCTGATTATTCCTGGCTTTATCCCGATGTTCTTCTCTAACGCCACCATCGGCGTGTTTGCTAACCACTTCGGCGGCTGGCGCGCAGCGCTCAAGATCTGCCTGGTGATGGGCATGATTGAAATCTTCGGTTGCGTGTGGGCGGTCAAGCTCACCGGTATGAGCGCCTGGATGGGCATGGCGGACTGGTCAATTCTGGCACCGCCGATGATGCAGGGCTTTGCCTCCGTCGGACTTGTCTTTATGGCCGTCATCATTCTGATTGCACTGGCTTATATGTTCTTCGCTGGCCGTTCGCTGCGAGCTGAAGAAGATGCGGAAAAACAAACAGCAGAAGTGTCTGCTCATTAAGGAGTTTCGATTATGACCGTACGTATCCTGGCTGTATGTGGCAATGGGCAAGGCAGCTCCATGATCATGAAGATGAAAGTGGATCAGTTTTTAACCCAGTCAAACATCGACCACTCGGTGAACAGCTGCGCAGTGGGCGAATACAAAAGTGAGCTGAACGGCGCAGACATCATTATCGCGTCTACCCACATCGCCGGTGAAATCACCGTGACGGGCAACAAATATGTGGTGGGCGTGCGCAACATGCTGTCGCCTGCGGATTTCGGCCCAAAACTGCTGGAAGTGATCAAAGAGCACTTCCCTCAAGACGTGAAGTAAGGACGAAACATGAAATTACGTGATTCGCTGGCAGAGAATAACTCCATCCTTTTACAGGCTGAGGCCAGCACCTGGCAGGAAGCGGTGAAGCTGAGCGTGGATCTGCTGGTTAAGGCTGACGTTGTCGAGCCGCGTTACTACCAGGCCATTCTTGAAGGCGTGGCGCAGCATGGCCCTTACTTTGTGATAGCGCCAGGGCTGGCAATGCCGCACGGGCGCCCTGAAGAGGGCGTGAAGAAAACTGGCTTCGCGCTGGTAACGCTGAAAACGCCGCTGGTCTTTAACCATGAAGACAACGACCCGGTCGATATTCTGATCACCATGGCCGCCGTGGATGCCAATACCCACCAGGAGGTGGGCATCATGCAGATCGTCAATCTGTTTGATGATGAAGCCAATTTTGACCGTTTACGCGCCTGCCGTACCGAGCAGGAAGTGCTGGATTTAATTGATAACGCCACTGCGGCGGCAGTCTAAGAGGAATTGAACATGTCATTACCAATGTTGCAGGTTGCGCTGGATAACCAAACTCTGTCCCACGCTTACGAAACCACCCGCCTGATCGCGGAAGAAGTCGACATCATCGAAGTGGGTACCATTCTGTGCGTAGGCGAGGGCGTTCGCGCCGTTCGTGACCTGAAAGCGCTCTATCCGCATAAAATCGTGCTGGCAGATGCCAAGATCGCCGATGCAGGCAAAATCCTTTCCCGCATGTGCTTTGAAGCGAATGCTGACTGGGTCACCGTGATCTGCTGTGCAGATATCAACACCGCGAAAGGCGCGCTGGACGTAGCGAAAGAGTTTAACGGCGACGTGCAGATTGAACTGACTGGCTTCTGGACCTGGGAGCAGGCGCAGGAGTGGCGCGATGCGGGTATTCAGCAGGTAGTGTACCACCGTAGCCGTGATGCGCAGGCTGCAGGCGTGGCCTGGGGCGAAGCAGATATCAGCGCCATCAAACGTCTGGCGGACATGGGCTTCAAAGTGACCGTCACCGGCGGCCTGGCGCTGGAAGATCTGCCGCTGTTCCAGGGCATTCCAATTCATGTCTTTATTGCCGGTCGTAGCATTCGTGATGCGGCGTCTCCGGTGGAAGCGGCGCGTCAGTTTAAACGCTCAATCGCTCAGCTTTGGGGATAAGGAGCGGGTATGTTGTCAAAACAGGTCCCGCTTGGCATCTATGAAAAGGCACTCCCCGCGGGGGAGTGCTGGCTGGAGCGGTTGCAACTGGCAAAACAGCTGGGCTTCGATTTTGTTGAAATGTCCGTGGATGAGACAGACGAACGCCTCTCTCGCCTCGACTGGAGCCGTGAACAGCGGCTCGCACTGGTGAGCGCCATTGCTGAAACGGGCGTGCGCGTGCCGTCAATGTGTCTGAGCGCCCACCGTCGTTTTCCGCTCGGCAGCGAAGATGATGCCGTGCGTGCGCAGGGGCTGGAGATCATGCGTAAAGCCATTCGCTTTGCGCAGGATGTCGGTATCCGCGTGATCCAACTGGCGGGTTATGACGTTTACTATCAGGAAGCCAACGATGAAACGCGCCGTCGTTTCCGTGACGGCCTGAAAGAGAGCGTTGAGATGGCAAGCCGCGCGCAGGTCACGCTGGCGATGGAGATCATGGACTACCCGTTGATGAACTCCATCAGCAAGGCGCTGGGCTACGCGCACTATCTCAATAACCCGTGGTTCCAGCTTTATCCGGATATCGGCAACCTGTCTGCATGGGATAACGACGTGCAGATGGAGCTGCAGGCGGGCATCGGTCATATCGTGGCGGTTCACGTTAAAGATACCCGTCCAGGCGTGTTCAAAAATGTTCCGTTCGGCACCGGGGTGGTGGATTTCGAACGGTGCTTCGAAACGCTCAAACAGACAGGCTATTGCGGGCCTTACCTGATTGAGATGTGGAGTGAAACGTCGGACGACCCGGCTGCGGAAGTGGCGAAGGCGCGGGACTGGGTGCGCGAGCGTATGGCGCGGGCAGGGTTGCTGGAGGTTGAACATGCTTAAGCTTAAACAGCAGGTATTTGAAGCCAACATGGATCTGCCGCGCTATGGTCTGGTCACGTTCACCTGGGGCAACGTCAGTGCGATTGACCGCGAGCAGGGGCTGATCGTGATTAAGCCGAGCGGTGTGGCGTATGACACCATGAAAGCAGACGATATGGTGGTGGTGGATCTCGAAGGGCGTGTCGTTGACGGCAAATGGCGGCCTTCATCAGATACCGCAACCCATCTGGCGCTTTATCAGCGTTATCCATCCCTTGGCGGCGTGGTGCATACCCACTCCACGCACGCGACGGCCTGGGCACAGGCGGGGCTGCCCATCCCGGCGCTGGGCACGACCCACGCGGACTACTTCTTTGGCGACATTCCCTGCACGCGCGCATTAACGCAGGCTGAAGTGGAAGGCGAGTACGAGCTCAACACCGGGAAGGTCATCATCGAAACGTTGGGCGAAAGTGAACCGCTGCATACGCCGGGTATTGTCGTGTATCAGCACGGTCCGTTCGCCTGGGGAAAAGATGCTCATGACGCGGTACATAATGCCGTGGTGATGGAAGAGGTGGCCAAAATGGCGTGGATTGCCCGCGACATCAACCCGCAGCTTCAGGGCATTGATGATTACCTGATGAATAAGCATTTTATGCGTAAGCATGGCCCGAATGCCTATTACGGGCAGAAGTGAATAAGTGCTCTGGAATACCAAAAACAGTTGTAACCGGTGGTATTCCGGAGCCATTCGCAAAAAAAGCCCCCGGGCAGGGGGCAAGTCAAACTATGGCTATGTTCTCTTTGTTGGCTTTCCTGGTGCTAGCGTTAAAGCGTTATCGGTAAATATCTGCACTGGCGTGCATGTTGCCGTTGCTGCCGGGTTCACGGGTTAACATCACGTGATAATAGGTTGCACCCTGAGCATCGGTTTCTTCATTGAGTGCCTGATCTGCTTCACTTTCTGTGGCGAAATTATGATTGATATAGATTACGCCTAAGCTTTGCACATCATCCATATTTCTGGCCTGTCGGCCGTCTATCTTGATGGCTGCCGTTGCGTTTGCACTGAGCAAAAGCGCAGCCAATACGGTAATTGCGATTTTTTTCATGATATGCGCTCCACGACTGCGTGCTGTGTGACGGTTTGTCCTGCTCCTTCTGGGTTTGGATGGGCTCTGATTAAAGTGTAATCGCTTATCGCTGCGCGATGAGTGACCATTTCTGATGGTGTTGTTCAAAAAAACAACGCTTCTCGATGTGATTAATTTTAAATCACCGACTTAGACCCGCTTCGCGCTTTGTGCGAATTATTTGTGCAATCAGCTTGAGTTTCCAGGGGCGCGCAAGTATTATGACGCGTCAATTTTTCAGCCGACCTTTAACACGTTCCTTGCCTCCCCGGGCCTCGGCTGACCCAGACAGGAGGCTGAATAATCCGTAAGGAGCAATTCGATGCGTCATTACGAAATCGTTTTTATGGTCCATCCTGACCAGAGCGAACAGGTTCCGGGTATGATCGAGCGTTACTCTGCTGCCATCACTGGTGCAGAAGGTACGATCCACCGTCTGGAAGACTGGGGCCGCCGTCAGCTGGCTTACCCGATCAACAAACTGCACAAAGCACACTACGTTCTGATGAACGTTGAAGCGCCGCAGGAAGTGATCGATGAGCTGGAAACTACCTTCCGCTTCAACGATGCCGTTATCCGCAGCATGGTTATGCGTACCAAAAACGCAGTTACCGAAGCATCTCCGATGGTTAAAGCGAAAGACGAGCGCCGTGAGCGTCGCGATGATTTCGCAAACGAAACCGCAGATGATTCTGATGCTGGGGATTCTGAAGAGTAATTTCTGATGACCAACCGTCTGGCGTTGTCCGGCATCGTATGCAGGGCTCCCCTTCGAAAGGTCAGTCCATCAGGAATTCCGCATTGCCAGTTCGTGCTTGAGCATCGTTCTGTGCAAGAGGAAGCCGGGTTTCACCGGCAGGCGTGGTGCCAAATGCCCGTTATTATTAGCGGACACGAAAACCAGGCCATTACTCACAGTTTAACGGTCGGTAGCGCAGTAATCGTTCAGGGGTTCATCTCTTGCCACAAGGCAAAGAACGGCCTGAGCAAAATGGTTCTGCATGCCGAGCAGATTGATTTGATAGATTCTGGAGACTAGCCATATGGCACGTTATTTCCGTCGTCGCAAGTTCTGCCGTTTCACCGCGGAAGGCGTTCAAGAGATCGACTATAAAGATATCGCAACGCTGAAAAACTACATCACCGAAAGCGGTAAGATTGTCCCAAGCCGTATCACCGGTACTCGTGCAAAATATCAGCGTCAGCTGGCTCGCGCTATCAAACGCGCTCGCTACCTGTCCCTGCTGCCGTACACTGATCGTCATCAGTAATCGGGCACGGTCCATTAATACGACTTTAAGAGGATAAGGTAATGCAAGTTATTCTGCTTGATAAAGTAGCAAACCTGGGCAGCCTGGGTGATCAGGTTAACGTTAAAGCGGGTTACGCACGTAACTTCCTGGTTCCACAGGGTAAAGCTGTTCCAGCTACTAAGAAAAACGTAGAGTTTTTCGAAGCACGTCGCGCTGAACTGGAAGCCAAACTGGCTGACGTTCTGGCGGCTGCTAACGCTCGCGCTGAAGCAATCAACGCACTGGGCACTGTTACCATCGCGTCTAAAGCTGGCGACGAAGGTAAACTGTTCGGTTCCATCGGTACCCGCGATATCGCTGATGCAGTTTCTGCAGCAGGCGTTAAAGTGGCTAAGAGCGAAGTTCGTCTGCCGAACGGCGTTCTGCGTACCACTGGTGAGCACGAAGTTGACTTCCAGGTTCACAGCGAAGTGTTCGCTAAACTGGTTGTTAACGTTGTAGCTGAGTAATTTTTTACTCTGCTCGCGTCGAAGCGCCGGCCTTGTGCCGGCGTTTTGCTTTTCTGGGAGACCAGAAATCATCATTTCTTCTTGTATGGTAACGAATCCTGTCGCATTCTCTGATAATAAATTGAAACGCAATTTTATTTATGAGATTTGTCATGGATACCGCTCTGCCCACGCCTGTTTTTGCTCGCCGAAATGTGGCCTATGCCTGCGCCACGCTCTGCTGTCTGCTTTGGGGTAGCTCTTACCCAGCCATTAAAAGTGGTTATGAGCTTTTCCAGATCGCAACCGATGATATTCCATCGAAAGTGGTGTTTGCCGGATACCGTTTCCTGTTTGCCGGTGCACTGCTGCTGCTGTTTGCGCTGGCCCAACGAAAACCGATAGGCAGGCTTACGCCCACGCAGTTTGGCCAGCTCACCCTCCTCGGGCTGACCCAGACGACTATTCAGTACACTTTCTTCTATATAGGCCTGGCCTACACGACGGGGGTGAACGGGTCGATCATGAACGCTACCGGGACTTTCTTCAGCGTGCTGTTGGCGCACTTTATCTACCACAACGACAAACTCAGCTATAACAAAACGCTGGGCTGTATTCTCGGGTTTGCCGGGGTGATGCTGGTGAACTTCCACAGCGGCTTGAGCGATTTTCAGTTTGTCTGGAACGGCGACGGGTTTGTGGTGCTGGCTGCTTTTATTCTTTCTGCCGCCACGCTGTACGGGAAGCGTATTTCCCAGACCGTTGACCCCACGGTGATGACCGGATGGCAGCTGGCGATAGGCGGGGCTGTGCTGGTTGCGGGAGGTTATGCCACGGGAGGGACGCTGGAGGTGCACAGCATGAAGGCCGTTGCGGTGCTGGGATACCTGACGCTGCTCTCTTCGGTAGCGTTTGCCCTCTGGAGCGCGCTGCTGAAAGTGAATCGCGTGAGTATGATTGCCCCGTTCAACTTTGTCATCCCTGTTGCGGGGACGGTGCTGTCGGCAATCTTCCTCGGTGAAAATATTCTGGATATCAAATATGCGATTGCGCTGGTGCTGGTCTGCTCGGGGATTTGGTGGGTGAACAAGCGGAGTGCCTGAGAACCGTGTGCCGGGTGGCGGCTACGCCTTACCCGGCCTACAGAACTAGCGTGCTCTGATAAAACTGCCGTCCGGCTGACGGGTAAACAGCACCTGCTGACCATTTCCGGTATCAATCGTTAACCCGGTTACCACGCCGCTGGCGTTCTGGCGGATCTGCACCATCTGGCCGTTTTGCAGGTTACTCAGCGGCTTGCCTGCACCTTCCACCTGCGCCATGGCGTAAACGTCAGTCGCAGGCAGGTTGTGGTCGCGGAACAGCTGCGCGAGCGTTTTACCCGGCTCAACGCGATAGGAACGCCACTGCTGCTCAATGCCTGTCGGCTGCTGAACCTGTGGCGCAGCGGCCTGCTCCTGCGGTTGTTCTTCCTGAACGGGTTCAGGCTCTACAGGAGCGACCTGACCCGGATCGTTGGATGGCGTCACCAGCTGCGTCTGCATGGGCTGCGCGTCCGGCTGCGGTCGCGTTTGCGACTGGATATCCAGCTGCGCATTGCGGGTCACCGGCGCGGTATCCACGTTGTCGCCGCCGGAAGGAAGCAGGAAGCCCACGATCACCAGCAGCGCGCCAATGATAATGCCTCTGCGGTGCATAGGGGGCAGCGGGTCCATGATGCGAAAATTGTCCGGCGCCTGCCAGATTTTCGCCAGGGTAGGTTTCAGTTCAAATCGCCCGGGCATGGCACTCCTCCTGCTCCGCGTATTTTTTATCCTGTGCCCCGAAGTATAGTTTGCTAACTGCCTGAACGGCGTAGTAAACCCGACATCCGTGACATCAGTTCGGGATTAATCCTGGTTATCTCTATTGTTTCTGTTTCGCCGCAGTTTGTCACCTTTACTTAAGACAAAGTTTTACCCATAAGGGCATGGCTGATATGCTGCCCGCTACTTTAAATGTGATGGAAGGAAAACCCATGACCACCCCGACTTTTGACACTATCGAAGCGCAGGCAAGCTACGGCATCGGCTTGCAGGTAGGACAGCAGCTGAGCGAATCCGGCCTGGAAGGTCTGTTACCGGAAGCGCTGGTGGCGGGTATCGCTGACGCGCTGGAAGGCAATCATCCGGCTGTTCCGGTTGACGTTGTGCACCGTGCGCTGCGTGAAATTCACGAACGTGCTGACGCCGTGCGTCGCGCGCGCTTCGAAGAGATGGCCGCAGAAGGCGTGAAATATCTGGAAGAGAACCGCGAGCGCGAAGGCGTGAACAGCACCGAATCGGGCCTGCAGTTCCGCGTGATCAACCAGGGTGACGGCGCGATCCCGGCACGTACCGACCACGTTCGCGTTCACTACACCGGTAAGCTGATCGACGGTACCGTGTTCGACAGCTCCGTGGCGCGCGGCGAACCGGCTGAATTCCCGGTTAACGGCGTTATCGCGGGCTGGATCGAAGCGCTGACCCTGATGCCAGTGGGCTCCAAGTGGGAACTGACTATTCCTCAGAACCTGGCCTATGGCGAGCGTGGCGCGGGTGCGTCCATTCCGCCATTCAGCACCCTGGTCTTTGAAGTCGAGCTGCTGGAAATCCTGTAATCGGCTTTTCTTATTTCCTCTCTCCAGTCGGGGAGAGGAATATAGTGTGAAAACCTATAGTTACGACGTAATCAATATTTTATGTTGCAAACGAAACTGTTGCGTGTATTTTTGTGAACTGTTTCGCGCTGTATGAGTGATATGACACTCAATTCCAACATATTATTAACATAATATCTAAATCATAGTATTCATCCCGCCGATTCTTACCTACTATCGAAAAGTCCTTACAAAGGGACCGTCATTTTTTTGACGTTTTTAAAGGCCAGAAGAGCCTTAACAACACAGACAGGCATAAACAGGAAAATTACATGGTAGATCAGGTCAAAGTCGCCGCTACAGAAGAGGCGACGTCTGAACAGTCGCTACGGCGCAATCTCACAAACCGTCATATACAGCTTATCGCCATCGGCGGTGCCATCGGTACCGGGCTGTTTATGGGGTCAGGCAAAACCATCAGTCTTGCCGGGCCGTCGATCATCTTCGTTTATATGATCATCGGTTTTATGCTCTTCTTCGTGATGCGCGCAATGGGTGAATTGCTGCTCTCGAACCTCGAATACAAATCCTTTAGCGACTTCGCTTCTGACCTTCTCGGGCCGTGGGCGGGCTATTTCACCGGCTGGACCTACTGGTTCTGCTGGGTTGTCACCGGTATGGCGGACGTCGTGGCGATTACCGCGTACGCGCAATTCTGGTTCCCCGGCCTCTCGGACTGGGTGGCTTCGCTGGCGGTGATTGTCCTGCTGCTGAGTCTGAACCTCGCCACCGTAAAAATGTTCGGCGAGATGGAATTCTGGTTCGCGATGATCAAAATCGTCGCTATCGTGGGGCTGATTGTTGTGGGCCTGGTGATGGTACTGACGCACTTCCAGTCGCCAACCGGCGTTCAGGCATCGTTTACCCATCTGTGGAATGACGGCGGCTGGTTCCCGAAAGGCATTAGCGGCTTCTTTGCCGGCTTCCAGATCGCGGTATTTGCTTTTGTGGGCATTGAGCTGGTGGGCACCACGGCGGCGGAGACCAAAGATCCCGAGAAGTCTCTCCCGCGCGCCATTAACTCCATTCCGCTGCGTATCATTATGTTCTACGTCTTTGCGCTGGTCATCATTATGTCCGTGACGCCGTGGAGCTCCGTGGTGCCAACCAAGAGCCCGTTCGTTGAGCTGTTCGTGCTGGTGGGCCTGCCTGCTGCCGCGAGCCTGATTAACTTCGTGGTGCTGACCTCAGCGGCTTCATCGGCAAACAGCGGCGTATTCTCTACCAGCCGTATGCTGTTTGGTCTGGCGCAGGAGGGCGTGGCGCCGAGCGCGTTCGCCAAGCTGTCTAAGCGTGCGGTACCGGCAAAAGGGTTGACCTTCTCATGCATGTGCCTGCTGGGCGGCGTGGTGATGCTCTACGTGAACCCAAGCGTGATTGGCGCGTTCACCATGATCACCACGGTCTCTGCGATCCTGTTTATGTTCGTCTGGACCATCATCCTGTGCTCGTACCTGGTGTACCGCAAACAGCGTCCACACCTGCATGAGAAATCGATCTACAAGATGCCGCTGGGCAAGCTGATGTGCTGGGTGTGCATGGCGTTCTTCGTCTTCGTGCTGGTGCTGCTGACGCTGGAAGATGATACCCGTCAGGCGCTGATCGTCACGCCGCTGTGGTTCATCGCACTGGGGCTGGGCTGGATGTTCATCGGTAAGAAACGTATGGCAGGCATGCGTTAAGCATGTTGCCGGGTGGCGCTGACGCTTACCCGGCCTACGTTCGAGGACGTTGTAGGCCCGGTAAGCGCTAGCGCCACCGGGCTTTTTATTTATCAGCTAATGCCCGCGGGAACAGAACGTTATTCTCAAGACTGATGTGTTCCATCAGGTCGTCGATCAGCTCGTTAATGCCGTTGTACATCGCTTTCCAGGTCGTGCACGCTTCCGGCGGCGGCGTGACGTTGTGGGTGGTGTGCTTGATCACTTCCAGCAGTTCACCCGCGTCATCGTGCTCGCTTTCCATCACGCTGATAGGCCCCATCGCCTGGCTTCCCATTCCCTGTTTAATCATCGGGAAGAGGATCTGCTCTTCTTTCATCATGTGGCTGGAAAGCTCTTCGTGCAGCATGGTCAGGTATTTTGCCAGGCCGCGCGGCACGGAGGGTTTGTCGGCATGTACGCGCTCAACTTTCGTGGCCTGCAGGATCAGCTCCGGCAGCTGTTCACGGTGAAGGTCATGGTAACGCACGATGATGTGGTCGATGATTTCCGCGAGCGGGGCGGTTCGCCAGTCTTTATCAACGGGCTGCTCGGCCAGCTGTGCAAGCTCGGCTTCAATCATCTCTACATCCAGGTCTTTACGCGAGGCCGCACGCGCCAGGGTTTGCTTACCGCCGCAGCAGTAATCCATATCGTATTTACGGAACAGCGCAGAAGCGCGAGGGATGGAGAGCGCCAGCTCGCCGAGGGGTTGGTCGCGAAAGGCCATAGGAGTTACCTCGTCATGAATAATATAAGATGCATATTAAATGCATCTTTAAGGCGAGGCTATAACCCTTTAGAGGGAAGGGGGAGAATGAGATGTGGATCACAAAAAAATGTCTCATTTAACTCCCTGAATGGACATAAGAAAGTGCTTTAGAAAGTTTTTAAAGGTGGAGAAACAGTAAACAACCCGCCGCGCCTGCCGATATATCCACGTCAGACAAACCTGCATATAAAAAAGGCATCGCATGTTTAAACGTATAAAAGTCATTACCCTTCTGATTTCGGTGCTGCTTGTGCTCGGCATCATGCAACTGATCTCCGCAGGCATTTTTATCAACGCGCTGAATAACGACAAAGACAACTTCACCGTGTCGCAGCTCTCCAGCAAGAACGTGGCGGAGTTTACCGATGCGTGGATCAGCCTGAATCAGGCTCGCGTCACCCTCAACCGAGGGATGCTGCGTCTGCAAAGCAGCATGGCCTCTCAGATTAACGGCGGTCAGCTGAACGAGCTGGTTAACACCGCGAAAAATCTGCTGGCCAATGCCCAGGTCCATTACGATAAATACTACGCCCTGCCGAATACCCCGGGTCTGGATAAGAATCTGGCCGACCGGCTGGAGGAGCAGTACCGTATATACTCCGCCACGCTGACGCAAATGAACGTTCTGCTGAGCCAGGGCAATCTGGAAGATATGTTCAAGCAGAATGCCGAACAAAAACAGACTGCGATGCAGGCGGTTTACCGCGAGTGGCGCGAAGCGCAGGCAACGCTTACCGATAAAGGCATCCAGGATAACGAAAGCGACTATAAGCGCATCCTGTGGATCCTCTCAGCCGTCATGATTCTCGTCATTGCGGTGATTATCTCCAGCTGGATCGCCATGCGCCGCGTGCTGCTGCTGCCTCTGGAGGACGTCATCAACCATATCCGCGCCATTGCTGCAGGGGATTTGACCCAGCCGATTCAGGCACAGGGTAAAAACGAAATGGCTATCCTGGCGCGCAACGTACAGGAGATGCAAACGTCGCTGGCGAACACCGTGGGCGTGGTGCGTGAAGGTGCAGATACCATTTATACCGGCGCGGGCGAAATCTCTGCGGGCAGTAACGATCTCTCTTCCCGTACCGAGCAGCAGGCCGCGTCTCTGGAAGAGACCGCTGCCAGCATGGAACAGTTGACCGCAACGGTGAAGCAGAACGCCGATAACGCGCGTCAGGCGTCTCGTCTGGCACTGGATGCTTCCTCAACCGCGAAGAAGGGCGGAAGCGTGGTGGAAGGTGTGGTGCGCACGATGGACGAAATCGCCACCAGTTCCAGCAAAATTGCCCAAATTACCAACGTGATCGACGGTATTGCCTTCCAGACCAATATTCTGGCGCTGAACGCGGCGGTGGAAGCGGCGCGCGCGGGCGAGCAGGGGCGTGGCTTTGCGGTCGTCGCGGGCGAAGTGCGTACCCTTGCCCAACGCAGTGCTCAGGCGGCGAAAGAGATTAAGGCGCTGATTGATGATTCCGGCGAGCGCGTGAATGCGGGCTCTCAGTTGGTGAACGAAGCGGGCGCGACGATGGCTGAGATCGTCAATGCGGTCACCCGCGTCACCGACATCATGGGCGAAATTGCCTCGGCCTCTGACGAGCAGAGCCGCGGTATCGATCAGGTCGGTCAGGCGGTGGCGGAGATGGACCGCGTCACCCAGCAGAACGCCTCGCTGGTGGAGGAGTCTGCGGCGGCCGCGGCGGCGCTGGAAGATCAGGCTGCACGCCTGAACGAAGCGGTAGCTGTGTTCAAAATCACCCGCAACCAGGCGGTCAAAGCGGCACCGGTGAAAACCTATGTGCCAAAAGCGCAGCCGGTAGCGACCGCGTCTGAAGCGAACTGGGAAACGTTTTAACATCATGCCGGGTGGCGCTAGCGCTTACCCGGCCTACAATACCGCTCCTCGTAGGCCGGGTAAGGCGTAGCCGCCACCCGGCAAAAATCACATCTCCGACGCCGGAACGACCCTTGGTTTTTCCGGCTTCGCTCTCACCGCTATCACCACTCCTGCGACCAGCAACAAAATTCCACAGGCCGTTAACAGCGGCGGCACGCTCTGGCGCATCAGGAAGGTATACAGCAGCCCGGCCAGGGTTTCGAAGACAATCAGCGGCCCTAAAATCACCGTCGGCAATTTCTGGCTGGCAATATTCCAGCACAGCGCGCCAACCCACGAGCACAGCACCGCAATCGCAACCATTAAGCCAATAAACACCCACGGTCTTGGACCGAAGGGCTGGGCGAAGTCTGGCTGTTGATGGCCTAGCGAGATACAGGCGCCAGCATACCCCACGAGCGAGACGGGTAACGTCACCAGCGCCTGCGCCGTCGCCCACATCATCGGGTGCTTGTCCGGGTTCTCCCGCAGCCAGCGCGCATTGCGCAGGGCATACCAGGCCCAGCACGCTACTGAGACGAACGCTAAAAAGATCCCCGAACCGTAACGCCACAGGCTGAAATCTTCCAGGCTGTGGCGCAGTTCGGCGATATTAACGCACACCAACCCCACTGCGGTGCAGGCCAGTGCAGGGGCCATTTTTGACCAGGCCAGTTTGCCATCGCGGTGGCTGTAGAGCAGATTCGCGAACACAGGAATAACGACCGGTAGCGTGCCGATGATCATGGTCGATACCGGTGCACCGGTGCGCTGTATCGCGCTTGCCAGGCAAACGTAATAGATGAGATTGCCCATCATGGTCAGCGCCAGCGCGGTCGACCAGTCCTGGCGGCTGAGCTGGCGCAGTCGCGCACGCCCCAGCCAGGCCAGCGGCAGAGCTATCAGCCCCAGCGCAAGATAACGCCCCGTGGACTGCAATATTGCCGGATACTCCGGCACTATCAGCGGGCCGACAAAAATCAGCCCCCACATCAAACCTGCAAGCAGGGCATACAACACGCCGCTAATCATTTTTCCATCCACATTGATTTACTTTGCACTCAGTGTAGGAGGGCGAAATACGCGCGTATTGTATGAGATTGCGCATTAGCGCCGGGTGACCTGCTTCTGGTAGCGCACGGGGGTAATGCCGTAACGGCGGGTAAAGGCGCGGGTTAAATGCGACTGGTCGGTCAGCCCGGTTGCCGCAGCCACTTCGGCGGCGGGCATGCCGTGGGTGAGGAACGCTTTGGCGCGCCACAGGCGGATCGCCATCAGCATTTGATGCGGCGTGATGTGAAAATGGGCCTTGAACTGGCGCTGGAAATGGTACGGGCTGAGCGAGACAACGCTTGCCAGCTCGTCCAGCGTCAGAGGGTGCATATAGTTATCGTGTAGATACTCGCGCACGCGTTCGAACCGGTGTGCGCCTTCCTGAATCACTGGCGCGTGATGGGCTAACGGACGGAACGTCTCAATCAGATCCAGCAGCATTCCTTTTTGTGCCAGCGGGTCGTTCGTATGCCACAGGCCGTAAATCAGCTGGCCGATTTGCAGCGAGCGCTGCGGGTCGTAGCGGGTGACATCGCTAAACCACCAGTGACGCAGGCCGGTGACCTCTTCGAGCAGGTCGGGTTCGATATAGACCATCCGGTAGCGCCAGCCGCCTTCGGTGGCTGATTCCCCGGTGTGGATCTCGTCCGGGTTCATGGTGACAACGGATTTCTCGGAGGCCAGGTGCTGGGTCCCGCGATAGCGGAAGCGTTCGGCGCCGGTTTCAATGGTGCCGATACCGAAGGCTTCGTGCGTGTGAGGCTCAAAGGCGTAATCAGAGATATGTGCGTGATAGAGTTCCAGGCCCGGCAGCTGCGCCAGATGGCGAAAGCGCGCGCTGTCTCTCTCATCAATGAACTGTTCCGGTACGCCTTGCACGGTGAACCTCCTCGTGGGTCATCGCTTCATTATCAGAGATGACCCGAGGGGATGCCACAAAAAATAACCTATTTGTAACAATTACAGGATGGCTTTGATACTTTCGGCCAACGGCGTGGTCGGGCGACCGATCAGCTTGCTCAGGGTACGGCTGTCGTCGAACAGACCGCCTTTGGAGGCGCCGGTGTCGGAATCCGCCAGCATATCCGCCAGCCCGGCAGGCAGGCCAACGCCCTTCAGCGCGGCAGCAAAATCGGCTTCGCTCAGGTTCTGATACGCCACAGGCTTACCGCTCTGTTTGCTCAGTTCAGCCGCCAGTTCGCTCAGCGTCCACGCGCTGTCGCCCGCCAGTTCATACACCTTGCCTGCATGACCTTCCTCAGAAACAACCTTGGCTGCCGCCGCCGCGTAATCTGCACGGGTCGCAGAGGCGATTTTCCCTTCGCCAGCGGCACCAATAAACACGCCGTGTTCCAGCGCGGGCGGTGCGCTCGCCAGATAGTTTTCGGTGTACCAGCCGTTGCGAAGCAGGGCATATGGCACGCCAGACTCTGCCAGCGCTTTTTCGGTTTCGACGTGTTCAACGTGAAGGCCGAGCGGCGATTTATCCGCATGCAGCAGGCTGGTGTAGGCGATAAACTTCACGCCAGCCGCTTTGGAGGCGTTAATGACGTTCTGGTGCTGCGCGGCGCGCTGGCCCACTTCGCTGGAGGAGATCAGCAGCAGTTTATCCACGCCGTTCAGCGCGGTCGTGAACGCCGCCTGGTCGGTGTAATCCGCCTGACGAACCACAATACCCTGGTTGCTCAACGCTTCAGCTTTTGCGGGGTTACGCACAATGGCCACAATCTGGCCGGCTGGAACGGTTTTCAGCAGTTCTTCAATAACGAGTTGGCCAAGCTGGCCGGTAGCGCCGGTAATCGCGATCATGATGAATCTCCTTCGTGTTTGTCTGGTGTTGTGGCACACTAGCATTGAAGCTAACTTTTAGTAAGTACGTACAAAAAGGTAAGTATGAAAAAAACGATCCCGACGCTTAGCGAGCAAATGCGCGATGGCAATCTCTTCGCGGAACAGTGCCCATCACGAGACGTGCTTAAGCACGTTACCAGCCGCTGGGGCGTGCTGATCCTGGTGGCGCTACGCGAGGGTACGCATCGCTTTAGCGACCTTCGCCGCAAGATGGGCGGCGTGAGCGAGAAGATGCTGGCCCAGTCGCTTCAGGCGCTGGAGCTGGACGGGTTTGTCGATCGCGTGTCATATCCGGTTGTGCCGCCGCACGTAGAGTATAGTCTGACGCCGCTGGGCGTTGAGGTGAGCGAGAAAGTGGCCGCGCTGGCGGACTGGATTGAGGTGAATACGCCGAAGGTGATGGCGAATCGGGACGATCGTGCGGCGTAAAAGCCGGGTATGTGTGGCCTGATGCCCTCACCCTGACCCTCTCCCACAGGGAGAGGGAACAAACACCAAAAACGGCAACGTGCGTTGCCGTTTTGCTTTTACCTGCTCAAATCCACCTGATAAATCGCGAACCCGATATCATCCGTTGCAACTTTCTTCATCGGATACTGCGACTTGTCCTTAATGAACGCGGCTGCCTTATCTGATGGCGACGTTTCAAAGCGGATGTCCAGTTTCGTCTCGCTGTGGATCGGCGCCAGACGCCAGTTGTTATCCACCGCCGGATGAATTTCGCCCGCCTTCTTCGATTCCGCGCTGATCCATGCCGCCAGCACTGAGCGGTTCTCGTCCGGCGAGGCAAAGGCGATGTGGCTGTCACCCGTTCCGGCAAACTTGCCGCCGTAGGCACGGTAGTTATTGGTCACCACCAGGAAGGAGGCGTTCGGGTCAATTGCCTTGCCGTTGAAGGTCAGGTTTTTGATACGTTCAGCCTGCGGATGAATGGCCTGGCACTCGCCGTCGTATTTGGCTGGCTGAGTAACGTCAATCTGATACTCCACGCCGTCGATCACGTCGAAGTTGTAGGTACGGAACCCGTCCCAGTTAATCAGCGACTGCGGCTTGCTGCTGTTCGGGTCGATCTGGTTGAACTGTCCGGCGGAGCATTCCAGCCACTCTTTCACCTCTTTCCCCGTCGCTTTCACCACGACCAGCGTGTTCGGATAAAGATAGAGATCGGCGGCGTTACGGAACGTCAGTTGGCCTTTTTCGACTTCCACGTAGCTTGCCGGGTCATTCTTGCGTCCACCCACCTTGAACGGTGCTGCGGCTGAAAGCACCGGCAGTTTTGCCAGATCCGGATCGCCCTGAACAAAGTGTTCGGCATAGGCTTTCTGCGCCATGTTGACCACCTGAACGGTTGGGTCATCCTGCACCAGCGCCAGGAAGCTGTACATGTTGTCGGCGGATTTCCCAATCGGCTTGCTGACGAATTCACGGGTTGCGTCGTGGTCATGCTTCAGCACGTCGACCAGTTTTTTATCTTCCCCGACCAGGGATTTTTTGGCTGCCGCATCGTAGATCGGACGCGCTTCCGCTTTTGAATGGGTAACTTTCCAGCTTCCGCCGTCGTTATTTAGCACCAGATCCACCACGCCCAGATGATCGCCCCACATCCCCGGCATCACCGACGGCACGCCGTTGAGCGTCCCTTTCTCGATATCCGCGCCTTTGATGCTGGCGAAATCTTTGCCCGGGAAGACCGCGTGGGCGTGACCGAACAGGATCGCGTCAACGCCCGGGACTTCGCTCAGGTAGTAAACGGAGTTTTCTGCCATAGCCTGGTAAGGATCGGCAGAGAGGCCGGAGTGGGCGACAACCACCACCAGGTCAGCGCCTTTCTCGCGCATTTCCGGCACATACTTGCGCGCGGTTTCGGTGATGTCGTTAACGGTCACTTTCCCGTCGAGGTTGGCTTTATCCCACGTCATGATCTGCGGTGGCACAAAGCCGATATAGCCAATCTTCAGCGTCTGCTTATGACCTTCGCTGTCGACAACCTCGGTCTCTTTAATCAGGTAAGGAGTGAACAGCGGCTTATGGGTCTTAACGTCGATGATATTGGCGTTAACGTACGGGAATTTCGCGCCTGCCAGCGCATCGTGCAGGTATGTCAGACCGTAGTTAAATTCGTGATTGCCGAGGTTGCCGACGGTATAGTCCAGGGTATTCATCGCTTTATAAACCGGATGAATTTCACCCTTTTTCAGCCCTTTCGCGGCCATGTAATCGCCCAATGGGCTACCCTGAATTAAATCCCCGTTATCGACCAGCACGCTGTTTTTCACTTCACCGCGGGCGGCGTTAATCAAACTTGCCGTGCGTACCAGTCCGAATTTTTCGGTAGGCGTATCTTTGTAGTAATCGAAGTCCATCATGTTACTGTGAAGATCGGTCGTTTCCAGAATACGAAGATCCACCGTCGCCGCCTGAACGCTGGCGGCCACCAACGTCGCCAGGAGCGTTGCGCTAAACTTAATCATCAGAAGAGTCCTTTTTTCGATCCAAGCCACAAAAGATTATGTATCTATATCGCGTTGCTTACAGAAGTGTGAATCCTGCCAGAAATAAGGGTAGTGAAACCGGAATTGCTTCACAGATAGCAGAATTGTTCACATTACGATATAAATAAAACAACGAGTTATGACCACTGCGTTAACGAAGAGGTGGAGAATGTTAGATAAAATTTGTCAGCTCGCACGGGATGCGGGTGATGCCATTATGCAAGTGTACGACGGCGAGAAGCCGATGGACGTTGTCAGCAAAGCGGATGACTCCCCGGTCACGGCGGCAGATATCGCGGCGCATGGTGTGATCCTGAAAGGGCTGCAGACCTTAACGCCGGACATCCCCGTCTTGTCAGAAGAAGCGCCGCAGGGCTGGGACGAGCGCCAGCACTGGCAGCGTTACTGGCTGGTGGATCCGCTGGACGGAACGAAAGAGTTCATTAAGCGCAACGGTGAGTTTACCGTCAACATCGCCCTGATTGAGAAGGGAAAAGCGGTGCTCGGCGTGGTCTACGCGCCGGTGATGAAGGTAATGTACAGCGCTGCGGAAGGTAAAGCCTGGAAGGAAGAGTGCGGCGTGCGTAAGCAGATTCAGGTGCGTGATGCGCGTCCACCGCTGGTGGTGATCAGCCGTTCCCACAGCGACAGCGAACTGCAGGAGTATCTGCAGCAGCTGGGTGAACACCAGACGACGTCAATTGGTTCATCGCTCAAGTTCTGCCTGGTGGCGGAAGGACACGCGCAGCTTTATCCGCGATTTGGGCCAACCAACGTCTGGGATACGGCGGCAGGGCACGCGGTAGCGGCGGCGGCCGGTGCGCATGTTCATGACTGGCAGGGCAAGCCGCTGGACTATACCCCGCGCGAATCATTCCTCAACCCTGGCTTCCGGGTGTCGATTTACTGAGCCAGCAGTTTGTGCAGCAGAGCAACCACCTGCTGCACCTCCTCCTGTGTTAAGCCTCCGTCCTTCACCCACTGCACGCGTCCCTCTTTATCGAGTACCACAATCGCAGAACTCTCTTCTTCCAGCTGCCACGCCTTACGCGTCACGCCGTTGCTGTCGACGATAAACTGCGACCACGGGTAGAGCTTTTTATTGCTCTCCAGGCTTGAGCGCACGAACATGCCGGAGCCGGGAATGGCATCGTCGGTATTCACAATGGTGGTGGTCTGGTAGCGATCGTGCGGGAATTTTGCGGCCTTGATCGCTTCCACCAGGTTGGCATTTTTCTCTTTTGCGGATGTACGACCAGCAATATGTTGTACAACTCTCACTTTGCCCGCGAGCTGCGCGCTATTCCAGGCTTTGTAGCTAAACTTATCATTGTCGAGAATCAATTCTCCCCGGTCAGCAATGCCGACTGGCGGTACGCGTTGTCCTTTTTCAATCGAGTGAGCGCAAGCCCACAGGGGCAGCAGCAGGCAGGTTGCTGCAAGGATATTACGTAGGGTCATGGTGTTTCCTTTTTTGTTAGCAGGTGATCCGACCACTTGGTCTTACGCTTTTAATCATAAGTGCGATCAATGGGGTTTTCCCGCAATCCCGATGCCAGTTTGCGGGTGAACGCACATATCCATGAAAAAACGACGGCTTATACTGCCCTGAGTCACGGTTTGCAAAGATTATTCTGAATAATTGTAATCAAACGGTAAATAAACTTATGCACACTGGGTAACAACGTAGTTCTGGTCTATAGTCATTGGGCAATAAAATTTGCGCTCAGGACAGTCGGGCCGATTGTGGCACCGCAAGAGCGTATGATTCGCAGGAGATACAAGAATGAAAATTTTCCAACGCTACAACCCGCTTCAGGTGGCGAAGTACGTGAAGATCCTGTTCCGTGGACGGTTGTATATCAAGGATGTTGGCGCTTTTGAATTTGATAAGGGCAAAATCCTTATCCCAAAAGTGAAGGACAAACAGCACCTGTCTGTGATGTCCGAAGTCAACCGTCAGGTTATGCGTCTGCAGACTGAGATGGCTTAACCAACGTGCTATGCAGTAGTTAAAAAGACGGCTCCCAATGGGAGCCGTTGATGTATGTGGGGCAGGGACTTTACGCCGACACCTTCTCTTCCGCATCCGGCAGCTTCGGCACCAGCACGGTCGGTTTGTTATCAATGCGCGTCACCAGCAGTTGGTCGATGCGGTAGTTATCAATATCCACCACTTCAAACTTGTAGCCGGAGAACTTCACCGAGTCGGTGCGTTTCGGGATTTTACGCAGCATAAACATCATAAAGCCGCCGATGGTTTCGTAGTTGCCCGACTGCGGGAACTCGTCGATATCCAGCACGCGCATTACGTCTTCAATCGGCGTGCCGCCATCGATCAGCCATGAGTTATCGTCACGCTGAACAATCTGCTCTTCCAGACCCTGGCCCACCAGGTCGCCCATCAGCGTGGTCATCACGTCGTTCAGGGTGATAATACCCACCACCAGCGCGTATTCGTTCATGATCACCGCGAAGTCTTCCCCGGCGGTTTTGAAACTTTCCAGCGCTTCTGAGAGTGTCAGGGTGTCCGGCACAATCAGGGTATTGCGGATCTGCACGCCGCTGTTGAGCGCCAGGCTCTGGTTTGCCAGCACGCGGTTCAGCAGATCTTTGGAGTCGACGTAACCGATGATGTGGTCAATATCTTCATTACAGACCAGGAACTTAGAGTGCGGATGCTGCGCCACTTTGTTCTTCAGGCTCTGCTCGTCTTCGTGTAAATCGAACCAGATAATGTTCTCACGGCCCGTCATGGAAGACGGCACGGTACGGGATTCCAGTTCGAAAACGTTCTCAATCAGCTCGTGCTCTTGCTTGCGCAGCACCCCGGCCAGCGCCCCGGCTTCTACAACCGCATAAATGTCGTCAGACGTGATGTCGTCTTTACGCACCATCGGCAGCTTAAAGATGCGGAAAATCACGTTCGCCAGGCCGTTGAAGAACCACACCAGCGGGCGGAAAACGTACAGGCAGAAGCGCATCGGGTTGATGATACGCAAAGCCACGGCTTCTGGCGCAATCATACCGATGCGTTTCGGGGTCAGGTCTGCGAAGAGGATAAACAGGCCAGTCACCAGCGAGAAGGAGAGGATAAAGCTCAGCTGTTCGGCCAGCTCAGCGGACATATACCGCACAAACAGGCTATAAAACGCCGGGGAAAACGCCGCATCACCCACGATACCGCCGAGAATGGCGACCGCGTTAAGGCCAATCTGCACCACGGTGAAGAACATGCCGGGGTTTTCCTGCATTTTCAGGATGCGCGTGGCGTTGATGTTGCCTTCATCGGCAAGCAGCTTAAGTTTGATTTTACGGGACGCGGCCAGCGAGATCTCGGATATCGAGAAAAATGCACTGACGGCAATAAGGCAAAGTATTACTAAAATACTGTTTAACATAGTTTATCCGGCTTCTCGCCAGATCCTCAGAAGGGGAGTTGATACCATTTGTGTGAAGACACATTGAACGTCAGCTCGTAGCGTTGAGCCGATTATTTCAGCGGGTAGTATAGCGTAAAGAGATGTAAATCTGCCAGAGGTCACATTTTGGGCAAAAAAAGGCCGGGCAGGCGGGGAGCCTGCCCGGCATATGTCGCTATTTGACGGTCGACAGCGGGACGTTACCCACTGCACGGCGCGTTGCATCGCCTCCCCACACCTGGTCATACTCGTAGCCCGTCAGCTGCTTGATCACCACGCGGGTCTTCTCGTCGCAGTCGCGATAATCGCCGCCCAATTTGCGCCGGGCAATTTCTTTGAGCAGCAGCTTGTGTGTCTCACGAGTCAGCTTGAATTTGTATGTCGTGAAGAAGCTGACGGCCAGCAGGGCTGCCGTGGCGAAGATCATCAGTCCGATAATGGCACCCAGCGCGCTTTCAGGCTGCGCACCGCTTCCCTTCACGAAGCCGGATTCCTGCAGCACCAGGCCGATAATCATGATGGCAATCGCCACGGTGCTTTTGCGGGTCAGAACCATCACCCCGGCAAAAATCCCTTCGCGGCGCTGCTGCGTGACCATCTCGTCAATGTCCGGGATAAAGCTGTAGATATTCCAGGGGATGTAATACAGGCCGGAACGTGCCGCACCCAGCAGGATAAAGACCGCAGAGAAGAGCAGCGTCGGCACCTGCGTTTTGGTGAGGTAGACCGTAAACAGGAACGCCAGCACCAGGAAGATACAGCCGTACGAGAGCCGCAGGGCGGCAGAAGGCGTCATGTTCAGCCGGTTCAACAGCAGCATAAACCCATAGGTGCCCGGTACCGAGGCAAAGGCCGCAATACTCAGCCAGCCTGAAACCGCAGAAGCATCCTGGCTCAGGCAATAAACCACGTAATAGGTAAAGACGGAACCGAATACATCCATTGCGGTAAAGGAAAAAATATAGATGAGAATATGCAGGCGGAAGGCGCGGATGCGGAATGACGAAAAGAGATCAAGCACCAGATATTTTAAGTGATTCCCCAGGCCGCCTTTACGCTGATTATCCACCTTGAAGTTCGATTCCTGATGGACATCTTTCGCTTCCCAGGTGGTGTACCAGGTAATAAATACCGCGATGCAGAACACGCAGGAAAATATCAGCCCGGTGAGGGTATAGGTAAACGGATTATCTTTTCCCGTGAACTGCATAATCACGCCGGGAACGGAAACCGCAAGAAAACCGCCCAGCTGAGAGCAGATCATCCGCACGCCCGAAAGACGGCTACGCTCTTCGTAGCGGTTGGTCATTTCCGCCGCCAGCGTCTCCCAGGGGACTAACACCATCGCCGACAGCAGTTCGATAGAGAGATAGGTGCCCAGGTAATACCAGTATCCCATGTCCGTCATCCACAGCAGGGCGTAGAGAAACATTAACGGGGAACTGAGTAATAAAAAGAAGCGGCGACGACCGAATTTGCGTCCAAGCCAGGTATCCCCGAAATTATCGGTGATATAGCCCATAATCGGACTTAATAACGCATCAATGACGCGGGCAATGGCAAATATTGAGCCCGCTTCTATCACAGAGAGCCCGCAATAGGTGGTGTAAAAAAAGAGCAGCCAGGTGCCGATAATGGCGAAAGCGCCTCCGCCAAACAGATCGGTTATGCCGTAGCCAAGCGCCACGCCATAACCAACTCTACGTTCAGTTGGTTTGACCATAATAATATCCAGTGTAGGGTAATGTTTAACCTGTATTTCAGGTCGTGTTTTTATTAACGTCTGGATTACACATTACGTTCTAGTTATTGATATCTATCCATTGTCGTCGTTGAGATGAACGATATATAGCCTCCACAATCGTGAGTGATTTTCCGGCTTCACGGATATCGGTGTAATCCTTGTTTCCGGGGTGAATAAGGGCGTGATAAAAGTGACGGATCGCCTGCTGATGTCCCAGCCCCCAGTAGCTTTTGACCGAGCCGTCGGGGGAGTCGTCGCTTGCCAGCTGAAGGCGTTCGCCCGGCGTGACGCGCCAGAGAATATTGTTCTCCAGCAGCAGCGAGCCGTGTTCACAGTGGATCTCCAGCAAGAGAGGGGAATCCGTGGTGTGGCAGTTAGTGGCATAAAACAGCCCGCGCGCGCCGTTGGCGAAGTGAAGCGTCGCCATCGCGCTGTCTTCGCCTTCGGTCACGTCCGCCAGCTCGCCGCGATCAACCACGCCTTTCAGCCGCGTGACGCCGCCGCCAAACCACTGCATCAGGTCGAGCGTGTGGATCGCCTGGTTGATCAGCAGGCTGCCGCCTTCTGTCGCCAGCTGCCCGCGCCACGGGCTGTCGGTGTAATACGCGCCTGAGCGTGACCAGGTTAGCACCGCCTTGATGCTGAGCATCTTACCCAGCCCGCCATCGGCTAGCTCCTGACGAATGCGCAGGCTGGTCGGGTTGAGTCGGTTCTGGTAGCAGACGCCAAGCTGCCCCTTCGCCTGCTCAACGGCGCGGGCGATATCAGCGAGTTCAGTGCCGTTCATGCCGACCGGCTTTTCACTGAAAACGTGCTTCCCGGTGGCCAGCGCCGCCAGGATCATGCTTTTATGTTCAAAGTGAGGCGTGCAGATATGCACCACGTCGATGCTGTCATCCAGCAGCATTTCCCGGTAATCCTGATAAAAGCGGCACTGATAGTCCATCGCCAGCTTCAACCCTTTGACGCTGTCGATATCCACCAGCGCGCGTAGCGCCACCTCGGGCAGCTGGCGTAGGGCATTCACATGGCAGCCGTGGATCGCGCCGCCGCCAATAATTGCCGTCTTCAGGATCGTCATCGTCGTTCCCCTTATCCGGCTGCGTTGGCAAGCATCTGAGCCTTCACGCACAGTTCGGCAGCCTTGAAAGCGTGTGCCTGCGTCATGGCGTTTTCGGTGCGGTGCAGACAGTCGAGGATCAGTTCGCCAAAGAACGGGAACCCGACCTGTCCGGCAACCGGGTAGCGGAATTCCCCCTCTTTATTGACGAGATAAACCACGTCCTGCTCACCGCGGGTGAGGTCGACGTATTTGCGGATCTCGATATACCCGTCGGTGCCGAGCAGCGTCAGGCGTCCGTCGCCCCAGGTGGAGAGCCCGTCCGGCGTAAACCAGTCGCAGCGGAAATAGCCGCTGGCCCCGTTTTCGCCTTTGATCATCGCGTCGCCGAAATCTTCAAACGCCGGATACTGCGGATGGTTGAAATTGCGAGCCTGGCTGGCGACCACGCATGCCTCACTGTTGCCCGTGTAAAACAAGAACTGCTCGATCTGGTGGCTGCCGATATCGCACAGAATGCCGCCGAAGTAGCGACGATCGTAGAACCAGTCCGGGCGGCCCGTTCCTTCCCGGTGCGGGCCAGTTCCCAGGGTTTGCACCACGCGCCCAATCGCTCCCTGCTGCACCAGCTGTCCGGCAAAAACCGCGCTCTCGACGTGCAGGCGTTCGCTGTAGTACACCGCGTATTTCCGTCCGGTTTTTTCCACCATCGCTTTGGCATCGGCCAGCTGTTCAAGGGTGGTGAGCGGCGCTTTGTCGGTGAAGTAATCCTTGCCTGCCGCCATGGCTTTCAGCCCCAGCGCGCAGCGCTCGGACGGGATGGCCGCACCCGCAACCAGACGCACCTCGTCATCGTCGAGGATCGCCTCCAGCGACTCCGCCACTTTTGCCTGCGGGTACTGCTGGATAAATTTATCCACTTTGGCCGGATCGGGGTCGTACACCCATTTCAGGGTGGCCCCGGCTTCTATCAGGCCGTTACTCATCCCGTAGATATGGCCGTGGTCGAGCGCGGCGGCGGCGAAGACGAATTCACCTTCGCGGACAACCGGCTGCGGTTTGCCCACCGGGGCGTAGTTCATTCCGTCATGCTTGTTCATGGTGTCACTCCTTTATCCAGATCTTTGCCAAGGGGAATCGCACCCACTTCGCTGAAGTTGGCGACGCTGGCGGATTTTTCATAAAAACGGGGGGCGAGGGCGTTGGTTCCGCCGGTACGGTAAAACGGGTCATCGCGCTGAATCGGCAGCGTGACCACGCTGCGGGTAATGGCGGATTTATAGATCGCGGTAATCAGCTCCAGCGAACGTTTGCCCTGCAGGCCATCCACCAGCGGCGCCGTGCCGTGCTCGATGGCATAAAGCAGGTCATCGATCTGCCCGGTGTGCAGCGTCCACTCGAGCCTCGGCGTCTCCTGAAAAACGGCGTTGAGCTGCGCTTCTCGCTGCTGGTCGTTAGTCTCCTGCGGGAAGCCGTTATCGGCGCTGACGCTGGCAAAGGCTTGCCACGGCGCGGAGATGCGCGCCTTATCGCCCTGAATGATAATTTTCTGATCTTCGCCGTGGTGCACGACCGAGGCGGTCAACTGCGTGAGCGCGCCGCTGGGGTATTTGAAAATCGCGGCGCTGAGGTCTTCCACCTCGGCGTTGTCGTGCGCCACGTTGGTCATCATCGCCACCACCTCGGACGGGAAGCCGAGCATCCACTGAATGGCGTCGATGTGGTGCACCGCGTGGTTAAGGGTGCAGCCGCCGCCCTCCTTTTCCCAGGTGCCGCGCCACCAGAGGTCGTAGTAGCAGTGACCGCGCCACCAGAAGGAGTCCACCTGCGCGTGGCAGATTTTTCCCGCGAGGCCGGAGTCCAGCGCCGCTTTTAAGCGCCAGAAGGCATCGGTAAAGCGGTTCTGGGCAATGATGGCGAGCGTTTTGCCGCTGGCCTGCTGGGCGGCGATCATCGCGTCGCACTCCTCCAGCGAGGCGGCCATCGGTTTTTCGCACAGTACGTGACAGCCAGCATTGAGCGCGTCGATGCTGATTTCTGCGTGGACGTAGGGCGGCGTGCAGACGTCGACGATGTCGACATTCGGCTCAGATTCCAGCATCTGCTGGTGGCTTTCATACACGCGGGCATCTGCCAGGCCGTAGCGCGCTTTTTTCTCTTCCGCTTTTTCCGGGTAGATATCCACCAGCGCGACGATCCGGCAGCGCGGACCAAACTGCAAATAGCCCTGAATATGGTTATGCGAGATATTCCCCGTTCCCACAATAGCGACATTTAACATCGTTTCTTCTCCGGAGTTACCAGGTGCCGGAGGCATCCAGCGTGACGCTGGCTGTCTCTTTAGCCACTGAGGTGCTGATGCGCTGCTGAAGCAGGCGCAGATACTGTTTTTCATTGAGCGGCAGCTCGACCCAGTCGTCTGTCCAGGTGGAGAGGTGCATGGCGTTGGAGAGCGTGAGCCCATTGATCCCTTCCAGACCCGGCGCAATCAGCGGTTCGCCGCGCAGGATGGCCGCGCAGAAGTTGGCGGTAATGACGTGATGTTCGCTGCATTCAGGGGGGACGGGGATCGAGACTTCCCAGCACTCAGGCTCCCCAAAGCCGTTCTCCCAGCGGGCGTTAAAGGCGGTTTCGGATTCGCGCAGTCGCCAATAGCGCAGTTTCCCCTCCTCGACGACCACTTTGCCGCGGTCGCCCGCTATTTCCAGGCGGTTGGTGCCCGGCGTTTCCGCCACGGTGGTGATAAACACGCCCGTCGCGCCGTTGGCATACTCGGCGTAGGCGGTGACCTCGTCTTCCACTTCGATATCACGATGCTTACCGAACTGGCAGAAGGCGCGCAGGCGGACCGGCATGCCGACCAGCCACTGCCAGAGATCGAGCTGATGCGGGTCCTGGTTGAGCAGCACGCCGCCGCCTTCACCTTTCCAGGTGGCGCGCCAGCCGCCGGAGTTGTAGTAGCTCTGCGAGCGATACCAGTTGGTGATGATCCAGTTTGAACGGCGGATTTCACCCAGCTCGCCGCTGTCGATCAGATCTTTCACCTTCTGGTAGAGCGGATTCGGGCGTTGGTTGTACATGATGCCGAACACCACGTCGCAGGCCTGGGCGCAGGCGTTCATCTCCTTAACCTGCGCCGTATACACGCCCGCCGGTTTTTCACACAGGGTATGGATGCCGTTGCGCATCGCCAGCATCGACAGGCGCGGGTGCTCATAGTGCGGCGTGGCGACAATGACCGCATCGATAAGCCCGCTCTGGAGCATCTCCTGCGCATCGCTGAACAGTGGGAGGGTGCCGACCAACTCACGAATGGCCGGATGCTTTTCCAGCGCGTTATCGCAAACAGCCGCCAGGCAGGCGTCGCTGACGGTACCTGCCAGTAAATAGCGCGCGTGAACCGTGCCGATATTACCTATACCAATAATGCCAAAACGTACCTTCTCCATGTCTCACCTTAATTTCAGTCGAAAAGAGTGATGACCGGAAAATAGGAAAGCTCAGGCGCAGCGACAATGTGTTTTTGTGAGAATACTCGCAAGGTCAATAAGTAAACTCCAACCATTTTGAAATTTGGTTTTAAAATCAATGCGCTGTTTCTGCAAATATTTGCAAAAACTGATTGGGAGCGAGGTCACACTATGGCGGGTAAGTTAAAAATGGAGGAAATTTCCTCCCTGACGGGCTATTCCGTTAGCACAGTTTCAAGGGTGCTAAGCGGGAAGTCATATACCAGCGATAAGGCCCGGGAAGCGATTGTTCGCACCGCGCGGGAATTAGGTGTCCTTGAATCCATGGCAAGCGGGCGGCTATTAATTAACGGTATCGCTGTTTTTGCGCCGGAAAGAACCTTTCAGGGACGCGGCGATATTTTTTATCTCGAAGTGACCAAAGGAATAGCCGAAGCCAGCGCGCCGCATAATGTCTGGGTCAGTTATAGCGGATTAGAAGAACAGCACGCCGATGTAAAACTGTTTCTGGAAAAGGCCAGCCATAAAAATATCAACGCGATAATTATCATTGGCACGGATGATTCCACCATATTTAAACTGGCCAGCACGCTCAATAAACCCTGCGTGTTAATTAATTCCGTCGACAGGGATCGGGTGCTGGATTCCGTTTCGCCCGACCATCGGGCCATTGGTTTTACCGCCATGCAGCACCTTTTTGAGCAGGGACACCGCCGGGTGCTGACCTTAACGTGCCTGCGGCGGGATACGCTCTATGCTCGCCTGGATGGGATCAAAGAGGCGTACCGCCATTTTCACATTGCCTTTGAGCCTCGACGTGATTTGCTCGTGACGGAGTGGTTTACCGCAGATGAGGCGGAACAGGCGCTGGATGAGTGGCTGAAGAGCCATGATAAAGCGCAGTGGCCGGAGGTGATTTTCCCCAACAGTACCAGCATGGTGGAAGGTGTGATCAGAGCGTTGACGCGTCACGGGCTTCGTATCCCGGAAGACATTTCACTCATCACCACCGATTTTGCCTGGAATTTAGCGCACCGCCTGGAAAAACCGGTCACCGGTGTCACGGTGCCCTGTCGTGAACTGGGCATAGAAGCGGTGCATTTGCTGCAAACGCGGCTCAACCGACCCCAGGCGCCGGTTTACAATTTGCTCTTGCAGGGGAAAGTGATGGATTTTGGTTCGGTGAGTAATGCGACGCGCCACGCGGCTCGCGTGGCGCTAGACCAGTGATCAGGCCAGCTGTGGCGGCAGGCAGACGCCGATGCCTCCGATTCCGCAGTAGCCGTACGGATTTTTATGCAAATACTGCTGATGATCGTCCTCGGCATAATAGAACGGCTTCGCGGTGGTGATTTCCGTGGTCACCTCGCGCGTATCGCCCGCGTCATGCATGGCTTTCTGAAAACGCTCAAGGCTGGCGCGCGCGGCGGCATCCTGCTCAGGTGTGAGCGGATAAATGGCCGAACGGTACTGGGTGCCGTGATCGTTACCCTGACGCATGCCCTGCGCCGGGTCGTGATTTTCCCAGAACACCTGCAGCAGTTGTTCGTAGCTGATGATGGCCGGGTCATACACCACGCGAACCGCTTCCGCGTGGCCGGTATCACCGGAGCACACTTCGCGGTAGGTTGGGTTTGGCGTGTAACCGCCCGTGTAGCCTGCTGCGGTACTGTACACGCCGGGCAGTTGCCAGAACAAACGTTCAACTCCCCAGAAGCAGCCCATGGCGAACAGGGCGATCTCCATTCCATCAGGAACGTTTGTCATTGAATGGTTGTTTACGGCGTGTAAGGTTGCCACAGGCATAGGGGTGTTGCGTCCCGGTAATGCATCTGCTTGTGAAACCAGATGCTTTTTGTCGAATAAACTCACGATGGTGCCTCCCGGGTAGCGATGTTTCGGTTAAGGTTGTCACGAAGCGTTTAATTGAACACAATAAATGCGCTGAATGAGTCTAGATTTAATCATAAGAAATATTTGGGTGTTACACCCATTTTCAACCCACGATTTGGGTTTTTGGCTAACAGGCCGTTTTTTTGCCGCAGAGCGGCATTTCATTTGCTTCCAGGGTGGAAACAGGGATATTCAGGAGAAAACGTGACAAAAATCCGCCAGTTATGTTTGGTCAGTGTATTGCTGACAAGCGGGGTTGCCAGCGCGGCGAATGTCCGTTTGCAGGTTGAGGGGTTATCCGGGGCGCTGGAAAAAAACGTGCGCGCGCAGCTATCGACGATCCAGAGTGACGAAGTGACGCCGGACCGGCGTTTTCGCGCGCGCGTGGATGACGCGATCCGCGAAGGGCTGAAGGCGCTGGGGTATTACGAACCCACCATTGATTTCGACCTCCGCCCGCCGCCAAAGAAGGGGCGTCAGGTGCTGATTGCCCGCGTCTCAGCGGGTGAGCCAGTATTGATTGGCGGTACCAACGTGGTGCTGCGCGGCGGTGCGCGTACGGATCGGGATTACCTGGATCTGCTGAGTACCCGTCCTAAAGTTGGCACCGTTCTGAATCATGGCGACTACGATCATTTTAAAAAATCCTTAACCAACGTCGCGCTACGTAAAGGCTATTTCGACAGTCAGTTTAATAAAAGCCAGCTTGGCGTGGCGCTCGAGAGGCGTCAGGCGTTCTGGGACATCGACTACGACAGCGGCGAACGCTATCGTTTTGGCGATGTGACGTTCGAAGGGTCGCAAATCCGTGAAGAGTACCTGCAAAATCTGGTGCCGTTTAAAAAAGGTGACTATTACCAGTCGAGCGATCTGGGCGAACTCAACCGTCGTTTATCGGCCACCGGCTGGTTTAACTCGGTGATTGTTGCCCCAGAATTTGAAAAATCGCGCAAAACCAAAGTATTGCCGCTGCATGGTGTGGTCTCTCCGCGTACCGAGAATACAATTGAGACCGGTGTGGGCTACTCGACGGACGTTGGCCCGCGCGTGAAAGCCTCGTGGAAAAAGCCGTGGATGAACTCCTACGGTCACAGCCTGACCACCAGCGTTAGCCTTTCCGCCCCCGAGCAGCAGCTGGATTTCAGCTACAAAATGCCGCTGCTGAAAAATCCGCTTGAGCAGTATTACCTTTTGCAGGGTGGTTTTAAGCGCACCGACCTGAACGACACCGAGCAGGACTCGACGACGTTTGCGGTATCACGCTTCTGGGATCTCTCCAGCGGCTGGCAGCGCGCGATCAACCTGCGCTGGAGTCTCGATCACTTTACCCAGGCCAACGTCACCAACACCACCATGCTGCTGTATCCGGGCGTGATGATCAGCCGTACCCGCTCGCGCGGTGGCCTGATGCCGACCTGGGGCGACTCGCAGCGCTACTCCATCGACTATTCCAACTCCGCCTGGGGCTCCGACGTGGATTTCTCCGTCGTGCAGGCGCAAAACGTCTGGATCCGTACGCTGTATGACAAACACCGCTTTGTGATGCGCGGCAACCTCGGCTGGATTGAAACGGGTGATTTCGAACGCGTTCCGCCGGACCTGCGTTTCTTCGCCGGGGGCG
Organism: Enterobacter sp. RIT637; assembly: GCF_019718755.1. Taxonomy (NCBI): domain Bacteria; kingdom Pseudomonadati; phylum Pseudomonadota; class Gammaproteobacteria; order Enterobacterales; family Enterobacteriaceae; genus Enterobacter; species Enterobacter sp. RIT637. Next base: position 90,121 of record NZ_JAIHAZ010000007.1, read on the forward strand.
ACCGCAGCATTCGCGGGTATAAGTACAAGTCAATCTCACCTGAAAACGACAAAGGCCAGCTGACCGGGGCCTCTAAACTGGCGACCGGCTCGCTGGAGTATCAGTACAACGTCAGCGGCAAGTGGTGGGGAGCCATGTTTGTTGACAGCGGTGAAGCGGTGAACGATATCCGCACCAGCGATTTCAAAACCGGCGCGGGCGTTGGCGTGCGCTGGCAGTCGCCCGTCGGGCCCATCAAGCTCGATTTCGCCGTGCCGGTGGGCGACAAAGACGAACACGGTTTACAGTTTTACATCGGTCTGGGGCCTGAATTATGAGTTTATGGAAGAAGATAAGCCTCGGCGTACTGATTTTTATCGTGCTGCTGCTCGGTACGGTGGCATTTCTGGTGGGCACCACCTCCGGCCTGCATCTGCTGTTTAACGCGGCGAACCGCTGGGTGCCGGGGCTGGAAATTGGCCAGGTGACGGGCGGCTGGCGCGACCTGCGTCTGAAGAACATCCGCTATGAGCAGCCGGGCGTGGCCGTTAATGCGGGCGAATTCCATCTGGCCGTGAAGCTGGGCTGCCTGCGTGACAGCAAGCTCTGCGTCAACGATCTGTCGCTTAAAGACGTCAACGTGGCGATAGATTCGAAAAAAATGCCGAAGTCTGCGCCGGTCGAGGAAGAGGACAGCGGCCCGCTGAATCTCTCCACGCCGTACCCGATTGCGCTCTATCGGGTGGCGCTGGATAACGTCAATATCAAAATCGACGACACCACCGTATCCGTGATGGATTTCACCTCCGGCCTGCGCTGGCAGGAGAAAAACCTCACCCTGACGCCAACGTCCCTGCAGGGGCTGCTGATCGCGCTGCCGAAAGTGGCCGACGTGGCGCAGGAAGAGATCGTCGAGCCGAAGATCCAGAACCCGCAGCCGGAAGAGAAGCCGCTGGGTGAAACGCTGAAAGATCTCTTCTCGAAACCGGTTCTGCCGGAGATGACCGACGTGCATCTGCCGCTGAACCTCAACATTGAGGAATTCAAAGGCGAACAGCTGCGCCTGACGGGCGATACCGACCTCACGGTCTATAACATGCTGCTGAAAGTCAGCAGCATTGACGGCAATATGAAGCTCGACGCGCTGGATATCGACACCAATCAGGGCTCCATCAATGCGTCAGGGAATGCCCTGCTGCGCGACAACTGGCCGGTGGATATCACCCTCAACAGCGTGCTTAACATCGACCCGCTCAAGGGCGAAAAGGTGAAGGTCAAAGTCGGCGGCGCGCTGCGCGAGAAGCTGGAGTTTGGCGTTAACCTTTCCGGCCCGGTGGATATGGTGTTGCGTGGGCAAACCCAGCTGGCGGAAGCCGGTTTACCGCTCAACCTGGAGATCGTCAGCAAGCAGCTTTACTGGCCGTTCACCGGCGAAAAACAGTTCCAGGCCGATGACCTGAAGCTGAAGCTGAGCGGCAAGATGACCGATTACACGTTGTCGTTCCGCACCGCGGTGAAGGGGCAGGGCGTACCGCCCGCGAACATCACGCTGGATGCGAAGGGCAACGAGCAGCAGGTCAACCTCGACAAGCTGACCGTCGCGGCGCTGGAAGGCAAAACCGAGCTGACCGCGCTGCTCGACTGGCAGCAGGCGATCAGCTGGCGCGGCGAGCTGAAGCTGACGGGCATTAACACCGCCAAAGAGGTGCCGGACTGGCCGTCGAAACTGGATGGCCTGATTAAAACCCGCGGCAGCCTTTACGGCGGCACCTGGCAGATGGACGTACCGGAAATCAAGCTCACCGGGAACGTGAAGCAGAACAAGGTTAACGTTGAAGGCTCGTTGAAAGGCAACAGCTATCTGCAGTGGATCATCCCGGGGCTGCACGTGGCGCTGGGCCGCAACACGGCGGATATCAAAGGCGAGCTGGGCGTGAAGGATCTCAACCTGGATGCCACCATCGACGCGCCGAATCTGGATAACGCCCTGCCGGGTCTTGGCGGCACGGCGAAAGGATTGGTGAAGGTGCGCGGTACGGTGGAGGCGCCGCAGCTGCTGGCGGATATCACCGCCAATAACCTGCGCTGGCAGGAGTTGAGCGTGGCCCGTGTCCGCGTGGAAGGGGATGTGAAATCCACCGATCAGATTGGCGGCAACCTGAACCTGCGCGTGGAACGTATCTCCCAGCCGGATGTGAACATCAATCTGGTGACGCTGGAAGCCAAAGGCAACGAGAAGCAGCATGACCTCCAGCTGCGCGTGCAGGGCGAGCCGGTCTCCGGCCAGCTTCACCTGACGGGAAGCTTCGACCGTAAAGCGGAACGCTGGAAAGGGCAACTGGATAACACCCGCTTCAGTACGCCGGTTGGGCCGCTGGCGCTATCGCGCTCCATTGCGCTGGACTACCGCAACGCCGAGCAGAAGATCAGCATTGGGCCACACTGCTGGACCAATCCTAACGCTGAACTTTGCGTGCCGCAGACCATCGATGCGGGCGCGGAAGGGCGCGCGCAGATCAACCTCAACCGCTTCGATCTGGCGATGCTGAAGCCGTTTATGCCGGACACGACCCAGGCCAGCGGCGTCTTCAGCGGTAAAGCGGATGTCGCATGGGACACCACCAAAGAGGGGCTGCCGCAGGGTAGCGTGACGCTCTCCGGGCGTAACGTGAAGGTGACGCAGGAAGTCAACGACGCGCCGCTGCCGGTGGCGTTCGACACCCTGAACCTGAGTGCCGATCTGCATAACAACCGTGCTGAGCTGGGATGGACCATCCGCCTGACCAACAACGGTCAGCTAGACGGACAGGTGCTGGTTACCGATCCGCAAGGGCGGCGCAATCTCGGCGGTAATGTGAATATCCGCAACTTCAACCTGGCGATGGTGAACCCCATTTTCGCGCGCGGGGAAAAAGCCGAGGGGCTGCTAAATGCCAATTTGCGCCTGGCCGGTAACGCGGAAAGCCCGCAACTGTTTGGTCAGCTGCGGCTTAGCGGTGTGGATATCGACGGTAACTTTATGCCGTTCGACATGCAGCCGAGCCAGATTGCACTGAACTTTAACGGCATGAGTTCGACGCTGAGCGGCTCGGTACTGACCCAGCAGGGGCAAATTAATCTGAGCGGTGATGCAGACTGGAGCCAGCTTGATAACTGGCGCGCACGCATCGCGGCGAAGGGGAGCCGGGTGCGCATCACCGTACCGCCGATGGTGCGTCTGGATGTCTCACCTGACGTCGTCTTCGAGGCGACACCGAGCCTGTTCACCCTGGACGGACGCGTGGACGTGCCGTGGGCGCGTATCGTGGTTCATGAGGTACCGGAAAGTGCAGTCGGCGTCTCCAGTGATGAAGTTATGCTCAGTGAAAATCTGAAACCTGTTGAACAACAGAGCGCAGGCATACCGATCAATAGTAATCTTATCGTGCACGTGGGGAATAACGTGCGGTTGGATGCGTTTGGGCTGAAGGCGAGACTCACGGGCGATCTGAAAGTAGCGCAGGATAAACAAGGGCTGGGCCTCAACGGGCAAATCAATATTCCTGAAGGGCGTTTCCACGCTTATGGTCAGGATCTGATTGTGCGTAAAGGTGAGCTGCTGTTCTCCGGTCCACCGGATCAGCCGCTGCTCAATATCGAAGCCATTCGTAACCCTGAAGCGACTGAAAATGATGTGATTGCTGGCGTGCGCGTCACCGGCTCTGCCGACGAACCCAAAGCGGAGATCTTCTCTGACCCGGCTATGTCGCAGCAAGAAGCACTTTCTTATCTCCTGCGTGGACAGGGACTGGATAGCGAACAAGGCGATGGTGCGGCGATGACATCAATGTTAGTGGGTCTGGGGGTTGCACAAAGTGGTCAGGTTGTGGGTAAAATCGGCGAGACGTTCGGCGTAAGCAATCTGGCGCTGGACACCCAGGGCGTGGGTGACTCCTCGCAGGTGGTGGTCAGCGGCTATGTACTGCCGGGTCTGCAGGTAAAATACGGTGTGGGGATCTTTGACTCACTGGCAACACTCACGCTACGCTATCGCCTGATGCCTAAGCTATATCTGGAAGCAGTGTCCGGCGTAGACCAGGCACTTGATCTGCTCTATCAGTTTGAGTTTTAGCAATGCGAATATTTGTGTACGGCAGTTTACGAACCAAGCAAGGCAACAGTCACTGGATGACCAATGCCCTGCTGCTGGGGAATTACAATATCGAGAACTACCAGTTGTACAGTCTGGGCCACTATCCAGGCGCGGTTCCGGGCGAAGGAACAGTACAGGGTGAAGTTTATCGTATTGATAACGCTACGCTTGCCGAACTTGATGCCTTGCGCACCAGGGGCGGTGAATACGCTCGCCAGTTGATCCAGACGCCATACGGAAGTGCGTGGATGTACGTTTATCAGCGTCCTGTTGATGGGCTAACGCGGATTGAAAGCGGTAACTGGTTAGACAGAGACCAGTACTGAAAAAAACAACGCCACCGTGAGGTGGCGTTGTTTTTTTGTTCCTTCAACTCTCTTCTGTATCCCGGCGTTGGGTTAAGAAAAGAGGAACGAACAGCATGACGTACGGGGCAATAAGCCATAAAAAACACAAGGCGCGTGAACGGCCATAGTAGTTTATGCACCGCGTATTGCTTGAAATGACGGGCAGGAAAAACAGTAAAAACAGCAAAATCGCATAATCGCTTCGATAAGGGATCCATAAGTAAAACAAAAACCAGGCAAGCTGGAATGTCATGATACAGAGATACTGCCATTTGCTGTCTTTGCCGTAACAGTCAAACGCCTTTATGTAGCCCATCTTTATGCTTTGAAGAAAGAAACTTAGCATGTATAACGCTCACGATCGCGACGGTCAGGAGTGTGCTTGTCAGCAACGCCCCTAAAAAATAGCTGTTGGTGATATCGGTAGCACCCGAGCTTAAAGTATGCAATTTACTATATCCTCTATCTACTGCAACAAAAAGAGTATATAACCCGATGTTAATGCCGAACTGAAGCAGACAAGAAACGACGATATTTCTGGGGATTCTTTTTAAGAGAGTGAGTAATGCATAAATAATGCTTGATGATAAAGCGAAGTAAAGCCCGTTAAATAAACTAGATAGTAAGGCGCTATTTATTCCGCTGGATATTAAATTATCGCTTCCATAGTACCATGACAGATATTCAACATAAGTACTTCTTCCAAAGATAAAGGAGGCAATAACAAGGACGAATATGCTCACGATATGGCTTTTCTTACTCATAATTTTGCTCCCTTTGATAGCAGCTCCTTCATCGTTTTACTGGCTTCTAGCTGATCTTTGATTATGGCAAGGTCACGAGTATTGTGGTTATATTTTGCAATAGCGGTTGGCGTACCCTTACCACCATTGTCCATAAAGAAGACAATATCCTTACGCCCATAAAGAAGAACTTGTGGGATGGGATCACGCCCATAATTCATCGCCTGCGGAAGGGAGTGGATAGACTCTGTCGTGAGGAAGCGAGGAATATTTTCATGCTCAATATTACCTAAAGGCGTTGTGGCAACAAGGGAGCCGATAAAATCGGTCGTATACACTAACGCATCTGTATCCTTGGTCGTTACTTTTGAACCCGTAATATATTTTATCTGTTGCCAAAGGGTAATATCTTTAGGGGTAACCTTAACACCATCCATAAACATATCTTGCTTGCGTTTTAGCTGAATGACAGTACGGTGCACCTGTGTCAAAGAGGGGCTGATTTCCCCAATAGAAGGCATAAGACCATCGCGGGAATACAGCCGTTCAATGATAAAATAAATTCCAGTTGGGCGTGCAACATCAATGTTAATGGATGACATATGAATCCTGTAATGTATGGGGATTAATGTTCATCATGACAGTATCTTGTGAATAGCCATGCTATTCAACCACCCCCGCCATAAATGATAGGGGTGTCTTTTCTTTTTTTATATATCCATCGAAAAGGAATGGGATTCTTCTTAAAAAATCCGTTTGTGCTACTTTTAATCAGAGGAATAAAAAAGCCCCGACTCGCGGGGCTTTATCGATCGGCAGTAAGAATTACTTCTTAGCAGCGCGTTCGAAAGAGGCGATGATTTCTGCTTTCGCCGCTTCTGCATTGTCCCAGCCGTCAACTTTAACCCATTTGCCTTTTTCGAGGTCTTTGTAGTGCTCGAAGAAGTGGCTGATCTGCGCTTTCAGCAGCTCTGGCAGGTCGTTCACATCTTTGATGTGATCGTACTCTTTGCTCAGCTTGGTGTGCGGTACCGCAACCAGTTTCGCATCTTCACCGGCTTCGTCGGTCATTTTCAGCACGCCAACTGGACGGCAGCGAATGACTGAGCCTGGCTGCAGTGGGTATGGTGTTGGGACCAGCACGTCAACCGGATCTCCGTCCAGAGACAGGGTGTTGTTGATGTAGCCGTAGTTGCACGGGTAGAACATCGCGGTAGACATAAAGCGGTCAACGAACAGCGCACCAGTGTCTTTGTCGATTTCGTATTTGATAGGATCTGCGTTAGCCGGGATTTCGATAACTACGTAGATGTCTTCTGGCAGTTCTTTACCCGCAGGGACGTTGAGTAAGCTCATGTCGGTGTCCTTTAAAATGGATGGTAAACAAGTGGCAGGTATTATAGCCAACTCGCGCTGAATGTCTCCGCCTGTTTTCGCCATCTTCCCTCGTTAGCCCCACTTTTCAGACCGTTTCCATGACAGGAAAATCCATAAACTCAGCCGCATTTTTAATGGTGAAATGAAAGCGATTACAAACTTGTGATTAACGTTTTATTCACTTTTCCGAAGTGTGATGTAACGCAATTCGTTACATATTTCATTGGCTATAGTCATTTCGCAGAACATCTTTTAACCAACAATAACTCACCCTACGAGGACGTTCATATGTGGAAGCGCTTACTTCTTGTCACAGCAGTTTCGGCAGCCATGTCGTCTATGGCGATGGCCGCACCTTTAACCGTAGGTTTTTCGCAAGTCGGCTCTGAATCCGGCTGGCGCGCGGCAGAAACCAACGTCGCGAAAAGCGAGGCCCAGAAACGCGGGATCACGTTGAAAATCGCCGATGGTCAGCAAAAACAAGAGAACCAAATCAAGGCCGTACGCTCCTTTATCGCTCAGGGCGTAGATGCCATCTTTATTGCGCCGGTTGTAGCGACCGGCTGGGAACCCGTGCTGAAGGAAGCGAAAGACGCGGAGATCCCGGTCTTTCTGCTCGACCGTTCCATCGATGTCAAAGACAAATCCCTCTATATGACCACCGTGACGGCCAATAACGTGCTTGAAGGACAATTAATTGGCGACTGGCTGGTGAAGCAGGTCGACGGCAAGCCGTGTAACGTCGTTGAGCTGCAGGGCACCGTCGGGGCGAGCGTGGCCATCGACCGTAAGAAAGGATTTGCTGAAGCCATCGCCAAAGCGCCAAACATCAAAATTATCCGTTCTCAGTCCGGTGACTTTACCCGCAGTAAAGGTAAAGAGGTTATGGAGAGCTTCATTAAGGCTGAAAACAACGGCAAGAACATCTGCATGGTTTACGCCCACAACGATGACATGGTGATCGGGGCGATTCAGGCGATTAAAGAAGCGGGCCTGAAGCCGGGCAAAGATATCCTCACCGGCTCTATCGACGGCGTGCCGGACATCTACAAAGCGATGATCGACGGCGAAGCCAACGCCAGCGTGGAGCTGACGCCAAACATGGCGGGCCCGGCATTCGACGCGCTGGAGAAATTCAAAAAAGACGGCACCATGCCTGAGAAGGTGACGGTCACCAAGTCCACGCTCTACCTGCCTGACACGGCGAAAGAAGAGTTAGAGAAGAAGAAAAATATGGGCTACTGATCCAGTGAAATTGCCGGGTGGCGCTGCGCTTACCCGGCCTACGGGAACGTGCCGGGGACGTAAATATGAATACTGAACAACACCAGGAAATCCTCCGCACAGAGGGCTTGAGTAAATTCTTCCCCGGCGTAAAGGCGCTGGATAGCGTTGATTTCAGCCTGCGGCGCGGCGAGATTATGGCGCTGCTGGGCGAGAACGGCGCGGGAAAATCGACGCTGATTAAAGCGCTGACCGGCGTGTATCACGCCGATCGCGGCACCATCTGGCTGGAAGGCAACGCCATTTCGCCAAAAAATACCGCCCATGCCCAACAGCTGGGGATCGGTACGGTGTACCAGGAAGTGAACCTGCTGCCGAATATGTCGGTGGCGGATAACCTGTTTATTGGCCGTGAGCCACGCCGTTTTGGCCTGCTGCGCCGCAAAGAGATGGAAGCGCGGGCGACAAAGCTGATGGAATCGTACGGCTTCTCCCTCGACGTTCGCGAGCCGCTGAACCGCTTTTCCGTGGCGATGCAGCAGATTGTCGCCATCTGCCGGGCTATCGACCTCTCGGCAAAGGTGCTGATCCTCGACGAACCCACCGCCAGCCTGGATACCCAGGAAGTGGAGATGCTCTTTACCCTGATGCGCCAGCTGCGCGATCAGGGCGTCAGCCTGATCTTCGTTACGCACTTCCTCGATCAGGTGTATGAGGTGAGCGACCGCATTACGGTGCTGCGCAACGGCAGTTTTGTCGGCTGCCGCGAAACCCGCGAGCTGCCGCAGATCGAGCTGGTGAAAATGATGCTGGGCCGCGAGCTGGAAACCAACGCCCTCCAGCGCGCAGGGCGTACGTTGCTGAGCGAGAAACCGGTCGCCGCGTTCAGCGATTACGGCAAGAAAGGGGTGATCTCGCCGTTTAACCTTGAGGTTCGCCCCGGTGAAATTGTTGGCCTGGCGGGCCTGCTTGGCTCAGGCCGAACCGAAACCGCCGAGGTGATCTTCGGGATCAAGCCAGCCGACAGCGGCAGCGCGCTGATCAAGGGCAAACCGCAAACCCTGCGATCGCCGCATCAGGCGTCGTGTCTGGGCGTCGGCTTCTGCCCGGAAGACCGGAAAACGGATGGCATTATTGCCGCGGCCTCGGTGCGGGAAAATATCATTCTTGCGCTACAGGCCCAGCGCGGCTGGCTGCGTCCCATTCCGCGTAAAGAACAAAACGCCATTGCCGAGCGCTTTATCCGTCAGCTGGGCATTCGCACCCCGAGCGCGGAACAGCCCATTGAATTTCTCTCCGGCGGTAACCAGCAGAAGGTTCTCCTCTCCCGCTGGCTGCTGACTAAACCGCAGTTCCTGATCCTCGACGAGCCGACGCGCGGCATTGATGTAGGTGCACACGCCGAAATTATTCGCCTGATCGAAACCCTGTGCGCGGACGGTCTGGCGCTGCTGGTCATTTCGTCCGAGCTGGAGGAGCTGGTGGGTTATGCCGATCGCGTCATTATCATGCGCGATCGCAAGCAGGTGGCAGAGATCCCGCTGGATAAGCTGTCCGTTCCGGCAATCATGAATGCCATCGCGGCGTAAGGAGCTAATCGTGATGTCCCGTTCACTTTCGCAAACCGGTGAGTCAAAGCGCCGCTTTAGCTGGCCGACCGGCACGCCGCAAATCGCGGCGCTGCTGGTGGTGCTGCTGGTGGATAGCCTGGTCGCGCCGCATTTCTTCCAGGTAATCGTGCAGGATGGCCGCCTGTTTGGCAGCCCGATCGATATTTTAAACCGCGCCGCACCCGTCGCGCTGCTGGCGATAGGTATGACGCTGGTGATCGCCACCGGTGGGATTGACCTCTCCGTCGGCGCGGTGATGGCTATCGCCGGGGCCACGGCCGCCTCCATGACCGTGGCCGGACACAGCCTCCCAGTGGTCCTGCTGGCCGCACTCGGCTCCGGAGTATTAGCCGGGCTCTGGAACGGCATTCTGGTGGCGGTGCTGAAAATTCAGCCCTTTGTCGCCACCCTGATTTTAATGGTGGCCGGGCGCGGCGTGGCGCAGCTGATTACCTCCGGGCAGATCGTCACCTTTAACTCCCCGAGCCTGGCGTGGCTCGGGAGCGGCAACCTTCTGTTCTTCCCAACGCCGGTAATTATTGCCCTCGTGACGCTGGTTATCTTTTGGCTCTTTACCCGCAAAACGGCGCTCGGGATGTTTATTGAAGCTGTGGGGATCAACATCCGCGCCGCGCGTAACGCCGGGGTCAACACCCGGCTGATGGTGATGCTGACCTACGTGCTGAGCGGCGTCTGCGCCGCCATTGCCGGGATCATCGTCGCCGCCGATATTCGCGGGGCCGATGCCAACAACGCCGGGCTCTGGCTGGAGCTGGATGCAATCCTCGCGGTAGTGATCGGCGGCGGGTCGCTGATGGGCGGGCGCTTTAACCTGCTGCTCTCGGTGGTGGGGGCGCTGATCATTCAGGGCATGAACACCGGGATCCTGCTCTCGGGATTTCAGCCGGAACTCAACCAGGTGGTGAAAGCGGTGGTCGTGCTCTGCGTGCTGATCGTCCAGTCGCCGCGCTTTGTCAGCATCATTAAGGGGATCCGTGGCCATGATAAAACGTAATTTACCGTTGATGATCACGCTGGGCGTGTTTGTGCTGGGGTATCTCTACTGCCTCACCCAATTTCCCGGTTTCGCCTCGACGCGCGTGATCTGCAATATCCTGACCGATAACGCTTTTTTAGGCATCATCGCCGTCGGCATGACCTTTGTGATCCTCTCCGGCGGGATCGATCTCTCCGTCGGGTCAGTGATCGCATTTACGGGCGTGTTCCTCGCGAAGGCGATCGGCTTCTGGGGGATCTCTCCGCTGGTGGCGTTTCCGCTGGTGCTGGCGATGGGCTGCGCGTTTGGCGCCTTTATGGGGCTGCTGATCGACGCGCTGAAAATCCCGGCCTTTATCATTACCCTCGCAGGGATGTTCTTCCTGCGCGGGGTGAGCTATCTGGTGTCGGAGGAGTCGATCCCGATTAACCACCCCATCTACGACACGCTCTCCAGCCTGGCGTGGAAAATCCCCGGCGGCGGCCGCCTGAGCGCGATGGGGCTGCTGATGCTGGGCGTAGTGGTGATTGGCATCTTCCTCGCCCATCGTACCCGGTTTGGCAATCAGGTTTACGCCATCGGCGGTAACGCCACGTCGGCAAACCTGATGGGGATCTCCACCCGCAGCACCACCATCCGCATCTATATGCTCTCGACCGGCCTGGCGACGCTGGCGGGTATCGTCTTCTCGGTGTATACCCAGGCGGGCTATGCCCTTGCGGGCGTGGGCGTTGAGCTGGATGCGATTGCTTCTGTGGTTATCGGCGGCACGCTGCTCAGCGGCGGGGTAGGTACGGTGCTGGGGACGCTGTTCGGCGTGGCCATCCAGGGGCTGATACAAACCTATATCAACTTTGACGGCACGCTCAGCTCGTGGTGGACGAAGATCGCCATCGGCATTCTGCTGTTTATTTTTATTGCCCTGCAGCGCGGTCTGACGGTGCTCTGGGAGAACCGTCAAAGCTCCCCTGTTACCCGCGTAAACACATCGGTAACAGAGCGATAACACGCTGAATTTGCTTAAAGTCTAAACATTTTCCGGTAGCGGCCGATACTCTTTTTTTATGCCCAGAAATATCTCGCTACCGGAAATAACATCATGCTTAAAACGCTATCGATTCGTACCGGCTTGCTCTCTTTACTGGCCGTTATGACCCTTCTGCTGCTGATTGTCAGCGGCATTGGCATTTATGCCCTCACACAGAGTTCTTCTTCACTGCAGCGTATAAATCACCTTCAGGGTGAGCAGATGGTGCAGCTTAATTCAGGCTATACGCTGATCCTGCGCGCGCGCAATGAGGCGGGCCAGGCCGTCCGAATGATGGAAATTGGTCTGCTGGACGACGCATCCAAATCGGTAAAAAACATCAATCAGGAAATTGCCCAGGCGCAGAAAACGCTGAAAGCCGTGATCGACGGCGGGGTGGCTGACGAGCAGGGACAAAAGCTGCTGGATAACGTGGCGGCGAGTCTGGCAACGTATACCCGGCAGGGCATCAACCCAATGTTGAAAGCCCTGAACGACCAGAGCGCGGACGGTTACTACGACCTGATTGAGAACGCGCTGATTCCGGTGGCAAACAAGTTTGATAACGATATGCAGGCTTTCCAGGCGTGGAGCGAAGCGCGTGGCAAAGCGGAAGTCAGCGCCGTGCAGTCGAGCAAAACCCGCGTACTGATCCTGATCGTTGTCGCCGCACTGCTGACGGCGGGCATTATCCTCCTCGCCTGGCTGGTTCTGCGCCACATGCTGCTGAAGCCGCTCTCTGCATCGATTGCTCAGCTTGAACATGTTGCGGCAGGCGATTTAACCCATACGCTGGCTCCGACGGCCAGCCAGGAATTTAACCGGCTCAACGCGGCCATTGAAGCGATGCGTCAGTCGCTGATGGGATCGGTTCTGCGGGTGCGCGATGCCAGTTCGCAAATTGATACCGGCAGCCGGGAGCTGACGGCGGGGAACATGAACCTGGCCCAGCGCACGGAATCCACCGCGACGTCTCTTGAGCAAACGGCGGCCAGCATGGAAGAAATCACCGCCACGGTGAAACTCAACGCCGACAACGCCGAGCAGGCGCACCAGCTGGCGAAGTCCGTTTCCGACACCGCCGATCACGGCAGCGAAATGGTCTGCTACGTGATTGAAAAAATGCGTGATATCTCCGGCAGCTCGGCGCGCATCGCCGATATCCTGAGCGTAATTGACGGTATTGCCTTCCAGACCAACATTCTGGCGCTGAACGCCTCCGTGGAAGCGGCGCGCGCGGGCGAGCAGGGGCGCGGGTTTGCCGTCGTCGCAGGCGAAGTGCGAAACCTGGCCAGCCGCAGTGCCGACGCGGCGAAAGAGATCCGATCACTTATCAGCGATTCACAAACTCATGTGAATGAGGGGAGCGAGCTGGCACAGCAGGCCGGTGAAACGATGGATGAGATCGCAACAGAAGTACTGCGTATGACTAAACTGATGCGTGAAATTGCGACCGCGTCTCAGGAACAGAGTCGCGGCATTGAGCAGGTGAATATCGCGGTGAATCAGATGGACGAAACGGCGCAGCAAAATGCGGCGCTGGTACAGCAGTCATCCGCCGCGACGCGCTCGCTGGAAGAGCAGTCGCGCGAACTGATGGAAGCCATGTCCTCGTTTAAGCTGACGGCCCAGACGGCTGCATAATCATATTCATCCCTGGTACCTGCGGTGCCAGGGATTTATTCGCCGATGAATTTAACGCATTAATATTATCATGAATATTCCCCATTAATATTTCCAGCGCGCTGGTTAACGCTAACGCTTTTTCAGTGGGTTCAAGATATAAACCTTTACGGTAAAACAGTGGCTCATCAAAGAGTTGATTAAAGCGCTTCAGCGCCAGGCTTACCGCCGGGCGGGACATATCCAGGCGCACGGAGGCTTTCGCCATGCTGCCGCAGCGAACAATTTCAATAAAGACAGGAATAAGATTTAAATCGATGCCGGTATTGGCACGAGAATAGTTTTTCATCGCGAATATGCTCCAGGAAATAATTGCCAAACTGTTATGGAAATAATGCAGGAGCAGGGGTGAAGATTAAAGCGTCTTTTTTATAAACACTTATACGGTAAAATATATAAATGACTGGGAAGCCTTGCGGCTTCCCAGATGAAAGGCGTTACGCGTCCGGATACTCACGGATGAAACGCTCAACGTCTTCAACCATATGGTTGTTGCCGACGAAGAACGAACGGCGCTGGTGCAGGCTTTCCGGCACGATATCCAGAATACGCTCCTTACCGTCGCTCGCCTTGCCGCCCGCCTGTTCAGCGAGGAACGCCATCGGGTTGCATTCGTACAGCAGGCGCAGCTTCCCGTCCGGGTGGCTGGCGGTGCTTGGGTAGAGGTAGATGCCGCCTTTCAGCAGGTTGCGGTGGAAATCAGCGACCAGAGAACCGATATAGCGGGAGGTGTACGGGCGCTGGGTGGCTTTATCTTCTTCCTGGCAGAATTTGATGTACTTCTTCACGCCGCTCGGGAATCGGATGTAGTTGCCTTCGTTGATGGAGTAAGTGTTGCCCTTCTCCGGGAAGCGCATACGTTCCTGGCTCAGGCAGAACACGCCCAGCGACGGATCGTACGTAAAGGCGTGAACGCCGCAGCCGGTGGTGTACACCAGCATGGTGGACGAACCATACACTACATAGCCTGCTGCAACCTGGTTGCTGCCAGGCTGGAGGAAATCTTCTTCGGTGACCGGCGTGCCAACAGGTGTGACGCGGCGGTAGATGGAGAAAATGGTACCGACAGAAACGTTAACGTCGATGTTGGAGGAGCCGTCGAGCGGATCCATCAGGACAACGTATTTCGCGTGTTCGCATCCTTCGAAAACCACAATTTCATCTTCTTCTTCGGAGGCGATACCCGCAACGATGTCGCGCGCGCGCAGTGCAGCTTTCAGTTTTTCATTTGCGAACAGATCGAGTTTCTGTTGAACCTCGCCCTGAACGTTCTCGGCACCGCTGGCACCCAGGATATCGACCAGACCGGCCTTGTTGATATCGCGGTGGATGATCTTAGCGCCCAGCTTTATTGCCGACAGCAAAGCAGTGAGTTCACCGGTAGCATGAGAGAACTCGTGCTGCTTTTCGACAATAAATTCACCTAACGTTTTCATAACACTTTCCCTGCATCTTATGTGAGTAGAGCGATTGTATGTTCACCAAAACGACTAAAGCCCAACAATCTTAACAAATATTCAAATAGTAGCGCACTGGTGAATCGCGCCAGCAAATACGGATTTACCTGAAATGCGTTTCACAGCCGCTAACATGTGAGTAAAATGTGCGCCACATTGAAGAAGGATAGTGACGTATGCGCATTCATATATTGGGGATTTGTGGCACTTTCATGGGCGGACTGGCAATGCTGGCGCGCTCGCTGGGCCATGAAGTAACAGGTTCGGACGCCAATGTGTATCCGCCGATGAGCACGCTTCTGGAAAAGCAGGGCATCTCTCTGATTCAGGGCTACGATGCCAGCCAGCTGGATCCTGAGCCGGATCTGGTGATCATTGGCAACGCCATGACCCGTGGTAACCCATGTGTTGAAGCGGTGCTGGAACGCAATATTCCGTTTATGTCTGGCCCACAGTGGCTGCATGATTTTGTGCTGCGCGACCGCTGGGTTGTTGCCGTTGCCGGTACCCACGGCAAAACCACCACCGCCGGAATGGCGACCTGGATCCTCGAAGCCTGCGGCTATAAGCCAGGCTTTGTAATTGGCGGCGTTCCGGGCAACTTCGACGTTTCTGCACGTCTGGGTGACAGCCCGTTCTTTGTGATCGAAGCCGACGAATACGACTGCGCGTTCTTCGACAAGCGTTCCAAGTTTGTGCATTACTGCCCGCGCACGCTGATCCTCAACAACCTTGAGTTCGATCACGCGGATATCTTTGACGACCTGAAAGCGATCCAGAAACAGTTCCACCACCTGGTGCGCATTGTCCCAGGTCAGGGCCGCATCATCCTGCCGGAGAACGACGTCAACCTGAAGCAAACCATGGCCATGGGCTGCTGGAGCGAGCAGGAGCTGGTGGGCGAGCAGGGCCACTGGCAGGCGAAGAAACTCAACGCCGACGCCTCCGAGTGGGAAGTGCTGCTCGACGGTGAAAAAGTGGGTGAGGTGAAGTGGGGCCTGGTGGGCGAGCACAACATGCACAACGGCCTGATGGCCATTGCTGCGGCCCGTCACGTGGGCGTGCTGCCTGCGGATGCGGCCAACGCGCTGGGCTCGTTCATTAACGCCCGTCGCCGTCTGGAACTGCGCGGCGAAGCGAATGGCGTGACGGTATATGACGATTTCGCGCATCACCCAACCGCCATTCTGGCGACGCTTGCAGCGTTACGCGGCAAGGTTGGCGGCACCGCGCGCATTCTGGCCGTGCTGGAGCCGCGCTCGAACACCATGAAGATGGGCATCTGCAAAGACGATCTCGCGCCTTCGTTAGGACGTGCCGATGAGGTCTTCCTGCTGCAGCCGCAGCATATTCCGTGGCAGGTGGCCGAAGTGGCCGACGCCTGCATTCAGCCTGCGCACTGGAGTGCGGATGTGGATGTCCTGGCGGATATGGTAGTGAAAGCCGCGCAGCCTGGCGACCACATTCTGGTGATGAGCAACGGCGGTTTTGGTGGGATCCATCAGAAGCTGCTGGACGGCCTGGCGAAGAAAGCGGAAGCGGCCGCCGCAGAGTAAAAAAAAGCCCGGTGGCGCTTGCGCTTACCGGGCCCACATTTTGCACGACCTTGTAGGCCGGATAAGGCGTTTACGCCGCCATCCGGCGCAATACCGCAAGGATTACTCGTCGTTCTCAGACAGCTCGCGCAGATACTGGAAAATCAGGCGCGCAGACTTCGGCGGCTTATTCCCTTCTTTCTCTTTCTTCGCGTTGCGGATCAAAGAACGCAGCTGCTGGCGGTCGGCATCCGGCCACAGGTTCAGCACTTCCGGTACGGCATCATCACCCTGTTCAATAAGGCGATCGCGGATCTGCTCAAGCTTGTGGAAAAACGCAACCTGCTGGTTGTGGCGGTTTTTCAGCTTGTCCAGTGCCTGGCGGATCGGATCGACGTCGCGCTGACGCAGCATTTTCCCGATAAGCTGAAGCTGGCGACGACGGCCTTCTTTCTTGATTTTCTGTGCCAGTTCAATGGCATCACGCAGATCCTGGTCGAGCGGGATCTTATCCAGCGCGTTTTTACCCAGTTCTACCATTTCTGCGCCAAGCTGTTTTAACTCTTCGGCGTCACGTTTAATTTCACTTTTACTGACCCAGATGATCTCATCATCTTCGTCTTCGATGTCATCACCGGGAACGTCGTCGAGCCAGTCTTCGGGCTGCTTAGTCATGTCAGGCTCCTTAAAAAAAGAGGCTAATGTTACCAGTTAAGACGCGCACTGAAAAACGGTTCTCTGTTAGACTTCAGATAACTCTCTCTTACAGTATGGCATTTGCGATGAAAGTAACCTCACAAGTTGAAGCGCAGCGTAAGATTCTGGAAGAAGCCGTCTCCACCGCGCTGATGCTTGCTTCAGAAAAATCAGATGGCGCCGAAGTGGCGGTCAGCAAAACCACCGGCATCAGCGTGAGTACCCGCTATGGTGAAGTGGAGAACGTAGAATTCAACAGCGACGGCGCGCTTGGGATCACGGTGTATCACCAGAATCGCAAAGGCAGCGCGTCATCCACCGATCTCAGCCCGGATGCCATTGCCCGTACGGTGCAGGCGGCGCTGGATATCGCCCGTTATACCTCGCCGGATCCTTACGCAGGCGTGGCGGATAAAGAGCTGCTGGCGTTTGATGCGCCGGATCTCGATCTTTTCCATCCGGCGGAAGTAACCCCGGACGAAGCCATTGAACTGGCCGCGCGCGCCGAGCAGGCTTCCCTGCAGGCAGATAAGCGCATCACCAATACCGAAGGCGGCAGCTTCAACAGCCACTACGGCATCAAAGTGTTCGGCAACAGCCACGGCATGCTGCAGGGCTACTGCTCCACCCGTCATTCGCTCTCCAGCTGCGTCATCGCCGAAGAGAACGGTGACATGGAGCGCGACTACGCCTACACCATTGGCCGCGCGCTGGGGGACTTGCAGTCTCCTGAGTGGGTGGGTAAAGAGTGTGCCGAACGCACGCTGTCTCGCCTGTCGCCGCGCAAACTCTCCACCATGAAGGCCCCGGTCATTTTTGCGAATGAAGTGGCAACCGGCCTGTTTGGCCATCTGGTGGGCGCTATCGCGGGCGGCTCGGTTTACCGTAAATCGACCTTCCTGCTCGACTCGCTGGGCAAGCAAATCCTGCCTGAATGGCTGACCATCGAAGAGCATCCGCACCTGCTGAAAGGGCTGGCCTCCACGCCGTTCGACAGCGAAGGCGTTCGCACCGAACGTCGCGATATTATCAAAGACGGTATTCTGACCCAGTGGCTGCTGACCAACTACTCCGCGCGCAAGTTGGGGCTGAAAAGCACAGGTCACGCGGGCGGCATCCACAACTGGCGCATTGCCGGACAGGGCCTGAACTTTGAGCAGATGCTGAAAGAGATGGGCACCGGGTTGGTGGTCACCGAGCTGATGGGCCAGGGCGTAAGCGGCATCACCGGAGACTACTCGCGCGGCGCGGCGGGCTTCTGGGTGGAAAACGGCGAAATTCAGTATCCGGTAAGCGAGATTACGATTGCCGGCAACCTGAAGGACATGTGGCGCAACATCGTTACGGTCGGTAACGATATTGAAACACGTAGCAATATACAGTGTGGTTCTGTACTTCTGCCGGAAATGAAAATCGCCGGCCAGTAATACCCGTAAAGGCGTTTTAATAATAAAAAAGGAAGTGAGCAATGCGTAAACATCTGTTAGCGATCGTCGCGGCTTCAACGCTGGTTCTTGGCTCGTCTGCGTTTGCTGCCGATCTTGAAGACAATATGGACATCCTCAGTGAAAACCTGAAGGTGGTGCAGAAAACGGACAATGCGGCTGACATGAAAGACGCGCTGACCAAAATGCGTGAAGCGGCGCTGGACGCACAAAAAGCGACGCCTCCGAAGCTGGAAAGCAAAGCGGCAGACAGCGCAGAGATGAAAGACTACCGCCACGGCTTTGACGTGCTGGTCGGCCAGATCGACAGCGCGCTGAAGCTGGCTAACGAAGGTAAAGTGAAGGAAGCCCAGGCAGCTGCCGACCAGTTCGTGGCCACGCGCAATACCTATCACAAAAAGTATCGTTAATTGGGTGCCTGAGCTGTACGTCCATTCCCCGTATGCGGAGGCGCATTACGCGCCCCCGCATCCTTGCTCCCTACTGGCCGGAGCGACAATCCATCCGCGCTGTCACTTCAAGCGAGCCGTTTCGAAAACGGATCTCGCACAGTGTTTTCCTCGTCACCAGCGTTAAGATGATTATTGTCAAAGCAACAATCATCAAAACCCGGATAATTGGGGATTGGCGTTTCATGGATGCCTCCTTGCTTTAAAGCGGGCGAGGTAGCGAACTCCACGGTGTGACGTGTCGTTTCGAGCCCCCGCCCTGATTTTCTATCAGGCGGGGCTTTCCACTTTCCGTCCCATGCCTGAGACGGTCAGTCTCAAGCACCCGCTGCCACTCTATCTAATCCCCATAAGAAAACCTTATCCACGTCACATTTCTACGAGCCTGCTCGTAATCTTTTCCGCTTTGCTTACCCCGTTTTTGCCGCTTAATAGCGTGATATTCATCACGCAAATGCGGCGGTTTATCCAGATTCACCGCATTTATGTGGCACAGATCACTGCTGCGGCTCGCCTTTCCACTTCGAAGTGGAAAACAACTCGCTACAAACCATTCCTCTGCAACGTTAGTTTTATTCCAGAGCCATTAACGGGGTAAGACCAGTGATTAACGGAGCGGTAATGAACGACGTTGGGGAACAGGCGGAGCAAACAGAACAGCTCGCGAACACCATGTTGCAGCAGGTTTATGCCCTGCTGGCACGAAACAACATCATCCCCAATGCGGTACAGGAGCAGATGCTCACCTCCCACGTGCGCGCAATGGCGCACCGGTCTGTGACCGGCGAGCCGCTGCCGGAGGTTGAAGCGGAGCTGTTCGACGAAATTTCACCAGATTCAATGCAACTTGCCCGTGAAGTGGTAGCGCAGTTTGGCAACCTTCCTGAAGAAGAAGCCTGGCTGCTCTCCGTTCACTTTGAAGTCGCGAAAGACAACCTTTAAGGAGTAACACATGGAACAGATTACAGTCGTGATTGGCGATCGCCTGGGCAAAGGTCAGAAAGTGGCTGCCGGTGTGGAAAAAGCAGGTGGACGCGCGGTGGTTGTGCCGGGCATGGCGGCGGATATGAAGCTGGGCGACATGATGAAAGCGGAAAACGCCACCTTCGGCATCTCCTTCTGCGGCAGCGGCGGTGCGGGTGCCATCACGGCCCAAACCAAATATGGCTACAAGGCCAAATACGGGATGCGTTCGGTGGAAGAGGGCGTGACCGCCATCAACGAAGGCTGCAACGTGCTGGGTTTCGGCTTTATGGATAAAGAAGAGCTGGGCGAGCGTCTGGTACAGGCGTGGCAGAAGAAATACGGCGCATAAGCATGAAAGAACAGTTCACAACCACGGTGAGGGTGAAGGGGAAAGGCGACGCCAAAGCGCGCGCCTTTGCCGACGCGCTCAACCACGTTCAGGCCGCGGTGATGAAAGCCTCACCGCATATCTTACTGCGTATTGAGCCACAGGATGTGCAGGTCGTTCAGGCGCAAGAAGCGGTGCGTAAAGAAGCGTTTCTGTTCTTCTTTCTGCGCCGGGAAAGACGCACCTACAGCGTGGAGCTGGATGTGACCGTCAACGTGACCGCCATCAATCTTGACCAGGTGGATTTCGTCACGCAACGCTGATTATTCATAAAAGGGCAGACTGATGTTCTTAATTATATTAATAAAATCGCTCATCATTGGCGGCCTGGTTGGCGTCGGTGTCGGAGCCGGGGCTGCACGCATGTTTCATGCGCCTACCACTCAGGGTATGGGCGCGTTTCGTACGTTGGGGGAGCTGAACTCCTGCGAAGGGGATCCGGCGTCCCACTTCTCCTTTGGGTTAGGTTTCTTCTTTAACGCCTGGGCCTCTTCCGTGGCCGCAGGTGCCTTCACACAGGACGTTGACCACCGCATCATCCCGAACTGGGGTGCTGCTGCACTGATGATCAAAAACCGTAACGTCGGCGAAACGCTGCACGACCCGCGCAAAATGGCGATTGCCTGCGGCGTGATCGGCATGATCGTCGTGACCTTCCTGAACCTGACCGCCTCCTCCGTTCCGGCTGCGCTTCAGGTCACCGCCGTCAAGGTGCTGGTGCCTGCGGCTAACCTGCTGGTGAACACCGTCATGCCGGTGATCTTCTGGCTGGCGGCCATCGACGCGGGTAAAAAATCGGGCTTCTGGGCCACCATCTTTGGCGGCGCGGCGCAGCTGATCATGGGCAACGCCGTACCGGGCCTGGTGCTGGGGATCCTGATCGGTAAAGGCGTGGAAGAGAGCGGCTGGAACCACGTCACCAAAGTGATGATGGCGGCGATCGTCCTGCTCTTCGTGCTGAGCGGCTTCTTCCGCGGCTTCGACATGAAGATGATCGAATCCTTCCATCTGACCGTGCCGAACTGGCTCGACATGATCCACAACTCGCTCAGCGGTAAATAACAGGAGCCTCTACATGGAACAGAATAAAGGTTTTTGGTATGCCGACTGGTCGTTCCCGATCTTCGTTGGCCTGCTCTCCTCCGGCGTCTTCGCCGGGACGCACATGTACTACCTCTACGGCATCGGCGCGTTTAACGAAGTGGCCTTCGTGGCGATGCTGAAAGCGGGGATCGATACCGGCGTCTACGGCGCGGTGGCGGCGTTCGGCGCGAGCTTCCTGTTCGCCCGCATTATCGAAGGATCGCTGGTGGGTATTCTCGATATCGGCGGTGCGATCCAGACCGGCGTCGGTCTTGGCGTTCCGGCACTGCTGCTGGGCGCGGGCATCATGTTCCCGGTGACCAACTTCATTGCCGCGCTGATTACCGGCCTGGTGATTGGTCTAGCGATTGGCTACGTCATCATCCTGGCGCGTAAGTTCACCATCAACCAGAGCAACTCCACCTACGGTGCGGACGTGATGATGGGCGCGGGTAACGCCTCCGGCCGCTTCCTCGGGCCGTTGATTATCCTCAGCGCCATGACCGCCTCCATTCCTATCGGCGTCGGTTCCCTGCTGGGTGCGCTGGTGTTCTACATCTGGCAAAAGCCGATCACCGGTGGCGCCATTCTCGGCGCAATGCTGTTGGGCTGGCTGTTCCCGGTCGCCCTTTAATACCCGCGGGCGCTCAGGCGCCCGCCTTATCAGGAGATCCTCATGTTTGATTTACTCCTGCGCCGTGCGCGCCTTGCCGACGATACCCTGACCGATATCGCCATTCAGGACGGGAAGATCGCGGCGCTGGGCGAGATTGACGCCCCCGCGCATAAAACGGTTGAGCTGAACGGCGACGTGTTCGTCAGCGCAGGCTGGATTGACTCCCACGTTCACTGCTACCCGAACTCCCCGATTTACCACGACGAGCCGGACAGCGTGGGCATTGCCACCGGCGTGACCACCGTGGTGGACGCGGGCAGCACCGGCGCCGACGACGTGGACGATTTCTACGAAATCACCCGTAGGGCCTCTACCGAGGTGTTTGCCCTGCTGAACATCTCCCGCGTGGGGCTGATTGCCCAAAACGAACTGGCCAACATGGCGAATATTGACGCCGACGCGGTGAAGCAGGCGGTGAAGCGCCACCCTGATTTTATCGTCGGCCTGAAGGCGCGCATGAGCAGCAGCGTGGTTGGTGAAAACGGCATTACGCCGCTGGAGCGCGCCAAGGCCATTCAGAAAGAGAACGGCGACCTGCCGCTGATGGTGCACATTGGCAACAACCCGCCGAACCTCGACGAAATTGCCGAGCTCCTGAGCTCCGGCGACATCATCACCCACTGCTACAACGGCAAACCCAACCGCATTCTGACGCCCTCCGGCGAGCTGCGCGCCTCCATCACCTCTGCCCTGAAGCGCGGCGTGCGTCTGGACGTCGGCCACGGTACGGCGAGCTTCAGCTTTGAGGTAGCGAAACGCGCCATCGCGATGGGCATTCTGCCGCACACCATCAGCTCGGATATCTACTGCCGCAACCGCATCAACGGTCCGGTGGGCTCGCTGGCGAGCGTGATGTCGAAATTCCTCGCCATCGGCATGTCGCTGCCGCAGGTGATTGACTGCGTGACCGCGAACGCCGCCGACGGCCTGCGCCTGGCACGCAAAGGCCGCATTCAGCCGGGCCTCGACGCCGATCTGACGCTGTTCACCGTTAAGCGCCAGCCGACGGTGCTGACGGATGCCGAAAACGACAGCCTGCAGGCTGAACACATTCTGGTGCCGCTTGCCGCGATCCGCGCGGGCAAGGGCTACATGACCGAACAAGGGAGCACGGAACATGCCTTCGATTTATGAGAAGTACAACTTAAAGCAGGTGATCAACACCTCCGGCCGCATGACGGCGCTGGGCGTCTCCACGCCGCGCCCGGAAGTGGTGCAGGCGGCGATGGACGGTATGAATCACTATTTCGAGATGAAGGATCTGGTCAACAAAACCGGGGAATACATCGCGAAGCTGCTGGATGTGGAAGGGGCGACGGTGGTCTCCTGCGCGTCGGCGGGCATTGCCCAGTCCGTGGCGGCGGTGCTGGTAAAAGACAGCGACTGGCTGCTGGAAAACCTGCACGTGACCCCGATTGAGAACAACGAAATCGTCCTGCCGAAAGGCCATAACGTGAACTTTGGCGCGCCGGTGGGCACCATGGTGGCGCTGGGCGGCGGCAAGCTGGTGGAGGCGGGCTACGCCAACGAATGCTCCGCCGATCAGCTGGCGGCGGCGATCACTCCGCGCACCGCGGCGATCCTCTACATCAAATCTCACCACTGCGTGCAGAAAAGTATGCTCAGCGTCGAGCAGGCGGCGGTGGTGGCGCGCAAGCACGATCTCCCGCTGATCGTCGATGCGGCGGCAGAAGAAGATCTGCACGCCTACTACCGCTCCGGCGCGGATCTGGTGATCTACAGCGGCGCGAAGGCGATTGAAGGGCCAACCAGCGGGCTGGTGATCGGCAAAACCCAGTACGTTGAGTGGGTGAAACGCCAGACGGCGGGTATTGGTCGCGCCATGAAAGTGGGCAAGGAGGGCATTCTGGGCCTGACCTGCGCCATCGAACACTACCTTACCGCGACCAAAGAGAGCGGGGCCGAGATGGTGGCGAAGATGACGCCGTTTATCGAGGCGCTCAACACCCTGAACGGCGTCACCGCACGCGTGGTCTGGGACAGCGCCGGTCGCGATATCGCCCGCACCGAGATTAAGTTCGACGAAGCCGCAACGGGCGTCGGCACGGGCGATCTGGTGGCGAAGCTGAAACAGGGCGAATACGCCATTTACTTCCGCGGCTACAAGGCCAACGAAGGGATTATCGAGGCGGACGTGCGCAGCGTGAATGCTGACCAGCTTAACATCGTGTACCGCCGCATTAGCGAAGTATTAGGACAGGAGAAAAAAGCATGAAACTGACCCCCAACTTTTACCGTGACCGCGTCTGCCTGAACGTGCTGGCGGGATCGAAAGCCAACGCCAGCGCCATTTACGAGGCGGCGGAAGGTCACGTGCTGGTGGGCGTGCTCTCCAAAAATTACCCGGACGTGGCGAGCGCCGTTGCCGATATGCGTGAATACGCGGCGCTGATTGATAACGCGCTCTCCGTTGGGCTGGGCGCGGGGGATCCGAACCAGTCGGCAATGGTGAGTGAAATCTCCCGTCAGGTGCAGCCGCAGCACGTCAACCAGGTGTTCACTGGCGTGGCCACCAGCCGCGCGCTGCTGGGGCAGAATGAATCGGTGGTCAACGGACTGGTTTCGCCGACTGGCACCGTCGGGATGGTCAAAATCTCCACCGGACCGCTGAGCAGCACCGCCCCAGACGGCATCGTACCGGTTGAAACCGCGATTGCCCTGCTGAAAGATTTCGGCGGCAGCTCCATCAAATACTTCCCGATGGGCGGCCTGAAGTGCCGTGATGAGTACAAAGCGGTGGCGGAAGCCTGCGCCCGTCACGACTTCTGGCTCGAGCCGACCGGAGGTATCGATCTGGAAAACTATGAGGAGATCCTGCAGATCGCCCTCGACGCGGGCGTGAGCAAAATCATCCCGCATATCTACAGCTCGATTATCGACAAAGCCAGCGGCGATACGCGCCCGGAAGATGTGCGTACGCTGCTTGCGATGACGAAGAAGCTGGTGAAGTAGAACAAAACATTACCGCACACACCCAAAGGAGCCACCATGCAAACCCGTACCCTGCTCGTCGCTTCACTCTCAATGTTCGCCACCACCGCCATCGCCCAGACGCAGTACGCCTGGGTGGGCACCTACAACCCCAACGGCGAAGGGCTGTACCGCTTTACCGTTGACCCGCAAAGCGGCGCGCTGGCGAATAAAACGCTGGTGAGCAAGCTGCCGAACGCTGCGCAGCTGGCCGTCTCGCACGACGGCAAAACGCTCTATCTGGCAAGCGAAGTGGAGCAGGGCGTGGTGCAGGCGCTGCGGGTGGGGGATAACGGCGCGCTGAGCGAGCTGAATCAGGTGGCCTCCGGCGGCGCGGGGCCGGTTTACCTGTCGCTGACGCCGAACGGTCGCCATCTGCTGGTGGCGAACTACGTCAGCGGATCGATTGCCGTTTTGCCGGTCAACGCAGACGGCAGCCTGGGTGACGCTACGGACACACATCAGGATCGGGGCGAACCGGGCGCGGCGAAGCCGGAAGCGGCAGCGGAGGGCAGCTTTGCCATCAGCGATCATAACGGCCCCCACGCGCACATGATCGCCGCCGATCCGAGCGGGAAATACGTCTTTTCCACCGATCTTGGGCTGGATCGTATCTACCAGTACCGTTTTGACGATCGAACAGGAAAGCTGACGCCGAACGATCCGCCGTTTATCAGCGCCTCCTCAAAAGGCGCCGGGCCGCGCCACTTTGTCTTTACGCCCAAAGGCGATGCCCTGTGGCTGATTAACGAAGAGGCGTCTACGCTCACCCATTATACCCTGAGCGCCAACGGCACCCTGAAAGAGGGCAAAACGCTTTCAGCCCTGCCGGAAGGTTACAAAGGTACCAGCTTTGCTGCGGGGCTGGCATTAAGCGCTGACGGCAAACAGCTGTATGTGGCTAACCGTTTGCATAACAGCATCGGGCACTTTACCGTAACAGCGGAGGGGACGCTGACGCATCAGGACGACGTGTGGACGCGGGGTGATTATCCGCGCACCCTGACGCTTGATAAACAGGGACGCTGGCTGTACGTCATGAACCAGCGCAGCGACAACATTACCCGTTTCCGCGTGGCGCAGGACGGCAAATTGAGCTTCGAGCCGGACTACACCCCGGTCGGCAGCCCATCCCAGATGGTCATTTCACCTTAAGCCGTAAGAGGACAAACCCGTGCGATTTCCGAACCAACGTTTAGCGCAACTGTTCGATCTGTTGCAAAACGAGACGCTGCCGCAGGACGAGCTGGCGCAGCGGCTGTCGGTCTCCACGCGAACCGTCCGTGCCGATATCACCGCCCTGAACGCGCTGCTGGCAGGCCACGGCGCGCAGTTTATATTGAGCCGGGGCAACGGCTACCAGCTCAAAATTGATGATGCCCAGCGCTACCAGCAGCTGCAGGCATCCCACCCGCGCGCGCTGCGTATTCCCCGGACCGGGCCGGAGCGCGTGCACTATCTGGTGGTGCGTTTTCTCACCTCGGCATTTTCTCTTAAGCTCGAGGACCTGGCGGACGAGTGGTTCGTCAGCCGCGCCACGCTGCAAAGCGACATGGCTGAAGTCCGCGAGTGGTTCCACCGCTATAACCTGACGCTGGAAACGCGTCCGCGCCACGGCATGAAGCTGTTTGGCAGCGAGATGTCGACCCGCGCCTGCCTGACCGATCTGCTCTGGGAGCTGGCGCAGCAGGACAGCCTGAACCCGCTGGTGACCGACGTGGCGCTGAATGCAGGCGTGGCGGAGCAGATGGTGCCCGTGCTGCACGAGGCGCTGACGCGTCATCACATCCGTCTGACCGATGAAGGCGAACTGTTCCTGCGCCTGTACTGCGCGGTGTCGGTGCGGCGCATCAGCGAGGGCTATCCGCTGCCGGAATTCCACGCCGAAGACGTGGAAGAGAACGTGCGCGAGGCGGCGAAGGATATCGCCGTCACTATCCAGCAGCTGGCGGGCAAAGCGCTTTCACCTTCGGAGGAGAGCTGGCTCTGCGTGCACATTGCGGCGCGGCAGATCCAGGAGATTGCCCCGAGCGCCATCAATGCCGACGACGACGAAGCGCTGGTCAACTACATCCTGCGCTACATCAACACCCACTATAACTACAACCTGCTCAGCGACGCGCAGCTGCACGCGGACCTGCTCACGCACATCAAGACGATGATCACCCGCGTGCGGTATCAAATCATGATCCCCAATCCGCTGCTGGATAACATCAAGCAGCACTACCCGATGGCGTGGGATATGACCCTCGCGGCGGTGTCGAGCTGGGGCAAATACACGCCGTATGTGATCAGCGAAAACGAGATTGGCTTCCTGGTGCTGCATATTGGCGTCGGGCTGGAGCGCCACTACAACATCGGCTACCAGCGCCAGCCGCGCGTGCTGCTGGTGTGCGACGCCGGTAACGCCATGGTCCGCATGATTGAAGCGGTGTTGCAGCGCAAATACCCGCAGATTGAGGTCACGCGCACGCTCACCCTGCGCGAATACGAGCTGACGGAATCCATTAGCGAAGACTTTGTGATCGCCACCGCCCGCGTCAGCGAAAAATCCAAACCGGTGGTGATGATTGCCCCGTTCCCGACCGACTATCAGTTAGAGCAGATCGGCAAGCTGGTGCTGGTGGACCGCACCCGCCCGTGGATGCTGGATAAATACTTCGACGCGGCCCATTTTCGTATTATCGACAAGCCTGTTGACCAGCAAACGCTGTTCCGGGAACTGTGCGCGCAGCTTGAAGGCGAGGGGTTTGTCGGCGCGGAGTTCCTGGATTCCGTCGTCGAGCGTGAAGCCATCGTCAGCACCATGCTCGGCGACGGCATTGCGCTCCCGCACTCCCTCGGCCTGCTGGCGCAGAAAACGGTAGTCTATACCGTGCTCGCCCCGCACGGCGTTCCGTGGGGCGACGAAACCGCGCACGTCATCTTCCTGCTCGCCATCAGCAAAAGCGAATACGAAGAGGCGATGGCGATCTACGATATCTTCGTCACCTTCCTGCGTGAACGGGCGATGTCGCGGCTCTGTAGCTGCGGAGATTTTGCCGAGTTTAAGGCGGTGGCAATGGAGAGTTTGAGCCGGTTTTGAGAGGCGTTATCCAGAATTCGATGTAATGCGAATGTAATGCTAAACTGCATTACGCATTCGATTTTACTGGAGGCATAATGGCCACGCTAAACGTCCGTCTGGATGACAAACTCAAAAACGAGGCTTATGCCGTGCTGGAAAAACTCAATATCACCCCAACGGAAGCCGTCCGATTACTGTTTCAATACGTCGCGGAGACGGGACGCATGCCCGTGAAAACGGTCACAATTAGCGACAGTGAAGATGAACTGATACAGGCAGTCCGGGATCGGCTGGCTAATCCGCAAAAGGGAATTAAGGTTAGTCTGGATGACTTATGAACTGGCATTTGATCCGAGGGCGTTAAAGGAGTGGAGCAAGCTGGGGGAGACTGTAAAAGACCAGTTTAAGAAGAAACTTGCGGACGTGTTGGTGAACCCCAGGGTCGAATCGGCCCGCCTGCATGGTCTACCGGATTGCTACAAAATAAAACTCCGATCGCAGGGTTATCGTTTGGTCTATCAGGTTCAGGACAACGTTGTAACGGTATTTGTTATCGCTATTGGTAAGAGAGAGAAAGCAGCCGTTTATCATGATGCAAACAAACGGCTCTAACGCTCAACGCAGATGATGCACAACCTGGTTGCTGCTGCCGCGCCAGATTAGAGCCGGGTCTTTTAAATCCTGCACGAACTTGCCGTCGACCAGGACGTTAATCAGATCCACGACTTCCCTTTGCTGCGCGTTCAGCTCATCCAGCTTATAGCCCGTCCAGACCCAGATATCTTTTCCCGTACACTCTGCCCGAATGCGCTTCACCAGCTTCAGGATATCCGGCACGTTTTGCGGGTGCAGGGGGTCGCCACCGGAAAGTGAGATCCCCTGACGGTGAATGCGCGTGTCGTTCAGGTCATTGACGATCTTGTCTTCCATCTCAGCGGTAAACGGCATGCCGGAGTTCAGACGCCAGGTGCTTTTGTTGTAGCAGCCGGGGCATTCGTGGACGCAGCCTGAAACAAACAGGGTGCAGCGGGTGCCGGGGCCGTTGACGATGTCGACGGGGTAGTATTGATGAAAGTTCATAGCGGATAACCAAGCCGGGTGGCGCTGCGCTTACCCGGCCTACAGTGTGAATGCGGATTGTAGGCCCGGTAAGCGTAGCGCCACCGGGCATAAATGTGGCAGAGGGTTACCCGATCTGCCCATTCCCCAAATGCTTCACGCGGCGCTTCACCTCTTCCTGCTTGCCAGCGTTAAACGGACGCGCGTCCGGGCTGCCGAGATAGCCGCACACGCGACGGGTCACGGAGACGCGGGCCGCGTCGTGGTTGCCGCATTTCGGGCAGGTGAAGCCTTTGCTCGTACACTCAAACTCACCGGTAAAGCCGCACTCGTAGCACTCGTCGATTGGCGTGTTGGTCCCGTAATACGGCACGTGCTGATAGCTGTAATCCCACACGTCTTCCAGCGCCTTCAGGTTGTGCTGGATGTTCGGGTACTCGCCGTAGCAGATGAACCCGCCGCTGGCGATCGGCGGATACGCCGCTTCGAAGTCGATCTTGTCGTACGGGTTCACCTTTTTCTCCACGTCGAGGTGGAAGCTGTTGGTGTAATACCCTTTGTCGGTCACGCCTTCCACAATCCCGAACTCGGCGGTGTCCAGACGGCAGAAGCGGTCGCAAAGGTTCTCGCTCGGCGTGCTGTAGAGGCTAAACCCGTAGCCGGTTTCCTCTTTCCACTGGTCAACCGCGTCGCGCAAGCGCTGAACGATGGCGATACCTTTTTCGCGCAGGGCCTCGCTGTCGTACATATGCGTATCGCCCGCCAATGCGTTGATGGTCTCGTGAATACCGATATAGCCCAGCGAAATGGACGCGCGACCGTTTTTGAAGATCTCAGACACGTCATCGTCCGCCTTCAGGCGCACGCCGCAGGCCCCTTCCATATAAAGGATTGGTGCAACGCGGGCTTTGACCCCTTCAAGGCGCGCAATACGGGTCATCAGCGCCTTACGCGCCAGCTGCAGGCGCTCGTCCAGCAGCGTCCAGAAGGCGTCTTCGTTACCTTTCGCCTCCAGCGCGATGCGCGGCAGGTTCAGGCTGATGACGCCCAGGTTGTTACGCCCGTCGTGGATCTGCTCGCCGTTTTCATCTTCGTACACGCCGAGGAAGCTGCGGCAGCCCATAGGCGTTTTAAACGAACCGGTCACTTTGACGACCTGATCGTAGTTCAGGATGTCCGGGTACATGCGCTTGCTCGCGCACTCCAGCGCCAGCTGTTTGATGTCGTAGTTCGGATCGCCAAACTTGTGGTTCAGGCCGTCGCGGATGGCGAACACCAGTTTCGGGAACACCGCGGTTTTGCGGTTTTTGCCGAGGCCGGAAATACGGTTGCGCAGTATGGACTGCTGGATCAGGCGTGATTCCCAACTGGTGCCCAGACCAAAACCGAAGGTCACAAACGGCGTCTGGCCGTTGGCGGTGTGCAGCGTGTTCACTTCATATTCCAGCGACTGGAAGGCGTCGTAGCACTCTTTCTCGGTGCGGGAATGCGCGTAGCCGTCAGCGTCCGGGATCTGCCACTCTTCGGCCGTTTTACGATGCTTGTTGAAGCTTGCCGTCACGAACGGGGCCAGCACTTCATCAATGCGGTTAATCGTGGTGCCGCCATAAATGTGGCTGGCGACCTGGGCGATAATCTGCGCGGTGACGGCGGTGGCCGTGGAGATTGACTTAGGCGGTTCAATCTCGGCGTTACCCATTTTAAAGCCCTGGGTCAGCATGCCCTTCAGGTCGATCAGCATGCAGTTGAACATCGGGAAGAACGGCGAATAGTCGAGGTCGTGGTAGTGGATCTCGCCGCGCTCGTGCGCCGATACCACGTCGCGCGGCAGCAGATGCTGACGGGCATAGTGTTTGGCGACGATACCGGCCAGCAGGTCGCGCTGGGTCGGGATCACCTTACTGTCTTTGTTGGCGTTTTCATTGAGCAGGGCGGAGTTGGTCTGCTCCACCAGGCCACGGATCTCCTGGTTCAGGCGACCGCGCTTCTCACGCTGCACGTCACGATCGTGGCGGTACTCAATGTAGGCGCGTGCCAGCTGCTTGTAAGGCCCCGCCATCAGCTGGTTTTCAACCGCAGTCTGGATCTCGTTGATATCGACCTGGCTGCGTTCGTTCATCTGGCTGCTAACGACTTCTGCGACGGTGGCGCAGTAATCTGCGTCATCGACTCCCGCTGCTTTAGCTGCACGCAGAATGGCTTCCTGGATGCGCTCTGATTTAAACGGCACTTTACAGCCATCACGTTTCATCACATGCGGTGTCATGATCACTCCATTTTTGAAAACAGGTTATCCACAGAGGTGGAGAAGTATTCACCGGGCGTATTTCCCGCCGGGCCAAAGACTTCCCGCGTGCCCAGCTCGTGTTATCCACAATTCCGGCCAGCGTAAGCGCCGTCTTGTTGTTGGAATAGTAGACGATAAATACAAGATGTTGGGTCGGTGTGCATTTTAAGTGCTACATATAGTGATTTGCATCAAACATGTTTGCGTTTTATTTGATGCAGAACAAAGTAAAAAGACGAGAGTACAAACGGCGGGCGCTTCAGCGATTGTAAAGGCGCGAGAGAAAAATCTGATTAATTATTCAACAAAAACAGTAAAATAAGCCGGGTGCTGGGTGGCACCCGGCAGGGAACGTTATTGCTGCAACCACCAGACCGCTTCAAACGGACGCAGCGACGTCGTTTGCGGTGCCGGGTAGTTACTCATCAGCACCTGCGGCTGACCGCTGAGAGCGTCTGTCTGCCATTCCTGAGGCGTATGGCTCAGGTTTGCCACGACTATCAGCGTCTGCCCCTGCCACTGGCGGCGGTAGCACCACAGGGAAGGATGCTCCGGCAGGAGATCCTCATAATCCCCCCACGTCAGCACCGGCAGAGTTTTACGCAGGCTAATCAGCGACTGGTAGGTGTAGAACACCGAATCCGGGTCGTTCAGCGCCGCGCAGGCGTTCACCGTTTCGTAGTTATCGCAGACGCCAATCCACGGCTCGCCCTCGGTAAAGCCCGCATTGTGCGAGGCGTCCCACTGCATGGGGGTTCGTCCGTTATCACGGGACTTAATTGCCAGAATCGCCAGCAATTCCTCAGGCTCGCGGCCGCTGGCCCGCAATTCCGCGAACATGTTCAGGCTTTCCACGTCGCGGTAATCGGTGATGCGGCTGAAGTGCGGGTTGGTCATCCCCAGCTCTTCGCCCTGGTAGATATACGGCGTACCCTGCATGCCGTGCAGCACCATGCCGAGCATCTTCGCGGCCTGAACGCGGTGTTCCCCTTCGTCGCCAAAGCGCGACACGATGCGCGGCTGATCGTGGTTACACCAGAACAGCGCGTTCCAGGCTTTGTTGTGCATCCCCTGCTGCCAGTGGCGGAAGAGGGTTTTCAGCGCCACAAAGTCCGCCTTCGCCTTCGTCCATTTTTCGCCGCCGGGGTAGTCCACCTTCAGATGATGGAAGTTAAAGGTCATCGACAGTTCGCGCCCGTCAAGCGACGCGTACTGCTGGCAGTTCTCCAGCGAGGTCGATGACATTTCGCCCACCGTCATCAGGTTGCGCGGGGTGAAGACGTCGCGGCTCATCTCCTGGAGATATTCGTGAACGCGCGGCCCGTCGGTGTAGAAGCGGCGACCGTCGCCAATGGTGTCGTCCGGGAAATCCTGGTCTTTTGAGATCAGGTTAATCACGTCGAGACGCAAGCCGTCCACGCCGCGATCGGCCCAGAACTCGCACACCTTTTTCAGCTCGGCGCGCACCGCCGGGTTTTCCCAGTTGAGATCCGCCTGCTCCGGGGCAAAAAGGTGCAGATAATACTGCTCGCTCTCGGCGTGCCAGCGCCAGGCGTTGCCGCCAAACTTGGAGCGCCAGTTGTTGGGAAGCTGCTCCGGCGTGCCGTCGCGCCAGATGTAGAACTGGCGGTACGGACTCGCTTTGTTCAGCGACTCGCGGAACCAGGCGTGCTGCGTGGAGGTGTGGTTAAACACCATGTCCAGCACGATGCGGATGCCGCGCTCGTGCGCCCTGGCAACCAGCTCGTCGAAATCATCCAGCGTGCCGTAGGCCGGGTCGATGGCGATGTAATTCGCCACGTCGTAGCCGTTATCCACCTGCGGGGAGATATAAAACGGCGTCAGCCAGATGGCGTCGATGCCGAGGGTTTTCAGGTAGTCCAGACGCTGCGTCACGCCGCGCAAATCGCCGGTGCCGCTGCCGGTAGTGTCCTGGAAACTTTTTGGGTAAATCTGATAGATGACGCCGTTCTGCCACCAGTGAGGAAGAGTATTCATAGTGCGTTCCTGCAAATGCGAAGGGGCGCAACTGCGCCCCGAAAGAAGACGTTAAACAATCTGCAGCGTGCCCTGACGGAACTTACGCTGGTAAACCACGGTGGTGAGGGCCATTGGGACGATAATCGCGATGGCCATCGCCAGGGCAAACACCTGCCAGTAAGCGGGCTGGATGGAGAGAATGCCCGGCAGGCCGCCGACGCCAATCCCGTTCGCCATCACGCCGTTCAGACCGCACACCAGGCCAGCCAGACCGGAACCGATCATCGCGCAGAGCATCGGGAAGCGATATTTCAGGTTGATACCGTACATCGCCGGTTCGGTTACGCCGAGGTAGGCGGAGATGGCTGCCGGAACAGAGATCTCACGCTCGTTGTGCTTACGGCTGACGATGATGATGCCGGTCACCGCCGATGCCTGCGCAATGTTAGACAGGGCGATAATCGGCCAGACCGGCGTGCCGCCGAGGCTCTGGATCATCTGCATATCAATCGCCAGCGTGGTCTGGTGCACGCCGGTGATCACCAGCGGGGCGTACAGGAAGCCAAACAGCGCGGCACCGATTGGCGCGAAGCTGCCGGTCATCAGGTGACGCACCGCGAAGGCCACGCCGTCGCCGATCATGCGGCCAAACGGACCGATAAAGGCGTGCGCCAGGAACACGGCAATAATCAGCGAGCAGACCGGCACCACAACCAGATAGAGGTAATCCGGCACGATGCGCTTCAGGCGCGTTTCAATAAAGCCCAGCGCCAGACCGGCCAGCAGCGCCGGAATGACCTGCGCCTG
Source organism: Enterobacter sp. RIT637 (assembly GCF_019718755.1). NCBI lineage: Bacteria > Pseudomonadati > Pseudomonadota > Gammaproteobacteria > Enterobacterales > Enterobacteriaceae > Enterobacter > Enterobacter sp. RIT637. The sequence goes on from NZ_JAIHAZ010000007.1 coordinate 124,126, forward strand.
ATAGCCCACTTTGGCGATGGTAAACAGGCCGAAGTTCCACACCTCAGGCACCTGCTGACCAAGTAAGTAAGCGTTCATTAACTGTGGAGAGACCAGCGTGACGCCCAGCACGATACCCAGAATCGGCGTGCCGCCCATTTTGCGCACCGCGGACCAGCAAATCCCGACCGGCAGATAGAAGAAGATCGCCTCGCCAATCAGCCACAGGAAGTCGTAGATGCTTTGCAGCGCCGGGTACATCTGCGCCAGGGTTTTGCCGTCGCTCATCGGCACATCACCGATGACGTTACGGAAGCCTAAGATTAAGCCCCCGCTGATCAGTGCGGGCAGCAGCGGGAAGAAGATCTCCGCGAAGTGGGAAATCAGCTGCTCGTGCCACTTCATATTCTGGCGTGCAGCCTTCTTCGCCTGCTCTTTATCGGCGGAGGAGTGCCCGGTGGTCGCCAGCAAAGCCTGATAGTAATCGCCCACTTCGGTACCAATAACGACCTGGAACTGACCGGCGTTGGTGAAGCAGCCTTTGACCATCGAAAGCTCTTCAATGGCCTTCGGGTTGGCTTTGGCCGGATCGTTCAGCACGAAGCGCAGGCGGGTAATGCAATGGCTGACGGTGGCGATGTTCTCGCGGCCGCCGACCAGGACAATCAACTGATCGATATCTGCTTGTTTGACTTTACTCATCATGAAACCTCATGACAGATGGTGAGGGGGGTAATGACCTGAGCGCAAGCCTACTCCTTCAGCGTGACGGCGAAAATGGGAACGTTCCCGAAATTAGGTGAAGATCACAATAAACTGATTTGCGGGGGTTATGAAAGGCGAGCAGGAATAACGATCTGACGGGGCTCTGAACGTCCGTTGATCTGCTCTATCAGCTGCGCGGCGGCCTGTCTGCCGGACTCGGCGTAGCCCGGATCGACGGTGATGATCTCAGGGTGCAGGAACTTCATCAGCGGCGTGCTGCCGACGCTCGCCACCTGCAGGTTATCGATGCGCTGCTCCTGCAGATATTTGCTGGCACCCAGCGCAAGGGTATCCGTGGCGCACACCAGCGCGGTGGTCTGCGGCGTCAGGACGCTGGCGACCTGCTCGTAGCCCTGCTTCATGCCCAGCCCCGGCAGGGAGGCCACGGCGGAGAGATTGTGCTCTTTGCAAAAGGTCAGGTAGGCCTCGTGACGGCGCTTGCCGGTGGTGACGTCCGCGTGCGGCACGCCCAGATAGCTGATGTGGCGATGGCCTTTCTCGTACAGACGCTGCATCAGGGTCACGATTGCCCCTTCATCGTCGTAGCAGACAGACGCAAACCCGCTGGCATCGCGCGCCAGCAGCACCAGCGAGGGCTGCCAGGGTTTGAGCATCTCCTCGTTAATGCCGGTAAAACCAAACAGCACCACGCCATCTATATTGCGCCGCTGGAGCATACCCAGATGCTCTTCAACCAGCTGCACAGAGAACTGGCTCTCCATCATGATCGGATCATACCCCTGCTCGTAGAAGGCGGGCAGCATGGTCTGCACGGCGAGGTTTTCAGACAGGGAATCCAGACGCGAAACAATAATGGCGACGACTTTGTCACTCTGCCCACGCATGGCGCGCGCGGAGCGGGAAGGGGAAAAACCGTGTTGATTCATGACCGCCTCAACGCGCTCGCGGGTGCGTTCGCTGACGCCGCTTTCGTTGTTCAGCACGCGTGAGACGGTTGATTTCCCCACGCCGCTTAAACGCGCGATGTCTTTAATCGTAAGGCGGTTCTGCATGCTGTATTCCCTGTAACAACGACAAAATGGTCAATTGAGCCTAATGCTATAGCGCGATTTCGCTATGGGCAAAGTCTGGTTTACGTTCGGTTTATTTGCGTGGGGTTATAATACCGCCCGATTAGCCACAAACGGTATGGTTAAATCCTTATACTGCGCGGCGACACCCTACTTTTACTTACCGGAGGCCACATGGATCCCGATCCCACACCTCTCCTGAACGGGAGAAAACGTTCTTTCCGGTAAGCCAGCCCTGTTGCTGTCTCACCGGTGTGAGGCAGTAGCGTCTTAACGTTCCTGCTTGAAAAATTAAGTGCCTCTCAGGTACGGCCTTGCCACGCCTGAAGGAAATGCTGCGTCCGCCCCTGCGGATGCGGAGGAATGCCTATGTTTAAAAATATCACCCGGCAGCTGCAGGCCCTGCTGAGCCGCCACCTGCCACACCGTCTTGTTCAGCGCGACCCGCTGCCAAACGCCAAAAACATGGCGGGGGCGGCGATCCCCGCGTCTCTGACAGAACGCTGCCTGAACGCGGCGGCAATGGATGAAAACGAAGTCTGGCGCGCGTTTGGCGGACACCCGGAAGGGCTAAACGCGTCCGAAGTAGAAAAAATCCGCGCCGTGCACGGCGATAACCAGATCCCGGCGCAGAAGCCCTCTCCATGGTGGGTGCATCTGTGGCTCTGCTACCGCAACCCGTTCAACCTGCTGCTGACCGTGCTGGGCATCATCTCTTACGCGACGGAAGATCTGTTTGCCGCAGGGGTGATCGCCCTGATGGTGGGTATCTCCACGCTGCTGAACTTCATTCAGGAGGCGCGCTCCACCAAAGCGGCGGACGCCCTGAAGGCGATGGTCAGCAACACCGCGACCGTCTCGCGCGTGATTAACGATCTCGGCGAAAACGCCTGGGTGGAGTTGCCTATCGACCAGCTGGTGCCGGGCGATCTGGTGAAGCTGGCGGCGGGGGACATGATCCCGGCGGATTTACGCATCATCCAGGCGCGCGATTTGTTCGTGGCGCAGGCCTCCCTGACCGGGGAATCCCTGCCCGTTGAAAAGGTGGCGCGCAGCCGCGACCCGCAGCAGATGAACCCGCTCGAGTGCGACACCCTGTGCTTTATGGGGACCACGGTCGTCAGCGGCACCGCGCAGGCGATTGTCATCGCCACCGGGGGCAACACCTGGTTTGGTCAGCTTGCCGGGCGCGTCAGCGAGCAGGAGAGCGAGCCGAACGCCTTCCAGAAAGGGATTGGCCGTGTCAGCATGCTGCTGATCCGCTTTATGATGGTGATGACGCCGATCGTGCTGCTGATCAACGGCTACACCAAAGGCGACTGGTGGGAAGCGGCACTGTTTGCGCTCTCCGTGGCCGTCGGCCTGACGCCGGAAATGCTGCCGATGATCGTCACCTCCACGCTGGCGCGCGGGGCGGTGAAGCTCTCTAAGCAGAAAGTGATCGTTAAACACCTCGATGCCATTCAGAACTTTGGCGCGATGGACATCCTCTGCACCGATAAAACCGGCACCCTGACGCAGGACAAAATCGTGCTGGAGAACCACACCGATATCGCCGGTAAAACCAGCGAGCGCGTGCTGCACACCGCGTGGCTGAACAGCCACTACCAGACCGGGCTGAAAAACCTGCTCGACGTCGCGGTGCTGGAAGGGGTAGACGAAGAGTCTGCCCGCACGCTCTCCGGCCGCTGGCAGAAGGTGGATGAGATCCCGTTCGACTTCGAGCGCCGCCGCATGTCGGTGGTGGTGAGCGAGCAGACCGACGTGCATCAGCTGATCTGCAAAGGCGCGCTGCAGGAGATCCTCAACGTTTCCACACAGGTGCGCCATAACGGCGAGATCGTGCCGCTGGACGACACCATGCTGCGCCGCATCAAGCGCGTCACCGACAACCTGAACCGTCAGGGGCTGCGCGTGGTGGCCGTCGCGAGCAAGTTTCTGCCCGCGCGTGAAGGGGACTATCAGCGTATCGACGAATCCGATCTGATCCTCGAGGGTTACATCGCCTTCCTCGATCCGCCGAAAGAGACCACCGCACCGGCGCTGAAGGCGCTGAAGGCGAGCGGTATTACCGTCAAAATTCTCACCGGCGACAGCGAGCTGGTGGCGGCTAAAGTGTGCCATGAAGTGGGGCTGGACGCGGGCGACGTGGTGGTGGGCAGCGACATTGAGCACCTCTCCGACGACGAGTTGGCGCAGCTTGCCCAGCGTACCACGCTGTTTGCCCGTCTGACGCCGATGCACAAAGAGCGTATTGTCACGCTGCTGCGTCGCGAAGGGCACGTAGTAGGCTTTATGGGCGACGGCATCAACGACGCGCCAGCCCTGCGTGCGGCGGATATTGGTATCTCCGTGGACGGCGCGGTGGACATCGCCCGCGAGGCAGCGGATATCATTCTGCTGGAAAAGAGCCTGATGGTGCTGGAGGAGGGCGTGATCGAAGGTCGTCGTACCTTTGCCAACATGCTCAAGTACATCAAAATGACCGCCAGCTCCAACTTCGGTAACGTCTTCAGCGTGCTGGTGGCGAGCGCCTTCCTGCCGTTCCTGCCGATGCTGCCGCTGCATCTGCTGATCCAGAACCTGATGTACGACGTGTCTCAGGTGGCGATCCCGTTTGATAACGTGGACGACGAGCAGATCCAGAAGCCGCAGCGCTGGAACCCCGCCGATCTGGGCCGCTTTATGCTGTTCTTTGGGCCGATCAGCTCCATCTTTGACATCCTGACCTTCTGCCTGATGTGGTTTGTGTTCCACGCCAACACCCCGGAACATCAGACGCTGTTCCAGTCCGGCTGGTTCGTGGTGGGGCTGCTGTCGCAGACGCTGATCGTGCACATGATCCGCACCCGCCGCATTCCGTTCATCCAGAGCCGCGCGGCGTGGCCGCTGATTGTGATGACGGGGATTGTGATGGCGCTCGGCATCGCGCTGCCGTTCTCACCGCTGGCAGGCTACCTGCAGCTTCAGGCGCTGCCGCTGAGCTACTTCCCGTGGCTGGTGGCGATCCTCGCGGGCTACATGGTGCTGACGCAGATGGTGAAAGGGATTTATGCGCGTCGGTACGGGTGGCAGTAACGGCAAGCCCGGTGGCGCTGCGCTTACCGGGCCTACGATCCCAACGTAGGCCGGGTAAGGCGAAGCCGCCACCGGGCAATAGCTTTCCTCCCAAATTCAACAACCTGTGATCTCCGTCGGCGCATTCGCTTGACGACAAATTGAGCGCATGTTAACAGAATGTTTTGCCTTTATTTGGCCCGTCAGATAAGGAACATTCATGTTACGGTACAGTCTCTTAACCGCCGGGCTGATGCTCGGCGCCTCTGCCTTCGCCGCTCCGGCAGGCGATCTCCCCTTAATGCCCTGGCCTGCGAAGGTCGAACGCCCGACGACCCAGGGCGCGCTGGTGCTTAACGATAAAATTTCTATCAGCGTCAGCGGCGACGATCTCGGCGACGCCGTCAATCGGCTGCGCCAGCGCATTGCCCTGCAAACCGGCTGGACGCTGCAGCCGCAGGCGGAAAAGCCAGACAAACCGACCATCCGCATCGCGGTTGCCAAAAAGGTTAAGCCGCAGCCGCTGCCGGACAGCGATGAAAGCTATAAGCTCACGGTGGACGCCAACGGCGTGAACATTTCCGCCAACACCCGCTTCGGCGCGCTGCGCGCCATGGAAACGCTGCTCCAGCTGATGCAGAACGGGGCGGAAAACACCTCGCTGCCGTGGGTCACCATTGAAGATTCGCCGCGCTTCCCGTGGCGCGGGCTGCTGCTGGACTCGGCGCGCCACTTTATTCCGCTGTCGGATATCAAGCGCCAGATCGACGGCATGGCCGCGGCGAAGCTCAACGTTCTGCACTGGCACCTGACCGACGATCAGGGCTGGCGCTTCAGTTCGAAGCGTTACCCTAAGCTGACGCAGCTTGCCAGCGACGGGCTGTTCTACACGCCTGAACAGATGCGTGAGGTGGTGCGTTACGCTACCGAACGCGGCATTCGCGTGGTGCCGGAGATCGACATGCCGGGCCACGCCTCGGCGATCGCCGTGGCCTATCCGGAGCTGATGAGCGCCCCGGGGCCGTACGCTATGGAGCGCCACTGGGGCGTGCTGAAGCCAGTGCTGGATCCGACAAAAGACGCAACCTATGCTTTTGCCGACGCGATGGTCAGCGAACTGGCGGCGATCTTCCCCGATCCGTATCTGCACATCGGCGGCGATGAGGTGGACGACAGCCAGTGGAAAGCGAACGCCGCGATCCAGAATTTCATGCGCGATAACAGGCTGGCGGACAGCCACGCGCTGCAGGCCTATTTCAACCGCAAGCTGGAGACGATCCTCGAGAAGCACCACCGGCAGATGGTCGGCTGGGACGAGATTTATCATCCGGACCTGCCGAAAAGTATTCTGATCCAGTCCTGGCAGGGGCAGGACGCGCTGGGGCAGGTCGCGCAGAACGGCTACAAAGGGATTCTCTCGACGGGATTCTATCTCGACCAGCCTCAGTCCACCGCCTATCACTATCGCAACGAAATTGTCCCGCAGGGGCTGAACGGCGTGGATGTGATTGCAGACACCGACAGCGCCCAGAGCTGGGCCTTCACCATGCCGCGCCTGAAGGGCAAGCCGGTTGAGGGGAGCTTCACGCTGGTGAAAGGGGATGCCGGCTGGCGCGGATTTATAGATTTTGCCGGGAAATCCCGCCGCGCGGTGGAAAACATTCAGTGGCGTGACGACAATCAGGTCACGTTTACGGTCGACACCTGGATGGGCGAGACGCGCCCGGTGGTCAACGTTGATAACGACAAACTTTCCGGCTATTTCCTGGTGGGGAATACGCGCTACCCAATCAGCGGCACGCGTCTGGACGAGGTGCCGAAAGGCATTCCGCCGGTGGTGCCGGACGTGGCGAATCAGGCCAACCTGCTCGGCGGTGAAGCCGCGCTGTGGGCGGAAAACGTGGTGGCACCGGTGCTGGATATCCGCCTGTGGCCGCGCGCCTTTGCGGTGGCGGAGCGGCTGTGGTCCGCGCAGGACGTCAACGACGTCGACAACATGTACACCCGCCTGCAGGCGATGGACAGTTGGTCGACGGTGTCGGTGGGGCTGCAGCAGCATACCCAGCAGCAGGTGCAGTTCACGCGCCTGGCGAACAATGCCGATACTCTGCCGCTGCAGATCCTTGCTCAGGCGGTAGAGCCCGCGCAGTATTACACCCGCCAGCACCTGAAGTTCCAGGCGGGAAATTATCATCAGTTTGAACCGCTCAACCGCTTCGCGGATGCGCTGAACGCCGAAAGCGCCACGGTGCGGCAGATGAACAAATGGGCCGACAGGCTGGTGAGCGATGCGGAAGACACGGAAAGCGCCGATGCGCTGCGCCACGTCTTTAACCGCTGGCAAAGCAACACCAGCGACGCGCTGGCGCTAAGCGAAAACAGCTATCAACTGAAGAGCATGAAACCGCTGATCCAGGAAGTGGATAAGCTGGCCTCAATTGGCCTGAGGCTGACGGATCTGGTGGCGCGCCAGGGCACGCTGGACGATAAAGAGATCGCGTCGATTCAGAGCGAACTGGATAGCGCGGCGAAGGTTCAGGACGAGGTGGTGATTGCGGCGGTGTATCCGCTGGAGACGCTGCTTAGGGCGACGCGGAATCAGTAGCCCCTCACCCCAACCCCTCTCCCCAAAGGGGGGAGGGGCTCGATCGGTTCCCTCTCCCCTATGGGGAGAGGGTTAGGGTGAGGGGAAAAGACTACTTAGTTCTTCAACACCCACGCCTCTTTCCAGTGTGCACCAACGCCTGGCTCATACTGGTTGGCGGTTGGGCTGTACTGCACGCAGAAGCCGCTGTACGGGAAAGGCTTACATTCGTACGTCTTACCGTCTTTAGGCTGCAGCACCACAGTACCCGCCTTGTAGGAGGCGATATTGTCCGGGAAGGTGAAGTCGTGATGACCGGTGCTGTCCGCGGCGGCATCGCCTTCCAGCATCAGGTTAAGCACGTCCTGGGCGAACATCGTGCCGTCTTTGTTGGTCGCATAGTATTTCAGCATGTGGTGGCCCGGCATCACGTCATTCAGGGTCATGGTCACGTCCTGGTTGGCGTTGTTCATGTCCTGCTTCAGGTAGCCTTTTTCCGCACCGTGGTGGTTCATCACGTGTGCTTCCACATTCACGTCGCCTTTGGTGTTGACGTGGAAGGTCACGGTCGCGTTGCCATGTTCGATTTTGCTGTACTGCAGATCGGTGACGGCGATGGTCTCATTCACCTGCGCTTTTTGCTCTTCATAAGAGACGGCCACGGACTGCAGCGTGCTGCCGTCTTTCACGAAGACGCTGTTTGCGCCGTGAACCGGGCTGATTTCACCCGCTTCATCCTTCACGCCGACGCGCACGTCGCTCTGGGCGGTGTTGATTTTCTGCGCCAGATCGTAAGACCACTGGTTAGCGTCGCCCTGCTCGGCTGAGCCGATGGTCATTTCGGTACGCATGGAGGTCACTTCGCCGTTCGCGTCGAAGAAGCGTGCAATGACCTTGTCGCCCGCATTCAGATTGTTACCCGCGATCTGGCCGCTCAGGGTTTTGCTCCACTGGGAAACAACGGCTGGCGTTTCGTCCGGCGTAACGTTACCGCCATTACCGAAATCAACGTCAATAGCCTGATAGAAACTGTTCGAGGTATCCGCAATTTCCCACACGCCGTAAATAACCTGATAGCCCGTACGCTCAGGCACATTACAGTTCATAGACTGCGTGACGGCCGGCGCCTGGTTATTACCGTTGATGGTACAGAATGGCGTTAATTCAAACTGATCGCGGGTCAGCGGTTTATTTGGATCCCAGTTTTGTTTGGTAATGTAATAACGCCAGTTGGTCGTTTTATGCGGTGCGGTATGATGCCAGACGAACTGATGAGGACCCGCCGTCATCGGGTTTTTGGTCCACGCGTTCAGGCTCTGTTTGTCCAGCTGAGAATACTGAGAGATACCCGCGCTGGCGAGGTGGCCGTCCGCAGGCTCAGCGCCTGACGGGAAGCCAGAGGTTTTCTCTACGCTCTGCGGTTCATACTGTACAGAGCCACAGTCAACGTTTTGGCCGAGCTTACACATATAGGCGCGGCTGGCAGGCGATTCAATATATCCGTGAGCAAATGCCGAAGACGCAACGGTCACTGTTGCGAGGGCAAGTGCAATTTTCGAAAGTTTCATTACTCATCCATTATTAGAGAATATTACCAGGAGAGGGGAGTCTAATAATGGACTGGGCTATGTGTCATTTTATCCAGAGAGTAAAAATAGCCGAAATAATAAAGGCAGCTTACGCTGCCTTTATTTATTGAAATAAATTAGCGACGTACGGCAATCGCTTCAATTTCAATTTTCACGTCTTTTGGCAGACGGGCCACTTCAACGCAGGAGCGCGCCGGGAAAGTCGCGTTGTGCTCGGTGAAGAAGGTTTCGTAGGTGGCGTTAACGGTCGCGAAGTCGTTCAGATCTTTCACGAAAACGGTGGTTTTGACGATGTCGCCCACTTTCAGGCCCGCAGATTCAACGATAGCCTGCACGTTTTCCAGCGACTGACGCGCCTGTGCTGCTACGTCGGTCGGTACTTCACCGGTTTTTGGGTTCACCGGGATCTGGCCCGAAGTGATGATCATGCTGCCCAGATCAACGCCCTGAACGTATGGGCCGATAGCCGCTGGTGCATTTTCCGTCGCGAGTACTTTGGTCATGATTTCTCCAGAATAACAGCTGATTTAAGAGTCCCGGCCATTATAGGGAGGCCGGGATCCTTTACCAACCTCAATTAGTTGGCCAGCACCACATAATGAGAAAACTCTTTTTCGCAGTATTTGCATTTGAGCGCGATGTCATCGGCGCGTTTTTTCACTGCAAAGCTGGAGGAAACCGGCTCAGCGTGGCTGATGCAGTTGCTGTTCGGGCAGACCAGCACGCTTTCAATGCGATCCGGCAGGCTCGGGCGGGATTTGCCCACCACGTCGTAATCGTCGATGCGGTTAACGGTGGCGTCCGGCGCGTACAGCGACAGCTGGTTAACCTGCTCGTCGGTCAGGAAGGTGTTCTCGATTTTGATCAGGTCTTTGCGGCCCATCTCGCCCGACGGCAGGTTCAGGCCGATGGTGATGCGCTGGTCGGTTTCGGTCAGTTTGAACAGCGTCAGCAGCTTAAAGCCGACCTGCGCAGGGATGTGGTCAATCACGGTGCCACGCTTGATGGCTTCAACCTGGAGTTTGTTATCGTGTGTCATTGTCGTTTCCCCTTACAGTGCCAATTCGCGATTCAGAACCAGTGCCAGTAACGCCTGGCGGGCGAAGATGCCGTTTCCGGCCTGCTGGAAGTACCAGGCGTGCGGCGTTTTATCCACGTCTGTGGTGATCTCATCGATGCGCGGCAGCGGGTGCAGCACCTTCATGTTGTCGCGCGCGCCCTCGAGGTCGCTGGCACGCAGCACGAACTGCGCCTTCACGTTGGCGTATTCGGACGGGTCCAGACGCTCTTTCTGCACGCGGGTCATGTAGAGAATATCCACGTTGCCCATCACCTCTTCGATGCTGGCGTGCAGGCTCCACTGAATGCCTTTCTCATCCAGCATGTCGAGAATGTACTGCGGCATCGCCAGCGCGTCAGGCGCAATGAAGAAGAAGCGGTTGCCGTTAAATTTCGCCAGCGCCTGGGTAAGGGAGTGGACGGTGCGGCCATATTTCAGGTCGCCAACCATGGCGATATTCAGGTTCTCGAGCGTGCCCTGCGTCTCCTGAATGGTGAACAGATCCAGCAGGGTCTGCGTCGGGTGCTGGTTGGCACCGTCACCGGCGTTCAGTACCGGAATGCCGCCGGAAAACTCGGTCGCCAGACGCGCTGCGCCCTCCTGTGGGTGACGCATCACAATTGCGTCGACGTAGGTGCTAATCACTGAAATGGTATCCGCCAGGGTCTCGCCTTTTTTACCCAGCGACGTGTTGCTGCTGTCCGAGAAGCCCACCACGCTCGCGCCCAGGCGGTGCATGGAGGTTTCAAAGGAGAGGCGCGTGCGGGTCGAGGCTTCGAAGAAGCAGCTCGCAATCACCTTGTGCTTCAGCAGCTCCGGTTGCGGATTGGCCTTCAGTTTTGCCGCGGTTTCCAGAACCAGTTCCAGCTCTTCGCGGCTGAGGTCGTTTATGGAAATGATGTGTTTTTGATAAAGCGGATTCATGTTTATCTCCTGACGCCGGGCAAAAAAAAGCCCCTCAAATGAGGGGCTCTGGGAATAGGTTTAGCAACGGGAAGAAAAACGGCAGGCCAGCGTCTGATTTCAGACGCGGTAAGACGTTATGTCGTACACGCTTGACCATGCTTCCTCCCGGCAAATTGTCGGGCATTATACGCAGCTCGCTTTGCGGATCAAGCGATTTAATGCACGCTTTACTCAATGCAAACGGTTCTTTATGAATATTAATGCGTTCTGAGTAAATAATTAATTTGCTTATGCACCAGCGCGGTGCGCTTCACGACGCGAGGGGCGACCCAGACGATACTGCTTCCGGCCACCACGCCTAAAATTTCCGGTAACTGGTGATAATCCAGAATACGCGCCACCGCGCGGCCATATCCGGCGACGGTATGGATAAGGATAAATTCGCTATTGTGCTCCACGCTGACCACCATTTCGGAGACGGTGCGCGCGGCATCGGGGGCAGGGCGCAGCTGGGGATTCAGCGAATAAATTTTTAGCCCTTTGGCATTTCGAATTTTTATGACACCAAGCAACTTGAGCAGACGTGAAACGGTGGACTGGCTGATGGTCTCAAAACCCCGCTCCTGCAAATCGCGGCGGATCTCCTCCTGAGAAAGATAGCTCTTTTCCGCGATCAGACGCTGGCATACCGTTAGCTGTAGTTGCTCTTTGGGAGAGTACTCTTCGTAATCCATCATAGTTCCCATATCAGTTCCCGAAATAACCGGTGGCACTGCACCGATCCGTAGGCCGGATAAGCGCAGCGCCATCCGGCAAATCACAACATGGCACCCAGGCTTAACGCCACCATAATCACCACCGTTAAAATCCCCAGCAGCGGCGCGACCCATTTCAGATAACGCACGTAAGGCACGCGGGCGATAGCCAGCCCGCCCATCACGACGGCAGAGGTGGGAGTGACCAGGTTAACGATGCCGGACGCCGACTGGTAAGCCGTGACCACCAGGTCGCGGTTGACGTTAGCGAAATCGGCAAGGGGTGCCATGATCGGCATCGTCAGAACGGCCAGGCCGGACGAAGAAGGCACAAGAAACGACAGCACCACTTCCAGCCAGTACATCACGTTGATGAACGCCACCGTCGACAACCCGGTAACCATCCCCTCGGCGCTGTGCAAAATGGTGTGGGTAATCATGCCCTTATCCATGATGACTACGATACCGCGCGCGATGCCGATAATCAGCGCGACGCCCAGCAAATCTCGCGCGCCGTTAATAAACGTCGAGGTCAGCTCCTCTTCGCTCATGCGGGCAATCAGGCCGACGATTATCGCGCTGGCGAGAAACACCGCCGAGATCTCCGCCATCCACCAGCCCAGCACCGCCACGCCGTAGATCATCACCGCGAAGGCGAGGGCGAAAATCACCAGGATGATTTTGCGCACCGGGGTAAATTCCAGCGACTGCTCACCTTTGTTCCCGAGGAAATGGGCGCGGTTCTCCTCCTGTTTATCCGCCACGATCGACAGCGACGGATCCTGGCGCACCTTGCGGGCATAGCGCATCACCCACGCCACGCAGATGATCCAGCCGATGACCAGCAGCGCCACGCGCAGGGCGATACCGTTGGTGAAGGGGATCCCGGCAGCGTTGGCGGCGATCACCGTGGCGAACGGGTTGATGGTGGAGCCGAGCGTGCCGATCCCCGCCCCGAGCAGCACGGTGGAGGCCGCAACCACCGGATCGAACCGGGCGGCAAGCATCACCGGCACCAGCAGGGTGTAGAACGGCAGCGACTCTTCGGCCATGCCGTAAATCGTGCCGCCTGCGGCAAACAGCGCCATCAGGATCGGGATCATCCACTCCTCGCGTCCGCGCAGCCGGGTGGTGACACGCTCGATCCCGGCGTCAATTGCCCCGGTTTTGGTGACGATCCCGAGAAATCCCCCGATGATCAGGATAAACAGCGCCACGTCGATCGCCCCGGCCTGTCCGGATTCCGGATCGTACAGCCCGGCAATCGGCGCCATCAGCACCGAAACCAGCCCCTGCGGATGCGCCGCCACGTGCGCGTAGGTCCCGGCAACCGGGACTTCTTTACCGAGCGCCTCGTTCATTGCCATATGGTACTGCCCGGCCGGTACAACCCACGTCAGCACGGCAACCACGGCAATCAGAAAAAAGAGAATGGTGTAAGCGGAGGGAAACTTGAACTTGCCCATGATGTTCTCCTGAACCCGGCGCACCCCACGGCGCGCCGGGCGGTGATTAGTCGCCGAGTGTCGCCACCATGACCGCTTTAATGGTGTGCATGCGGTTCTCTGCTTCGTCGAAGACGATGGAGTTCGGTGATTCGAAGACCTCTTCCGTCACCTCCAGCCCCTTCAGGCCGTACGCCATCTCGATCTCGCGGCCCACTTTGGTGTGCTCGTTGTGGAACGCCGGCAGGCAGTGCATGAACTTGACGTTCGGGTTGCCGGTGGCTTTCATCACGTCTGCGTTAATCTGATACGGCTTCATCAGGCTGACGCGCTCGGCCCAGGCCTCCTTCGGCTCGCCCATGGAGACCCACACGTCGGTGTAGAGGAAATCGGTCCCCTGCACGCCTTCTTCCACGTCGTCGGTGAGGGTGATGCGCGCGCCCGTCTCTTTGGCGATGGCGCGGCACTGCTCAACCAGCCCGGCTTCCGGCCAGAAGGATTTCGGCGCGACGAGGCGGATATCCATCCCCATCTTGGCCGCGCCGACCATCAGCGAGTTGCCCATGTTGTTACGCGCGTCGCCGAGATAGGCAAAGCTCAGCTCCGGCAGGGTTTTGCCCGGCGCGTGCTCCAGCATGGTCATCAGGTCAGCGAGGATTTGCGTAGGGTGGAACTCGTCGGTCAGACCGTTCCACACCGGCACGCCCGCGTATTCGCCCAGCTCTTCGACGATGGCCTGCCCGTAGCCGCGGTATTCGATGCCGTCATACATGCGGCCCAGCACGCGGGCGGTGTCCTTCATCGACTCTTTATGGCCGATCTGCGAGCCGCTTGGGCCGAGGTAGGTGACCTGCGCGCCCTGGTCGAACGCGCCCACTTCAAAGGCGCAGCGGGTGCGGGTGGAGGTTTTTTCAAAGATCAGGGCGATGTTTTTCCCGACCAGGGTTTGCTTTTCGCGCCCGGCTTTTTTGGCGGCCTTCAGGTCAATGGCGAGGTCGATCAGGTACTGGATCTCCGCCGGGGTGTAGTCCAGCAGTTTCAGGAAGTTGCGGTTTTTCAGGTTGATGGTCATGTGGGAAATCCTTTTTAAAATGATTGTTCAGTTACGAATCAACGTGCCTTTCTCGCCCGCCAGGATCTCCGCGCCGTCATTCAGCGCGCCGATCCCGGCAATGCCGTTGCAGGCTTCAACAAACTCGCGGCAGGCGGCCACTTTTGGCCCCATCGATCCGGCGTCGAACTGCATGCCTCTGAGCAGCTCCGGCGTGACCTGCGCCAGCGGGCGCTGGGTCGGCTTGCCCCAGTCGAGGTACACCGCGTCGGCATCGGTCAGGATCAGCAGGGCGTCGGCCTCGATCTGCCTCGCCAGCAGGGCGGCGGAGAGGTCTTTGTCGATCACCGCCTCAATCCCGCGGTAGCCGTTGGCGTTTTCCACCACCGGCACGCCGCCGCCGCCGTTGCAGATCACCAGGTGGTCACGCTGAATCAGCGCCGTGATGGCGTCGCTCTCGACGATGCGCTTCGGCTGCGGCGACGGCACCACGCGGCGGACGTAGCTCCCGTCGGCCTTGAACACCCAGCCTTTTTCCGCAGCCAGCGCTTTCGCCTGGGCTTCGCTGTACACCGGGCCGATGTACTTGGTCGGGTTGCTGAAGGCCGGGTCGGCGGCGTCCACTTCCACCTGCGTGAGCAGGACGCTCACCTCGCGCTGCGGCAGATTGTTTTTCAACGCCTGCTGAAGCATGTAGCCGATCATTCCCTGGCTTTCGGCGCCGAGAACGTCCAGCGGGTAGGGCGTCACTTTGTCGTAGGCGCTGTTCTGCAGCGCCAGCAGCCCGACCTGCGGCCCGTTGCCGTGCACCAGCACCACGCGCCACTGTTCCGTCAGCCCGGCGATGGTGCGGGCGGCCTGCTCGATGTTCTGGCGCTGGATCTCTGCTTCCAGCGGCTCGCCGCGCTTGAGCAGCGCGTTGCCGCCAAGGGCCACAACCAGAGTGGGTTTTCGTTCCATGATGGCTCCTTTAAATTCCGTCGCGTTCAAGCGGGCAGCTCATGCAGCGCGCGCCGCCGCGGCCGCGTCCGAGTTCGTCGCCAGGGATGGGCAGCACGGTGATGCCCGCTTTGTCGTACTTTTCATTGGTCCAGACGTTGCGCTCGTAGCCGATCACTACGCCCGGGCGGATGGTCAGCACGTTGTTGGCGTCGTTCCACTGCTCGCGTTCGGCTTCAAAGGCGTCGCCGCCGGTGGTGATCAGGCGCACCTGGTTAATGCCGAGCGCTTTCTCGATGGCGTGCAGCAGGTCGGTTTCCTGCGTGCGCAGCAGGCCGCCGCGTCCGTCCGGGGTGAGCGTCCAGCACTGGGCGTCCTTGCGCACCACTTCCGGGTAGACGGAGAAGGTGTCCACGTCGATGTGGGTCATGACGGTGTCGAGGTGCATGCAGGAGCGGTGTTTCGGCAGCTCAACGGCGATCACGCGCTCGGCCTGGCGGTGTTTGAACAGGCTGTTGGCGAGGAACTCCACGCCCTGCGGCGTCGTGCGCTCGGACATGCCGATCAGCACCGCGCCGCGGCCAATAACCAGTACGTCGCCGCCTTCTAAGGTGGCGTGGTCGTAATTAATATTCTCGTCGCCGAAATACTTAATAAAATCGCCGTCGGCAAACGACGGGTGCCAGCGATATATTGCCCGCAGGTTATTGGTTTCACGCTGACGGGCCGGTTTCGCCATTGGGTTAATAGAGACGCCGTTATAAATCCAGCACGAGGTATCGCGGGTAAATAAATGGTTCGGCAGCGGCTTCATAATAAAATCATTCGCCGTGTGGGTATCGACGACCATATTTTTAATGGCCGCCGGAATTTCGCCGTAGGTTAATCCGCCGCTCAGCCTGCGCGCCAGTTCACGGTGCGGCATATCCGCCAGCCAGCCGCGCACGTCGCCGGCAAAGGTTGGGCCGAGGCGGTAGTCGGAGATTTGCGTATCCAGCAGCCAGGCTTTCGCTTCTGCAATATCAAGGGTTTGTGTCAGAAGGTCGGTCAACAACAGGACTTCAACACCCTGCTCGCGCAGCGTGTTGGCGAAGATGTCATGCTCCTCACCCGCCCGCTCAACCGAGAGCACGTCATCGAAAAGCAGCTCCTGACAATTCGATGGCGTTAAACGTTTCAGACTTAAATTTGGGCGGTGCAGCATAACGCTACGCAATTGACCAATTTCAGAACCGACGTAATGCTTTTCCATAATTATTCCTTTAACTGTTTTTCAGAATAAAAAGGGCATGCGCCATGTGATGTAATTAATTTCATGGCGGCTAAGCTCAATTGATTTCGTGATTCATACTAGGCAGTTAAATAATCCTTATTGTGATGTTGCTCACGCGCAATCGGATATTAAGGGTTTTGTTTTCATTTGCATGATTCGCATCAGATAATGATTAATTTCATATTATTGAAGGGTGAATAGCTAAGCAGGATCCGGTGGCATTATTTGAGGTTGTTATTATTTTGTAGATTTTAATCTTTTGATACATTCCGTTATGTTGCTGATTTTTAATGTTTAATTATTCCTGTAGGAATGGCTATGCAATTAACGTAATTAACTATTTTTGACTTAAGAAAAATCCTTAAATAATTATGGCTTTTTTGAGCACATTATCAGAACGGTAAAGTGTGAGGTGACAACGAGTTTTGTTAATTAACCTGATTGATCAGAGGGTTAGTTCAGCCGTGCGATATGCACTTGCCAATGTTATGCATAACCCCTGCATAAATGCCTGAGCAGGATTAACAGCAAATTAACACCATTCCCGATAAACATGCGCTCGCGCAAATCTCAACGAAAAAGGGCTGGTATGGCAGCGGGGATTCTCGTATAAAAGATAAAAATGAAACATTGTTTTATATTGAGGATTGAAACATGATTATCGGCAACATCCACCATTTGCAGTCCTGGCTGCCTGATGAGTTGCGCCAGGCGATTGAGCACGTTAAAGCTCACGTCACCGACGCCACGCCGCTCGGGAAACACGACATCAACGGCAACAGCCTGTTTTATCTGGTCTCGGAAGACACGACCCAGCCGTTCGCCGAGCGCCGCGCCGAGTACCACGCGCGCTATCTGGATATCCAGATTATTATGAAGGGCCAGGAGGGGATGACCTTCAGCACCCTGCCGCACGGCACGCCGGACACCGACTGGCTGGCGGACAAAGACATCGCGTTCCTGCCGGAAGGCGAGCAGGAGAAAACCGTGGTGCTGAGCGAAGGGGATTTTGTGGTGTTCTGGCCGGGCGAAGTGCATAAGCCGCTGTGCGCGGTTGGGGCGCCTGCTAAGGTCAGGAAAGTGGTTGTTAAAATGTTAGTGGAGTAACCCTTACCCCTCACCCTAACCCTCTCCCCAAAAGGGAGAGGGAACTGCACCGAGCCATCTTTTCCCCCTCGCCCCTTTGGGGAGAGGGCCGGGGTGAGGGGCAATATGTGATCCAGCTTAAATTTCCCGCACTCCCTCTTCCCTTCCCATTTACCTCTCCTTTTTCTGCGTCATAGTATGATCGTTAAATAAACGAACGCTGTTCTATAATGTAGAACAAAATGATTCAGCAAGGAGATCTCATGCCGCAGTCCGCGTTGTTCACGGGAATCATTCCCCCTGTCTCCACCATTTTTACCGCCGACGGCCAGCTCGATAAGCCGGGTACCGCCGCGCTGATCGACGATCTCATCAAAGCAGGCGTCGACGGCCTGTTCTTCCTGGGCAGCGGCGGCGAGTTCTCCCAGCTCGGCGCCGAAGAGCGTAAAGCCATTGCCCGCTTTGCTATCGATCATGTCGATCGTCGCGTGCCGGTCCTGATCGGCACCGGCGGCACCAACGCCAGGGAAACCATCGAACTCAGCCAGCACGCGCAGCAGGCGGGCGCGGACGGCATCGTGGTGATCAACCCCTACTACTGGAAAGTGTCGGAAGCGAACCTGATCCGCTATTTCGAGCAGGTGGCCGACAGCGTCACGCTGCCGGTGATGCTCTATAACTTCCCGGCGCTGACCGGGCAGGATCTGACTCCGGCGCTGGTGAAAACCCTCGCCGACTCGCGCAGCAATATTATCGGCATCAAAGACACCATCGATTCCGTCGCCCACCTGCGCAGCATGATCCACACCGTCAAAGCGGCGCATCCGCACTTCACCGTGCTCTGCGGCTACGACGATCATCTGTTCAATACCCTGCTGCTCGGCGGCGACGGGGCGATATCGGCGAGCGGCAACTTTGCCCCGCAGGTGTCGGTGAATCTTCTGAAAGCCTGGCGCGACGGGGACGTGGCGAAAGCGGCCGGGTATCATCAGACCTTGCTGCAAATTCCGCAGATGTATCAGCTGGATACGCCGTTTGTGAACGTGATTAAAGAGGCGATCGTGCTCTGCGGTCGCCCTGTCTCCACGCACGTGCTGCCGCCCGCCTCACCGCTGGACGAGCCGCGCAAGGCGCAGCTGAAAACCCTGCTGCAACAGCTCAAGCTCTGCTGAGCCGGACGATAACGATGACCATTGAGAAAATTTTCACCCCACAGGACGACGCGTTTTATGCGGTGATCACCCACGCGGCGGGGCCGCAGGGTGCGCTGCCGCTGACCCCGCAGATGCTGATGGAATCCCCCAGCGGCAACCTGTTCGGCATGACGCAGAACGCCGGGATGGGCTGGGACGCCAACAAGCTCACCGGCAAAGAGGTGCTGATCATCGGCACTCAGGGCGGCATCCGCGCCGGAGACGGACGCCCAATCGCGCTGGGCTACCACACCGGGCACTGGGAGATCGGCATGCAGATGCAGGCGGCGGCGAAGGAGATCACCCGCAATGGCGGGATCCCGTTTGCGGCTTTCGTCAGCGATCCGTGCGACGGGCGCTCGCAGGGCACGCACGGTATGTTCGATTCCCTGCCGTACCGCAACGACGCGGCGATCGTGTTTCGCCGCCTGATCCGCTCCCTGCCGACGCGGCGGGCGGTGATCGGCGTAGCGACCTGCGATAAAGGGCTGCCCGCCACCATGATTGCGCTGGCCGCGATGCACGACCTGCCGACTATTCTGGTGCCGGGCGGGGCGACGCTGCCGCCG
Source organism: Enterobacter sp. RIT637 (assembly GCF_019718755.1). NCBI lineage: Bacteria > Pseudomonadati > Pseudomonadota > Gammaproteobacteria > Enterobacterales > Enterobacteriaceae > Enterobacter > Enterobacter sp. RIT637. Next base: position 143,408 of record NZ_JAIHAZ010000007.1, read on the forward strand.
ACCGTCGGGGAAGACGCGGGCAAGGTGCAGACCATCGGCGCGCGCTTCGCCAACCACGAACTCTCCCTGCAGGAGGCCGCCGAGCTGGGCTGCCGCGCCTGCGCCTCGCCGGGCGGCGGGTGTCAGTTCCTCGGCACGGCGGGCACCTCGCAGGTGGTCGCGGAAGCGCTGGGTCTGGCGCTGCCGCACTCCGCGCTGGCGCCGTCCGGGCAGGCGGTGTGGCTGGAGATCGCCCGCCAGTCGGCGCGCGCGGTGAGCGAGCTGGATAGCCGCGGCATCACCACGCGGGATATCCTCACCGATAAAGCCATCGAAAACGCGATGGTGATCCACGCGGCGTTCGGCGGCTCCACCAATTTACTGCTGCACATTCCGGCCATCGCCCACGCGGCGGGCTGCACGATCCCGGACGTTGAGCACTGGACGCGCATCAACCGTAAAGTGCCGCGTCTGGTCAGCGTGCTGCCCAACGGCCCGGACTATCACCCGACCGTCCGCGCCTTCCTCGCGGGTGGCGTGCCGGAGGTGATGCTCCACCTGCGCGACCTCGGCCTGCTGCATCTGGACGCCATGACCGTGACCGGCCAGACGGTGGGCGAGAATCTCGACTGGTGGCAGGCGTCCGAGCGCCGGGCGCGCTTCCGCCAGTGCCTGCGCGAGCAGGACGGCGTAGAGCCGGATGACGTGATCCTGCCGCCGGAGAAGGCAAAAGCGAAAGGGCTGACCTCGACGGTCTGCTTCCCGACGGGCAACATAGCGCCCGAAGGATCGGTGATCAAGGCCACGGCGATCGACCCGTCGGTGGTGGGTGAAGATGGCGTGTACCGCCACACCGGCCGGGTGCGGGTGTTTGTCTCGGAAGCGCAGGCGATCAAGGCGATCAAGCGGGAAGAGATTGTGCAGGGCGATATCATGGTGGTGATCGGCGGCGGGCCGTCCGGCACCGGCATGGAAGAGACCTACCAGCTCACCTCCGCGTTAAAGCATATCTCGTGGGGTAAGACGGTGTCGCTCATCACCGATGCGCGCTTCTCGGGCGTGTCGACGGGCGCCTGCTTCGGCCACGTGTCGCCGGAGGCGCTGGCGGGCGGGCCGATTGGCAAGCTGCGCGATAACGACATCATCGAGATTGCCGTGGATCGTCTGACGTTAACTGGCAGCGTGAACTTCATCGGCACCGCGGACAACCCGCTGACGCCGGAAGAGGGCGCGCGCGAGCTGGCGCGGCGGCAGACGCATCCGGATCTGCACGCCCACGATTTTTTGCCGGACGACACCCGGCTGTGGGCGGCACTGCAGTCGGTGAGCGGCGGCACCTGGAAAGGCTGTATTTATGACACCGATAAAATTATTGAGGTAATTAACGCCGGTAAAAAAGCGCTCGGCATTTAATTATTTTCAGAGATAAAACCGTCTGCGGGAAATATTCCGCGGACGGCTTTGTTGTTTCTGAAATTTAGTAATTTAAACAATGAGTTGAGATATATCGTTGGCGTCACAAAAGCAAAATAACGTAATTCGGAAATAAGATATGACCATTGCTGGTTAATTGAACAGCTCATTACACTCCATTAACACGATGTTGTAATTCAGCACACTACATAAGGGTGTAATTCTGATGACGCAATTAACCATGAAAGACAAAATTGGCTACGGGCTGGGTGACACCGCCTGCGGCTTCGTCTGGCAGGCCACGATGTTCCTGCTGGCCTATTTCTACACCGACGTCTTCGGCCTGTCGGCGGGGATTATGGGCACGCTGTTTTTGGTCTCCCGCGTGCTCGACGCCGTCACCGACCCGCTGATGGGGCTGCTGGTAGACCGCACCCGCACGCGGCACGGCCAGTTCCGCCCGTTCCTGCTGTGGGGCGCCATCCCGTTCGGCATCGTCTGCGTGCTGACCTTCTACACACCGGACTTCTCCGCGCAGGGCAAGATCATCTACGCCTGCGTGACCTACATTCTCCTGACCCTGGTCTACACCTTCGTTAACGTGCCGTACTGCGCCATGCCGGGCGTCATCACCGCCGACCCGAAAGAGCGTCACGCCCTGCAGTCCTGGCGCTTCTTCCTGGCGGCGGCGGGCTCGCTCGCTATCAGCGGCATCGCACTGCCGCTGGTAAGCATTATCGGCAAAGGGGACGAGCAGGTGGGCTACTTCGGCGCCATGTGCGTGCTGGGGCTGAGCGGCGTGGTGCTGCTCTACGTCTGCTTCTTCACCACCAAAGAGCGCTATACCTTTGAGGTGCAGCCGGGCTCGTCGGTGGCGAAAGACCTTAAGCTGCTGCTGGGCAACAGCCAGTGGCGCATCATGTGCGCGTTCAAGATGATGGCGACCTGCTCCAACGTGGTGCGCGGCGGGGCGACGCTCTACTTCGTGAAATACGTGATGGATCACCCGGAGATGGCGACCCAGTTCTTACTCTACGGCAGCCTCGCCACCATGTTCGGCTCGCTCTGCTCCTCCCGCCTGCTGGGCCGCTTCGACCGCGTCACCGCCTTCAAGTGGATCATCGTCGCCTACTCGCTGATCAGCCTGCTGATTTTCGTCACCCCGGCGGAGCACATCGCGCTGATTTTTGCCCTCAACATCCTGTTCCTGTTCGTCTTTAACACCACCACGCCGCTGCAGTGGCTGATGGCCTCCGACGTGGTGGATTACGAGGAGAGCCGCAGCGGTCGCCGCCTCGACGGGCTGGTGTTCTCCACCTACCTGTTCAGCCTGAAGATTGGCCTGGCGATTGGCGGGGCGGTGGTGGGCTGGATCCTGGCGTACGTCAACTATTCCGCCAGCAGCAGCGTGCAGCCTGTCGAGGTGCTCACCACCATCAAAATTCTGTTCTGCGTGGTGCCGGTGGTGCTCTACGCGGGCATGTTCATCATGCTGTCGCTCTACAAGCTCACCGACGCCCGCGTGGAGGCCATCAGCCAGCAGCTGATTAAGCACCGCGCGGCGCAGGGCGAGGCCGTTCCCGACGCCGCGACAGCCGCATCCCATTAACCGGAGGCAATATGGAAATCACTAACCCGATACTCACCGGCTTCAACCCGGACCCGTCCCTGTGCCGCCAGGGCGAGGACTACTACATCGCCACCTCGACCTTCGAGTGGTTCCCGGGCGTGCGCATCTACCACTCCCGCGACCTGAAAAACTGGTCGCTGGTCAGCACTCCGTTGGACCGAGTGTCGATGCTGGACATGAAGGGCAACCCGGACTCCGGCGGCATCTGGGCGCCGTGCCTGAGCTACGCCGACGGTAAATTCTGGCTGCTCTACACCGACGTGAAGATTGTCGACTCGCCGTGGAAAAACGGCCGCAACTACCTCGTCACCGCTCCGTCCATCGAGGGGCCGTGGAGTGAGCCAATCCCGATGGGCAACGGCGGGTTTGACCCGTCCCTGTTCCACGACGACGATGGCCGCAAATACTATATCTACCGTCCGTGGGGGCCGCGCCACCACAGCAACCCGCACAACACCATCGTGTTGCAGGCGTTTGACCCGCAGACCGGCACGCTCTCGCCCGAGCGCAAAACGCTGTTTACCGGTACGCCGCTCTGCTACACCGAAGGCGCACACCTGTATCGCCACGCGGGATGGTACTACCTGATGGTGGCCGAAGGCGGCACCAGCTACGAGCACGCGGTTGTGGTGCTGCGTTCCAAAAACATCGACGGGCCGTACGAGCTGCACCCGGACGTAACGATGATGACCAGCTGGCACCTGCCGGAGAACCCGCTGCAGAAGAGCGGTCACGGCTCGCTGCTGGAGACGCATACGGGGGAATGGTACATGGCCTACCTCACCAGCCGCCCGCTGCGCCTGCCCGGCGTGCCGCTGCTGGCCTCCGGCGGACGCGGCTACTGCCCGCTGGGGCGCGAGACCGGCATCGCCCGCATCGAATGGCGCGACGGCTGGCCGTACGTGGAAGGCGGCAAGCACGCGCAGCTGACCGTGAAAGGCCCGCAAGTGGCCGAGCAGCCTGCAGCCGTTCCGGGCAACTGGCGGGACGATTTCGACGCCAGTTCGCTTGACCCGGAGCTGCAGACCCTGCGCATTCCGTTCGACGACACCCTCGGCTCGCTCACCGCGCGCCCGGGCTTCTTACGGCTCTACGGCAACGACTCGCTCAACTCGACCTTTACCCAGTCGACCGTGGCGCGCCGCTGGCAGCACTTTGCCTTCCGGGCAGAAACGCGGATGCAGTTCTCGCCGGTGCACTTCCAGCAGAGCGCGGGGCTGACCTGCTACTACAACAGCAAAAACTGGAGCTACTGCTTTGTGGACTACGAGGAGGGACGGGGCAGAACGATTAAGGTGATCCAGCTCGACCACAACGTGCCGTCGTGGCCGTTGCACGAGCAGCCCATTCCGGTGCCGGAACATGCGGAGAGCGTCTGGCTGCGGGTGGACGTGGATACGCTGGTCTATCGCTACAGCTACTCGTTCGACGGCGAGACGTGGCACGCCGTGCCGGTCACGTATGAGGCGTGGAAGCTGTCGGACGACTACATCGGCGGGCGCGGCTTCTTCACCGGCGCGTTTGTGGGGCTGCACTGCGAGGACATCAGTGGCGACGGCTGCCACGCAGACTTCGACTACTTCACCTACGAGCCGGTCTAACGGCTCAGGCCGGGTAGCCCAGCGCGCGTGACAGCGCGAGCCCGGCCTGCTGAAGCTGCTCGCGGAAATTAGCCAGCTCTGCGTCGTCAACGCGGGAGGTCAGCGTCGACAGGCTCAGGGCGGCGATGACGCGGGACTCGTGGTTCCACACCGGCACCGCCACGCAGCGCACGCCCTGCTCGTTCTCTTCGCTGTCCAGGGCGTAGCCCTGCTCGCGGATCTGCGTCAGGGCGCTCATTAAGGCTTCGCGAGACGCGAGGGTAGCGGGCGTAAAGGTGGTGTACTGATAGCCTTCCAGCAGGGCGTTCAGCTCGGCCTCGCCCAGCCAGGCAATCAGCACCTTGCCGATAGCGGTGGCGTGAACCGGCAGGCGGCGGCCGATGCGCGAATAGGCGATGGCGGCCAGCTTGCCTTCAATCTTCTCGATATAGACCCCTTCACGCCCGTCCAGGATCCCCAGATGGGTGGTCTGCCCGGTACGTTGGGACAGCTCCGTCAGCCAGCCTTTCGCCTTCTGACGAATATCGATGGAGCCGACGACAAAATGACCGCGCTCGACCAGCTTCATGCCGAGGCGATATTTACCGTTTTCCGGGTTCTGATCGATATAGCCGTGAAGCTGCAGGGTTTTCAGCAGCGAGTGGAGGGTACTCTTGCTCAGCCCCATCAGTTTGCTGATGTCGGTGATCTTAAGCTCGGTGGCCTGCTCGTTGAACAGGTCGAGGATCTGCAACGCACGTTCAACAGACTGAATAATCGGCATAATGCTGGCATGTCCACGCTGGAATTAAGGCGAAAACGTACCTTTTTCGGGGTGAAAAATCAATGAAATGGAGCCGGTTTGCTCCCTCTCCCCGTGCAAGGTAAAAGCAAAAACGACAACCCTGTTGTCGTTTTTTAGTGTTTTCCCCCTCTCCCCGTGGGAGAGGGCCGGGGTGAGGGCACCAGCGCGCAGAGGACTCAACACCCAAGCGTCGCCACCATCACCGCCTTAATCGTATGCATCCGGTTTTCCGCCTGGTCGAACACGATGCTCGCCGCCGACTCAAACACCTCGTCTGTCACTTCCATCCCGCCGTGCAGATCGAACTCCTTCGCCATCTGCTTGCCGAGCGTGGTCTGGTCGTCATGGAACGCCGGCAGACAGTGCAGGAACTTCACGTTCGGGTTGCCGGTCTGCGCCATCATCTGGGCATTAACCTGATACCCGCGCAGCAGCGCAATCCGCTCCGCCCACTTCTCTTTGGCTTCGCCCATCGACACCCACACGTCGGTATAGATAAAGTCCGCGCCCTTCACGCCCGCCGCCACGTCTTCCGTCAGCGTGATCTTCCCGCCGTGCTTCTCCGCCAGCGCGCTACACTCCGCCACCAGGCTCTCTTCCGGCCAGCAGGCTTTCGGGGCCACCAGGCGCAGATCCAGCCCGGTCAGCGCCGCCGCTTCCAGCATCGAGTTGCCCATGTTGTTGCGCGCGTCGCCCGCGTAGACCAGCGTCATCTCGTTAAACGCCTTGCCCGGCAGGTGCTCCTGCATGGTCAGCAGGTCCGCCAGTAGCTGGGTCGGGTGGAACTCGTTGGTCAGCCCGTTCCACACCGGCACGCCCGCGTACTGCGCCAGCGTTTCGACCACTTCCTGGCCGTGGCCGCGATACTGAATGCCGTCGTACATCCGCCCGAGAACGCGCGCGGTGTCCTTAATTGACTCTTTATGCCCAATCTGGCTGCCGCTCGGCCCTAAATAGGTGACGCGCGCGCCCTGGTCAAATGCGGCAACTTCGAAAGAGCAACGTGTACGGGTCGAGTCTTTTTCGAAGATGAGCGCGATGTTTTTACCGGTAAGCTTCTGTACTTCCTTGCCATTTTTTTTATCGGCTTTGAGCTGTGCGGCAAGGGTAAGCAGAGAAGTGAACTGTGCAGGGGTAAAGTCGAGCAGTTTAAGAAAGTGTTTCTTGTATAAATCGGACATTTTATCCTCGCATGGCGAACGCCACTTATTGAATTAAAATTCACTTTATATGTGTAATTATTCATTTGCAACCCCGTTTCACAATTCTTTCTTACAAAGGTGGAGGCAAACCCGTCCGTGTGTGAAAATAGAAGTATCTGCCGCACTTTAAAGAGGATTGAGCCATGGCAAACCCGGAACACCTGGAAGAGCAACGCGAAGAGACGCGTCTGATTATTGAAGAACTGCTGGAAGACGGTAGCGATCCGGACGCGCTGTACACCATCGAGCACCATTTCTCTGCGGATGATTTCGACGCGCTGGAAAAATTGGCCGTGGAAGCCTTCAAGCTGGGTTACGAAGTGACCGAGCCGGAAGAGCTGGAAGTGGAAGAGGGCGACACCGTCATCTGCTGCGACATCCTGAGCGAAGGCGCGCTGAAGGCGGAGCTGATCGACGCGCAGGTAGAACAGCTGATGAACCTGGCCGAGAAGTTTGAAGTGGAATACGACGGCTGGGGAACCTACTTCGAAGATCCGAACGGTGAACACGGCGAAGAAGGCGACGACGAAGATTACGTCGACGAAGACGACGACGGCGTGCGTCACTAAGCGTTTCAGGCGGTGGCGCGCGCCACCGCTTTTTCAAGGCAGAACCATGGATTACCCGCAGATACTCGCCCCCGTACTCAACTTCCTCCAGTGCCCGACCCCGCAAGCATGGATTGATAAAGCCCGCGACCCGGCGAACCTGCCGCTGCTGCTCACCGACCACATGGTGTGCGAGCTCAAGGCCGCCCAGACCGCGCTGCTGCTGGTGCGCAAATACGTCGCCGACGAAAGCGGTGCCGACGCGCTGCTCGACTGGCTCAAACCCTACGAACAGTTCACCTTCCGCGACGGCCCGGAGCCGGACTTCATCGCCCTGCACAGGCAGATTGGCAAAAGCGTGATGCCCAAAACCGACGATCAGTGGGGCCAGGCGCTCATCGACAGCATGGTGCTGCTGATTAAAGAGGAGCTGCACCACTTCTGGCAGGTACGCGAGGCGATGCTGGCCCGCGACATTCCGTACGTCAAAATCACCGCCAGCCGCTACGCCAAAGGGATGCTGAAGGACGTGCGCACCCACGAACCGCTGACGCTGATCGACAAGCTCATCTGCGGCGCCTACATCGAAGCCCGCTCCTGCGAACGCTTCGCCGCGCTGGCCCCGTTCCTCGACGACGACCTGCAGAAGTTCTATCTCTCGCTGCTGCGCTCGGAAGCGCGCCATTATCAGGACTACCTGACGCTTGCCCGGCAGGTGAGCGACGACGATATCTCACCGCGCATACAGCATTTTGGCGAAATTGAAGCCACACTTATCTCGACACCGGACAACGAGTTTCGCTTCCACAGCGGCGTGCCGGTGTAAACCGGCACAACTCAAGGATAAGGATGCGAGATGAATAAAACGTGGACCCGTACTGTGATTGTCGTCATTGCCGCCGCCGCCGTGGCGTTCTGGGTGTTTTTCGACAGGCAGCGCGCCCCGGAACGGCAGATGGATAACGCCCTCAACGCGATGCCCGCCTGGCAGGTGATTAAGGAGCAGGAGCCCGCGCTGCATCAGCGCATCCTCGACCAGATGGCCGCCCTGCAAAAAGCGGGCGAGCCGGAGCAGCAGATTATCGACACCATCCAGCCGCAGATCCTGCATCTGCAGATGTCGCGCCTGCAGAACGCCCCGGACGCCAACGTGGTGAACTACATGACCATCAACATGGAGCAGACCGCCGCCATCCAGAAGGTGAGCGACGACGCCTGCTTCCGCTTCCTCTACCCGACGGTGAAGGGCGGCGTGAACCCGATGCGCATGCTGGATAAAGACCTGATGGCGCGGCGCATGCAGGCCGACGCCGACATGATGCGCGCGGCCTACGGCAAAAACCGCCACACCGTGACCCCGGCCGAACGCGAGGCGGCCGTCGAGGACGTGCGGCCGATTATGAAGCAACTAGCCGATAAGTACGGCGAGGACATCCAGCTGCTGCAGATGCCGGAGAAGGCGGCGGGCAAAGAGAAGCTCTCCTGCGATATGGTGCAGGAGATGTGGGCGAAGGTGCTGGCGCTGCCGGAGCAGAAGGCGGCGGGGGTGATTCGTCTGGCGGTGTCTGAACTGGAGTGACGAAGGGCGCTGGTTTTTTGGGCACTTAGCGCGGGTTTAGCGCGTCGTCGCTTGCATGGCGGCGCGCGACAGGTATAATCCACAACGTTTCCGCATCCCCTTCAGTGCCGAAGTGGCGAAATCGGTAGACGCAGTTGATTCAAAATCAACCGTAGAAATACGTGCCGGTTCGAGTCCGGCCTTCGGCACCAAAAAATGCAAATCAAAGTCGCTTAAGGGCGGCTTTTTTTGTGTCTGGAATCCAGTATTTACCTATCTTTCCCGCTATAGTTTCTCTCTCAAGGTCAACCGACATCAACGTACATCTACCAACACATGTTGGTATAGACGATTGGATTTCGGTTCGATTATGCTCGTACCAACAGGGAGCAGGTCCGAACATTTTCCTTAAAATTTGTGGTTAAAATATCATTTAATCAATGTGTTAAACCATTATCTTATGATTCTTTTTATGATAATGTTAGAGTGTCTGAAGGTAAAGAAGCCGTATCTACGGATGGGGAAAACTGCAGATACGCCACCAATCGCAATAAAACTAACTAAAATTTGGCGAGATTTGAGAGGGGTTGTAATGGAAATGTTAAACTTTGAGTATGATGCAGTAATTTTGCATCAAACTGAAAGCAGTAAACCGATTTTATTATTTGGTGCGCCGGCTACTGATATTGAAACTTGGGCTGGAATCCCGCAGAAGAAAACTTTTCAACCAGATGGGGCTGAAAGTTCAGGTTTTCAGCGAGTTGAAAATAAAGCGAGATTAGAGCAAATAAGACGCTTCTATCTTAATGAGAGTAATGTAATTCAAAACAGCTTAATATGTGCATTGCGGGGTATTGAAGGGGGGAGCGTTGCCTTCGAATCTGAGCCGGACTCGATCGTAGGAAAGGTTAAAATTAGTTTTCCTGACCTATATAAAGCAAATTACTTATTTTTATTTTCATTGCTGAGAGATTCTCTTGAGAAACGGCTTGGGAAATATAATCAAGTAATAGATCGCGTATTATTTGAAAAACTTAAAGGTCAACTTTCACAACAAATTCACAGTGATGACGTTGATCATGAACCAGATGATTATTTAGAAACAGAGACTGAAACTGAATCCGTCATTTTAGAAGAGACTCATTTACATGAATTCTTGCGTGATGTTGTTATTAGGCATGAAATTCTTAAAGAAATAGATCCTATTCTCCTGTCCGGTATGGATAGTTTCTTAGGATTTGATCGTGACGCTCTATTATCCTTTCTTTTGCCAGTGACTCTGGTTGATGGTCAACATCGACTCAAAGGAGCAATAATAGCAGCAAAACATCATATTCAAAATGACAAATATGTAGATATGATGGCTGATAAAGTTCTTGCAGGTGAAGAACCTAACAAAGTGGAAAGAGATATCCTTCGTCTTGTATCAAGAAAATTGCCAATTTCATTGCTGATGGATGATGACCCAAAAGAACAAGTTTTTCAATTTGTCGTGATTAATCAAAAAGCTACACCAATTGGAAAATCACTACTTGGAACGATTATTTCAACTTCTTTAACAGATGATGAGATGGGATTAGTCAATAATAGACTGAGGGATTCTGGTATTTTATTGGAAGAGGCGAGAGCTATTACATGGGCAGCTCGTAATCCGGAAAGTCCTTTCTGCGGGCTTGTCGAAAGAGGTATGCAATCTGATAAAAAAGATCTTCTGCAATGGAATGTAATGGGATCTCTTATTCAAATCTTTAGAAATTTAAATGGTGGTAGTTTATTCCATACTAAAGTTGATTATGCTAAAACATGGAGAGACAATTATCTTGCAAACTCAGCACTTGTAGAATCACATAATCGTGAAGATGCTTACGAACAATGGCGGGCATTAGATGGTGTATGGAAAAAGTTTTTTGTAATCTTCTGGTCAAAAATAAGGGATGAATTTGGTGATGTAACAGATAACTCCAGATTCAATTATTGGGGAAATACACGACGTTCAAATTTATTTAATAAAATATCGCTAACCATACTTGCAGCCGACTTTTTTAGATTTCTTTGTATTGCTAAGATAACATTAGATGATGAAGAACAAATTAATGATGTTATAAATAGATGGCTTGAAGGTGTTAATACAAAATATTTCGATCGCGACTGGGAACTTTCTGGTGTTAAAAAGGATTCAACTGGGATAAGAGCTAGATGGTCTGATTTATGGACCGAATATAGGGATAGTCCTGGGCAGTTACCGCAGGTAAGATTTTACAGACAGCCGAAAAAATAATATGTCTATACTTACTATCAAGCAAATTCAAAATAGTGTCCTTAATCCTGAGAGCACATGGGATTGGGACATGCAACAAGAAATTTCTCATATCAAACCCCCAGATTTTTTAATGGGGGTTCGTAGAGACATGATGCATGGTGAAATTATTCGTGAATGGTCAAAATGGATCATTGAACAATTTATTGATGAGAAAAACATAAATAAAAATATTAGTTTGCCAACAATAATAAATGATATAAATATAACAATTGGAGAGCTTGTTGGAAAACAAATATCGGGAGAAGATAAAAAAGAAATCGTTAAAGCTATTAGTACGATAGTTTTCAATCGTGTAGAACAACTGAATATGAGTAAGTTGAAACGCTCGAATATATCTAACAAGATAAAGCAAGATTTATTAGGAATTTATGGGCCTAAACCAAGGTGCTGGTTAACAGGTTATCAATTTTCAGATGAAGCTCTCTATAATTTCACAGCTCGTAAAGGGGAATATTTAGAATTAAAACTACCTACCTTTATTGATAAGTATAAACCAATGGGGATAAATCATCGCGATTTGTCTATTGAAATTGATCATTTATATCCTTTTTCATTAGGAGGGGGGGATGATATTCAAAATTATAGATTGATATGTGGGTGGGCTAATAAAGTAAAAAGTAATCATATTACCGGCTTCAGCATGGGAACAAGAGCTGATATTTCTAATCAGCTATTTCCAAAAAGATATTACTATTGGGTTGTACGGCTAATAGGGATGCGTCGCAAGTGTGAGATAGAAGATTGTCCTAATAATATTAACAATTCAGAACTAACAGTCAGATCTTCTCTTGGCGATTCAAAATTGCTCACACCTGTGAGTATGCAGGTTGTTTGCCAGCATCACGCTTCATTATTGCCTGGTCGTTATGTCAACAGAACGTTATTTGAAAGCTAATTCATAAATTTATCCTCCTTTAAAAGAAGAGATATTCCGCGGGAAATATGACATTTTAGAAATTTTAAAAAATCATTTTCTACTTTTTGACTTTTAAATGCAGTTTTACATATAGATAAATAAATTTCAGAATGCTCCCCAGAAAAAGTTCTCCAACTCATTTCAACATTACTATCTGAAGGAATATCTTCCTTTGGTGGTATTGTTGGGTCTGCTAAAGATTTACAAAGCGCCCAGCGACACAATACATTCCAGTTTTCTATACCAGTTTTGCGTTTAAGAGTGATCAGTTGTTGTTTTTGTTTTTCTGATAAACGGATAATATCAATATGTTGCATAATTAAAAGTATCCTTCATTAAAACTGGACGTTTTACTTTGCTCATTATAACCAATATGAAACTCGCGGCTTATGTACGGTTTAAGTTGCTGATAATACTCATTAATAATTTCCTCGTCCGTGGAAAGCAAGATTACTTGCGGACCGGCTTTAGGAAAATAGTGATTTACCAACTTGTTTCGATGTTTACCGTCTAATCTACTAAGTGGTGTATCAATAACCGTAGGTAATTCTTTACCTGAGGCTTCTGCTAGACCCCATAAAATAGCGATGGCCAGTAGCTGTCGTTCACCTGCTGAAAGTTTACTTGTCTCAATTATATTATCAGCTACGTCATAAAGTGTGATATTAAAGCTTTCTGGGCAGATTTTTAATTGGTTGATAAGGTGCGACTTGCGTCCTAAAGCATCAAATTTTTGCTTCACTAATGTCTGTAACCGATCAATATTTTCACTTATCAATAGTTCAGCAAAGCCTTGCAAAGTTGTTTTTAGCTTTTTAATGTGATTGCTTACTTGAATTGTCCGTTTTTGCTCAAAAGTGTCTCTGTTTTGTTGTGCCAATAAATTAGTATAGCGTAGTGATAAAATATTGCTCTTTGCAACAATTTGATCAAGTAATTGCTGTTTTTGTTTGTACTGTGTAGTCAGATTTTTGATTTCTGTCTCACATTCAGCTAATTCAGTAATTAAATGTTGTACTGACTCATAGTCAGGTACAGTATCCAACTGTTGTTGTAGTAAGGCTTGTTCTTCAAGCAATTGTTGCTGTTCATTTCGAAGATGTTTTTGTTGTTTATACTCTAGTAAAATACGATCTTCTAACCCGTTAAAAATACCAATATCCGTTTTCAAAAAACATTCGACATTAGCCAGTGACTCCTGTTCTCGCATTTGAGCAGTAATAATGCTATTGACTTGAGAAATGGTCAGTTTAGATGCAGAAGTGGTTTTTAAAACATTCAATAACTTTTCGTTATAAGTATCAATTGCCTCATACAGTATTTTGGATTGTGTTGCTTTCGATTCCAGATGAATTTGGATTTTAGTTTGTTCTATCAGATTTTTTACTAACCCTAATGGACCTGCACCAGCTGCTAATCTAATCTGTTCAGCTTTGTTTAGTTTTAATTTAGTTTCAATAGTACCTAGCTCAAACTTAAGTTCGTCACGTTTTTCTATAAGATGAGCGCCAGCATTACGTACAGCTTGACGAGCTTTATTAACTGCAATGGAGGTGCTACTAATCTCATGTTCTAATTCAACAAGTTCTTTTTTCAAATCTGAAATAGCAGCATTACACTGTTCCATTTCATTTTCGCATGACTCTACTTTTGTTATAACGCTTTGATCCACATTAGATGCAAGACGTTTTTTATCCACCTGAGCAAGATCAATTTGCAGTTGTGATAGCAAATCCAGCCCTAACAAACTCTCAATACCAGTTTTGACTAGCTCAGATGAGCGCTGTGGATGTGCAAGATTTTCAATCTTCTCACCATCAAAGAAGAATAGGTCCGATAAACTAATAGGGATAAATTCGTTAACAAATTCATCCCAATGTTGGCTTAGATGCTCGTTTGGCTGCAAATCAACATACACTTTAATTTTATCTTTAGTATCTAAACCTTTTACATACCAGCTTCGTTCAATATCATAACGATTTACTTTATCTTCTGTTTGATGAGTAAAGGTTAAGTGTAGTTTAACCTCGGCTTCAGGAGATGAAAAACGATTTTTACAACTAGCTAAAAATAAACCATAGGCAGTACCTGCACGGTTAGAGCATCTAGCATGCTTACCATAAAGCACTAATTGTATAGCATCAAGGAAAGTGGTTTTACCTCCACCATTTAATGCCCCTATTAAGACAACCGGTTTATCTCGCTCAACTTCTAGATTAATCGAATGTTCGCCTTGATAAATACCGAAGTTGGTGAGTTGCAATTTGTTAAATATCATCGCTGACTACCTCTGTTTCAATCAGCAATGAGCTATATCCCCGTTCTTTGACTGAACGAGTAATAATAGCAATCTGCTCATTAATAGATTCTTTTTCTTTTTCTGACAAATTTGGTGAATTGTCATGCTGGATTTGTAACTCAAGCCGTTTACGTTCAAGGGCAAATGTTTTAGCCTCATCCAAAGATGAAAATGCCCCTTTTTCTAAACTATCAGCTAACTCTGTTGCTAAATTAGCTCGTCGCAACTGGCTTTTATGTCTATTGGCAATAGCCATAGCAGCACGTATTTGTTGGTACATCAGACCCTCATCATCGTTATTTTCAGCACAGAAAGTTTTGAGTTTATCCAACACTGTTTTGTTCAGTATAGGATGATGAGCTCGGCGCGAGCCAGGATAAGGTTTGCCCATTACTTTTTGGTAAATAGCAGGAAGATTATCTTCAACTTCCAATTTTTCCTCTAGCCATATACGGCGTATTTCTTCAAGCTCTTCTAAAGGTAGTAGTTCAAGGTTTTTTACTTCTAAAGGTCCCATTTTCTGCACTGCCACTTGTGCTAACAATACTTTTTCAAGAAGTTCTTCACGAAAAGTTTGTATATATGGTCCAGGAACAATATCGGCACCATTTTTTGTTATGTGTACAGTTAGTGAACCATTCATGCGGCGAAAATCACGACGAGATTTGTCGCGGCGTAGTTTGCTTAGTTTTTTATCATGATTTACATCGTTTACGTCAATTTCGTTACGTAGAGCCAATAATGGATACATCCATTCTTTTTCTTCATCATTCGCAATCATTGCTGACATGGATTTATCTTCAGATACCATAGTGCATACATAACAGCCGAACCGGCTGTCACCACAGCTTTGAGTGCTTTTGTCGACTACGAGTGGACATTCACCACCTTCTGTAGCTCCTTGGTACATACCCATTAGATCCTGATTGGGGAAATTCCAAGGGTTGGATACTGAGTTCAAATATATCCACACATCATCATTAGTCCAGTCGGCAATTGGTGGATACACCCAAACTCTATCTAAAGTACCATTTGCCGTTAGTCCATCTGCTCGACGGGTGTTGGTTTCTGTTGTTTCATAGTGTTCCATTGTAGCCGCACGGGTTGCACTTTCCGATTTGCGGGTGCCAAGAACTAAAATGGCCTCACCTCTTTTATCGACCAAGTTATTGATGAAATTATTAGATGGAGAAATTTTTAGACGATCGGTACACCAGCGAAATTTATAGCGCGGAGCGGGATAACCTTTACCAATGAGATTGACCCAGAACCGATCTTTGACGTCAGGTGTCAGGCGATGGGGCTGAATAGGAAGACCTTGTTGTTGTTTTGCTTCGATCATTCGTTCTAATGATTTTTCAACCCACATAGCAACAATAGGATTTTCTACAAGTGTATCAGTGCTAATAACATGAACATCTTTATGACATTGACCCTCTGTTTTTAGTTCCTGCAGCGCAGACCATACTAACTGTAAAACTGCAGTTGAGTCTTTACCTCCACTGTACCCGATGACCCAAGGGATTTGATCGGATAAATATAATCCCTTGATATGGGCGATAGTGGCAGCAACAGTCGCTTTTAGGCCTCGTTTGTTAAATGCTGAGTAAGACGGACTGATAACTGTATAACTCATTTTTTGATTCCTAAAAATTTATCTTCGACTTTTTGTTGCTCTGCATTTAAGGGTAGCTGTAAATGTTGTTTTAGCGCGTTCAATGTCAGTAAAGCCGAGTGTACGCTATGATCCATACGACCTTTATTAAAGCAGCGTTCCATCCATAATTTGTTTGTTCGGGCCCAATTAATGCCTTGGAATTTTTTTAGGAAGGGTTTCCAATTGGTGTGTTCTGCAAGCAATTCATTGCCAAACATGGCAAAGCTCTTCAGAAGAATCGCACTGAATAACACATAATTTGCTCTATCCGCTGGTTTAATCTGATGGTTTTTTGCTTGTTGCCAGAGTGGTAAGTTACTTGCTAGCTCGTCCCAAAATTCCACTGCTTTTTCTGCATGTTGCTGCCAACTTTTTTCTGTGACATGAGGACAAAGTTCCATACATGCCGCATGCACAGAACTATGCATGAAAAATTTAGCTGAACGCTTACTGATACGGCTTGAAAACTCAACAACACCATTAAAAAATTCGCTATGTTCTACAACATGATTAGTCAGATTTTCTTCAGGCGTAGAACCATACAACACAGCTATGGATCTGTTGGCTGGAATAGGGTAAAGATTTAAATCACGGAAGATTTTTTGCCGTTGTTTAAGATTTTTATCCACGAAGAAAACTACGGAGATAGTTTCATCTCCCAGTGCGGGATCTTGCTCTAACGCTTGTTGAATCGCCGCACTACGATGCTGGCCATCAGTCAGATAGAACTCTGCATCTTCATCAACAACAAGATTACCAATCTTATTGCCATGTCCTTCAGCCGCTATTGGCTCAAAGTACGTCTGTCCTTCGATGCAAGCTGTTATGGCTGAAAATGTATAATCTAGCCTGTTACTGTGGATATAATGTGCAATCTGCGGGATACGGCTATGGTTTAACACTCGTTGTGCTTTGTCACTTTCAGCCAGCATCGACTCATCTAATGTAAAAATTTTTTTAAGTCTTTTGAGGGGACACATCACGATATAGTATTCATGTCCAGCTTGAATCCCCCGAATCGCGGGGAAACTAATTCCAGATACTATATGGTTCACGATTGACAGCCCTCAACTTTTCACTGGACAGATTGTGTTCGAACGAAAAAAATGGTTTGTTCGTACGAACATGAGCTAACATAGTAGCAAAATGGTTGGATGATGTCTTTGGATTTTTTAGGAATAAGCAAATGACAGTTTACCTTGATTACAGTGCTACTACCCCTGTTCTTCCTGAAGTGGCTGATCTTGTTTACAAATTGATGACAGAAGAGTATGGAAATGCTGGCAGTCGAACCCATGAATATGGGGTAAGTGCAAAACGTGCCGTAGAAATTGCACGAGCTCAGGTTGCCGCACTAGTTAATGCTGATAAAAATGAAATTATTTTTACTAGTGGTGCAACAGAAAGTAATAACATTGCGATCTTAGGGCTGCGTGAGTTTGCCGAAAAAATTGGGAAAAAACATATAATTACAAGCAAGATTGAGCATAAAGCTGTACTAGAACCGATTGCATATTTGGAAAGGCTTGGTTTTAGTGTGACTTATCTTAATGTTACACCTGAAGGAAAAGTTGATACAGAACACCTTAAAGCATCTTTAAGAGACGATACTATTCTTGTTTCAATAATGCATGTTAATAACGAAACTGGAACTATCCAACCTCTAAATAAAGTATGTCAATTATTAGCGGGGCATGAAGCATACTTACATGTTGATGCAGCACAGAGTTATGGTAAATTTCCATTTGGTCTAGAAGATCCACGTATTGACTTGATTAGTGTTAGCGGACATAAACTATATGCTCCGAAGGGTATTGGAGCACTTATTACAAGGAGACGAGGATTTATTAAACCCCCATTATCCCCTATTTATTTTGGTGGCGGGCAGGAGAAAGGGTTACGTCCGGGGACTCTTGCAACGCCTTTGATTGCAGGGTTAGGTTTAGCTTGTGAACTTGTGAGCGAGAATAAAGATAAGTGGATAAAACATGTTTCTGCTCTAAAAGAGAATTTCATTATTGCTATTAATGAATTTGGTGCGCAAATTAACGGAAGTGACACGACTCCTTATATTTTGAATTTTTCAATACCCGGCGTTAATTCAGAAGCTGCAATCGTAAAATTGAAAGGTGTAATAGCTATTTCAAATGGTTCAGCTTGTACTTCCAGTAGCTATACTCCCTCTCATGTTTTAGTATCCATGGGATACGACACTGCACGTATTCAGAGTGCGATACGTGTTTCATTTGGTGGATATACGCAAGACATACCTTACGATGAAATAACAAATAAATTCCGATCTCTTTTGTAATAATTTTTTGAAAAGGCTTCCTTAAATTGGGAAGCCTCCTCTGAATTAAAATGACTCTATTTCCGTAAAGGATGGATAGTATCTGTAATTTTTCTTAAACTCCTCAACATCATTATCATTGAAAATATTTTTAAGCAGATCAATTTTCCCTTCATTAGGCATTTTTTCCATTAAATATCTTACTTCTTTACTTGTTAGGTTCGGTATCTTTATTTCATACGACGTTGTACTATCTCTATAAAAATCAAGCTCCTCTAAATTACAAGCGGTCAGCATTGACTTATCTTTTTCCGAAACCAATGCGAAGCATAACGTTGACATGTTCGCATTATCAGCGTAATCAAAGTAAAGAATTTGTTTACAATTGATCCACTGTTCCCGAGGTTTTTCAATATTATTTCTGCTTGATAAGACTGTTGTTATTTGTGAGTTAACAGCGTTTCTAATAAATTTAGAGAAGCTAGTTTTGTTGGTCCACCCCTGTTCACTAAAATTACCAGGGATATGCTCCTCACCAAATATTTCTTCAAATTTTGTCCGGTAGTAACCTTCTGAAATATCAGTATATTCATTTTCCAATTGTATCCGTTGATATGGATGACTGTTATAGCTCATACATATGATAGAGCCACTTGGCAGTTTGGAAACTAACGTGGAAATATCCTCAAGCATAAAATTAGAGAAGGCATCATCATAATCAAGCCAAATTATGGTTTTTTTATCTAAATCTAATTTAGGTAATACTTCTGTAGAACGGCCAAATTTCACATTAATACATTCATAGGGTTTGTTGAATATATAGCGTTCTTGGTTTGCTATATCGCTCTCAATGCTAATCATATCATTGATATGCAGATATTTATGTATAATGGTAAAGTCCACAAAATATTTAGAACCGAAACCGATATATTGATATTGAGAGAATATTCCAAAAGGAAATAACCTTATAAGCATATCTCTGAACATTTTTCTTTCAATGTTCTTAGCTGGTCTAATAGCATAATTTATTTTTTTACCTGAATTCGCCATTTTAACATTCATACTCCATATAGTAGTTGAATGTTTTTTCACCAACTTCTTTGTTTGATGTTATTCCTAAGCTTTCTTTAACCTTATTAATATCCTTAGTAAGAACTTTATATTGAATTGATGTTTCTTTAGGCTCAGATAAAGGTGTTACAGGATCAGGAGCTATGAATCGATCAGAGAATATTGCATTTGAAGGAGTAATGGTTTTTTTCTCTCTTATTGCATTTGTGATTGCATCATTTAGTGGCTTTTGATCTAAAAGAGATTCTTTGAATTGGTTATCTTCTTTTGCCCTACCCTTTAAAAAAGCAATGACTTCTCTCATAACATTTTTCATATGATATAGCGCCGCTGTATAAATAGGATTGTCTTTGTCGACGCCAGTCTTTGTTGTGGTCCATGGAAGTTTGCTTGAGTTAGAACAGTCGAATTCTACGATACCTCTAAAGAAAGCATAATCAGCATGGTATTGTGGTATTTTTTCAACCCCCCATCCTGTTATACTTGTTTGCTCACAATTTTCAACTAACCTACCATTGCATACTATATACCAACCGCCTTTTTTTATGTCTCTATTTGATATTCCAGCCGTGATGTTTATATGTACATCTCCGACATCAAACGTTCGTTTATATGGTTGTATTTCATCTGAATGTAATAGCGTTAAATTGTATTCAGATACAGGTTTTTCATTAATGAATATTTTCAATCCTTTATTAATGCTTTTGAAATGAGCGTATGAAACCTCACTGCTTAAAGAATTTTCGAAGGTTTCTAGTGTAAGTGAGCTGGAAATCTCATTATATAAATCTGTAACGGTAATTCTTGTTTCGCCATCGTTTAAATTAGTATCAGTTACATCTTCTATATCAAATGTCCAATCTTTTTCTTCTCTGGATTTCCATTCATCAACATTTATACTTATTTTAAAAGCCTTTCCTTTATTTTTAGATTCAACAACAAATTTTTTACCTAACTTGAATAACGTCCTTTTCATCCCAACACCAAATTGACCTACTGAATTTGGTGTTTTAGGACTGTTAGATGGCCTACCAAATCGGAACGCATATGTTTGTGCAAGATGCTTATCCATGCCACCACAGTTGTCATAGATCTCGAATTTATCTGTATCAAAATTTAATCTTATCCATGATTCTGGTTTGTTGACTTGTCTTGCTGCATCAACACTATTATCAATAAGATCTAAAATGGCACGATCTAGCGCTATATCTCTTGTTAGCATCTCAATAAAAAATTCTTTTGTTGGATTCGCATTTATTTTGTTGTCCACAACGTTTGTCATTTCTTCTCCTTTATACCATGTTGTTTTAAGAAAATATTAAGTTACTTTATCATGAGAAATGTATTGTATAAATACAATGATGATTTATTATATGTTGATTGTGAAATCATTCACTATATAAAATTCTTTCAATTGTATTATAATCAGTTTTATAATCTGCTTTTAGCAATACAATTGTAAAGGTATTTGAAAAAATAAAGATGCATACGAAGCACGTCCTTCGGTAGCGTACTAGGAAGTAATAAAGGTAACTGTATGTGTGAGAGTTTGCGGGAAGCCATCGGATTATAAGGTGGTGTTAGAACTGTGATAATCCTCACAATATTGGCCGATGCACCAACAACCAAAAAAATCTTACAGCACCTAACCCTTTTTCCTGAATCCTCCTCGCAAATTCCAAATTTACCCCACCCGAAACCGCTGTATTTATATTCAGCCCTGTATAATGGTCACCAGAAATTACGCCAACCGGCGAAAGAAAGTATCAAAGAAATTTAAACGAAGAATTCGCGATATGAAGGTGCTGCAACACCCCCATACCGCTAACCACAAACAACTAATCAGGAGTTGAAAATGGCTGCGACGAATTTTAAGCCAGAGTTTACTGTTTGCAAAACAGAATCAGACGCTTTCACCGGCATGATTGAAAACCGCGAGCTGGTACGCAAAAACAGCGCCCGCCGTCTTCACGGCAACCAGACCAACGCGGCACCCGTCCATCCCCGCGCGGAAACGCCGCAGGACAGTGCCGCCTGCTGCGAATTGTATGCGCGCATCGACATGAAATACCTTCTGCTGGGCGGCGACTGGTTGAACCGTGCAGGTTTTATCAACGGTATGCCCGTAAAAATCCGCGCCATGAAAGACTGCATTGTGATTACGCCGCAGCATACAAGAGAATTATGGGGATGCCTGGAAGGTATGAGCGTGGTGAATATAAATAAGCAGAAAGTCGTGCAGTGGCTTAAGACGTTTCCGGGAGCGCTGAATGATACCGGTGATATACCGGCTGTTAAGCGTGGAACAGGGAAGGCGATGTCGGAGTAACCATGCTTCCCATCTAATGTAACTCTTAAGTAATAAAACGGGCATGTCATCCCATGCCCGTTTTAAGTAAAAATCAATCACGCTTAACCTGCTCTTTCACCGCGTTAACCAGCGCAGCGTGAAGTTCGCCGACGGTTAAATCACATATAACAGGTTCGGGTATGCCACGTACCCAGCGGATAAACCGACAGATGCCAAAAAAGTCTATGCCTTCACCCGTAAACAGATACTCATTCTCCGCGAGAGAGAACGTTTTCCTGTAGCCATCTTCTTCCGTGGCAAGCTGAACGCCAAACGCTTCTTCGCAGTCTTCCAGTAGGTCTTCGCCGTCGATACCGCAAATATGCAAATCGGCCTCAATCAACGTATTGCTATCGAAAGATTTACGATGCTCACCTGAGGATTTTCGAACAACCTCAATGACTTGAGAGAGAGTGGGTTCCATAATGATGCTCTCCTTTAAAGCGGTAGAAATAATCGCTAGCGCTTCCCGGCGGTGCTCCGCTTGGTCGGACCGACAAGCACAACGTTACCTCGGTCCGAGAAATGTTAAAGTCAGTTCAGGCTATCGCCATATGATTCCAGGCATCTCTGTAAACGATATTCCCATCACAGTGTTTCCAGGTGATTGCTTCATATCTTAGCTCGATCGTCTCTGTATGAGTTCCTGTTCCAGAACCCGGAAACAGATTGGGCGTAATACCTGTGACTTTTACGTTCTCCAGGATAATGTTGAAATATTCTCTCTCGATTCCTGCATCATCAATTTGATACATTTTGATCGTAGCCGATTTTAGCGTTTGGTTTTCACACAGTGCCCTGATGAGAATCGGTGTCGTTTTATCAAATTCTTTCTGAACGGCAATCGGTGTATGTACACGGGTACCTGTTAGTCGGCCTGTATTTCCACTCACAGAAATGGTGAGGTGATGAGCGACCGCCTTTAATTCAATAGCACCTAACCTACCGGACACCATGGAACCTCCTACGACTGGTGAACCATTAGCGTCGGTTAACCAAAGATATGCTGGATTTGACATGATTATTCCTCATCTATTTTTACAAAAGAAGGTAGGTGCAACATCGCCACGACCCATATGAACAAGCCAATAATTTTCAGCGGCCATGGTTCAAGGACAGCTATACAAGCAAATGCACCGATGATCAGTAAGGGGCCCGATAACACATCCAGGATCCCACCAAAAATGGATATCTTTCCTGGCAGTAATTTATTCATTACTAATGAAATAATGTAAGCGCTTAGGGTAATGATGCAAAAAGCGATTGTTTTATCATGCCAGGTTTCGAATTCAACCCAGCAAAGGATATAGGCTAATACTAAGTATGAGCAAAGAAGCAGGTTTATAATTGGGATGATAAACTTACTCATACGCGCCTGCCGTAGTGTGTGCAGTTAGTTTTTCATTAACTTTCTTCATGATCTGATTAAACACAGGCTTTCCTTCTGAATAACCTGCATGGATAGCATCTACGAAAGGCTGGACGGCATCAGCGAACAGAAAATAAAGTAGGTCATAGTCTCTGGGTCTCAGAAGTTGATATACTTCTGGGGCTTCTGCTTTGAGTCTGTCAGATGTCCTAATTGATCGTTCAGCCATTCCCCCAAATAAAAGAAGTGTGCTCAGTGCTGTGATTGGGTTACCTTTCCCTTTAAAAACAACAAACGTAAAAGATGTTCTTTCAATAACATGCTTCGCGATAGTGGATGCAATAAAATTGGTTGATACTCTACCTGCAATTGAAGTCATTACAGATCTGTATATTTTATCCTGCTCCGCTTCTGTTAAATATCTGTTGAATTCTTTAAGTATAATTTTGACAGCGTTGACAATGTTTTCGTAATTCAAAATGTCATTTTTTATGGCAGTAATCATTCGTATACGTTGAGTTTCACGAGCATACCTGGTATCCGTGTCAAAGATACCATAAATCAGATATCCATAATCTAGCGGTACTGATAGCCCTCCATTTATAAGCCCAGTAACTGTATCAGGAGAAGCGATAATGTTGCATAATCTCCGGGCTATATCTTCTACATCAGCCATAATAATCCTTTAATACGCAATAAAGGATTTATCAATGTAATATTAATGTGATTGAAGCAATTTATCTTATCTAAATGAGGAATTAAGAATTGTTAGAGGTATCAATTTAATCTTTAATGAGATAATCAGCGGTTTCATGCCTATCCCACGCACTCCACCGCTAAACCTACCTTAACTAAACACCGGCACCCCCAGCCCCATCTTCACCTCCCTCAACGTCTCCTGCGTCACCCCCTGCGCCCGTTCCGTCCCGCGTTTAAGCATCGCCATCAGCTCCCCTTTATCCTGCATGTACATCGCCCTGCGCTCTCGCATCGGCGCAATCAGTTCCTGCAAACACCCCTCCAGCTCGTTCTTACATACCCGGTCTCCAAGCCCGCCCGCCTGATAGTGCGCCTTCATCGCCGCCACTTTTTCCTTGTCCGGGTGAAACGCGTCGAGATACGTAAACACCACGTTCCCCTCAATCTGCCCCGGGTCGCTTACCTTCAGGTGGTTCGGGTCGGTGTACATGGCGCTGACCGCACGGTGAATGGCCTCTTCGCTGGCCGAAAGGTGCAGCGTGTTGCCGAGCGATTTCGACATCTTGGCGCTGCCGTCGATGCCGGGCAGGCGGCTGGTGTCGCTCAGCATCGCCTTGCAGTGGCGCAGCACCGGAACGGGCAGCAGGCTGTTCATCTTGTGCACAATCTCGTTGGTCTGCTCAATCATCGGCAGTTGGTCGTCGCCGACGGGCACGCACTCGGCCTTAAACGCGGTGATGTCCGCCGCCTGGCTGATGGGGTAGGCCATAAACCCGACCGGCAGCGAGCGGGCAAAGCCCTTCTGCGCAATCTCGTTTTTCACCGTCGGGTTACGCTCCACGCGGGCGACGGTGACGATGTTCATATACAGCATCGTCAGCTCGGCGAGGGCGGGCAGGGCGGACTGCAGGCAGATCGTGGTCAGGTTCGGGTCGATGCCGGCGGCGAGGTAATCGGCCAGCACTTCGGGGATGTTGTCGCGAATTTTTTGCGGGTTGCTGCCGTTGTCGGTCAGCCCTTGCAGGTCGGCAATCAGCACAAACTGGTTGTGCGTATGCTGGAGCGCCACGCGCTGGCGCAGCGATCCGACGAAGTGGCCGAGGTGCAGTGGGCCGGTTGGGCGATCGCCGGTGAGGATGGTGGGTGCGTTCATGAAGACTCCTTAATGTGCAGTTGCCGAAAGGGGTCTTAGAAATGGGAAAGCCGCCTTTCGGCGGCTATCTGAAAATGGGGAAAACTACTCCGTGCCGCCTTTAAGAAGGCAGCCACCAGCGGTTTACGGTGAGCACGGCGTGGTTTATGTTCATCTCTTTACCGTATCACGTCCGGCGCGAAAAACAAAAGGGCACGTCATGCTGCAATCACTCAACCACCTGACCCTCGCGGTCAGCGACCTGCAAAAAAGCGTCACCTTCTGGCACGAGCTGCTGGGGCTTGCGCTGCACGCCCGCTGGAATACCGGGGCCTATCTCACCTGTGGCGATCTGTGGGTCTGCCTGTCGTACGGCGAGGCGCGCCAGTATGTGCCGCCGCAGGAGAGCGACTACACCCACTACGCGTTTACCGTGGCGGAAGAGGATTTTGAACCGTTCTCGCAAAGGCTGGAGCAGGCTGGCGTCACCGTCTGGAAGCAGAATAAAAGCGAGGGGGCGTCGTTCTATTTTCTCGACCCGGACGGGCACAAGCTGGAGCTGCATGTGGGCAGCCTCGCCGCGCGGCTGGCGGCGTGTCGCGAGAAGCCCTATGCGGGCATGGTGTTTACCTCAGACGAGGCTTGAGGCGCGCACCTTCAGCCTGCCCGCCAGCGTCACGTGCGTGGCGGCATCTTCCTGATTGCACAGGTACTCCACCGCCAGCCGTCCCAGCTCGCTGTAGGGCAGCTGGATACTGGTCAGCGGCGGGGTGAGCTGCTCGGAGATCTTCTGGTCGTCGTAGCCCGCCAGCAGCATGTCCTGCGGGATGCGCACGCCGTTCACCGCCAGCGCCTGATAGCAGCCAATCGCCAGCCAGTCGCTGGCGCAGAAGATGGCGTCCGGGCGCTCGGCCAGCTCCAACAGAGAAGTCGTGGCGGTAAAGGACTCGCTGAACTGCCAGTTGGTCTGGCGCACCAGGCCGTCGTCGCGCGCGAGTCCGGCCTGCTGTAATGCCGCCTGGTAGCCCGCCAGACGCTGGCGCGAGGCCTCCATCCAGCTCTCGCCGGTAATGTGGGCGATGCGCGTGGCCCCGCAGGCGATGAGGTGTTTAGTGACCTGGAAGGCGTTGGCGTAGTCGTCCGGGATAAACGACGGCAGCAGCGGCGAACCGGGGTCGCGCTGGTTGAGCAGCACCAGCGGGATGCGGGTGCAGTCCTGAAATGCCGTCATGTCCACCAGCGTGGTGACCGGAGACGCGAGAATAATCCCGATGCAGTTGCGCTTCTCCAGCTGGCGGATGATGTTCAGCGCCAGCTCGATGTCGTCGCCGTAGTCGTAGACGGTGAGCAGGGTCTCGTTGCGCCACGCCGCTTCCCGCGCCTGGCTGATGGCGTCGATAAACGGGTCGAAGCTCTGCATGGAGCTGACCAGCAGGGCAATCTCCTCCTGGTTGCGCGGGGCGTGAACGGCGGGGAGGCGGTCGTAGCCGAGTTCGGTGGCCACGTTAATCACCCGCTGGCGGGTGTCGTCGCTGAGCTTGATGTTGCGGGACTGGTTAAGCACCAGCGATACCGTCGCCTGCGACACGCCCGCCGCCCGCGCAATATCGTTCATCGTCACTTTCGTTTTTCGCTTCATCCGTCCTCTCCCTTTCGCGACTTCGCATCATACCCTAACCGCACGCTTTAGCGCCGTCGATCACGTTTCTCATTCATCGAAGCGTGAACTTTGTGAGAGCCGTCGCTTTTCTAAACGCCGTGATTTGCGCATTTATCCCGCAACTAATATTTATTAGCTAAATATTATCAGTAAGAGGACGCGTAATGAAAGAGCAGTGGAGCAGGGAGCAGGCACAGGCGTGGTATGAGCAAAAAGGCTGGCTGTGCGGTTTTAATTATCTGCCGTCGACGGCGGTGAACTGGACCGATATCTGGCAGGAAGAGACCTTCGATGCCGCCACCATCGAGCGCGAGCTGGGCTGGGCGGCGGACGCGGGCTACAACACCCTGCGCATCAACCTGCCGTTTATCGTCTGGGAGCACGATCGTGACGGGCTGATGGCGCGCATCGACCGCTTTTTGACGATTGCCGACGGTCGCGGGTTCAGCACCATGCTGACCCTGATGGACGACTGCGGCTTCTCCGGCGACGAGCCGTACCTCGGCCCGCAGAAGCCGCCCGTGCCGGGCAAGCACAACAGCCAGGCGGCGGCGAGCCCGGGGCGCGACAAGGTGTGCGATCCCGACTGCTGGGCTGACATTGAACGCTATATCCGCGACGTTGTCCGCCAGTTCCGAGACGATAAGCGCGTGCTGCTGTGGGATCTTTATAACGAGCCGGGCAACCGCGGCATTTTCGCGACCGGCACCCAGGAGGTGCTGTACGACGCGAAGCTGGAGACCTGCGCCCACGCGCTGATGAAGCTCGCATTCCAGTGGGTGCGTGAAGAAGACCCGACCCAGCCGCTCACCGTCTGCGCGTGGCGTCTGCCGCCGGAAGAGGAGGGCGAGACGTTCTTCCAGCATCCGCTGGACCAGACCGCGCTGGCGCTCTCGGACGTGGTGAGCTTCCACGCCTACACCCATACGGGGCGCATGACGGCGATTATCCAGCAGCTGCAACAGCTCGGCCGCCCGCTGTTCTGCACCGAATGGCTGGCGCGCCACGTGGGCAGCACCATCGAAGAGCAGCTCCCGCTGATGTACGCCGCGAAGGTCGCGCCGTACCAGTGGGGGCTGGTGCGCGGCAAAACCCAGACGTGGTTGCCGTGGCCGGTGGTGATGAAGGAGTCCACGGACTACTGCCGCCTCTGGTTCCACGACGTGTTCGAGGAGAACGGCATTCCGTTCTCGCGCCGTGAAATCGCCCTGATGCAGCAGCTGCGCAAGATCGCCCCGAAAGTTCAGGGCTAATAATATCGACCCGGCGGCCGACCGCCGGGCAACCAGGCAGGCATATAACAATGGCAACGACAATGAAAATACCGTCTCGCGAGTTGTGGTCTTATTTTGGCTATGGTTTAGGTCAGTGTTTTAGCTTTGGTTTAGTGGGTTCGTTTATTAACTATTTTTACACCGACGTGCTGGGGATTTCGGCGCTGGCGGCGAGCACCATCTTCCTGATTGCCCGCGCGTGGGACGCGGTTCACGATCCGCTGTTTGCCAGCATTATGGACACCATTAACAGCCGGTTCGGCAAGTTTCGCCACTTTTTGCTGATCGCCCCGCTGCTGATCACCGGCGTCACGCTGCTGTCGTTCTATAAAATCGAAGCGGACATGACCACCAAAATCCTCTACGCCGGGGTGACCTATATCCTGTGGGGGACGCTGTACGCCATCTCCGATATCCCGTTCTGGTCGATGTCGTCGGTGATGACCAACGACTCCGCCCAGCGCACCCGCGCGGTGACGGCGGCGATGCTCGGGGTCAACGCGGGGATAGCCTGCGCCAATATCTTCTTCCCGAAGCTGGCGGCGTTCTTCGCTCAGTACAGCAACGATAAAGGCTATTTTATGGCGGCGCTGGTGATGATGCTGGTGGGCCTGCCGCTGATGCTCAACGGCTTTATGCAGATCAAAGAGCGCGTGCCGCCGAGCCCGGAAAAGGTGACCATCCGCGACACCTTCCACAACCTGCGCCAGAACAAGCCGCTGTTTATCGTCCTGCTGTCGTTCTTCTTCTGCGTGTTCCACAACGTGGCGGGCGGGCTGTATATCTACTTCTTTATCAACAACCTGGGCGACGGCAGCCTGCAGATGGCGATTGGCGTGATGGGGATCGTGGCGGCGGTGCTGTGCCTGGTTGCGCCGATGCTGACGCGCCGGATGCAGAAGCGGAAGCTGTTTATGATCCTCTGCGGGCTGGACGTGGCGGTGCGCGTGGTGATGTGGTTTGTCGGGTATCAGCAGGTGACGATGCTGTTTATTCTGCTCGGCCTGAGCACGCTGTTCGTGATGATGACCAACATCCTCACCTCGTCGATGATTGCCGACACCATCGAGTACGCGGAGTACCACACGAACAAGCGCTGCGCTGCCATCACCTTCTCCGGGCAGACCTTTACGGGCAAGATGTCGGTGGCGGTGGGCGGCGGGTTAATCGGGGTGTTTCTGACGATGATTGGCTACGTGCCGCAGGCGCAAATTCAGAGCGAAGGCGTGCTGTCGGGACTGTTCTTCGGGATCTGTTTGTTACCGGCTATCGGCTCGCTGATCCGAATGGGCTTTATGTCGCGCTTTACCTTCACCGAGGAGAAGCATGCGGAGATTTGCCGGCTGCTGGCGGAGCGGAACGCGTCTGCGAAAGCGCCGGGTGGCGGCTGCGCCTTACCCGGCCTGGAAAAAATTACAGCGACTTCACAAACGCCAGCAGATCTTCGTTGAGCTGGTCCTGGTGGGTCAGCGCGAAGCCGTGCGGCGCATTGTCGTACACCTTCAGCGTGGCGTTTTTAATCATCTCTGCCGCCAGCTTGCCGGTGCTTTCAAACGGCACGATCTGGTCGTTGCTGCCGTGAATAACGAGCGTCGGCACGTCGATTTTCGCCATATCCGGGCGGAAGTCGGTTTCGCCGAACGCGGTCACGCAGTCGATGGTGCCCTTCAGCGACGCCAGCAGGGCGATGTTCAGCGTCTGGGTCAGGGCTCCGGCGGAGACGGTCTGCCCGGCGTTGATGCCGTAAAACGGCGTCGCGAAGTCGCTGATGAACTGGGCGCGATCTTTACGCAGTCCGTCGCGAATGCCGTCGAACACGCTCTGATCCACACCCTGCGGGAAGGAGTCGGATTTGCCGAAGATTGGCGTCACCGCGCCCAGCAGCACCAGACCGGCGACGCGCGCGCTGCCGTAGTTGTTGATGTAGCGCGTCACGTCGCCGCCGCCCATGGAGAAGCCCACCAGCGTCACGTCCTGCAGGTCTAGGGTGGTAATCAGGTCGTTGATATCGGACGCAAAGGTGTCGTAGTCGTAGCCGTTCCACGGCTGATCGGAGCGGCCAAAGCCGCGACGGTCAAAGGCGATGGCGCGGAAGCCGCGCTCCGCCAGATAGTTCAGCTGGCTGTCCCACATATCGCCGTCCAGCGGCCAGCCGTGGCTGAAGAGAACCGGTTTGCCCGCGCCGCAGTCTTTGTAGTAAATCTGCGTGCCGTCTTTTGCCTTAAACGTTGCCATAGTGTGTTCCTGTGCAGGTGATGGTTATGGTTATACCGGCGCGACCAGGTAGCGAATAGCCGGTGATGTTGTGCCCTGATGAAAAGCCAGAACGCGGCTCTGCAGCAGGAGGTCATTCATGGTGTGGCGCTCCTGCTGGCGCAGATGCTCAATCCAGGAGCCCATCAGGAAGGTCTCGATAAACAGGCCGGGGCGCTCAATATCTTCGTATACCGCCCAGCTCATCGCCCCGGCGCGGCGGCGCACCCGGCGCAGCTCGTGGACCGCCTCCAGGAAGGCCTTCGTGTTGTTTGGGTCGATGATGTACTCGTGCGACACCAGCACCGGGCCGCGCTCGTTGGGCAGGTCAATCTCCACGCCGTCCAGCGGCTGGCCGCTCAGGTCGAGGTTCAGGTCCGGATCTTTGCCCAGCTTCCAGCGGAACACCGTCGCGCTCGCCAGCACCATCCCCAGCGTGGCGACAACCAGCGAGGTCGGGGTGCCGAAGCGGGAAGCGATCTGCCCCCAGATGGCGCTGCCCGCGGTCATCGAGCCGAAGAACACCGTCAGGTAGACCGCCAGCGCGCGGGCCTTCACCCAGCGGGCGGCGCTGCGCTGCGCGCCGAGGTTGAGGGTGGAGAGCACCGCAATCCACGCGAAGCCGGTGAAGAATTCAAACAGATTGAGCAGCCAGACGTGGCGCACGAACGCCAGCGCCAGCATGGTGAGGGCAAAGGTCAGGCTGGCGGCCACCATCAGGCGGTCGGCGTCCAGCCGCTGGCGCAGGCGCGGCAGCAGGATCGCCCCGGCAATCGCTCCCAGGCCAATGCACGCCAGCATCACGCCGTAGCCCGCCGGGCCTAAGCCCAGCTCGCGGCGCGCCACCAGCGGCAGCAGCGCCCAGCCCGCGCTGCCGAAAACGAAGAAGGCCACCGTGCGCACCAGCACGTTGCGCAGCACCGGCGCGGCGTGTACGTAGCGAATCCCGGATCGCACCGCAGAGAAGAAGTGCTCCGGCGGCAGACGCTGAATGGACGGCGCCGGACGCCAGCGCCACAGCACCCACGCCACGCCGACCACGGAGAGCGCGTTCAGGGCAAACACCATCCACGGCCCGGCGAGCGAGAGCAGGAAACCGCCCAGCGCGGGGCCTATCGCCCGGCTGATGTTCACCCCGAGCGAGTTGAGCGCCACGGCGGCGCCCAGCTCCGGCTTGCTCACCAGATCGGGCACCACGGCCTGGAACGGCGGCGAGCTCATCGCCGCGCCCACGCTCAGCAGAAACGTCGCTACCAGCAGAACTGCGGGGGTGACGTGTCCGGTGAAGGAGAGCACCGTCAGCCCGGCGGCGGCGATGAACACCCACAGCTGGGAGAAGAGCAGGTATTTACGTCGATCTACGATGTCCGCCATCACCCCGGACGGCAGGGCGAAGAGGAACATCGGCAGGCTGCTGGCCGCCTGCACCAGCGCGATATCCAAAGGATCGGCGCTCAGGGTCAGCATGCTCCAGTTGATACCGACGTCGCTCATCCATGAGCCGACGTTAGAGACCACCGTGGCGATCCACAGCATGCGGAACACCGGCTGGCTCAGCGGCTGCCAGGGCGAAACCGCCGATGCGGGCGTCGTCTCGACGTGTGCGTCGCGAACGTCGTTAACCTGGGTCATGCGAACCTCTCCGCTGCCTTACGCTGCAGCCGCCACTGGCCCGGCCCGGTGAGGGCAAGGGTGGTGAAGATAATCAGCAGCAGCCAGCCAAATTGCCCTTCGGCAATCGACCAGTTCGGGTGGACCGCCAGCATCGCCACCAGCAGCACGGCGATAATCGGCAGGCACGCCAGGCGGGTGTACACGCCCGCAATGATAAACAGCGGGCAAATCACCTCGGCGACAATCGCCGGGATCAGGCTGGCGTAAGGCCCGAAGCCGAACGGATCTTCAATGCGCGTCAGCTCTT
This sequence comes from Enterobacter sp. RIT637, assembly GCF_019718755.1. Taxonomy (NCBI): domain Bacteria; kingdom Pseudomonadati; phylum Pseudomonadota; class Gammaproteobacteria; order Enterobacterales; family Enterobacteriaceae; genus Enterobacter; species Enterobacter sp. RIT637. The sequence goes on from NZ_JAIHAZ010000007.1 coordinate 175,334, forward strand.
CGCTGAAGTGCAGCACCTTCGGCAGGCCGTGCACGTACAGCAGCAGCAGGCTGCCGGTCAGGCGCAGGAAGAACAGCCCCAGGTCGACCCGGGGCGGAGCAAAGGTGTTTTTCATCAGAATGCAAAGCAGCTGCAGCCCAGCGCCCCCCAGAAAGCGTTATCGTCGGACACCGGCATCTCTGACGTGCGGGCGAAATCATGCTGGTGGCTGTGCACCCCGCACGGGCCGCTGCAGTGGTGGATAGGGCTCATGCCGACGCGTGCGGCCTGCGGCGGCGCGCTGCGGTAGTGGCCCGGCACCTTGACCACCGGGGACCACTCGGGCAGAACCGGAATGGCAGGCGGCGCGAGCGGGCCAAAGCTGCCTGCGGCGTAAACGATATCGCCGTTGACCACCGTCAGGACGGACTCGATGCCCTTGATCTCCTCTTCCGGTACGCGGAAGTAGTCTTTGCTCAGTACCGCCAGATCGGCGAGCTGGCCGACCTTGATCTGCCCCTTCTGGTTCTGCTCGCTGGAGAACCACGCGCTGCCCTGGGTCCAGAGCATCAGGGCGGTATCGCGATCAAGACGGGCGCTGTGGTCGTACATCTGCATCCCGCCGACGGTGCGGCCGGAGACCAGCCAGTAGAGCGCGGTCCACGGGTTGTAGCTCGCCACGCGGGTGGCGTCCGTTCCTAAGCCCACCGGCACGCCGGTCTCGAGCATTTTTGCCACCGGCGGCGTATGGCGGGTGGCTTCGATGCCGTAGCGCTCGGCAAAGTATTCCCCCTGGAAGGCCATGCGGTGCTGGACGGCAATGCCGCCGCCGAGCGCTTTGATGCGGTCGATGTTGGCCTGGGTAACGGTTTCTGCATGGTCGAAGAACCAGTGCAGGCCGTTGAACGGAATGTCGCGGTTCACCTTCTCGAAGACGTCCAGCATGCGGCTGATGGATTCGTTATAGGTGGCGTGCAGGCGGAACGGCCAGCGGTGCTCCACCAGATGGCGCACCACGCGCTCCAGCTCGTCCTCCATGCCCGGCGCGAGGTCCGGGCGCGGCTCGAGGAAATCTTCAAAATCGGCGGCGGAGAAGACCAGCATCTCGCCCGCGCCGTTGTGGCGGAAGAAGTCGCTGCCCTGTCCCGGCGTGAGCATGTCGGTCCATTTTTCAAAGTCTTCCAGCTCGTGGCCCGGACGCTGGGTAAACAGGTTGTAGGCGATGCGGATGGTCATCTGCTTTTTCTCGTGCAGCTCGGCAATCACCTCGTAATCTTCTGGGTAGTTCTGGAAGCCGCCGCCCGCGTCGATGGCGCTGGTCAGCCCCAGACGGTTCAGCTCGCGCATGAACTGGCGCGTGGAGTTGACCTGCTGCTCCAGCGGCAGCTTCGGCCCTTTGGCCAGCGTAGCGTAGAGGATCATGGCGTTCGGACGGGCAATCAGCATCCCGGTCGGGTTGCCGTTGGCATCGCGCTGGATCTCGCCGCCCGGCGGGTTCGGCGTGTCTTTGGTGTAGCCGACCACCTTCAGCGCGGCGCGGTTGAGCAGGGCGCGGTCGTACAGGTGCAGGATGAAGACCGGGGTGTCCGGCGCGGCGTCGTTAATTTCGTCGAGGGTCGGCATGCGGCGCTCGGCAAACTGGAACTCGGTCCAGCCGCCCACCACGCGCACCCACTGGGGCGACGGCGTGCGCAGGGCCTGCTCTTTCAGCATCCGCAGGGCGTCGGCCAGCGACGGCACGCCTTCCCAGCGCAGCTCGAGGTTGTAGTTCAGCCCGCCGCGGATCAGGTGCAGGTGCGAGTCGTTCAGGCCGGGGATGGCGGTGTGGCCTTTCAGGTCCACCACCTTGGTGCCGTCGCAGTGGTGTTGCATCACCTCGGCGACGGTACCCACTTCCAGAAATTTTCCGTCGCGCACGGCAACGGCTTCCGCGACGGGGTTCTCGCGATCGACGGTGTGAAACTGGCCGTTAACCAGAATGAGATCGGCTTTACCGAGGGTAACCATAAACTGCTCCTGACTGAGAGGGGAATGGTCAGGATTATGGGAACCGGTTTCGGCAAAGATCCAGTTATACAATAGGATAGGTATACCAAAGTATAACTATACCTAAGGTTAACTATACGAAGAGATAATTACGCGCAGGGACGGAAAACCGCAGGATGAGGGTGACTTTATCGTCGCGGCGCTCGCGGCGATTTCACCCTTAACCACTGGAAAATGCTATGACCTCTTCAAAGCTCGAAGTGTTAACCCCTGCGAACTGTCAGATCATCTTTATCGATCACCAGCCTCAGATGGCGTTTGGCGTGCAGTCTATTGATCGTCAGGTGCTGAAAAACAACACCGTGGCGCTGGCGAAAGCGGCTAAGGTGTTCAACATTCCAACCATCATCACCACCGTTGAGACCGAAAGCTTCTCCGGTAACACCTATCCGGAACTGCTGGACGTGTTCCCGGGCCAGGACATTCTGGAGCGTACCTCCATGAACTCCTGGGACGACCAGAAGGTGCGCGACGCGCTGAAGGCCAACGGCAAGAAGAAGGTGGTGGTAGCCGGCCTGTGGACCGAAGTGTGCAACAACAGCTTTGCCCTGTGCGCGATGCTGGAAGGCGACTACGAAATTTATATGGTGGCGGACGCTTCCGGCGGCACCTCCAAAGAAGCCCACGACTACGCGATGCAGCGCATGATCCAGGCGGGCGTGATCCCGGTGACCTGGCAGCAGGTGATGCTGGAGTGGCAGCGCGACTGGGCGCGTAAAGAGACCTACACCGCGGTGATGGATATCGTGCGCGAGCACTCCGGCGCGTACGGCATGGGCGTCGATTACGCCTACACCATGGTGCACAAAGCGCCGTCTCGCCAGAAGAGCGAGCACCGCACCTTAGCGCCGGTCCCGGCCCGCTAAGTTCCGCTGGCGGGCTGGTCCCTCATCCGGCTCGCCGCTGCCTCTTTCTCTGGAGTTCACAATGAGTATTGGGCTGATATCCCTTGCGGCAGGCGTGTTAATTGGCCTGATGTATGCCGTGCTGAAGGTGCGTTCCCCCGCGCCGCCCGCGCTGGCGCTGATTGGCCTGCTGGGGATGCTGGCGGGCGAACAGGCGACGCGCCATCTGTTATCCCGCGACGCTGCGCCCCCTCCTCAGGCGACCGTTCCGCAGGCCAAATCGCAGACGGGAGCGTCCTCATGAAAGCATGGATAATTTCGCTGGTGTGCGGCGTGGTTGCTGGGGTAATTTACGCTCTGCTCGACGTCCATTCCCCGGCGCCGCCGGTTGTCGCCCTGCTTGGCCTGTTTGGCATGCTGGTGGGCGAACAGCTCATCCCGGTGGGACGGCGTTTACTGAGTCGCGAACCGCTTACCCTCGCCTGGTTTCGTCACGAATGCGTACCGAAAATCAGCGGCACGGCGCCTCCTGCGCCCGCGAAGGACGATCGCGACGTTTAATGATTTACCAGAGGAAAGACAGCATGACGCTGCCGTGGCGCATTGCCATCATTGATGACGAACGTTCCGTCCGCAGCGGGCTGAGTAATCTCCTGGAGTCGGAAGGCTATGCCGCCGATACGTTTGATTCGGCAGAGGTGTTTCTGAGCCATCCGCTCGCCCTGTCCGGCGCAGCGATGGTGATCGCCGATATCAAGCTGCGGGGCATGAGCGGCCTGGAGCTGTTTGAAAAGCTGCGGCTGCTGGCCGTTCCCCCGCCGCCCGTGATTTTTATCTCCGGTCATGCTGATGAAAATATGCAGCGGTACGCTCTTGATCTGGGCGCCGCTGCATTTTTGCGTAAGCCTATTAACATCGATATTCTGCTGGATCATATTCAGCGGGAGATGGCCCGCCGACAATAAGGATCGCGGATGAACGAACACGAGCAGCCTGCATTCTGGCCCGCCCAGGGGAATCTTCACCAGGGGCGGGTTTTTGTCCTTAAAGAGGATGTGATTTTTACCGTGCTGGCGCAGGAGGGCGGTATCGCCTGGATGCACGCGCGACATCCTCATTCCGGCGGCTCGTTCATTATCGCCACCGCGGTGAGCGACGAAGAGGAAGAGCGGGCCACGCGGCTGCTAAAAAACGAGTTTGCGCTGCGCGACCTGCTGCAGGACAGCTGGGCCATCCGCGCCGTTGCCTCCACCCAGTACCGGGGGCGCTTTGCGCTGGTGTACGCCCCGTTTCCGTTTGAGCTGCTGGCGCTGCGCGCGGGCAGGGCGATCTCGGGCATCACGTGCTTTCTCGAGATGGCGATCCAGATCTGCGTTCCCCTGCGCCAGATGCATCTGCAAAACCTGATCCACGGCGATATCAAGCCCGGCACTATTTTTGTTCATCACGATGCCACCTGCCGTCTGGGCAGCTTTGGCCTTTCCAGCAGTCTCTCCGATGCCATCACCCAGACCCGGCTTGCCGTTTCAGGCGGTACGCCCGCGTATATGTCTCCGGAGCACACCACCCGCACCCAGCGCCCCGTCGACGGCCGCAGCGATCTCTACAGCCTCGGCATGGTGCTGTATGAACTCCTGACCGGACGCCTGCCGTTTGAGCTGGGGAAGGACGAACAGACCAACTGGGCGCACTACCATATTGCCTCGGCGCCGCTGGCCCCGGACGCGATCCGCCCGGACGTGCCGGAAATGCTGTCGACCATCATTCTGAAGCTGCTGGAAAAGCACCCCGATAACCGCTACCAGACGGTCGACGGGCTGATTGCCGACCTCCGCCGCTGCCAGGCGACGCTGACCTGCGAGGGCGAGATTGTCGCCTTTACCCCCGGCCAGCAAGACCGCACCCCGGCGATCCATCTGGCGGACTCCCTCTTCGCGACGCATCCGCAGGCGAATGACGTCGTGGCCGCGTTTGAACGGGTGGGGCAGAGCCTGGTGCCGGAGCTGGTGACGATCGGCGGGCCGTCGGGGATCGGCAAATCCTCGATTATCGCGACGGCGCTCAAAACGCTGCAGCAGCGTACGGTGCTGCTGGCGGTAGGCAAAGTCGATCAGTTTTCGCCATCGCTGCCCTACGGCGTATTAAGCTCCGCGTTCCGCACCCTGACGCTGCACCTGCTGGGACTGCCCGCAGAGGACGTGGCGAAGTGGAAAATCCGCCTGTCTCGCGCCCTGGAGGGGCACGAGGCGCTGGCCGTCAGCCTGGTGCCCGAGCTGGGCCTGCTGCTGGAGAGCAAGCCGCGCTTCTCGGCGGATACGTTTTCCATTGATGCCCGGGCGCGCTTCAGCCATATGGTGCTGGCGCTGGTAAAAACCTTTGCCTCGCAGGGCTGCCCGCTGGTGCTGGTGCTCGACGATCTCCAGTGGAGCGACGCCGCCAGCCTGCATACGCTCAAATATCTGCTGATGAACTGCGGCGCTGTTCCGCTGCTGGTGGTCGCGGCCCACCGGGATATCAGCGCCGTGCCCGACGCCGCCCTGCAGGCGCTGCTGGCGAGCCTGCCGGAGGCGGCGCAAAACGCGAGCGAGATTGTCCCGCAGGCGCTTTCCGTGAAAGCGGTGGCGCGCTGGCTGGCGACGGTATTTCGCACCCGCAGCGCGGCGACGACCGATCTCGCCACGCTGATCCACGAGAAGACGGGCGGCAACCCGCTCTTTGTGCACGAGTTTTTCCGCCGCATCGTCGATGACGGCCTGGTGGTGCACAACAAATATCAGGACAAGTGGCACTACGATCTGCAGGCGATCCGCGCCAGGCATTACACCGAAAACCTCGTCACCCTGGTGCTGGAGCAGCTCGAAGAGCTGCCCGACGAGACGCGCCGCCTGCTGGGCAGCATCGCCTGCCTCGGCGGCACGGGCGAGATGGAGATGATCTGCCGCGTGGTCGGCATGTCGATGGCGGAAATGCGCTATGCGCTGCACCCGGCGGTAATGGCCCAGCTCATCGTGCTGACGGAAAAAAAGTACGCCTTCACCCACGACCGGGTGCAGGAGGCGGCCTTTGCGCTGCTGGAACGGCATGAGAAAAGCCATATTCACCTGACGACCGCCAGCCTGCTGGCCGACGCCGCGCGTCAGGCGGCGGGGAACGAGCTGCTGTTCCGCGCCGTTCACCACGTCACGGCCGCGCTGGACAGCATCCAGCCCGCGCCGCAGCGGCAGATGTTCCGCGAGCTGAGCCTGCTGGCCGCGCGACGCGCGAAGCGTTCGGGAGATTACCTTTCGGCGCTCGGCTATATCCAGACCGCCAGAGCGCTGGGCAACGCCGGGACGGTGTCGGACTTTATGCTCGATATCGAAGAGGCGGGCTGCGAGTTTGCGCTGGGGCACCTGGAGCGCACCCGCGAGCTGTGTGACGCCATTCTCGGCTGCCCCGGTGGGCTGACCGAAAAGGCGCTGGCGGCCAACCTGCTGGTGGAGGTATACATTCGCCAGTCGGACAGCCGTCTGGCGCTGGAGGCGGCGCTCTGCTGGCTGGGGATTTTCGGGATCCAGATTAGTCGCTATCCGGAAGATGCCGACTGCGACGAGGCCTGGGCACTGTTTTGCAACCGCACGGCCGACGCGCCGCAAAACCTGTTTGCCCAGCTGTCGCTAATGGATAACCCGGAAACCGAAGCGGTGATGAACCTGCTTTACAGCGCCAGCATCTGCGCCAGCTTCATCTGCCCGCGCCTGCACTTTTTGCTGCTCTGCCGCATGATGCACCTGACCCTTGACCACGGCATTACCGGCGCGTCCACCACGGCGATGGCCTGGTTTGGCGTGCTGATTGGCCACCGCTACGCCGAGTACCGCCTCGGGTTCCAATACGGCACCCTGGCCCGCGAGCTGGTCAATCGCCACGGCTACGACGCGTTCGAAGCCAAAACCCTGCTGCCGCTCGACCAGCTCAGCGTCTGGACCCAGCCTTTATCCTTTACCATCGAGTGCGCGAAGGCCTGCTTCACCTCGGCGGTGACCCACGGGGATATGACGATGGCCTGCTTTGCGGCCTGCCATCAGGTGATTAACTTCCTCTCGCGGGGCGATCACCTGGACGGGGTGCTGACCAGCATCGATCGCGGCCTGGCGTTCGTGCGTAAAACCCACTTCCAGGACGTGGAAACCATTCTGATGGTCCAGCGCGGCTACGTTGAGTTTCTGCGCACGCCGGTCATCGGCACCTGGACCGCGGCGCAGGTGCTGCCGGAGGCGCTGCTTCCCGCGTCGCCGGAGCAGGCGCCGGAGAAGAACTCCACCATGCTGTTCTGGTACTGGCTCTATCGCGGCATGGCGCACTTTACCTGCGGCGAATATGCCGATGCGCAGGCGGATCTCGAGATGGCGGGCTGGTACGCGTGGTCTGCGCCGGGGCACATCCATCTGCTGGATTACCATCTCTACAGCGCGCTGGCGCTCTCCCGTCAGCTGACGCCGGAGACCTTCTCGGCGAATCACCGCCGCAGCATTCACGCCCACTACGACAAAATAGCCCTCTGGGCGCGCATTAATCCCGGCACGTTTGCCGATAAAGAGGCGCTGATCTACGCCGAAATCGTGCGTCTGGACGGGATGAACAGCATTGCACTCGAGCAGTATGAGAAGGCGGTCCGGCTCTCCCGCGAGGGCGGGTTTAACCCGATCAACGCCCTGGCCCACGAGCTGGCGGGCCGCTTTTCGCTGGCCTGCGGCTACCCGACCGCCTCGGACGCGCACTTCCGCGGCTCGATTGCCGCCTGGGGCCGTGCGGGGGCGCAGGCCAAGGTGCGCCAGCTGGAGCAGGATTTCCCGCACCTGCTGGCCTCCGGGCAGGCCAGCGCCTACGACACGGTGGCGTTCGCCCAGAACGAGACCATCCGCGATCTGCAAAGCGTCATCAAAGCCTCCCGCGCGCTGTCGGAAGAGATTAACCTTGAGCGCCTGATCGAAAACCTGATGACGATCCTGCTCGAACGCGCCGGGGCGCAGCGCGGTCTGCTGCTGCGCGTGAGCGAGAGCCTCATCCCGGAGATCGAGGCCAGCGCCTGGACCAGCACCGAGGGCGTGCGGGTGCGGATCCTGAAAGACGTGCCGACGGCGACCGACCTGCCGCTGTCGGTGCTGGCGGCGGTGATCCGCACCGGGCAGGAGATCCGCACCGGCAGGCCGGAGGAGTTCCATCCCTTCAGTCAGGATCCCTATCTGGTGACCTCGGGGGCGGCGGTGATGTGCGTCCCGATGTTCAAACAGGCGCGGCTGGTGGGCGTGCTGTATCTGGAAAACCGCCTGATGCCGGAGGTCTTCACCGCCGAGCACTCGCGCGTGGTGAGCCTGCTGGGCGCGCAGGCGGCGGTATCCCTGGAGACGGCGCGGCTATACGCCGAGCTGCTGGCGGAGAACATCCAGCGCCGACGGGTGGAGAAAGAGCTGCGATCCAGCCAGACCTCGCTGATGCTCGGCGAGCAGATCAGCCACACCGGCAGCTGGCGCTGGGAGCTGGAGCAGGATCTGATGTTTGTCTCGGAAGAGTACGCCCGCATTCTCGGCCTGCCCGAACGGCAAAAGATGATCTCCATGGCGGAGTTTTTGACTTTCGTTCATGAGGACGATTACGCCCGCATCAGCGCCATTGTCACCGAGAGTGTGCGCGACGGGCTCTCCATGCGTGCGGAGTTTCGCGTTAAGCGTCCCGACGGCTCAACGCGCTATATCCTCGGGATTGGCGATCCGGTGGGCGTGGGTAGCGAGGTGAACGAGTATTACGGCATCATCACCGATATCACCAGCCAGCGCGCCGCGGAGGATGCCATGCGGGTCGCGCAGGCGGATCTGGCGCGGGTGTCCCGGGCCACCACCGTTGGGCAGCTGACCTCCTCCATCGCCCACGAGATCAACCAGCCGCTGATGTCGATCGTCTCGAACGCCGGGGCGAGCCTGCGCTGGCTCAGCCGCGAGCCCGCCCGGTTGGATAAAGTGCGCGAAGGGCTGGAGGAGATCGCCGCGGAAGGCGAGCGGGCGGGGGAGATCATTCGCAGCATCCAGTCCCTGACGCGCAAGCAGGATCCCACCTTCTCGCGCATCGACATGCACTACCTGATCCACCATATCATCACGCTTTCGCGCAGCGAGCTGGAGCAGCGACACATTAGCGTTGATTATCTGTTAAGGGCGCAGGACAGCTTTATCACCGGCGATAGCGTGCAGATTCAGCAGGTGCTGCTAAATCTGGTGATGAATGCGGTAGAGGCGATGGCCGAGGTGAAGGATCGCGCCAGCACCATTACCCTCAGCACCGCCAACGCGGACGGGAAAGTGATCGTCGAGATCGCCGATACCGGGAGCGGCATTGAGCCCGAGCGGCTGGAGCAGATTTTTGACTCGTTCTACTCCACCAAAGCGCAGGGGATGGGGATGGGGCTGACCATCAGCGCCAGCATCATCGAGCGCCACTGCGGGAAGCTGAGCGCGCGCCGTCGGGAGCCGTACGGCACGGTGTTTGCGTTTGCGCTGCCGCAGGCGGCGCAGGAAGGGTAAAGGTTACTCCGCGGGCAGGCTTTAGGTCAGGCGCTCAACGGCCCTGACCAGCTCCGCCACCGAGCGCACCTGCATTTTCTCCATCACGCGGCGACGGTGTACCTTCACCGTGATCTCGCTGACGCCCAGCTCGGCGGCAATCTGCTTGTTCAGCATGCCGCTTATCGCCAGCGTCAGCACCTCATGCTCGCGCGGGGTGAGGGACATGTGGCGCTGCTTCAGGGCGTAGTGCTCTTTATTGCGCTCGGCGTTGTGTTCCGCCAGCTGAAGCGCGGACTCGATGGCGTCAATAAGCGCGGTGGATTCGACGGGCTTGGTGAGAAATTCGTACGCGCCGCCTTTAATGGCGCGCACCGACATCGGGATAGTGCCGTGGCCGGTAAGAAAGATAATCGGGATCTCGCGCCCGCTGTCCTTTAGGGCGTCAGCCACCTCAAAGCCCGAGATGGCGGGCATTTGCATATCGAGGACCACGCACGACGGCAAATCCTCAAAGCGGTGTTGAAGAAACGCTTCTGCCGATGAAAAGCCGACGGCGTTCAGGTCTGCCGAATCCAGCAGCCCGATCACGGACTGCCTGACTGCGTCATCGTCATCTACCACATACACAATGTGTTCCATTCACCGCCCCGGTGCTGATTGACATGTCGAGGATGCAAACAATCCCGACCGTTACGTAAGGGACTGTTTATGCTGACTTTCATCTTAACACATTAACTATCATTATCATTTCACAATATGATAACAGTATGAAGATGAAGTATAGCGATACGTGACCGGGGCGGCTAAGCAACGAAACGCTGATTTTATGCACCCACAAGCTCGATGCGGTTGCCGTCCGGATCCGCAATTACGGCTTCATAGAAGCCGTCCCCGGTCATGCGCGGGGCGCTGAGCAGCGTGCCGTTTGCCTGCGCCCGCTGGGCCATGCCGTCCACCTGCGCTTTGCTGCCGACGTTGATGGCGATATGCGCCCAGCCGATAAACTCCGGGTGGGCAGGGGCACCGGGCAGATCCGGCAGTGTCATCAGCTCGATGGTCGGCCCGTTATCCAGCGTAATAAAGTGTGATTCAAAACCGGGACGATTTTTACTGACGTAGCGTTCGTTACTGCGGCCATTAAAAACTGTTTCCCAGAACTCAACCTGGGCGTTCAGGCTGCGGGTCCAGAGTGCGACATGTGCAATATTCATAATAACCCTCGTTGTTTGTGTTGCGCGGTTGTGCAACATTATGCGCATTGATACTCGATTAGACTTTTACCAGGGACTTCTTATGCTCGATTATGCTGCTTTTCCGGAGCAACGACAAGCCAGGATCCGCCAGATCCTTCAGAAGAGCGGAAGGGTGGTGTGCGCTGAACTGGCGAGCCAGATGAACGTTTCCGAGCACACCATTCGCCGGGATTTACATGAACTTAGCAAAGAGGGCTATTGTAAAAAGGTCTACGGCGGCGCGGTGCTTCAGCTGCCGGATGCGGGGAATTTTTTCAGCCGCGAACAGAAAATAAGTGCAGAAAAGAACACAATCGCGCAGAAAGCAGCAGCCCTGGTTAAGCCTGGCGGCTGTATTTTTATCGACGCGGGCACGACTAACCTGGCGCTGGCGAAAGCCCTCCTGGCGGATCTCCGCGTCACGGTGGTCACCAACTCCCCGGCGATTGCCGCGGAGCTGCTGCATCATCCGCTGTGTGAGGTGATCATCACCGGCGGGCAGATCCAGCGGACGTCCGGCGGAACGGTAGATGCCACGGCGGCAAGCCAGATCCAGGGGATTATCTTCGATCAGGCGTTTATCGGCGGCTGCGCGATGGATCCGGAGATGGGGCTTACCGGGTTTGATTTTGCCGACTGCGCGTTCAAAAAAGTTGCGATCGCCCAGAGTAACCAGACCATCGTGGCCCTGACCGCCGACAAGCTTCCCGGCGTGGCGCGCTATGTGGTGGCGAAGAGCCGCGACATCGATGTGCTGGTGGTGGCAGAGGGGATTGAAAAGAGCGTTCTCGACGCGTTTGCGGCGCAGGAGGTTCGCATTGTGTGCGCCTGAGGACTTTCGGCGGTAAAACAGGCTACACTCTGGTTTTGAGCGCGACAAGCTGAGGAAATAACAATGCACTACACACTGAAAGAAAGCGACAAGGAAAAAGCGGAAGGGTCAAACGGCGCGGGCGCTCTGCAGCAAAAACTGCTGGAGTCCCGTTCGATTGTGATCTCCGGTGAGATCAACCAGGAGCTGGCGCAGAAGGTCATCACCCAGATGATCCTGCTGCAAAGCGTCAGCAACGATCCGATCAAGCTGTACATCAACAGCCAGGGCGGCCACGTGGAAGCGGGCGATACCATCCACGACTTCATCAAGTTCATTCGTCCGGAAGTGCACGTCATCGGCACCGGCTGGGTGGCGAGTGCCGGGATCACCATCTTCCTGGCGGCGAAGAAAGAGCACCGCTACTCGCTGCCAAATACCCGCTTCATGATCCACCAGCCGCTGGGCGGCGTGCGCGGTCAGGCAACGGATATTGAGATCGAAGCGCGCGAGATCATCCGCATGCTGGATCGCGTGAACAAGCTGATCGCCGACGCCACCGGCCAGCCGCTGGAAAAAGTGAAAAAAGACACCGACCGCAACTTCTGGATGTCTCCGGCAGAAGCGCTGGACTATGGCATCGTAGGCAAGATGATTACTCATTATGACGAGCTGAAGCTGGATTAAGTTTTCGCGGCGTGTTTGAGTCGGGTGATACCCGACCTACACGCCCTCGTTTGACCCATGACAAGTTCCCCCTCTGCCTTCTTGCCTATAATCGCGCCTGTTTCCCCTCTCACTGGTGCTACCCATGGCGTATCAACTGAACCTGAACTGGCCGGAATTTCTCGAAAAATACTGGCAAAAAAAACCCGTAGTGCTGAAAAATGCCTTCCCGAATTTTGTCGACCCGATTACCCCGGACGAGCTGGCAGGTCTGGCGATGGAGCCGGAAGTCGATAGCCGCCTGGTGAGCCATTTCAACGGTAAATGGCAGGCCAGCAATGGTCCGTTTGAGCACTTTGACGATCTGGGCGAAACCGGCTGGTCGCTGCTGGCGCAGGCGGTGAACCACTGGCATATGCCCGCGGCGGAGCTGGTGCGTCCGTTCCGCGTCCTGCCGGACTGGCGTCTGGATGACCTGATGATCTCCTTCTCCGTGCCGGGCGGCGGCGTGGGTCCGCATATCGATCAGTACGACGTGTTTATCATTCAGGGGATGGGCAGCCGCCGCTGGCGCGTGGGCGACAAGCTGCCGATGCGTCAGTTCTGCCCGCATCCGGCGCTGCTGCATGTGGACCCATTTGAGCCGATCATCGACGAAGATCTGGCCCCGGGCGATATTCTCTACATTCCGCCTGGATTCCCGCACGACGGCTTTACCCATGAGACGGCGCTCAACTACTCCGTCGGTTTCCGCGGGCCGAACGGTCGCGATCTGATCAGCAGCTTCGCCGATTACGCGCTGGAAAACGATCTGGGCGGCGAGCACTACAGCGATCCGGATCTGACCTGTCGCGAACACCCGGGCCGCGTGGAGCAGTACGAACTCGATCGTCTTCGTCAGATGATGTTCGACATGATTAGCAAGCCGGATGATTTCACAAAATGGTTCGGCAGCTTTGTCTCCACCCCGCGCCACGAGCTGGATATCGCCACTGCTGAGCCGCCGTACGCGCCGGAAGAGGTGCTGGACGCGCTGCAGGGCGGCGAAACGCTGTCCCGCCTGAGCGGCCTGCGTGTGCTGAACGTCAACGGCAGCTTCTTCATCAACAGCGAACAGCTGGAGACGGTAGACGCGAAGGCGGCGGATGCGCTGTGCCGCTACACCGAACTCGGCCAGGCCGAGCTTGGCGATGCGCTGAATAACCCGGCGTTTGTCGAAGAGCTCACCGGGCTGATTAACCAGGGGTACTGGTACTTCGACGAGTAGTGCGGCACGGTTTTCTCCCTCTCCCTGTGGGCTGAGGGATCCCCAGTAATGATTAAACAGAAGCAATAACGTTGTTTCAGAAAGATTGAAGACTTACAGCGACGCCCTGGTCCGGCTGTAAATCGCTGAGGCGTTTCCTGCAGGCCGGGGCGAGGCGCAGGGATGCGCCGAGAGGGCGGGCTTTACAGGGACGTTACCTCCGCCCGTACCCGATAAGCCGGAAGGAATAAGCCGAGGGCACCGCGAAGCGGCGATTTACCGCCGGGAGCCCGGGTCGCCAGGGTGGTGGCGACTGAGCCACCCTGGCACGTTCACCGGTCATGTCGTTACAGAGTAGCAAGGAACATAAATTGAACGGAATGACCACCAGAGCTGTATATTCCCCCTCACCCCAGCCCTCTCCCTCAAGGGAGAGGGGGTCGTCCGTGCTGGCATTATTTTGTGGGGATTCCTCAGCCCTGTGGGAGAGGGGCGGGGTGAGGGCACCAGGCCGCGCTAGCCCTCCTCCATCGCAATCACAATCGCCTCACCCATCTTCTTCAACGCCTCGCGATTTTTCTCCGTCGGCGGCAGCGCCACGTTGATCCGCAAGCAGTTACGGTACTTCCCGGAGGCGGAAAACAGCGACCCGGCCGCGGCCTGGATCTTCAGCCGACACAGCTGCTTGCTGACGCACACCATATCGACCTTCTCCGGCAGCTCAATCCACAGCAGGAAGCTGCCCTGCGGGCGCGTGACGCAAATCTCTGCCGGAAAATACTGCCGCACCCAGCAGGTGTAGGTTTCCATATTCTGCTGATAAATCTGGCGCATACGGCGCACGTGGCGATGGTAATGGCCGTCGCGAATAAACGCCGCCACCGCCATCTGCGTGCCCGGAACGTTAAACCCGCCCGCGGCGTATTTCATGTGCATCACCCGGTCGTAATAGCGCCCCGGCACAATCCAGCCGACACGCAGGCCCGGCGCCACGGTTTTGGTAAACGAGCTGCAGAGGATCACGCGGCCGTCGATATCCATCGAGTGGATGGTGCGCGGGCGCGGGTACTCCGCCGCCAGCTCGCCGTAAATGTCATCCTCCACGATCACGATATCGTGCCGCTGGGCCAGGGCTAAAACCTGCTTTTTCCGCGCTTCCGGCATGATAAACCCGAGCGGGTTATTGCAGTTGGGCACCAGGATCACCGCCTTGATCGGCCACTGTTCCAGCGCCAGCTCTAACGCCTCGATGCTGATGCCGGTCTCGGGATCGGTAGGAATTTCAATCGCCTTGATGTCAAACCCGCGCAGCATCTGCATGGTGCCGTGAAACGACGGTGACTCTACCGCCACGATATCCCCCGGCTTGCACACCGAGAGCAGGGCGATCGACAGCGCGCCGTGACAGCCGTTGGTAATGACAATCTCGTTCGCTGCCACGGTGGAGCCGCCGTCCAGCATCAGGCGGGCGATCTGCTCGCGCAGCTCCAGACGGCCGTCGAGCACGTCATAGCTCAGCATTTCACCCGGATTATGCTGCGCAATGCGGCTCATCTCGCGCCACAGGGGCTTCAGGCTCGGCTGATTCACGTCCGGCGAGCCGCCGCCGAAGGAGATCATCTCTTTGTCGGCGCGGGCGTCCAGCAGCATCATCACCTCATCCCACTGGGTGACGTCCACGGGGCGCTGCACCGGGCGCGTCATGGCCGGAACCGGCGGCTGGGCTTTGCGCTGCGAAACAAAATAGCCGGAGCGCGGCTGAGGGGTGATCAACTGGAGGTTTTCGAGGATCTGATAGGCCTGCTGTATGGTGCTGATACTCACGCCGTGCTCCTGGCTCAGCGCGCGTACCGACGGCAGACGTTCGCCGCTGCGATACAGCCCTTGTTCAATACGTTCTGCCAGAAGGTTGGCGAGATGTTGATAGCGCGTCATGCTGTATCCTTTGTTTTCACCATACAGATTGTAAAACCAGTACAGATTGCCGTAAAAATTGGCATGCAGATACTGTTTTAGCGGATCTGTATGTTAAACAAAAGTTGTTTTTGAGTCTGTATTGCATGGGCTGATTTCCAGGATGATACCCCACTGGCACAGTGAGGAGAGCATCATGGAATTCTATGAGAATCGTTCAAAACGTCCGTTTATTGTCTTCGTCTGGATCGGCAAAACGATCTGCAACTGGTATCGCATCAACCGTACCCGCCGCATTCTGAGCCAGATGAGCGACGAGCAGCTCAAGGACGTTGGGTTGTCGCGGTATGATGTGTAGGCGAAGATAAACCGTGGATCGTAGGCCGGGTAAGGCGCAGCCGCCACCCGGCGATTTTCAGCTCAACAGCGCAAGCGTCTGCCGCTTCGGCCTTTCCAGCAAATCCAGCGCCTCCTGATACGACCGCACGTTGTTATAGCCCATCACCAGCCCGTAGCGTTTGCCCGACCCGCGATACCACTCTGAAAGCGCATTCACCTGTAACTGCTGTTCCTGCCAGCAGCGCGCCACTTCCCGGTCACCGCTTCCTCTGGTCAGGAACGCCACGATATGCATCCCGCCGTCGTTTTGCTCGGTGAAAAACAGATCGCCATACACCTCGCGCAGGGCGGCAATCATCCAGTCGCGGCGGGTCTGATACAGCGCACGCATCTTTTTCAAATGACGGAAAAAATGCCCTTCGTTGAGAAACGCGGTGAGGATCTTTTGCGTCAGCACCGGCTGGCCGCTGGTGGTAATGTCCGCGCAGTCGGTAAAGGCCCCGACAGTGCTGGCGGGCATCACCACGTAGCCCATGCGCAGCGACGGCATGATGGTTTTACTGAAGGTGCCCATAAAAATTACCCGGTCGTGCTGGTCGAGGCTTTTCAGAGACGGCAGCACCTTGCGGGTGTAGTGAAACTCCCCGTCGTAATCGTCTTCGATAATCCACGCCTCGTTCTGACTGGCCCAGTCGAGCAGCTGCTGCTTGCGCGGCAGCGAGAGGGTGACCGCCAGCGGGCTCTGGTGCGACGGGGTGACGATGGCAAAACGTGCATCGCGATGGTGACGGAGCAGGTAGTCCGTGTCGATACCTGAACGGTCGACCGGCACCGTGTGCAGGCGCGGCACGATCCGCTTGAGCAGCTGCTGGCCCATAAAATAGCCCGGATCTTCAAACACCACCTTGTCGCTGCGGCTGGCAAGGGTGTCGAGGATCAGCCGCAGGCTGCCGCTGTAGCCGCTGGTGATCAGCACCTGCTCGGCGCTGCAGGACAGCCCGCGTGAGATATTGAGATAGCTGGCGATGGCCTGGCGCAGCGGATACCAGCCCAGAACGGGCGGATTGAGCATCTCCTCCTGACGCATGGCGCGCGTCGCCTGGCCCGCCAGCAGCAGCCATTTTTTATACGGGAAGCTGTCGAGGGCAGGGATGCCGGGACGCAGAAACCCCGCCCGCTCGCGCTGGCTGATGAGCGATGCCGGGAGCGCGCCGGTGGGCTGTTCCGCAGGGGCAGTGTTATCCGGCAACAGTAAATCCGGGTTAACCCGCGTGCCGCGCGCGCCCTGGCTCACCAGATACCCCTCACCCGTCAGAATGGCGTACGCCGTTTCGACGGTTTTACGCGCCACCTTCAGCTCTTCCGCCAGCACGCGGATGGCGGGCACCTTATCGCCCGGCTTCAGCACGCCGCGCGTGATATTGTCGCGATAGCGGGAATAAATCTCGTGATAGCCCGGCTTCATGTCCTACCTCGTTTCACGCGTTTTGTATCTTTTTACTATGTCATGAACGGCGTAGATTTGCCGCATCGCATGACATATGCCGCACAAAAAGAGGAAAGACAATGAGCACTCGCGTTAACCACCATAAAGTTACACCTGCCCTTGCCAACGCGCTGTCTGCCCTGAGCATGGAGGTGGCAAAAACCTCCATCGACCCGGCGCTGAAGCACCTGATCGACATTCGCGTATCGCAGCTGAACGGCTGTACCTTCTGCCTGGATATGCACTCGAAAGAGGCCAAAATCGCCGGCGAGCGCGAGCTGCGCCTGTACCATCTGGCGGCCTGGCGCGAGTCCCCGCTGTTCAGCGCCCGCGAGAAAGCCGCGCTGGCCTTCACCGAAGCGCTGACCCAGATTGGCGTTCACGGGGTAAGCGACGCGCTGTACCGCAGCGTGGCGGAGCACTTCTCGGACGTGGAGATTTCAGAGCTGAACTTCGCCATCGTGGCGATCAACGCCTGGAACCGTCTGGGGATCACCTCCCGCATGGCGCCCGGCTCGCTGGACGCGGCTTACGGGCTGAATAAGGCTAACCTGGAATAATCCCGCGCTCGCGGATCATCGCCACCAGCGCCCGTAGCCCTGGCGGAACGTGGCGATGGCCGGGGTAATACAGGCGCAGCCCGGCAAAGGGCTGCGCCCAGTCGTCTAAGACGCTCACCAGTTCTCCACGCTCAAGCTCTTCCCGGATATACAGTTCCGGCAAAAATCCCACCCCTAATCCCGCTTTCACGGCGCGGATCGAGGCAAAAAGATCGGACGTCGCAAAGCGCGGCGGCACGGCAAGGACGTACGTTTCCCCCCGACGCGCCAGCTCCCAGCGGTAGATCCCGCCGTGGGCCATGCGCATGCCGATCCCCTGATGTGAAAGCAGATCGTCCGGCGTCTGCGGAATGCCGTGACGTGCAAAATAGTCCGGCGTGCCGGTCACCAGTTGGCGGATCTCTCCGGTTAGCGGCACGGCAATCATGTCCTGCGGCACGGACTCCTCAAGGCGGATCCCCGCGTCAAAGCCTTCCGCGACGATGTCGATCATTCGCGCTTCGCTGACGGTCTCTACGCGCATCTTCGGGTAGCGGATCATAAAGTCGATCAGCAGCTGGTCCAGAAACAGGGCGCCGATATGATTCGGCACGTTCAGACGCAGAGTGCCGGTAAGTTCCCCGGTGTCGCTGTGGATCTCCTCGCTGGCGAGACGGATCTCCTGCAGGGCCGGGCCGATACGCGCCACGTAGCGCTGTCCGGCGTCGGTGAGCGCCACGCTGCGGGTGGTGCGGTTAAAGAGGCGGGTATCAAGGCGGCTCTCCAGCCCGGCGATGGCGTTGCTGACCGCCGTGGCGGACATGCCCAGCTCCTGCGCCGCGGCGCGAAAGCTGCCGCGCCGCACGACGGCCATCACTACTTCCAGCTCTGTCAGACCTGAACGATGCATAGATTATCCTGAAAATCGAAACAACCCTTGCAGCATAGCGTGGATTATCGCAACGGAGAAGCCGTGCCAGACTGTGCTCACACAGCCTGAGGAGGTTTATATGCACACCATCGAACAGATTTTTATTAACGGCGAATTTGTTACCCCGCACGGTACCGAGTGGTTTGATTTGTACAACCCGGCGACGGCGAAGGTCATCGGCCAGGTTCGTCTGGCGGATGAGGTTGACGCAGAGCGCGCCGTTGCGGCGGCAAAAGCGGCGTTTCCGGCGTGGTCGCAGACCACAAAGCAGGAACGCATCGCGGCGCTAAAACGTATGCACGCCGCCGTGGCCGCTCGTCACGACGATCTGCTCGACGCGATCGTTGAAGAGTACGGCGCGCCCGCCTCACGATCGGCGTGGATGGCCAGCTATCCGGCGGAGGTGATTGCTCAGGCCATTGAGGCGCTGGAGGCGTTTGAGTTCGTCACTCCCGCAGGCGCGGCCACGGTGCAGATGACGCCGCTTGGGGTGGCCGGGCTTATCACGCCGTGGAACAGCGACGCGGGGTTTATCTGCGGCAAGCTGGCGGCCGCGCTGGCGGCGGGCTGTACGGCTGTCATCAAGCCGAGCGAAATGAGCGCCCTGCAAACCCGGATTGTCACCGAAGCACTGCGCGATGCCGCGCTGCCGCCGGGCGTGTTTAACATCGTCACCGGGCGCGGCGAGACGGTAGGTGAAACCATTAGCCGCCATCCGGACGTGGCAAAAATCTCGTTTACCGGCTCCACGAATACCGGCAAAGCGATCCTGCGCAACGCGGCGGAGAGCTTTAAGCGCGTGACGCTGGAGTTAGGCGGTAAGTCGCCGACGATCCTGCTGGATGATGTGGATCTGGCGCAGGCGATCCCGCTGGTGATTCAGGCCGGGTTTATGAACAGCGGGCAGGCGTGTGTGGCCGGAACGCGCATTCTGGTGCCGCAGGCGCGTAAGGCGGAGATCGAAACCGCGCTGGCGCAGGCCGTGGCGGCGGTGAAATCCGGCGACCCGCGCGATAGCGCGACGGACGTCGGCCCGATGGTCAGTGAAAAGCAGTGGCAGCGGGTGCAGGGCTATATCCGTAAAGGCATCGAAGAGGGGGCGCGTCTGCTGGCGGGTGGAGAAGGGAGACCGGACGGGACGCGAGACGGCTGGTTTGTGCGCCCGACGCTGTTTGCCGACGTGAACAACCGGATGGCGGTTGCCCGTGACGAGATTTTTGGCCCGGTGCTGTGCGTCATTCCCTATCGTGACGAGGCGGAGGCCGTCGCCATTGCCAATGACACAGAATACGGGCTGAGCGCGATGGTGCTGGGCGGCGATGCGGACCGCGCGCGACGCGTGGCGCAGCAGATTGTTTCCGGTCGCGTGCTGGTGAACACCCTCGCCCATGAACCGAAAGCGCCGTTCGGCGGGTTTAAGCACTCCGGCGTGGGGCGCGAGATGGGCGAGTGGGGGATTAGGGCATTTATGGAGCCGAGGTCGATTCTGGGTTAAGACCGCTGAAGGTAAAGCACGCCCCGCTAGCCGGGGCGTTACGTGCTGGATCACTCTTCAAACACGCTCTCAAAGGTTTTCGTCGGTAAGAACAGCGTGCATTCATTCTCGGCCAGGAGCGGTATGAACCCCATTTTGAGGTAAAAATCTTTGGCTTTATGGCTGAGTGCTTCAACAAACAGGCCGTGAATGCCGACGGCAAAGGAGGCCAGATAAACGGTCTTCATGGCATGAATAACGAGTAATTCTCCATAGCCTTGCCCCTGAATACGTTTATCAATCGCCAGACGGCCAAGGGTGACGCTCGGCACATTTTTATAAGGAATACGTTTTTGCTGACTTTTTGAGGGCAGGTAAGCCTTTTCAAAACAGCTTCCGGAGAGCGTGTAATAGCCCAGAATACGCGGTTTTGGCTCTCGTGTGGTGAGGACATAACCCCGCAAAAACTTTCCACGATGCTGGCGTTTCAGGTGCTCCGTCAGGAAAGTGTTAAGGCTCTCTTCTCCGCAGTCGAACTGGCTTAGGTCATACTCAACGTCTTCTGAAAAAATCCCTATCTTCACGTCGTTCACGTTTTACTCCATATCCAGGAGACGCTTAGCCGCTCGCTTCAGGCGGTTATTTGGCGCAGGCGGATTGCTGATAGCATCCATCACCGTATTCCAGGATGCTTCGCTAAGGACCAGACGGCGGTGCTGGTCAATGACCTCTGCTGCGCGTTCAGAGGCTGTGCTGACCATAAATTGAGAAATCGACTGGTTTGTCATCGCCGCCGCTTCTTCGATCATGTTTTTGTCATCTTCGGTTAACCGGAGATCGATGCGCTGTTTCTTCAGTGCTGACATGGTTTCATTCTCAGACTTTATTCGGGCTTAACGCCTCGTTTCATAGGTAAAAATAATGTACGGTATTTATCCGTACATTAATCATAAGTGTGTCCTCACCGGAATTCAACGAGAAGTTGAGCGTAGCGCCATCTGGCACAACGCTTCGCTCCCTACCGAAGTATTGTGCTTTTTCATCCTGCATCCTCTCCGCATCCTCACAACGGAGATACACCCATGATTGCAGTCATTTTCGAAGCCAAAGCCGCGCCTGCCCATCAGGTGCGCTATCTTCAGCTTGCCGCAGAGCTTAAGCCTTTGCTGGCCGACATCGACGGCTTTATCGATATCGAACGGTTCCAGAGCCTGACGACCGACGGCAAAATCCTGTCCCTTTCCTGGTGGCGGGATGAAGAGGCCGTCCGCCGCTGGAAGCAGAACGTCTTCCATCTGGCCGCTCAGGCCGAAGGGCGGGAGTCGATTTTTTCTTTCTACCGTATTCGGGTAGCACAGCTGGTGCGGGAGTACAGTTCCGAAACCGGAGGGCACGAGGATGTATGACGTTCATGTGATTTTTAGCGATATCCCCGGTGAACTGGCGCGCTTTGGACAGCTGCTGGGGCACAACGGCGTGGGGCTGGAAGGCGGTGGCGTATTTGGCACGAATGCCCACTTCCTGGTGGAAGAGGGGGAAAAAGCCCACCGGGTGCTGGTGGAAGCCGGGTTCAACGTGCAGGCCGTACGCAAGCCGGTAATCAGAAAACTGAAACAGGAGCGGCCCGGCGAGCTGGGCGAGCTAGCGGCCGCGCTGGCCGCAAAGGGCGTGTCTATCCTGACCCAGTACAGCGACCATGCGAATCACCTTATTCTGCTGACGGATAATGATAAGCTGGCCGCAAAGATCACCAAACCCTGGGCGACGAATGTTAAAGACGAGCTTACCCCCTGATAACAGCGCGGCGCTGGAGCAGGCCATTGCGGCGGTGGCGGCGGCTATAGCCGATCCGTCGCGCGTGAAGATGCTGTGCGCGCTGATGGACGGGCGGGCATGGACCGCCACCGAACTGAGCGCGGCGGCAGACGTTGCGCCGTCGACCGCCAGCGGACATCTCGCCCGGCTGGTGGAGGGAAAGCTGATCACCTGCCTGTCTCAGGGGCGGCATCGCTACTATCGCCTGGCGGGCCACGACGTGGCGGCGCTGGTCGAGCAGATGATGGGGCTCTCCTGGAGCCGCATCACCCCGCCGGAAACCACCGCGCCGAAAGCCTTGCGTGAAGCGCGGACCTGCTACGACCATCTTGCCGGAACGGTGGCGGTGCAAATCTATGATTTCATGCAGGCAGAAGGCTGGCTGGAGGCCGACGGTTCAGCGCTCACGCCGTATGGCCGCGAGGAGTTTCTGAAGCTCGGTATTCCGCTAACCCCTCATCCCCGTCGCAAGGCCTGCTGCGCCTGTCTGGACTGGAGCGAGCGGCGGTTTCATCTTGGCGGTGAGGCGGGCGCGGCGCTGTTGATTTATCTGGAAAGCAAAGGGTGGATCCAGCGCGTGGCGGGGTACAGGGAGGTGGTGGTGACGGCTTTGGGAAAAAGTGCCGTTCAGAGACTTTTTAGCCGCTAAACTCTGCTGCGGGCTGGTGCCCTCACCCCGACCCTCTCCCACGGGGAGAGGGAGAACATCGTTTTCGCAATTCCTGCGCTTTAACTTCTCGTTTCTTGATACTTATCCTGATAACTATTATCGTGATGGCGTACTACGAGAGGATTTCCCATGAGTGAAGAAGAACTGTTCTGCCGCAGGCCGATGGGTATGCGGATGGCGATGATCGTGCGCCAGTGGCGTGCCGTCATTGACGACGCCATTCTCGATACCGGGTTAACCCAGTCGAGCTGGACGGTGATGATGCAGCTTCATCAGCTCGGGGATAACGTCTCGATGAGCGAGCTGGCGGAGGTGCAGGGCATTGAACTGCCGCCGCTGATGCGCACCCTGACACAGCTGGAAAAGCAGGGTTACCTGCTGCGCACCGTATCGCCTTATGACAAGCGCATCCGGCTTCTGACGCTGACGCCTGAGGGAAAAGCCATATTAAAAAGGCTCACTCAGGTGATTGAGACGTATCAGGCGCGCGTATCGCAAAACATCGCGCCGGAACATATCGACATTTTCAGCGCCACGCTGAATCAAATCGCCTGCAATTTGCGGTCAATCCGCGAAGAAGATAACAAGACCGAAAAATAATGACTCCTGAACAAAAGTTTGCCCGCTGGGTAAGGGTAAGTATTGCCTCTTTCCTGCTGATGTTTGTCTACTTTATCGTCGCGGATATCTGGATCCCGCTGACGCCGGACTCCACCGTGATGCGCGTGGTGACGCCGGTTTCTCCGCGCGTCTCCGGCTATGTGGCGGCGGTACATGTCCACAACAACAGCCAGGTGAAGAAAGGCGATCTGCTGTTTGAGCTCGACGACACGCCGTTTCGCAATAAAGTGGAAGCGGCGCAAATCGCGCTTGAGCAGGCACGCCTGTCCAACGACCAGTTGGACGCGCAGATCGCCGCCGCGCAGGCCAGCCTGAAAACCGCCGTGCTGACCGCGCGTAACGATAAAGTCACCTTCGACCGCTACCAGAAGCTGAGCACGCTGCAGAACGTTTCGCAGGCGGATCTGGATAAGGTTCGCACCACCTGGCAGAGCAGCGAGCAGTCCGTCAGCTCCATTCAGGCCAACATCCATAACCTGCGCATTCAGCGCGGCGAGCGGGACGAGCACCGCAACGTGACGCTGCAAAAATACCGCAACGCGCTGGATGACGCGGAACTCAACCTCGGCTGGACGAAGGTCTACGCCCAGGCGGACGGCACGGTCAGTAACCTGCAGTTAAGCCCGGGCTTTTACGCTTCGTCCGGCTCCGCCGCGCTGGCGCTGGTGAATAACCAGACCGATATCGTCGCCGATTTCCGCGAGAAGAGCCTGCGCCACACCCATCAGGGCACCGACGCCGCCGTGGTGTTTGACGCCTTCCCGGGGCACGTTTTCCGCGCCCACGTGACCAGCAGCGACGCGGGGATACTGGCAGGTCAGGAGGCCGTGAACGGTCAGCTGTCCGAGCCGGAAACCTCTAACCGCTGGGTGCGCGATGCCCAACGCATGCGCATCCACGTGGCGCTGGACGAAGAATTGCCGAAGCATCTGCCGACCGGCGCACGCGCGACCGTGCAGCTCTACAACAGCGAGGGGCCGTTTGCGCGCTTCTTCTCCGGGATGCAGATCCACCTGGTGAGCCTGCTTCACTATGTTTATTAGTTCGATGTCTATTAGCACCCTGGCGCGGGTCTTTACCCCGCACGGCAACATTGTCTACACGGCAAACGACTTTCGCCAGACCCTGCGTATCGTCTTTGCCGGGATGATTGCGCTGAGCATCTCCAGCTTTTACAACACCAGCTACGGCGTGTTTTTTGTGGTCTATCCGATCATGCTCCTGTCGCTGGTGCCGGTCTTTAACCGCCACGTGGCGAAGCAGTTTATTTTCAGCGCCGCGCTAAACTGCGTCGAAATGATCTTCATTATCGGCTATCTGTCGCAATGGCCGGTCATCATGACGCTGGTGGTGTTTGCCCTGTACGTGATGCGCTTTCGCTTTATGAGCAAGGGGCCGCTGTTCCTGTTTGGCTCAATGGGCGTGGTGTGCCAGAGCGTGATGCTCAACTTTATGAGCTACCCCACCACCAACTGGCACACGCTGCTGTTTTCCAACATCGAAGCGAGCGTGATGGCGGTGTGCCTGAGCGCGCTGATGAACTACCTCCTGCCGGACGTGGAGCCCCGCAAGCCGCCACCGCTGATTGAGAAAGACGACGCCCGCGTGCGCCACGAGTCGCTGCTCTCCGGCACCGTCGCGACGCTGATATTCGTGGTGTTTCAGATTAGCGACTTAAGCGATTCGCTTTCGGCGCTGATGGCGGGGATTTTGATTCTGTTCCCGATGCACTATCGCGGTTCGGTGATGAGCTCTATCTGGCGCGTAGTCGGCGTGGTGCTGGGCTGCCTCTACATTCTGGTGGTGCAGCTGATCCTCTACGATCACAGCAGCCATATGCTATTAATGATGCCGCTGATTGGCCTCGGGCTGGCGTTTGGCGCGCGCCTGCACGTGATGGAAAAGGTGGGCGCGGGCGTGGGGTTCTCCAGCATCACCACCATCGGTATTATGTTCGGGCAGAACATGCATCCGGACACTGACCTGGTGTTCAGCGATCTCTACCGCATCACCTCCGTCACCTTTTCGCTGGTCGCAACGCTGACGATGGTCTTCCTGGTGCACCTGATTCTCAACCGCTTCGAGGCGACGCGCTACGTCATCGCGCCGCCCAAAGTAGATTAATGCCCCAGCACGGCAGGCAGCTGCGAGAGTAAAAACAGAATCAGGCCAATCGTCCCGCCGACCAGCGTGCCGTTGACGCGGATGAACTGCAGATCTTTACCGATGTTAAGCTCAATCTGGCGGGACATGTCTTTGGCGTCCCAGCTTTTGACCGTGTCGCTGATGTGGCGGGTCAGAAACGCCGCGAAATCCGGTGCGAGGCGGTGTGCGGCCTGCTCCAGATGCTCGTTCAGCGACGCCCGCAGGCTGGCGTCGTTAGACAGCGTTTCGCCAAACCACAGCCCGGCGTTGGCGATGCGTTGCTTCACTCGCGAGTCTTCGCTTTGCATATCTGCCTTCAGCCACTGGCGCAGGTCAGCCCACATCTCTCCCAGATAGCGGTTAAACGCCTCATCGTTTTTCAGGTAGTGCTTGATGTTGTCGGCTTTCGCCGCCATTTCCGGATCGTTTTTCAGGTTGTCGATAAGCTTCAGCGTGGCGCGGTCGAACGCCTGGCGGATCTGGTGCGTGCTATCGTGGCTGATATCGTCCAGCAGCGCGTTCACCGCGTTCGACACCATCTCCGCGCTTTGATCGCCCAGCCACTCGGTGGGCAGCACCATCGCCTTGCGCGGGTGTTCGGTCTTCAGCCAGTGGACAATTTGATCGGCAATAAAGTCCCGCGTGCTCTCCCGCTGAATCAGGGTAATCAGACGGTTAATGATCGCATCCAGCAGCACCTGGTGGCGGTTGTTTTTGGTCATGCTCTCCAGCATCACGGCGCTGGTTTCAGTGAAATCGACCTTGTCGATGGCCTTATGCACCGCCCGTTTGAGCAGACGCTGAATGCGTCCGTCGTCGGTGAGTTCGAGAAAACCGCTCATCACCTGCATCAAATGCAGCCCGACGCGCTGGGCGTTGTCGGGCTTGCTGAACCAGGCGCCGATCATCTGGGCAGGTTCATAGCGGCGGATCAACGCCACCAGCGATTGCGTGTCGAGAAACTTCTCCTGTACAAACTGGCCGAGATTGTCGCCGATTCGGTCTTTATTGCGTGGGATAATCGCGGTATGGCGCGAGATAAACGGAATCGGCACCCGGCGAAACAGCGCAACTACGGCAAACCAGTCTGCCAGCGCGCCGACCATCGCCGCCTCGGCAATGGCCTTCACGCCGCGCACCCAGAAGGTCTGCGGCAGGAACAGGGTGGTGATAAAGGCCGCGGCGGCAATCAGCAGCAGCGACAGCGCCAGCAGCTTGGCGCGTTTGAGTTCAGCTATTTTTTCCATGGGTTAAGGATAGAGGGAAGCAGGGGGAATGTGCAAAGGTGATCTGGTTACTATTTGCACTCTCCCCATTCACAGTTTTCGCAGGTAATTAACATAGAATTGTAAATTTTGTTCTAATTTGTGAGTGTAATAATCGGTAATTAAATATTTTAGATTGCCATATTTTTTTCTATTTATTTTTAACTGTTCTATTGATTTTTTAATTGTAAGTAGTTTTATGATTTTTATTTGATATTTTTTTTGAAATTTAACTTTTTGTTTACAAGAGTGTTTTGCTTTGAATATATATTTCCGGAGACCGATTTTTGAGTAAACAGATAAGTATTAAAAGTAAATGTTGAGTTAATGACTAATAATTGTTAAGGATAATAGCAGGAAAGGATGTGTGGTTGAAAGCCATTATGTAGATAGTGGATAACAGTCTAAGCGAAAAGTAACGTTAAAGCTTTTATATTTTTGATTATGGGGGTAATCTTGATAAGATTCTATTTCAACGAGTTGAAGTTATGAGCTATGTAATCTTTCGAACCATCAATGGTATCGTCAGGCCTTTTACTGTAGGCAATTCGTCTGCGAAATCCAAAGTGAAAAAATCAACGGTTGAGTCTGATTACAATCTTAAGAAGAATCATTATCGTGATTTCCGTTCATTTACTGTGCCGAATGTAGAATGTAAAACGTGTGGTCAGCGTGTTTACTATTATGAGCATCCATCGGGTTCTCGGGTATTGTTTGATGCGCTTGGTCCGCCGTGGCCTCTTCATCCGTGTTTTATTTCTGGGCAAAATGCGAAGAATAAATTAGCTAAGCCCATTGGTGATGTAGCGGCTAAAAAAGAGAAAGGTTGGTTACCCGTTGTGATTGACCATGTCCAATTGCAAGTAGATCGTATTGAGGTACGTGCACGTACTGAGAAAGAGGAGCTACTTTTTACCATTAAAGCGTCTACGTTAAAGTCGCGAAAAATTCATGTTAATCAGGTGAAAAATCTGTTGGTATTAATAAAGCGGCAGTCAGGAACAGTAGTTCGTGTGCAGCTGCATGATGGTAAATCAGGATGGGAGCAAAATGGGGTATTACAACATCTGAACAGCAAGCAGTCAGCAACGCTTGCACCAATGGTTCTAAGCGAGAAGAAATTTAAGTCACTTACTCCGTTACAAAATGGACGGATAGTCATCGAAAATGAGCGGCTTCGGTTCGATTTTTTATTCTATGGAAAAAAATATCACCAGTCTATCGGTGGAAATCAGTGGCATACTTTAAGGCATAAACTTGATCGTCTTAAACTTTATTTCGGAAAAAACAAAATGGAGGATAAGATTATTATTTATGCTCTTGACCTTGTAACACGAGAATTCATTAATTTTACTATCAAGGGTGAGGACACTCCTGAACTTTCAACGATCCCCGATAATTCGGATAAGCGAGTCTTGCTTGAAGATATTTATCTTGAAGACGTTGAGTCTCAACGAATTAAGCTTTTAGGAAAAATTGATGATAGCTATATTACCTTTTACATGTCCAGAAGGTATCTTCGAGCCGATGAAAATATTGATGTTTTACTTGATGGTGGCATAACACTCTGGCTCGAACATGCTGAAGGTGCGGAATGTCACCTATATGTCGAAACAGCTTCAAGAAAGAAAACTATTCGCGGCAAGGTAACTATACTCTCTTGCATGAAATCGAGCCAGATACAATTGCCTGAATCGACTGATTTTATTGTTGAGAATATTGATTTGCGTAAGGAGGAGCATTTGCTGCTCTCTGTTACTTCTAAAAGAAAACGTTGGGAAATGCAATTGTTTGTCAGCGATTTTCAGCGTAACTATTTATTAAATAGGTTTGACTCTGCTGCTGAAGTTCCCTTAAGGCAGCGGAGAAATACAAAAAAAATATCACAGGTCTTTACATTGAAAACAGATGTGTAGGTTACTACAAGGCTTTAATTGCACAGTCAGCTTCAACACTGGAGGAGGTTGTTCTTGAACATATTACAGAACATACCTTGCTTGGTATGGCATTTAGTAAAGCGCTGAAACGTTAGTTTGTATCTTATGTTAAGAAAGGCTCATTATTGTTGTGACCAAAGTTTCTTGGCCTCACTCATTCCTAAATGAAATAATGAGGACAGCTTGCTTATTGTCCTCATATCTGAGGTAAGCTTTAATTCGAAAGATGGTTAATTCCTGTTAGATCTATGCTCCTTAATATCCGGGCTATTCGAGTATCCGCAACAGCACCCATCCCCCAAACCCCATCAACACCACCCCCGCCGTGCGCTCAATCCACCACAGCGAACGGCTGAGCTTCTGTTGCACCGCCGATAAGCCCATCAGCGTCACCAGCGCCAGATCCCACGCCAGCACTACCATTACCATCCAGACGCCGCAGGTCGCCTGCTGAAGCAGCGTGACGTCCGGCCCCAGCAGCGCCGTCATCAGCGCCAGATAGAAAAGCGCGTTCTTCGGGTTTAACAGCGCCGAACCGAGCCCCAGCAGGATCTGCTTGCGCAGCGAAGGGAAGCGCTGGTGAGTTTCATTTAGCGCCAGCGCCTGTGGTCGGCTGCGCACCAGATGCGAGCCGATCCACAGCAGATACAGCGCCCCGCAAAGTTCGATCAGCGTAAACAGCCACGTAAACTGGCGCAGCGCGCTCCAGCCGATAATCACCAGAAGAATATAGAGCGCGTTTCCCGCGGCGATGCCGAGGCACAGCCCGGCGCTGCCGCGCAGACGATAGCGTGCGGCGTAGCCTACCAGCAGGAAGAAATCCGGACCCGGGCTGAGCAGGGCAACAAAATGCGCCAGCGCCAGCGCAAGAAAAGCGGAAGGAAATAACAGTTCCATTGAGACCTCGGTTAACAATCCGAGGTCAGTGTACGGCGCTGCAGAACCTATTTATTGTCGGATATTGATCGGCCCGTGGCGTACTGGCGCGGCGTGGCGGCGGTATAGCTCACGAAGGTCTTATGAAAGTGGCTCTGGTCGGCAAAGCCGCTCTGGTAGCCGACGTCGGCAATATCATCCCCGGCGCGCAGCCGCGCTTTAGCGTATTCCACGCGGGAGATGTTGAGAAAGCTGCCCGGCGTCAGGCCGGTGTCCTGCCTGAAGGTGCGAATCAGCGTCTCCTTGCGCAGCGAGAAGCGCTGGGCAAGCTCGTCGAGGGACGGCGGGCAGGTGAGATCGGAAAGAAATGCCTCCTGAACCTGCTGGCTGGTTGAGCGAAGCGCGTCTGCGTTATCCGCACCGCGGGGAAGGGCAGAAAGCAGCGTGTCGACTGACGCTGGAGACATTGTCTCGACAACGTCCAGGTAATGGGCAAACAGGTCAGGGCTACGAATCACCTGTAGCGCCAGCGGAAGCCCGGTGTCGATATAGAGCATATGGTAGCTGCGCGGATTACCGGCGACGGGGTTACAGCTGTGCGGCGCACAGGCCGGGATCACGATGAGGTCCCCGGGGTTAAGGATGTACTCTTTATCATGACACACGCAGCAGGTCTGGCCCTCCATAATCGCGCCGATGGAAAGCTGAGGGTGACTGTGGCGTTTGTACGCCTGCGTACTCTGCCAGGTGCTGCGCAGCTCAAGGCCTGAGGCACGGTGAAAAGTCTGACGGACGTATCGGGTATCGGTCATGGGCGCTCCTTCTGAAGGTTTTTTATACCACGTCAGCGAACCGTCTGGCAGCGCTTCATTAAGAACCTTCCGGATATACCCAACTTTACGTCCATAGCCAGTCATGTTGACTACCCTTAATACCCTAAGCGGTAAAACAAGGAGATTCGACATGGCTTATCAGACAGTAAATCCTGCCACTAACCAGCTCATCAAAGAATACCCCTCGCATACCGACGCGGATATCGAAGCGGCGCTCAAGGCGGCCGATGCGCTTTATCATTCGGACTGGGCGAAAGGCGACATCAGCCAGCGCCTGCCGGTGCTGCATAAGCTTGCCGACCTGATCGACGAGCGCGTGGAGGATCTGGCGAAAATCGCAAGCCGGGAGATGGGTAAGCTCATCGAGCAGAGCCGCGGCGAGGTGAAGCTGTGCGCGCAGATCGCCCGCTACTACGCCGACAACGCGAAGCAGTTCCTGGCCCCGGTGAAGTACGATTCTGAGCTTGGGGAAGCCTGGGTGGAGCATCACCCCATCGGTGTGCTGATGGCCGTTGAGCCGTGGAACTTCCCGTATTACCAGCTGATGCGCGTTCTGGCGCCAAACCTGGCGGCGGGGAACCCGGTGATCGCCAAGCATGCCAGCATCGTGCCGCACTGCGCCGAGACTTTTGCCCATCTGGTGCGCGAGGCGGGCGCGCCGGAAGGGGCGTGGACCAACCTGTTTATCTCGTCCGAGCAGGTGGCAAAAATTATCGCTGACGATCGTGTGCAGGGTGCCGCATTAACCGGCTCCGAAAAGGCCGGCAGCGCGGTGGCCGCGCAGGCGGCGAAGCACATCAAGAAATCTACGCTGGAGCTGGGCGGTAATGACGTGTTCGTGGTGCTGGATGATGCCGACCTTGATAAAGCCGTGAAAATAGGCGTGAATGCGCGGCTCAACAATGCCGGGCAGGTCTGTACCGCGGCGAAGCGCTTTATCCTGCATGAGAAGATTGCAGACGCGTTCCTGAGCAAATTCACCGAGGCGTTTAAGCAGGTGAAGATTGGCGATCCGCTGGACGAAACCACCACGCTGGGGCCGCTGTCGTCTAAAGATGCCCTCGAAACGCTGACCAAACAGGTTAACGAGGCGGTGAAAAACGGTGCGACGCTGCACTATGGCGGCAAGCCGGTGCAGCGCGACGGGAGTTTCTTCGAACCGACGATCCTGACGAATATCTCCCGCGATAACCCGGCGTACTTCGAGGAGTTCTTCGGCCCGGTGGCGCAGATGTACGTGGTGAAAAGCGACGACGAAGCGGTCGCGCTGGCGAACGACTCCCACTACGGCCTGGGCGGTGCGGTATTCAGCCAGGACATCGAGCGCGCGAAGAAAATGGCGTCGCGGATTGAGACCGGGATGGTGTACATCAACTGGCTCACCGATACCGCGCCAGAGCTGCCGTTCGGCGGCGTGAAGCGGTCCGGCTACGGGCGCGAGCTGTCGGATCTGGGGATCAAAGAGTTTGTGAACCAGAAGCTGGTAGTGGTGCGTAAGTAATTTCAACCATAAAAAAACCTGCCGGATGGCAGGTTTTTTTTGCACGTTGCGGAGCCTTAGAAGCTCACGCCGCCGCCCACATACGCACCGTCAATCAGGGTGTGGTTTGGACGACCATCTTTGCCGTCAACGCTCACGTGGCGGTAACCCACTTTCAGCGTAACTGGTTTGATTGGGGTCCAGCTTACGCCGCCGTTGGCTTCAACGTAGTTTTTCACGCTGTTGTTCAGGCCGTCTGGTGCCACATAGCCTTCACCGAAGACGTTGATGCTGTCGGTCAGGGCCACGTTTACGCCGCCACCGATTGGGAACGCAACGCCGTTATCGCCTTTTTTCGGGCCGATGTAGATCGCTTTCGCACCTGCGTTCAACATCACCGGGCCGACTTCAAAGTTGTAGCCTGCACCTACGCCGCCAGTCTGGGTGCCGTCGTCAGTGTTTTTCAGCCAGTTGCTTTCAGCGTACAGGCCGGATGAGGATTTCCCCATTTCCAGATTGAGGTTAGTAAAGTTTTTCCCCTGCTCAATGCTGCCGCCCATTGCCAGTGCGGAGCCAGATACCGCGGTCAGGGCGGAAAGGATGAGTACGTTAAGCTTTTTCATGAGTGTTCCTCGTTATCAAATTAATCTGAGGGCACCTTAACAACGGATGTTTATGACTGCAAATGTGATGTCTATCGCGGTTTTATACTGTTTTTGTTGGGTATTTAATCTTTATCTGTTGCCAAATTGTTTGTTTAGAAGGTCGTCAATGGCAAATAAATTCGCGTTTAGGAACAGTTTAGAGTTTTGGCTAAACGACAACTGAACGAGGCAAAGAAAGCCATTTGAGATGAATTAATTGAGTTTCTAATAATTTCCAAAAGTGTTTCATCTGTCACAGATAAAGACAGAGGTTTACATTTCTGGTGGTTGCTATACGTAATTTTGTGCAGATCCGCCGTCCTTTCATGTCATTTTTCTGACACGTTTCTTCATTACGTTGTTGGCTTCACTAACTGGATGCTAACAACATGAAAAGAAAAATTATTCCTGTGCTCGTGAGCTGCGCGCTCTCATTCTCTGCCCTGGCGGCTCAACCTACCGCAGAGCGCTATATCGTCAGCTTCCCTGAAGGCTCGCATGTGAAATACAGCGGCGCGTTTGCCAGCGCGTTTCCGAACGGACTCCCGGTCGGGATTGGCTCTGGCCTGCTGTTTACCGGCAAGCAGGGCGATGCCCTGACCTTTGCGACCGTGACCGATCGCGGTCCCAACGCCGATGCGCCAAAAATGGGTAAAAACGAAGCCAAAATATTTGTCACGCCAGATTTCGCGCCGCTGCTGATGACCATCCGCGTCCAGAACGGCAAAGCGGAGGCTATCGACGCCCGCCCGCTGCATGACGATAAAGGCGAGATTAACGGCCTGCCGCTGCAAAGCGGCGTGATTGGCTCCACCAATGAAGTGGCATTCAGCGACACGCTAAACATTCTGAATGGCGACAATCGCGGGCTGGACACGGAAGGCATCACCCCGGACGGCAAAGGCGGCTACTGGCTGTGCGACGAGTATGGCCCGTTCCTGATCAACGTCGATAGCAAAGGGAAGATCCTGGCGATCCACGGGCCGCAGGCAGCGGAAGGGGAGAAATCCATCGCGGGCGGTCTGCCAAATATTATCAAATGGCGCCAGGCAAACCGGGGCTTTGAAGGCCTGACCCGGATGCCGGACGGGCGGATTATCGCCGCCGTGCAAAGCACGCTGGATATTGACGGTAAGAGCAAAAAGCAGGCGCTGTTTACGCGTCTGGTGAGCTTCGACCCGGCGACCGGCAAAACCGCGATGTACGGTTACCCTATCGACAGCGCGGTCTACGGTAAAAACAGCGATGCCAAAATCGGCGACATTGTGGCGCTCGATGACCAGCATATCCTGCTGATTGAGCAGGGTGAGGATAAAAATGACGCCATGCGTAACCTGATTTACAAGGTGGATCTCAGCAAGGCGAGCGACCTTTCCGCCTTTGACAAGCCGGGCGAGTACCCTGAGTTTGATGATGAGAAAACCCTGGCGCAGCGCGGCATAACGCTTGCGGCTAAAACGCAGGTTGTCGATCTGCGCGCGCTGGGCTGGCAGCAGGAGAAGGCCGAAGGGCTGGCGCTGATCGACAGCAAAACGCTTGCGGTGGCGAACGATAACGACTTTGGCGTGAAGGTGGCGATGCAACACCCGGTCGAGGGCAAGAAGCTCAAGGATTATCGGGTGAACGCGGAGGGCAAGCTGACGCTGGATGATAAACCGGTGGAAACCACGCTCAGCGTGAAGCCGCTGAAAAAGCCGGAGTCGGACAGCGAGCTGTGGATTATAACGCTGCCGGAAGCGGTGAAATAAGTTTACCCCTCACCCTAACCCTCTCCCCATAGAGGAGAGGGGATTATTCGGGGAGGTTATTTCTTCAGCCCTGCAAACGCCGCTCGAATGTCTTCTTCCGGGAGTTGGATGCCTATAAACACCATCACGCTGCGCGGCGGTTCATCGCCCCAGGGCCTGTCCCAGTCGGCGCTGTACAGGCGCTGCACGCCCTGGAATAGCAGGCGGTTCGGCTCGCCGTCGATCCACAGCATCCCTTTGTAGCGCAGCAGCTTGTCGGCAAACGACAGCAGCAGGTTCTCCATCACGCGCGAAACCTCGCTGATGTCCACCGGGTAGTCCAGCTCCACCACAATCGACGCCACGTCGTTTTGCTTGTCTCCCATAAAGTGGAAGCGCGGTTTCGCGGTGACGTTCTCTTCCAGCATAAAGCCGTTGGTGTTGAACAGCTGAGACAGATCGATGTCGCCATGCGTCACCGTGTAAATCGGCGCGCGGGAGTTAATGCGCGTCAGGCGCTCGCGCAGCTTAACGCTTTCGCCCGCCACGTCGGTTTTGGTCAGCAGGATGCGGTCGGCGTAGCCTACCTGAGACTGGGCGATGGTGAACTGGTTCATCTGCTCGTCGGCGTGAACCGCATCCACAAGGGCAATCACGCCGTCCAGCAGGTAGCGCTGGCAGAGGATCTCGTGAGAGAAAAAGGTCTGAATAATCGGGCCGGGGTCGGCCATGCCAGTGCACTCGATCACCAGACGGTCAAAGTCGATCTCGCCGCGGTCGCGGCTGTCGAGCAGGTCCAGCAGGGCGTCTTCTAATTCGTTAGAGCGGGTGCAGCAGATGCAGCCGTTGGTGAGGGTTTTGATCTGGGTGGCGCGATCGCCAATCAGCTGATCGTCTACCGAGACCTCACCAAATTCGTTTTCGATGACGGCGATTTTGAAGCCGTGCTGTTCATTCAGGATGTGGCGCAGCAGGGTGGTCTTACCGGCGCCGAGAAAACCGGTCAGCAGGGTAACGGCAATCGGGGTCATGGTCTCTCCTTTAGCAGCAGCGGACGCCGCCTTCTCCACTTCCGCCGTAGCGCGCTTCCTGACGCTCGCGGAAGAATTCGGTGTAGGTCATGTACGGCTTATCCGGATGGTTGGTCTTCATATGCTCAACGTAGTTGTCATAGTCCGGAATGCCAATCAGCATTTTCGCCGCCTGACCGAGGTATTTTTTTGCTTCGCCTAAGTTACCAAACATTGTGGGTTCCAGACAGAAAAAGCCCGGTGGCGCTACGCTTACCGGGCCTACAGTTACTGTGTAGGGCGGGTCAGCGTAGCGCCACCCGCCATTATTTTAATGGTGTGATGAGGTCTTCACGCCGCCTTCCGGCACCGGCACGTACGGGGTTTCTTTATCCGTACGACCGTCGGCGTTGCGCACGTTCATCCAGGTTTTGATGCCGTAGAAGATGATGCTGTACACCACCACCAGGAACAGAATGCTCAAACCCGCGTTGGTGTAGTTGTTCACCACGATATGGTTCATGTTGGCAATCTGCTGCGCGGTCAGATCCGCACCGCCTGCTGCAATCTTCTCTTTGTACTGATTAGCCATGAAGAAGAAGCCTTCCAGCTGCGGGTTGGCGCTGAACAGCTTCAGGCCAAGCGCCCAGGTGGTGCAGAGCAGCAGCCACAGCGCAGGAACAACCGTTACCCAGATGTATTTGGTGCGTTTCATCTTCACGAGGACCACGGTACCGAGCACCAGAGCAACGGCTGCGAGCATCTGGTTAGAGATACCGAACAGCGGCCACAGGCTCTTCACGCCGCCGAGTGGGTCGACAACGCCCTGATACAGCAGGTAACCCCACAGGCCTACGCAGCCCGCAGTACCCAGAATGCCCGCTACCAGAGAGTCGGTTTTCTTCAGGAACGGCACGAAGTTACCGAGCAAATCTTGCAGCATAAAGCGGCCCGCACGGGTACCGGCGTCCAGCGCGGTCAGGATGAACAGCGCTTCGAACAGAATACCGAAGTGGTACCAGAAGCCCATGTCCGCCCACGGCAGCACTTTGTGGAACACGTGTGCGATACCGACGGCCAGCGTAGGAGCACCACCAGCGCGGTTCAGCACGGACGGTTCGCCGATGTCTTTCGCGGTCTGCATGATCTGCTCAGGCGAAATCACGAAGCCCCAGGAGCTGACGGTCGCCGCCGCGTGTGCGCTCGCATCTTTCAGCTGCGCCATAATCAGCGCCGCGTTGTCACCGCCCATCTCGTGCAGGTTTGGCATGGTAATGCCGAGGCCAGCAGGCGGGGTGTTCATCGCGAAGTACAGACCCGGTTCGATAATGGAGGCTGCAACCAGTGCCATGATCGCCACGAAGGACTCCATCAGCATTGCGCCGTAGCCGATCAGACGCGCATCTTTCTCGTTCGCCAGCAGCTTAGGCGTGGTGCCGGAAGCAATCAGGGCGTGGAAGCCAGAGACCGCACCGCAGGCGATGGTGATGAACAGGAATGGGAACAGGGCGCCTTTCCACAGCGGGCCGGTGCCGTCGATGTACTGCGTGACCGCAGGCATTTTCAGATCCGGGTTAATCACCAGGATGCCGATCGCCAGACCGACGATAACGCCGATTTTGAGGAAGGTCGCCAGGTAGTCACGCGGGGCCAGAATCAGCCAGACCGGCAGCAGCGCGGAAATAAACGCGTAGCCAATCAGCGCGAAGGTAATGGTGGTGTCCTTGAAGGTCAGCGCCGGGCCCCAGTACGGGTCGTGCGCAATCACGCCGCCGAAGTAGATGGAGGCCACCAGCAGCACGATACCAATCACCGACACTTCACCCACGCGTCCCGGTCTCAGGAAGCGCATGTAGATACCCATGAACAGCGCAATCGGCACGGTTGAGCAGACGGTGAAGACACCCCACGGGCTTTCGGCCAGCGCTTTCACCACGATCAGGGCCAGCACCGCGAGGATGATGATCATAATCAGGAAGCAGCCGAACAGGGCGATAGTCCCCGGCACGCGGCCCATCTCTTCTTTGACCATCTCACCCAGAGAGGCGCCGTTACGGCGAGAAGAGATAAACAGCACCATAAAGTCCTGCACCGCACCCGCCAGCACAACGCCCGCGAGCAGCCACAGGGTACCCGGCAGGTAGCCCATCTGCGCGGCCAGCACCGGGCCGACCAGCGGGCCTGCACCGGCGATAGCGGCAAAGTGGTGACCAAACAGCACGTAGCGGTTGGTTGGCACGTAGTTCAGGCCGTCATTGTTAATGACCGCCGGGGTGGCGCGCGTCGGGTCGAGCTTCATGACCTTCTGCGCGATGTACAAGCTGTAGTAGCGATAAGCCACAAGATAGACGGAAACGGACGCGACCACGATCCACAGGGCGCTTACGTGTTCGCCCCGGCGTAATGCGACAACCGCCAGACAGAAAGCGCCGAGGATCCCGAGTAAGGCCCAGGGCACGTGCTTCAGTAGTTTTTTAGTATCCATAGTAAGACCTGGTTTTTTATGTAAAGAAAAAAGGGTCAGGGTTCGTTGTGAGGAGGTATTGATTAATGCTGGAGCGATCGTGCCAGATCCTCGCGCGTGTAAAGGACGGTAAATGAGTGAGTGGTTGAAAGTGATGGGTGAGCGGTCAAAGGTGAGGGCGAGTGGTTCAGGCTCGCCGCCAGTGGGAGAAAATATGTGATTGCGATCACGCAGTTAGCTATACCGTGCACTCAGCCAGATAGGTTGTCAGGGTCGTCACCAGCTTTTCCCTCAGCCAGGCAGGTTCTAAAATGTGAATGTTTGGCAGCCAGTACAAAAGCAGCGGCAAAATTTGGTTCTCATGTGCTGCCTGGCAGCGGATCGTGACGCCATCGTGATGGTCTTCCAGCACCTCTTGTTCCGGCAGGAGATCGCGTCGCATAAAGTAATGCGAAATATTATCGTTGATAAATATTTTCACTTCGAAAGTATCTTCAGAGACCCAGGGATCGAGGCTTTTTTCCAGCAGTTCAGTCACGCTATCTTCAGGAATAAACGTCGTGTCCTGAATATCCATCCAGCGAATCTGGCTCAGCGAAAAGGATTTTAACCTGCTATTTTCGGTGGCTTGTAAATACCATATATTTTTTTTGTTAATGAGTTTGTAGGGATTAATCAGACGGGTTTTACCTTTATAAACGATCTGACAAACATTATGGTTTTTAATCGATTTCTCAATTTTCGGTAAATAACGACCAATATCACGGTGTACGGTGTGTTCAGCGTCGTTGCCAAGAATAAGAATATGATTTTCATCAACGCGGTTTTCGAGTTTCTGCCAAAACTCGGTATTACGATCGGGGAAAAAGTTATCAGCATTCAGGAAGTTAGCAAGGGTGTGATGCAGCCCTTGCGAGCCGGGAGATTGCGCTGAATGAATGAGCCGATATAGCCCATTACCGGTATGTTCAACAATCGGGGAGAGTGCATTTAAATCGCGGTAGACGGTGCGCTCGGTAATTTTAAATTTATCCATGAGCGCACTGCGGTTTACCACACCGTGTAAATGTAGCTCAACCAGAATATCGACCAGACGTTCAGCCGAGCGGCTCCGCGTCGATTTAGCCATAAGGTCTTCCTGTATATTGGGGTCGGCGCTGAATGATGCGGGTAGCACTGACACGGGGTGTCAGTATTCAGGCACAGAAAATTTCTCTTATGGTTATATAACGGCGTGCTTTAGCGGAAACCTTAGGGGTTTTTTGTAGAAAGCCGCGCTGACCGAAGAAAGGTCAGCGCGTGAAGGGATTAAACGGCAGCTTCAAGCTCCATCATCACGGGGTGGAAGCGGCGTTTGAAATAGATCAGGCCGTGGCCCTCTTCACTGAGGATGATGTTTTTAATTTCAACGAGATAAACCAGATGCGTGCCGATGGTTTGCACCTGGCTTATCTCCCCTTCCAGGCTGGCGAGCGCGCCCTTGAGCACCGGTTGCGCCAGTGGGCCTTTCTGCCAGCAGGAGAGGGCAAAGCGCTCCTCCATGGCCATGCCGGTCATCCCGGCGAAATGGCGGGCCATGATCTCCTGCTCGTGGTTCAGCACGTTGACGCACAGCCTGCCGTTGCCCTGAAAGACCGGGTTCATGGCGCTGTTGGCGTTGATGCACACCATGACCGACGGCGGGGTGTCTGTGACCGAACAGACGGCAGTGGCGGTAATCCCGCAGCGGCCCGCCTCGCCCTCGGTGGTGACTACATTAACCGCAGCCGACAGGCTGCTCATCGCGTCGCGAAAACGCAGGCGTTGTTCATCTGAATGCATTGCAACCTCCCGCTGCGCTATTTCAGCAGCTTGTCGAGCATGTTGATATCGGTGTTGTTGTGCAGGTGCGGTACGGTCCAGCCGTGCTGGTCGTACTCCGACATGCAGCGGTCGACCATCGCCATCATCTTGTCCATGTTGCCGGAGCTCTGCGCCTGGCGCAGACACTGCAGGCGGATCTCATCCTGGCTCCCGGAGTAGTTGATTTCGTACAGCTCGTGGCGTCCGCCAAACTCGCTGCCGATGGCGTCCCACATCAGTTTCAAAATCTTGATGCGTTCGACGTGATCCATGCCGTTGGAGCCGCGCACGTATTTCGCCAGATACTGGTCGATCTGCGGGTTGTTCAGATCCCGGGCGCTGGACGGGAGGTAGATCAGACCGGACGTCACGTTACGCTCGATGATGTTCTTGATCTTCGCGTATGCCATCGGGGCCATGACGCGGTAGGTTTGCAGCGCGGCGTGATCCGGCAGATACGCGCCGTTGACCCACGGGGTGGCTTCAGAACACATGGAGTCGCTTAGCGCCCAGAACATGTTGCGCCAGGCCACCACTTCGCCGAGATCCGCCTGCACGCCGCGGAACTCCAGGGTACCGGTGCACTCCAGGGATTTTTTCAGCAGGGCGGTGATGAAGTCGAGCTTCACCGCCAGACGCACGCAGGCCTGCAGCGGATACATGCGGGCGAAGCCGCCTTCCATCGTCCAGCGGCGGCAGCGGTCGAAGTCGCGGTAGATCAGCACGTTTTCCCACGGGATCAGCACGTGGTCCATCACCAGGATCGCATCGTTCTCGTCGAAGCGGCTGGAGAGCGGGTAGTCGTACGGGGAACCGGTTGCGCCAGCCACCATCTCGTAAGAGGCGCGGGAGATCAGCTTCACGCCCTCGGCGTCCATCGGCGCGACGAACATCAGCGCGAAGTCCGGGTTTTCGCCCATCACCTGCGCGGAGCCGAAGCCGATCATGTTGTAGTGGGTCAGCGCCGAGTTGGTTGCCACCACTTTCGCGCCGCTGACGATGATCCCGGCGTCGGTCTCTTTCTCCAGCTTGATGTAGACGTCTTTCACTTCGTCCGCCGGCTTGTGGCGGTCGATCGGCGGGTTAACGATGGCGTGGTTGAAGTACAGCCCGGTTTCCTGAATGCGCGTGTACCAGTTACGGGCGTTCTGC
Source organism: Enterobacter sp. RIT637 (assembly GCF_019718755.1). Classification (NCBI taxonomy): domain Bacteria; kingdom Pseudomonadati; phylum Pseudomonadota; class Gammaproteobacteria; order Enterobacterales; family Enterobacteriaceae; genus Enterobacter; species Enterobacter sp. RIT637. The sequence continues at coordinate 215,862 of NZ_JAIHAZ010000007.1, forward strand.
TCGAACTGACCGTAGAAGGCCGGGTTGGCGCCGAGCGCGCAGCCGAACGCGGCCTTGTAGTCCGGCGTGCGGCCCATCCAGCCGTAGCTCAGGCGCGACCACTCGGCGATAGCGTCGCGCTGCTGGCGCAGGTCGTCGGCGCTTTTCGCCACGCGGAAGAACTTATGGGTATAGCCACCGCTGCCGGTGTCGGTGCCCCAGCAGAGGGTATCCTGCATGTCCGGCTTGTGCAGCGCGTCGTACATCTGCGCGATGGAGGCCGCCGCGTTGCGAAACGCCGGATGGGTGGTGACGTCTTTGACGCGCTCGCCGTAGATATAAATCTCACGACCGTCCTGCAGGCTTTTTAAATACTCTTCGCCGGTTAACGGACGTTTGGCATCAGCGCGGAAATCTTCAGGCTTCATTGGGACCTCGTATCGGAATAGGGTTGTTAAATTTATGTTTTGTTTTTGTTGTTTAATTGAAGCCTGAGCGCGGCGTAACGTGAAGGGACGATTGGGACAACGGCAGGTACTTTTCGGGCTGGATTGGGATTTGTGATCTGTGCGGCTTTTCGGCGGGTGGCGCTACGCTTACCCGCCCTACACAACGTGATGCGTTCAGGAAACCGGTACTTTCTGCGCCCGATACGCGCTCGGCGAGCACCCCACTAAGCGGTTAAAAAACCGGGCAAAATAGGCCGGATCCTTAAACCCCAGCTGCCAGGCAATCTCGCTCACCGCGCTGTCGGAGAAGAGCAGCAGCCGCCTGGCTTCCCGCAGCTGTCGGTCGAAGATCAGCCGCTTCGGCGGGCGGTTGGCGAAGCGGCGGCAGATGTCGGTCAGGCGGGATTCGGTCAGGTGCAGCTCGCTGGCGTATTCCGGCACCGTCCAGTGCTGGTGGTAGTGGGCATCTATCAGCTGTGTAAAGCGCTGGAACAGCTTCAGCTCGCCGCGCATGCCGCCCGAAGCGTGGTCGTCGAGCTTCGCGTTGCGCAGCAGAAGGGTGAAGACCGCCTGCGCCAGCAGGACCAGGGTGTGCTCGCGCCCGGGCAGCTGTTCCGTCGATTCCCGGGCAATCAGCTGCCAGTAGTGCTTCAGCGCCGCCAGCTCGTCCGGCCTGTCGGCCAGCGAGAGGCAGATCCCCGGCAGGCCAAACGCTTCCCGCGTGCCGGGGTAGAGCACCTCCAGCAGCGGCCAGATCAGATCCTCGCGCACCGTCAGCACGTGCCCGTCGCTGTCGGATTCGGTGATAAACGCGTGCGGTACCGACGGCGGCGTGAGGACGAACAGCGGGGCCTGCACCGAGTAGCGGTGATCGTCGAGCTGCAGCTCAATCTGCCCGGTATCGAGAAAGTGCATCTGAAAATACTGGTCGTGACGATGCGCCTGCATGTCGCGGCCAAAAAAGGCCGCCATGCGGGCGAACGACTGGTAGTGCACATCGTCGGTGCCCAGACTTTCGTCGTACTCCTTGCTGATATCAATGTTGGCGATAGGGCTCTGGCACATGCTCGTTCCTCTGTTGATCCCGCTGCGTCATCGGAATGCGCGTCAGCACCAGCGCGCCGACCACCAGCAGCCCGGCCACGAACCACAGTCCGGAGCTGAAGCTACCGGTGGCGTCACGCAGGATCCCAATCAGCAATGGGCTGACGGCGGATCCGACGTTGCCGATGGCGTTGATCACCGCCAGCGCCACCGCCCGGGACTGCAGGCTAATCACCCGATCCGGCGTGGTCCAGAATATGGCCATGGCGGTAAAGGATCCGGTTGAGGCCATAATGATGCCAAGCAGCTGGATCAGGCTGTGATCGGTCGCGGAGGCCAGCATCCATCCCGCCGCGGCGAACAGGTACGGCAGGATGGTGTGCTTTTTTCGCTCTTTCAGCCTGTCGGAGCGTCGGCTCCACCAGATCATCCCGAGGATGGTGCAAAACTGCGGGATCGCCGCCAGCAGGCCGATGACGATATTGCTGCTTCCCGTGTTGAAGCTTTGCAGGATCTGCGGCGTCCAGATGTTGATGGCGCTGAGCGTGTTGGTCAGGCAGAAGTAGGCCAGCGTGTAGAGCAGCACCGCCGGTGTCAGCACCTCGCGCAGCGTCGATCGCGGCGTGACGGATTGGGCAATGGCGACCTCCTGCTCGCGGGCGATCATCGTTTTCAGCGCCTGCTTTTCGTCGTCGTCCAGCCAGGTGGCCTGATCCGGCGTATCGTTGAGGTAAAACCAGGTCACCACGCCGAGCACCACCGACGGCAGCCCCTCCAGCAGGAACAGCCACTGCCAGCCCTTCAGGTTCCACAGCCCGTCCATCGCCAGAATGTAGCCGGAGAGGATCGAGCCGAGCATCATGGTCACCGGCATGGCGATCATAAACAGCGCGTTGGCGCGGGCGCGGTGATAGGCCGGGAACCACCAGGTGAGGTAGACCAGGATCCCCGGCAGGAAGCCCGCTTCGGCAATGCCCACCAGCATGCGCAGGACGTAGAGCGTTTCAGGGCTGGTGGCGAACATGGTGCAGGTCGAGGCGATGCCCCACACCACCATGATCCCGGCGATCCAGCGCCGCGCGCCGATCTTTGCCAGCATGATGTTGCTCGGGATCCCGCACAGCACGTAGGTGACGTAAAACAGCGTCGCGGCCAGGCCAAACATGGTCGACGTAAGGCCCAGATCTTTACCCATCGTCAGCCCGGCAAAGCCGATGTTGATGCGATCGAGAAACGAAAAGACAAAGAGGATAAAGAGAAAGACGATCAGGCGTCGGAACAGCTTGTTAATGGCGCGATGTTCAACAGCTTTATTATCATGGGTTTGCAGGGTAGAGGTCGTCATGGTGCGCTCCAGATCTTACGTTTAGTAGACGGATTTATTGTTATTAACTGACGTAACCGGTTGTTCGATAAAGCGTGCCGCCAGCGCCTCCGCGCCGCGGGCGAGCAGGGTGGTGTCGACGCCGACGGCGACAAACAGCGCGCCGAGTTCAAGGTAGCGTTTCGCCAGCTGCTCGTTCGCCATCAGGATGCCGGGCGCTTTACCAGCGCTAAGGATCTGCTCGATCGCCTGCTCGATGGCGGCCTGCACCTCCGGGTGCTGCGGATTGCCGGCAAAGCCCATGTCGGCGCTCAGATCCGCCGGGCCGATAAACACGCCGTCGACGCCCTCCACGTCCAGGATCTGCGGCAGGTTTTTTAGCGCCTCGCGGGTTTCAATCTGCACCAGCACGCACATGGCGTCGTTGGCCTGCTGCAGGTAGTCCGGAATCCGGTTCCAGCGCGAGGCGCGCGCCAGGGCGCTGCCGACGCCGCGAATGCCCGCGGGAGGGTAGCGGGTGGAACGTACCGCCAGCCGCGCTTCGTCGGCGTTTTGCACCATCGGCACCAGCAGGGTTTGCGCGCCCACGTCCAGCAGCTGTTTGATCTGCACCGGGTCGTTCCACGACGGGCGCACCACCGGCTGGCTGGGATAGGGCGCGATGGCCTGCAACTGGGTTAAGACGGTTTGCACGCTGTTCGGCGCGTGCTCGCCGTCGATCAGCAGCCAGTCGAAGCCTGCCCCGGCCAGCAGCTCGGCGCTGTAGCTGCTGGTCAGCCCCAGCCATAAACCGATTTGCGGGCGGCCCGCCTGCAGCGCCGCCTTGAATGCGTTTTGCATGGTCCTCTCCTTACACAAAGCGGCAGCTGATGGAGCCCATGCTGCCGTAGTCGACGTGGAAGGTGTCGCCTCTGCTGGCGGGCACCGGGCGGGTAAAGGAGCCGCCGAGGATGATTTGCCCCGGCTCAAGCTGCACGTCGTACGGCGCCAGCTTGTTCGCCAGCCACGCCACGCCATTCGCCGGGTGGTTAAGCACGCCTGCGGCAACGCCGGTCTCTTCGATCACGCCGTTGCGGTAGAGCAGGGCAGAGATCCAGCGCAAATCCAGCTCGTCGGGCTTAATCGGACGACCACCGAGGATCACCCCCGCGTTGGCGGCGTTATCGGAGATGGTGTCGAACACCTTGCGCGGGCGCTGGGTTTCCGGGTCAACGTTGTGGCAGCGGGCGTCGATCAGCTCCAGCGCGGGGATGACGTAGTCCGTAGCGTTGTAAACGTCGAAGATGGTGCAGTTCGGGCCGCGCAGCGGTTTAGCCAGCACGAACGCCAGCTCCACTTCGATGCGCGGAACGATAAAGCGATCGACGGGGATGTCGCTGCCGTCGTGGAAGAACATGTCGTCCAGCAGCGCGCCATAGTCCGGTTCGCTGATCTGCGAGCTGGCCTGCATCGCTTTGGAGGTGAGGCCGATCTTATGGCCCTTCAGCACGCGGCCTTCGGCGATTTTCAGGCTGACCCATTCGCGCTGGACGGCGTAGGCGTCTTCAATGGTGATCTCTGGGTACTCCAGCGAGATCGCGCGGATCTGCTCCCGGGATTGTTCCGCCTGATGCAGGCGATGGGCGATCAGGGTATGGGTATGTTTGTCGAGCATGGTGATATCCTTTGTGCGGCTGTTGCCGGGTGGCGCTGCGCTTACCCGGCCTACGTTCGGAGCCGTTGTAGGCCCGGTAAGCGCAGCGCCACCGGGCGAGCAAACGGCTACTTAAACAATGCGTGCACGTTGTTTTGTTTGTAGTTCAGCGTCGGATCAAGTTCTTCCATGGCGAAAGAGAGCGCCAGATACCGGCTGTTCATCAGCGCTGCGAAATGATCTTTAATCAACGCAAACAGCATCTCGCCCACCTGCTGGCGGCTCTCCAGGCTGCGCCCGGCGCCAATCTTCAGCGTCATATGCACAAAGGCGTAATCGTGCCTGCCGTCGGCCATCTGCCAGGTGTCCAGCCAGTGGGCGCGGCTGCGGATACCGCCGAGGGGGAAGATGCCCGTGGCGGCGAGCGCCTCGTTGACTTTGGCAAACAGTCCCGGCAGGTCGGCCTGCTCGCGGATGTTGTCGGTACATTCAGCAATAAAGTGCGGCATGGTAACTCCTTACGCGGGCAGCGGGAAAACGGCGTTAACCTGGCCGGTGCCGGAGCTGGCGAACAGCTCGGTGAGGAACTCCACCTTGCCGTCGTATTTGTCCCAGCCGAGCATGCCCAGCAGCATCACCGTGTCGTGCATGTTGCCCTCGCCGTAGCAGTAGTCGGCGTACTCCGGCAGCATGCTGCAAAACTCTTTGAACTGGCCCTCGCGCCACAGCTTCACCACGCGCTCGTCCATCTGACGGTCAAACTCGCGGGTGTAGCTGTTCATCCCTTCTTCCGCGCGCTGGTCGTCAATAAAGCGGTGCGACAGCGAGCCGCTGGCGAGCACCGCCACGGTGCCGTCGTATTTCTCAATGGCGCTGACGATGGCCTCGCCCAGCCTGCGGCTGTCGGCAAAGTCGTGAACCGTGCAGAACGCCGAGATGGAGACCACCTTGAAGTGCTTATCCGCATTCATGTAGCGCATCGGCACCAGCGTGCCGTACTCCAGCTTCAGGCTCGGGATGTTGTGCGCTTTGGCACGCACGCCGAGCTTCACCGCCTCGTCGGCAATCAGCTGGCCGAGCGCCGGGTTGCCGTCGTAGTCGTAGGTCATGTCGCGGATAAAGTGCGGCAGCTCGTTGCTGGTGTAGACGCCCGCAAAATGGTCCGCACAGTTGATGTGGTACGCGCTGTTCACCAGCCAGTGGGTGTCGAACACGATGATGGTGTCCACGCCCAGCTCGCGGCAGCGCTTGCTGATCTCTTTATGCCCGTCGATGGCCGACTGGCGGCAGCCGTGGTTTTTCCCCGGCAGCTCGGAGAGGTACATCGACGGCACGTGGGTGATTTTTGCCGCTAGCGCTAATTTACCCATGGTCAGATCCCCCATTTTGGAATCGGATGGTCGCCCATGGAGATGCAGACGTTCTTCATCTCCGCGAACACTTCGAAGCTGTACTCGCCTCCCTCGCGGCCGGTGCCGGAGGCCTTCACGCCGCCAAACGGCTGGCGCAGGTCGCGAACGTTCTGGGTGTTCACGAACACCATGCCCGCCTCGATGCTGCGCGCCAGGCGCAGCACTTTGCTGACGTCCTGAGTCCAGATGTACGACGCCAGACCGTACTCCACGTCGTTGGCCAGGCGCAGGCCTTCCGCTTCGTCCTTAAACGGCAGAAGGCAGGCCACCGGCCCGAAGATCTCCTCCTGCGACACGCGCATGCGGTTGTCGACGTCCGCCAGCACGGTTGGGCGCAGGAAGTTGCCGCCCTTCAGGTGCGCAGGCAGATCGGTCGGTTTGTCCGGGCCGCCCGCCAGCAGGGTTGCACCCTCTTCAATGCCGAGGCGGATGTAGCCGGAGACCTTCTCCCAGTGCTGCTTGCTGATGAGTGCGCCAATCTGGGTATTCGGATCGGTCGGATCGCCCACGCGCAGGCGGTTGGCGCGCTCGGCAAAGCGCTTGACGAATTCCGGGTAGATGCTCTGCTGGATAAAGATGCGCGAGCCCGCGGTGCAGCGCTCGCCGTTGATCGAGAAGATGGTGAACAGGGCGGCGTCCAGCGCGCGCTCGATGTCGGCATCTTCAAAAATCAGCACCGGGGATTTGCCGCCCAGTTCCATGGAGTACTTCTTCAGCCCGGCATTTTTCATGATGTTGCGCCCGGTGGCGGTGCCGCCGGTGAAGGAGACGGCGCGCACGTCGTGATGGCGCACCAGCGCGTCGCCTGCCGTCGCGCCGTAGCCCTGCACCACGTTGAGCACGCCCGCCGGAATACCCGCCTCCAGCGCCAGCTCGCCCAGACGGTCAGCGGTCAGCGGGGAGAGTTCAGACATTTTTAGCACCGCGGTGTTTCCCAGTGCCAGGCACGGCGCAACCTTCCAGGTGGCGGTCATAAACGGCACGTTCCACGGCGACACCAGCGCGCAGACGCCCACCGGTTGCACCAGGGTGTAGTTGAGCATCTTGTCGTCGACCGGGTAAGTTTTGCCGTTCATCTGCTGGCACACCTCGGCGAAGAACTCGAAGTTGTGCGAGGCGCGCGGAATGAGCACGTTTTTGGTCTGGTGGATCGGCAGGCCGGTGTCGGCGGTTTCCATGGCGGCGATCTCGGGCACGTTCTGGTCGATCAGATCGCCCAGACGACGCATCAGGCGCGCACGCTCCTTCATCGGCAGGTTAGCCCACTTCGGGAACGCCTTTTTGGCGGCGGCAACGGCCTGGTGAATTTCAGCTTCACCGCCGGAGGCGACTTCAGCTAACACCTCGCCGGAGGCCGGGTTGGTGGTGTGGAAGTACTCGCTTCCGGCGACGTTTTTACCGTTTATCCAGTGGTTAATCTTTTTCATTTTGCAGTCTCCTCGCTGACAATCCGGTTTACCAGGCGGCCTACGCCTTCCACTTCCACCACCACTTCATCCCCCGGCACCACGTCGGACAGCCCCTTCGGCGTGCCGGTGGCAATCATGTCGCCCGGCTGCAGAGTCATAAAATCGCTCAGGTACGCAATCAGGAACGGGATGCTGAAAATGAGATCGGCGGTGGTCCCTTCCTGACGCAGTTCGCCGTTAACGAAGGTGCGAAGACGAAGGTTGTGCGGGTCGGGGATGGCTGCTTTCGGCACGACGTTCGGGCTGATGGGCGTCAGCCCGTCGCGGCTTTTGACCCGCAGGTTCGGGCGGTAGTAGTTTTCCAGGTAGTCGCGGATGGCGTAGTCGTTGCAGACCGTGTAGCCCGCAACATAGTCCATCGCCTCGGCTTCACTGACCTTACGCGCGGTTTTACCGATGACCACCACCAGCTCCGCCTCGTAGTGCATGTATTCGATATTGTTCGGGCGCACCGACGTCTGGTTGTCGCCGTTGAAGGTGTTTGGCGCTTTGATAAATACCAGCGGCTCGGTGGGCGGCTTGAACTCCAGTTCGCTGGCGTGGTCGGCATAGTTCAGACCGAGGGCAAACAGCGTGGCGTGCGGCGGCGTGCTGTGCGCAATAGTGACGTTGCGCTCATCCACCACCGGGTTTTCCAGCGGCGGAAAGCCTGCCGCCAGAATACGCACGCGATCGCCCGGGCGGATCTCCACGCGGCTTTGCGGGGTGCCGAGCAGGATCGCATCGCCGGGATTGAGGGTGGCGAACTCGCTCAGGGCGCTCAGCAGTTCGGCAGCGCTGCGCTGAAGATCGGCGGTGTTCCAGTGGTCCGCTTCGCGGCCGTTGATCTCGGTGATGATGGTCAGGTTATCCACGCTATCAACGGCGACCAGCTCGCCCAGCGGGCAAAATCCGTCCCGGCATTTGGCCTTGATGGCCGGGCGGTAGAAGCTCTCTTCCGGCAGGCTCACCTCGTTGGCCAGCGCGTATCCCGCGATGTACGCCGCGGCGTCCTCCACGCGCACCCTGCTGGCGGTTTTGCCCACCACCAGCGCCACCGTCGCGCCGCTCAGCACCGTTTCTCCCTGCGGGAAGGGGATCGGCTCGCCCGCGCGGATCACCGTGTTGTGCGGTTTGATAAACCATACCGCTGTTTTCGGCGGCGTGTTGTAGGGGGCTTTTTCAAACGCCTCACGCCAGGCTTCGCGCTGGCTTTGATGGTTGAGGGCGACGGCAAAAACGGTACCTTTCATTCACATACTCCTCACCCCGGTGGTCCGGGTTATGATTTCATTAATATGTTAATGATCTGGTTTTATGCTTTTGCTGTTTATTTCGCAATCAGAAGTGAAAAATTTGTGATATGAATAACAATAAATTTACATGTTGGGTTTTATTTATAGTTAAATCATGTAGTTAATAAAAATGAATGGTTTCTGTTAGACTTTTTGACTGAAAACGTGTTGTTTATAAAAGCATCTTTTAGTGATTGTTTACTTGTTAATGATGTGAAGGGAGAGGCTATGCATGACTCATTAACCATCGCGCTGCTGCAGGCGCGGGAAGCGGCGATGTCGTACTTCCGCCCGATCGTTAAGCGCCATAATCTGACTGAGCAGCAGTGGCGCATTGTGCGCGTGCTGGCTGAGCATCCGTCGATGGATTTTCACGATCTGGCGTTTCGGACCTGCATCCTGCGCCCGAGCCTGACGGGTATTCTGACGCGGATGGAGCGTGACGGCCTGGTGCTGCGCCTAAAGCCGGTGAACGACCAGCGCAAGCTGTACGTGTCGCTGACCAAAGAGGGGAATGCGCTGTACGAACACGCCCAGGCGCAGGTCGAAGAGGCGTATCAGCAAATTGAGGCGGAATACACGCCGGAGAAGATGAAACAGCTGACGGCGCTGCTGGAAGAGTTTATCGCACTCGGCAATAACCACATCGCAGAGCGTGGGGAAGAGGGGTGATTTACCCTTTTAGCGCGGTCAGCAGTCTGCTGAACAGTTCAGGCAACGGAGCGTCATACCAGAGCGCATAGAGATCGGCCGGGATAGTTTCCTCAAGCGGTAAAAATTTGACCCCTGGCCAGTGGATCAGGGCGCTGGTTTCTGGCAAAAGAGTGACGCCATTCCCGGCACTGACGAGGGCCAGCGCGGTTTGCGGTTCATACACCTGCTGAGCAATAGGCGGCGTGTAGCCATGTTCAACACAGGCCTCATAAATCTGGCGAGCATAATCGCTTTGGCTAAATGCCAGGGAGATAAACGGGCGTTGATTGAGCTCAGTGATCGAGATGCGCTGACGATGGCTGAGGGGATCGTTTTCATGCAGCGCAACCCGCATCGCTTCCCGTGAAATAAGCTGGCAACGGATATCGGATTCAATACGGGGGATGACGTTGCGGTTAATCGCAATATCAATCGTACGGGCGCGCAACGCGTCAATTTGCTGCTGCTGCGACAGTTCACTCAGGCTCCAGTGAACGTTGGGGTTTTCCTCCCTGAAGGATTTCAGACGAGTCAGCAACGTTCCCCAGAGCGCGCTCCCCACCACACCGAGGTGAATATGTTGCTTTTCGCTACGACCAATTTGCCGGACGTAGTTGAGTGATTGCTCGGTGGCACTCAGCAGCCTGTCGACTTCTGCTTTCAGCACTTTTCCTGCATGCGTTAACACGACTTTGCGACTGGAACGTTCAAAAAGGTCGACCTCCAGCATCTCTTCCAGCTCTTTAATTTGCATGCTCAGCGGGGGCTGAGAGATGTTAAGGCGCGCCGCCGCACGGCCAAAGTGCAGTTCATCGGCAAGGACCTGAAAGTAACGCAGCATTCGCATACGTACGCGACTGAGAGTCTGGGGATCGTTCATGAAGGGCATTATGCAGGGAGAGGATGTCTTCATTGTGCTCATCCTCTCCCAGACCTGTCAAACGGATGCGGCAGCAGTGTGATGCAAACGCTCAGCTTTACTGCGTAGCACTGCGACAATCAGCGTCAGCAGCAGCAGAGCATAGGCGATAGTAGCGGTATTCACTGCACCGTGGAGACCGAAGCGGCTATTCACCAGCGAAGAGACGCTGGCGAAAAGGAGTGTTCCAACGGTCCCACAGGTCAGCAGCGCGGAGATAAGCGTGGGTGAACTGCGGCTAACCTGAAGTGAACCGTAGCTCATCAGGCCCGAGAAAAGCCCCGAGTTGAAGAAGCCAAAAAAGCCGCAGGCGATCAAAATAAGGGTACTGTTTGAACTGTTGGCAATCAGCGCGATGGCGATCATCCCAATGAGGGTGCAAATCATCAGGAATGTACGCAATTTCATCCACTTCACCGTGAACTGATTGAGGAACAGTCCCGTTGCCTTGGTGACCCAGTAAACGGTAGTGAAAAGCGCGGCCTGTTCAGGAAGAAGCCCAAAGCGAGACTGCAGGTATCCCGGCGTCCACATGGTAAAAATAGGTTCTGCGAGTAAAAACAGGAATAGCGCCAGGCAGATAAGCCAGACGGACAGCCCCCAGGGCTCTGCACAAGGCTGAGAGGCTTGAGCGGCTGGCGCCGGGGATTCAGCAGCAGGAAAGCGTGCCCGCAGGACCATAACCAACATCAGTGCACCAAGCGCACCCATAATGGCGTACATGGCAATCCAGCTTGCGCCCAGCTTAAAGACCCAGGCCAGAACGAAGGAGAGTGTCGCCCCCGCCAGGCTGAAAAAGAAGTCGGTAAAGATAAGGCTGGAAGAGCGGCTTTTTTCGTCCGGATTAATACGTACCACCAGATAACTGCCGATGGTCATAAAGATGCCGCCGCATGCCCCGATGAGCGCAACGGCCAGACTAAACATGGAGAGCGTTGGGACGAAGAAGAGCAGACAACTGGTGAGAACCGTCAGGGAGGCCGCTATCGCCAGCGGTTTTTGCAACCCCCATTTTTTCATCAACAGGCCGCCAAACATAATGGGCACAAACATGCCGATATTCATCAGGGTAAAAACCTGTCCAATAAAGCTGGGATCTTTATCGAAGGCGGCGCAAAGGGGGCCGAGTACTATACCAAGCGTGGAGACTAGCGCTCCGACAAAATAGTAACTCAACCATGAAACGGCATTTAAACTGCCGCGCGAGTAGTTATTCTCTGCCATAAATGTTTCTCCGGCAGGATCGGCATCCTGCCTGTGGACCAAAATTAGTGCCAGTTCTTCACAAACTGACTAATCAGACGAATGAAGTCCTCTGTCACCATCGCGGCGCATTTCAGCGTCTGCTCGTGGGAGAGTTCGACATCACTAAGTCCTTCAGCCATGTTGGTGATGGCGGATACTGCAAGGACCTTCAGCCCACAGTGGCGGGCAACAATCACTTCCGGGACAACAGACATACCCACTACATCCCCGCCGATTTTTTGCATCATGCGGATTTCTGCTGCAGTTTCGAAATTGGGTCCTGGATAAGAGACGAACACGCCTTCGTGCAATGGCAGCTCCAGATCTTTGGCGGTTGCGTGTAATTTTTGACGGAGATCGCTGTCGTAGGCATTTGCCAGGCTGAAAAAACGCGGGCCGAATCGGTCATCATTTGGCCCGACCAGAGGGGTGGAAGGCATGGTATTAATGTGATCGTTAAGCGCGACCAGTGAACCGGCGGGAATAGCGGGATTAAGTGAGCCCGCCGCATTCGTGCATAACATAAATTCGCAGCCGAGCAGCTTAAACGTCCGAACCGCATGCGTCATGATGCCCATCCCGACGCCTTCGTAAAAATGACCGCGGCCTTTCATGCAGATCACGTCCACGCCATGCAGTTTGCCCATGACGACTTCGCCAGCGTGGCCAATAACGGTACTCACCGGAAAACCAGGCAGTTTTTCATAAGAGATCGCGATTTTATCGTCAAGCTTATCCGCGAGCGCACCCAGACCAGAGCCCAGGATCATCGCAATGCGTGGGGTAACATCGGGTTTTGCAGCGCGCAGCATAGCCGCGGCTTCATAAGGGGTATCATTGACTATGGAACGGGACATAAGCACTCCTGAATAACGTGGTATTGCGTCATTGTCAGCAGGCTTTGATTGCCGTTCCAATATGATAAACGCGCTTATTGATTTAAAACTCGAATGGATGATGCGCTGTCGTCAATCATTTCAATAAGTTAGTTTTTCTGGCGTGATGAGCATGGGAAAAAGGGGGGGAATGAACTGTGACAATGTTCACTTGTGCTTTTATGCGGGACAAACAGTTAAGGAGGTAATAAACCCTACGCTCACTATGTTTTTCGTAAAGTTTTCCTTTTTCTGGCCGAAAATTCTGTATCTGTCTGAGGAAGAGAAAACATGTTAAACCGTATCAAGATTGTCACCAGCTTACTGCTGGTTTTAGCGATATTTGGCCTTTTACAACTCACATCCGGTGGTCTTTTCTTTAATGCCCTGAAGAATGACAAAGAGAATTTCACCGTCCTGCAAACCATTCGTCAGCAACAATCTACCCTTAACGGGAGCTGGGTTGCGCTGCTGCAAACCCGTAACACCCTGAACCGCGCGGGTATCCGCTACATGATGGATCAGAGCAATATCGGCAGCGGAGCGACCGTTTCCGATCTGATGCAGATTGCGTCTGCGTCGCTGAAACAGGCGGAAAAAAACTGGGCGGATTACGAAGCTCTGCCGCGCGATCCGCGTCAGAGCGACGCCGCTGCGCTGGAAATCAAACGTAATTACGAGATCTACCACGGCGCGCTGGCTGAGCTGATTCAGCTGCTGGGCGCCGGGAAAATCAATGCCTTCTTCGACCAGCCGACCCAGAGCTATCAGGACGGTTTTGAGAAGCAGTACGTGAGCTACCTGCAGCAGAACGACAAGCTGTATGAGACGGCGGTGAAAGACAGCAACAACTCTTACAGCCAGGCGATTTGGGTGCTGATCAGCGTGCTGATTGCCGTGGTGGTGGTGATTGTCGCCGTCTGGCTGGGCATCAAGCAGGCGCTGATTTCTCCGCTGAATCGCCTGATCGACAGCATTCGCCATATCGCCAGCGGCGACCTGGTGAAGCGCATCGATGTTGAAGGCTCCAATGAGATGGGTGAACTGGCCGACTCGCTGCGTCATATGCAGGGCGAGCTGGTGCGTACCGTCGGCGACGTGCGTAACGGTGCGAATGCCATCTACAGCGGCGCGAGCGAAATCTCAATGGGTAACAACGATCTCTCGTCCCGTACCGAGCAGCAGGCCGCCTCCCTGGAGGAGACCGCTGCCAGCATGGAAGAGCTGACCGCTACCGTGAAGCAGAACGCCGAAAACGCCCGTCAGGCGAGCAACCTGGCGCTGAGCGCGTCTGAGACCGCGAAGAAAGGCGGGAAAGTGGTGGATAACGTGGTGCAAACCATGCGCGACATCGCGGGCAGTTCGCAGAAAATTGCCGATATTATCAGTGTGATCGACGGCATTGCCTTCCAGACCAACATTCTGGCGCTGAACGCGGCGGTGGAAGCGGCGCGTGCCGGTGAGCAGGGCCGTGGCTTTGCCGTTGTTGCAGGCGAAGTGCGTAACCTGGCGCAGCGCAGCGCCCAGGCTGCCCGTGAAATCAAGAGCCTGATTGAAGACTCCGTCAGCCGCGTGGAAGTGGGCTCTACCCTGGTAGAGAGCGCGGGTGAAACCATGGGTGAGATCGTGAATGCGGTGACCCGCGTAACGGACATCATGGGGGAAATCGCCTCTGCGTCTGACGAACAGAGCCGCGGTATCGACCAGGTGGGTCTGGCGGTAGCGGAGATGGATCGCGTGACCCAGCAGAACGCCTCGCTGGTTGAGGAATCTGCCGCAGCGGCTGCCGCACTGGAAGAGCAGGCGAGCCGTCTGACGCAGGCCGTGGCGGTGTTCCGCATTCAGCAGGAGCAGATGAAAGCGCGCGAGTTCGCTGCCGCGAAAAGCGTTGCCGCGCCGGTGATGTCGCGTAAAACCGCGACTGCCGATTCAGGCGATAACTGGGAAACGTTCTGATCCAGCGCGTTGTGCCGGGTGGCGGCTGCGCCTTACCCGGCCTACGGTTCGTGGTTTTTGCCGGGTGGCGGCTGCGCCTTACCCGGCCTACGGTTCAGGGTTTTGTAGGCCCGGTAAGCGCAGCGCCACCGGGCGATATCAAAGCGGCAGACGCATAGCGCAGCGGGAGTTATACGCTAAGCCATGCGCTGCTTCTTCTTCACGTTTTGCACGCAGTTCAGGCGTGAGTTCAGTGACGTATTCAAACCCCAGCTTTTCATAGAAGGGCGCATTCCACTGAACGTCCCGGAACGTCGTCAACGTCAGCGACGCCAGCCCCAGCCTGCGGGCATGGTCAGCCGCACGGGCGATGAGCTGCCGACCAATTCCTTTTCCCTGCCAGGCCAGATCGACCGAAAGTTCCACAATAAACAGCGACGAAGCGTGCGCTTCTGCAAGGAGAAACCCCACGGGACAATCCGCTGCCAGCGCCAGCCAGCTCAGGCCCTGTTCGGCATAGTCGCGATGCTGTTCAACGGAAATGACGTCGCCGTCAGCCAGCCAGGCCAGTTCAGGCCAGGCTCGAAAACGCTGTCCTGCCGCGCGCTCAATGGCGGGCAGACTGGCAACGTCATGCGCAGTGGTGGGGCGGAAGGTGATTTTCATGGCGGCAAGTATAGCCTGATCGGTTTATTCCGAGCAGATCAGTATCGGTGAATAGACGTTGCCAATCACTATCGCCTCTTCAGGGGTGTGCTCGATAGTCACCAGCCTTTTCTGGCCCGGCGTTAACCCCGCAACGTACTTTTCAAATACCCCATCGGGTAATTCATCGTGGCTAAATCGCTCGACCCTGATAATGGCGATCTCAAAAAGCGTGTCGTGCATGTGGCGCCAGTTAAAGGTTTCCTGACGGGAGATTTCCCAGCCCTGCCGGATATTCCGCACATTCCCATTGAGCGTGAAGTAGCCCGTGCCGTCGGGGTGAAATCGCATCATGATCTCGCCGTCGAACGTGAAGTTGTTGTCGTCACGCTGCTGCGTGAACGTCAGGTTACCTTCGCAAACAACGGGCAGCGGCGGTGTATGTCGATACCATGCCACGGCCATGATGATTAACAGCAGGTTGAAGGCGATAACCAGCCCCATTTTTTTACGCGTCATGATTCACCATTCGTAGGCATAAAGCGTGCGGCAGGCGCTGGCGGTGTTCTCTTTCGTCAGAGAGCATTGCGACAGCACCATCCTCCCTTCATGGCCGTAGAAGAGCGTGTTCTGAATGTGCAGATAAAAGAGAGAGTTTTTCAGGCACGGCAGGTTGCCGTCGCGCTGTATCGCCTGTGCCAGTGCTATCGCCTTGTTGAGAAACACATCTGCCAGCGGTGAGAAGGTGTAGACCGGACATTCACCGAAATGTGTCAGAAGATGCATTTCTGCATGCTGCTGGTTTTGCTTGATCGCGAATGTCCAGATGCACAGCGCCAGTACCACAAGCGTCAGCCCGCTACAGAACAGCCATTGAGGTTGAAAACGATACGGACTCCAGGCGGAGGCTGGGCAATCCGATTTTTCAGCCCGGGAATGGACCCTGATGTCCGCGCTCAGCATAAAGCCCACTTTGGGCACGGTGACAATAAACACCATGTCGGGCACGAGGCTTGCCAGCATTTTTCGCAGGATACTGATGTACTGATTAAGTGAATTGTTGGAGCCCTGCAGGCCTCGCTCGTCCCACACTTCATGCAGGAATGCCTCACGTTCGACGACGTTACCATGATGGAGCACCAGCATTTTCAGAATGCTGTTGGCAGTTGCCGTCATCACCTGGGGTTCGACGTCTGGCGTATCAACAAGTGAAACGGAACCGTCTTCGTCGTTATAGACGAGGGTATCAGCGAGCAGGTATTTCATAGAGTATTGTCAAAGGAGCAGTTGGAAAAATACAAACGGTGAATAGTACGCGTGCTATTCATCTAAGAAGCTGGGTATTCTAACTGCTTTGTTACCGATAACATTGATCCAGTCGGGCATTCTCGCTGTTTAATAAATGAGCAAAATCAAAGGTAAAGCGAGTGCTGTTCCAGCAGGCAGATTTTTCGGTGGAACTCCGCCTGGTTCTGACAGCGGAATTTAGTCATCGCGTTACGCTTGTGGGTATAGATCGTTTTCGGTGATTTATTCAGCAGTTGCGCGATACGGACCAGGCTGATCCCTTTACTGAGCAGGGTGCACACCCGCAGTTCAGAACGGGTGAGGTTAGCATCAGGACGGTAGTGCTGGGTGAAATCGGCGTTTCTTAAATGCTGGCTGAGCTGAATAATCGAGATGTTTCCAGCCAGCACCCTGACGCGCCCGGCAGGCAGATAGACGTTGATGTCGTTCACGCGGCGTTCGTCGGTAAATATGAGCCAGCCGTGATCGGTGGTCTCTTTCATGATTTGTTCGCGCATGCGCAAGATGGTTTCCGGGCTGACGCTGTTGAGCCAGAAAATATCAGGACGCGGCGTCATCATCATCGAAACGAGCGTTTTCAGGCCAAGCCACAGGAAATAGTTATCGCTCAGAACGATGACGTGAAAGTCGACGTGGGTGCTGCGTGAGAGAGTCATGTGAGGTATCGCCCGTTAACGTGAGGGATCCCGAGGGTCCTCATAAGAAGCTAATTGGGTGAATACTCTACATCCTGAGCTTATACTAATATGTATATAGATGAGATTGCGTTAAATATAGTGATTTTCTCTGTTTTTTAATTGTCGTAAAGCTTTTTATAATTTTGAAATTGCCCGGCAGAACGCCGGGCAGAGAGGATGTTAACTGTCGCGACTGACAATTTTAATTTCCACCATCCCAATCCCAAGCTGTCGCGGGGAGTGGCCGAGGATATTACCTTCGTTAGTGGACTGCGGGTCTGGCGGAATGATGACGAGCGTGCTGCTGCGCGACGGATTGTCGAAATGCAGCGTGGTGGTGCTTACGTCATTGCCAAGCGTCAGGATCTGTTCTTTATCACCCACGCGCACCGGGATAGGGCGGTTAGCATTTGGCCCGTACGCTCTGGCCGTGATCACCAGATCGAATTTTTCCGGCAGCGGATGGGCGTACTCAATTTTCACTTCGTCACCCAGCTGGGCGTTGGACCAGCGTCCCCAGGATTCCGGACGGGAGATCCCGCTGAACTGTTTTACCTCTTCCGGCGCGCCGGCCACGTTAAAGATAAAACTGTCCGCTTTATAGCGAATGTCGTTATCGACAATCTTCAGCATGTCGACGTTCCGCTGATAGCGCGCGGTATCGATAACCGTATCGTTAAACGCCGTTTTGCCTTTCCACTGCGCTTTATCAACATGCTGGACGGACTGCTCTCCGCCGAGCTGTCCCTGAGCAACACACCAGTCGGTAGACAGGGCCAGCGGCTGCGACCAGAGCTGGCCCATCTTGTAGCACGCGTCGATCCAGACAAAATTGTCGCGCGGGGCGAAGTCAGCCAGCTGATAGCGCAGCGGTGCGGAGTATTCACTTTCCGGCAGCGGTTCGACGCGGTTGTCCGAAACGCGCAGCAGCAGTGGCAGACGGAAGTGACTGCCGGAGAAGGCAATCATTTTTTTATCCTGGTCGATGGTGAAGTCTTTCATCTCTTTCGGGAAGTTCCACAGGCGGATGATATCCGGCTTCCAGGCCAGGATTTTCTCCTTCATGTTGAGGAACACTTCTGACAGAGATTGCCCGGAGAGCGTACTGCGGCCAAGGCCAATAAAGTTATCGCCGCCCAGAATGTCCAGCACCGTGGCGCCGTTATCCATCGAGTTACGTTTAGCGGCGATCACCTCCTGCTGGGGTTGGTCGCCGCGCAGGATGAAGAACAGGTTGCTGCGGTCCTGCTTGTTAAGCTCATCCCAGGCGCTGTTTTTCATCGCCAGATGGTCAGACGACACCACAATCACCGTGTTTTTGAAATACGGCGAGGCTTTGATTTTGTCGATCAGCGCGGCGATATGTTCCTGGCTGCAGGTGACGGCGCTAAATGACGTATTACTCTTGCCATTGATGTCATAACTTTTGCGTTTACAGGTACGAGAGACAAATCCGTCCGGATGATGGGTATCCACGGTCAGGGCAAAGAGCGAGAAGCGTTTGCCCGCGCGGGAGAGTTCCTCGAATTTTTGCCAGGTCTCGTCCAGCACCGTATCGTCGTAGAAGCCCCAGTCGTTACGGTAGTTCGGGTCTGCGACGATGGTTTTTAACTCTTCCGAGCCGTAGAGATGGTCAAATCCGTGTGATTTCAGGAACACGTCTTTGCCAGCGAAACGCAGATTTGCGCCCTGCATGAAGTAGTTTTCGTAGCCGGAGTTTTTCAGGATATCGCCAAGACAGATATTTTGCGGGAAGAAGCTCGACATGGACGCCGAGGCGTTCCCCTCAAAGGGCGCGAACAGCGGGATACCGCACTGAGACGCGACCATACCGGCGATGGTGTAATCGGTGCCGGGTAGCTGCATGGTGTGGCTGAAATCGAGACCTTCGTTTTTCAGAGGCCCCAGATCCGGGGTCAGGTTCGGGAAGGCATCGTTATCAAAATAGGTGCGCTCGAGGCTCTCGCCGTAGATATAGACCAGATTGAGCTTCGGATTGTCGATCTTCTTCGCGGGTTCTTTGTAATACGCCACGAAATCGGGGTCACCCTCGCGCGACTGGGATTTCACCAGTTCGGTGATTTGGTGGAATGCCGGGCTGGCGTCAACAGAGGCTAATGCCAGGCAAAGCGCCAACAGGCTGTAGCCATGATGATGCGGGTGATGGCGACGGCGGCGCAGCACCCAGGCAAGGGAACCAAAAATAGCAACCAGAGCAAATACCACGCCCAAACCTGGAAGTATGTACTTACCAACCCCTGCGCCCGTCAGGCTATTCGTCAGGGTGTAGAGTACCGCATCATTAATACCGTCACCGGTAAAGTAATCGCTGGCGTATAACGTAATGTTCAAAACAATAAAAATGCCGAGCACCACCAATGTGGCAATAAACCACCAGGTGTTACGGCCCGCTTTCCAGGCGTAAACGCCAACGGAAGCGAGGAAAAGGATAAGGGACATTAACTCTGACAACAGCATATCCTCATGACGCCAGACGCTTTGCTGGCTAACTGATTATTTTTTGGGTAATACAATGTAATGGCGATGTCGTTTAGCTGCAATTTTAGTGTCACGAAAGTGTGCTGTTGTTAGGATTTGGTTTAGAAAATCGTTTTTTTGAAGGCGGTCGCATCCTGGCATGCGGACGCTGAGACGGGGGTAAGGCAGGAAAACAGTCGTTTAGCGCCGCGCCGTAAGACTAACGTAACAAACGCGGCATGTTGTGGCAGAAAATGGGGTCGATCAGGAGATGAAATTAACGCCTTGTTTCAGCACCAGATCGCAGGCTTTGGTTTTCACCTGTTTCGCCAGAGAGGAGTTCCCGATGGTGCTCAGGTTCAGCTGCTGACCGTTTTGCGCGTTCAACAGGCCCTGAATACCGTCCATATAGTTGGTGTCAGCTTTCTGCTCCTGCGTGTCCAGACCCAGCTTGCCCAGCACCTGGTTTTTCACGTTTTGCGCATCGGTGACGGAAGCCAGCTTCTGCTTCGCACAATACTCCAGAATACCCGCCGCGTTGTTCATCGTACCCGCGCTCAGGCTCTGGGAGCTGTTACCCAGCAGGCTGGTGAGGGAAGAGGCAGACATCCCGCCCTGCGTGCTGCCGCTCTCTTTGGTCAGTTCGTTGGCTGCGCTGGAAAGTGACTCCTGCCATGACGCGGCCTGCGCTGCGCCGGTTGCCAGCAGTGCGCCGAAAAGTGTGCTGATAAGTAACTGTTTTTTCATAATGGCTTTCTCAAAAAGGTCCGTTTAGGGCCGGAAGTGCTTCCAGTATATACCTCCGCGCCACGCCCTATTCCTGGAACTGTCTTAATACTCTTTGCCGGTGACGCGGCTGCGATAACTTTCCCAGTCAAAGATGACGTACAGACTGTTGCCGAGCTTCATGCGATCCATTACGCGTTCTCCCAGCAGGCGGGTCATCTCGTCGATATTGTGGTTTGTCAGCATTCCGGTTGGTCGCTTTGATGAAGAGCGGCGGTCAACGATCTGGTTGATGATGACTTTTTCATAGCGGGATTCCGTCTGAACGCCGATCTCGTCGATGACCAGCAGGTCAACGTTGCTCAGGTCGTTGAGCAGCTGTTCTTCGCTGGTTTCGCGGTTGCTGAAGGTGTCTTTCATGGCGGACATGATATCGGCCACGGTGATGATCAACACGGATTTACCCCGCAGCAGCAACTCGTTGCAGATGGCCGCTGCAAGGTGGTTTTTCCCGGTGCCGGGCTTGCCGCTGAAAATGAAGCTGGCGATGTTGCCATCAAACTCGTCCACGTACTGACGGGCCTGGCTCAGTGCGTTCATCTGTCCCTGCGACTCGACGTTGTAGTTATCAAACGAGCAGTTCTGATGAAGCGGGCGGATCCCCGAGCGGTTAAAGGTGCGCTGCATTTTCATCGCGCGGTTCTCACGGGCGAGCGCCGCCGCACGAATTTCACCTTGCTCCTTTTGCCATGCCAGCAGTTCTTCACCCGTTGTGAAGGCTGGCTTTACGTTGGCTGGCATCATTTTTTGCAGACGTTTCATCAGGTCGCCGACGTTCTTCATTTCGCACCTCGGAATCCATTAGGGATCTGTTTGTCCGGTTCAGAAAACGCATTGATATCGCGCTTGGGCTGGCCATTGTTGCTGGCGCGGTTGATTTGAATACTGCGCGCGAGCTTTTGCTGCCACTGCACATGGTGAAACACTTTTCCTTCCGCCTGCCAGTAAGCGGTAAACGCGGCCAGCTCTTCGGGCGTGACCGGTTGTGAGAGCGCAATTCCCCACAGTGCCGCCTGGCGCTGAAAATCGGCATCCGGTTGCCAGCCTGCGTACATGGGGAATTTCCCCATCGGTATGGCAACGGGCGCGTTTCCCGGTTCGTCGAAAAACTGATTATCCAGGGTGACATCACTGGCCGGGCGCGACAGCCGCGCTTCGATATCCAACAGCTGCGCCAGACGTTCCGGCGTGATTGCGTAAAACGCCGGGGCGTTGTCGGCAAACACGGCGAGCGTACCGCCTTCGGCATTGGTCAGCACGCCGCGGGGATCGCGCATAAAGGCATCAATGCCGGCAATGCTGGTGGTCAGGATTCTGGAGGACATAACGCTTTCTCTACTGGGTTACTACGGGCGTGATATGGGCTTATGGTAGCACAGAGAGGGGGAGGGAATGGAGGGGATTTCCCCGGTGACGCTGCGCTTACCGGGGCTACAATGGTAGGTCTGATAAGCACAGCGCCATCAGGCATTTATCACGCGATGATATTCAGGGTCACGTCGATATTGCCGCGCGTGGCGTTAGAGTATGGGCAAACGATGTGCGCCGCATCCACCAGTTTTTTCGCTTCCGCAGGATCCATACCTTCAACGTGAATGTTCAGCTTCGCTTCGATACCAAAACCGGTTGGCAGCGGGCCAATGCCGACTTCACCTTCAATAAAGGCGTCTTTTGGCAGGGCGAATTTGTCGCGTGCTGCGACGAATTTCATCGCGCCCAGGAAGCAGGCGGAGTAGCCAGCAGCGAACAGCTGTTCCGGGTTGGTCACTTCACCACCCATGCCGCCCATCTCTTTTGGCACACCCAGTTTAACGTCCAGGACGCCGTCGGAAGAGGTCGCGCGGCCGTCACGGCCTCCGGTGGCTTTGGCTTTGGCAGTGTAGACAACTTTTTCTAAAGACATGGCAGGTTCCTCATCTTACATTTATGTGTACTATTAAATAGCGTGCGATATATATGGGTAAAGATAGACGCGTAAAGTATAGCCTTACGCGTGGTGTAACTGCTGTCGCAAAAGCTCAAGCTGCTGCTTAAGCGCCAGCATCGTGTCGGTATCGCATTGCGCTGCGCACCCAACCGCGTGAGGGATCCCCACGGCCTGTTGCTGGAGCGCACGCCCTGCATCGCTCAGGGTGACCGCAACCTGGCGCTCGTCTTTACGGGAGCGGTGGCGGTTGATCAGCCCGGCGCTTTCCAGACGCTTTAACAGCGGCGTCAGCGTGGCTGAGTCAAGAAACAGCCGTTCGCCAATGTCCGACACCGTCACGTCATCCTGCTCCCAAAGTACCAGCATGACCAGGTACTGCGGGTAGGTCAGGTTCAGCGGTGCCAGCAGTTGCCGGTACAGTTTGTTAAGCGCCAGGTTTGCCGAGTAGAGGGCAAAACAGAGCTGGTTATCCAGCAGCAGCGCCGCGGTGGTGTCGTTCGTTTTTGCGTTCATGAGATGAATATAGATAGTGCACGATATAATTGCAAGCTATT
>NZ_JAIHAZ010000080.1:0-685 GCF_019718755.1 Enterobacter sp. RIT637
TATCAACTCAACGGCACCAGGCATAAAAATAGCGGTATAACCCTTCTCGCCGTCGAGGAAACACATTCAGGAGTACGACTATGAACACCAAATTAATCATCGCAACCCTAGGCTTAGCTTCCGTTCTCTCTTTCGGTGCCAGCGCAGCTGTGCATCAGGTGAATTCTGAGCAAGCGCAAAACCTGCAATCAATGGGTAGTGTATCCGTATCTTCCGTCGCGGGTTCTCCGATGGATATCCGCCAGGAACTGGCGGCTAAAGCTGAAAAAGCAGGCGCAAGCAGCTATCGTGTCACCGAGCTAAATCAGGGTGACCACTGGCATGCGACGGCTGAGCTGTACAAATAAACCCTCGTCGTATCTCATCATACGACTTGCCCCTGGCGCTTTGTCAGGGGCTTTTTTATGTCTGAAATCAGTGACGAACGTTAAAGCGTAGTTGTCCTTCCAGCTCCTCTTCCGCCTCGTCAAAGAGCAGAACCAGTGCGCCAAAGCGTCGACGTAGCTTATCCGGCAGGTGGATAAACTCCAGCTCCAGCGGCATGGGTAAGACATCGCCAATCACCACGTCCCACAGCGAATCCAGATCCGTTACCTTTGCCTGTTCTAATCCAAATGTGCGACAAAATTCGCGGTAAAAGTCTTCCTGACTGTCGATTTCATCAAAATCAAACGTATAGATATTC
>NZ_JAIHAZ010000081.1:0-685 GCF_019718755.1 Enterobacter sp. RIT637
ATGTTATTTGTTTGTACATTCCGGAAAAGAAACCATAAAAACCACGGCCATAAATAAGGTGTTAATCACATTAAATAAAAGAAACCATTAAAACCATAGAGGCCATAAAAACTTCGGTTTTAATATGCCTTTCCTCACATAAAGTAAGCCTTTGTGACTCTAAGCTGAACGTACAAATAACCAAGAGGCTTAATTATGAGCACTACTGACGATTCTTTCTCTGTTACCCACGACCCGATTGAAATTCAGCGGCCGTCGCTTAAAGAGCGCTGGTGGCACATTATGGATACCTGGAAAGTAGGGATCATTCCCCTGCCGCTGTTTGTGTTAGCCGGTGCGTTGATCGCCGTGGATTGTCTGGGCGGTAAACTGCCGAGCGATATTGTTGTGATGGTCGCCACGCTGGCGTTCTTCGGTTTTGCCTGCGGTGAGTTCGGCAAGCGTCTGCCGATTGTCGGCAAACTCGGTGCGGCGGCAATTTGCGCCACCTTTATTCCGTCAGCGATGGTGTACTACGGTCTGCTGCCGGATGTGGTGGTCGAGTCCACGACCAAGTTCTACAAATCCACCAACATTCTTTATCTCTACATCTGCTGCATCATTGTCGGCAGCATCATGAGCATGAATCGCACGGTGCTGATTCAGGGCTTCCTGCGCATTTTCTTCCCGATGCTGTGCGGTGAAA
>NZ_JAIHAZ010000082.1:0-682 GCF_019718755.1 Enterobacter sp. RIT637
ATTACCGTCCACAACCGACCGGAAGGAGGTGCCTGTTTGTGTGTTACACTTCCGCTGGATGTTCCGCCAGAAATGAATGTATTACCCGAGGATTTGTGATTAACGTCCTGATTGTTGAAGACGAACTCGCCATTAGCCGTTTCCTGCGCGCTGCGCTGGAGGGAGACGGCTTGCACGTGTATGACGCCGGGACATTACAGCGCGGGCTTATCGAAGCGGCCACCCGCAAACCCGACCTGGTGATCCTCGATTTAGGCCTCCCCGACGGCGACGGTCTCGATTTTATCCGCGAAGTGCGCCAGTGGAGCCAAATGCCCATCATTGTGCTCTCTGCCCGCGCCGAAGAGACGGATAAAATTGCGGCGCTGGACGCCGGGGCCGATGACTATCTCAGCAAACCTTTTGGTATTGGTGAACTTCAGGCGCGCCTGCGCGTGGCGCTGCGCCGCCACAGTGCGACGACGCCGTCCGATCCGGTGTTTACCTTTTCAGATATCCAGGTCGATCTGCCTGCCCGTCGAATTCTGCGCGGTACCCAAGAGATTCACCTCACCCCGATTGAGTTTCGCCTGCTGGCCGTGCTGCTTAACAATCACGGCAAAGTGCTGACCCAGCGTCAGCTGCTTAATCAGGTCTGGGGACCGAACGCCGTTGAACATAGTCATTATTTACGCATATATAT
>NZ_JAIHAZ010000083.1:0-678 GCF_019718755.1 Enterobacter sp. RIT637
AGCTGCGCCTGCGCCTGATGTACGCGCTGGCGATAGATGCGGTCATCAATTTGCAGCAGCAGATCGCCTTTTTTGACCTGCACGAAATCCTGCACCTTCACCTCGGTGATATAGCCGTTAACCTGCGGGCTGATAAAGGTGGTCTGCCCGCGCACATAGGCGTTATCCGTGAACTGACTGTGGCGGGTAAAGGGCGGCAGTTGCCAGGCGTAGAGGATCACCAGCACCCCGACGATCCCTATCGCCGCTGCGGTAAAAATGGAAACAATGCGCAAATTATTGCGGGTAGTGGCCTGCTCTTTGGCGGCATCCTGCTGACTCATAATCTCTCCGGAGGTAATGCGCTGTTCATTCTTGGTTTTCTTCCATTATTTGGTGCCCGTGGCGTGTTTTAGCGCCAGACGGGCGGTGATTCTCAGGCGCAGCAGGCGCCACAAAATCCACACCAGCGTGGCGGTGGCAATGCCTGCGGTCAGCAGATAAGTGTCGTTATAGGCCAGAATATTGGCTTCGAGCGTCGTGACAGTTTGCAGTTGCGTGACGGCCTGGGTGTTAAGCAGGGCGCTGTCGCCAATCAGGTTCTGATACATCTGGGTGTAAATCTGTAGCCGCTCGTTGACCAGCGGATTGAGCGTGGTGAGTTGATCGGCCAGTAGGTTCGAATGGTATTTCTCGCGC
>NZ_JAIHAZ010000084.1:0-678 GCF_019718755.1 Enterobacter sp. RIT637
AGGCGGCGCTCCGCGACCAGCGCGGCGGTGAACAGCAACAGCTTGTCTTTTTCTCTGGGAGTCAGTTCCATAGGATTCTCTTAGGTCTGCCAGATTCGGGGGGCGTGAGGCGCTTTAGCGGTAACCTGCGGTCGCAGGTATTGCCAGATGTCGCGCATCGCCTGCTGGCAAATCAGGTTGTCGTGAGAGAGAAAACGCACCGACAGCAGGCCATCGGTGAGTGTTGCTCCGGCAAAATTCCCAAGGGCTGCCAGCCGTTCGCGCACGCCGTCCAGCAGAGCTTCGTTTGCCGGATAACAGAGCAGGGTGCCTGTCCACGGATGAGCCGCCACCGGCGTGAGATCGCCATCGCGCAGATGCTGACGTTCCACGAGCAACGGTTCGTCGTCGAGCCACACCTCCAGCCGACTTTCCAGGGTGCCGTGGCTGAAGGTTTCACCGATCACCGGACGGCCCAGGCTCAGCAGCTCCCACGCCAGCAGGGTACTGGAGTGATGCAGATGGAACACTGAGCGAAGCCGGGCGTCAGCGCCGGGGAAAAAAATCGTGTCCTGCGGCAGCCACTCAAGCGTTGCCTGCTCCTCAACATAAAAATGCTGATTGAGATGCGCCTGCGCGCCGCTGCTACGGTAAAACTTGCTGGCACCCGGCATAGTAATCAGCGCATGGCTGTTCGCT
>NZ_JAIHAZ010000085.1:0-663 GCF_019718755.1 Enterobacter sp. RIT637
GTAATCGGGCCTTTCAGCGCGTTACGGTCAGCATCGGTCAGCTTGTCGTAGGTTTCGAACCCGTCTTTGGTACGGTATTTCGCCAGGATGGCGTCAACTTTCTTAAAGTTGGCATCCACTTTCGCCAGCAGTTCGCCGTTCTCTTTTTGCAGCTGGGGCCGCAGCAGATCGACAATTTTTTGTGCGCCGTCGACGTTTGCCTGGAAGTCCCACAGGTCGGTGTGGCTGTAGCGATCTTCTTCGCCGCTGATTTTGCTCGCGGCCACTTCTGCAATCAGACCCGCAGCACCACCCACCACTTTCGACGGCGGGAAGGCCAGCTCGCTGATGCGTTTTTGCAGCTCCAGCACGTCGCTGTTGAGCTGATCGGCGTATTTCTCCATCCCTTTGGTGGAGCTATCGCCAAACAGGGCTTTTTCCAGGCGGTGGAAGCCGGTGAATTTCGGATCGGCGGCCTTCTGCTCGTAGTCATCTTCGCGGGCGTCAATGCTGCCATCGAGGTCAGAGAACAGCTCGGCAATCGGCTCGATGCGCTCGTAGTGCTGACGTGTAGGCGCATACAGGGATTTCGCTTTTTCGATATCGCCCGCTGTCACCGCGTCGGTAAAGGCTTTGGTGCCTGCCACCAGGTCAGCCGTCTCTTTGGTGACGTAGGCTTTATAG
>NZ_JAIHAZ010000086.1:0-656 GCF_019718755.1 Enterobacter sp. RIT637
ACATAGTTGCGTTGCAGCTGTCCGCGCTTAAGCCCCAGCCAGACGGTGTTGGCATCAAACAGATGACGGGTATCCAGGCGCACCAAATCCCCCAGCTCGCGCTCGCCGCCGGACTGTTCCGCCACCAGACCGATGCCAAGCCCCAGCTCTACATAGGTTTTGATCACATCCGAATCCTGTGCGCTCAGCACGATATCCGGCGTCAGCCCTTTGCGATTAAAGGCTTCGTCGATACGCGAACGGCCGGTAATGCCCTGCCGATAGGTAATCAGCGGCCATTTGACAATGTCTTCGAGCGTGAGGGGCGAAACCTGATGAAGTGGATGGTCGACGGGCAATAGCAGGCTGTGGTGCCAGCGGAACCAGGGGAACGCCACCAGCAGTGGATCGTTACTCAGGCGTTCACTGGCGATACCGATATCCGCCCCGCCGTTTTGCAGCAGCACTTCGATCTCCTGCGGAGTGCCCTGAATCAGCTCCAGCCGGACGTCCGGAAACAGCGCACGAAATGCCTTGATCACCGGCGGTAAACTGTAGCGCGCCTGCGTATGGGTGGTGGCGATTGTCAGCACCCCGGACGCGTCGTTAGTAAAGAGATCCGCCAGGCGACGAACGTTGCTGGCTTCGTTGAGTATGCGCTCAGCGATGGTCAGTAA
>NZ_JAIHAZ010000087.1:0-648 GCF_019718755.1 Enterobacter sp. RIT637
GAATAATCCTTATCAATCTGAACTGTTATTACTCCCGGCGCGCAATATCGCAGGGGAGCTACAGGGTTTAGAGATCCTTGCTAACTTTGTTAGCGTGGGGGCTGACGTCCGCATCCCCACTGAGCTGGTGAAGCCTCATCTCACTGCAGAAGACGAGTTAACGCTGTTTAAAGAGAAACTCGATCTGCTGGATTCCTGCAAACTTTTTTTTGTGCAGCATCAGCTTATTGCATGGATAAATATGACGCCGGTCATTAGTGAGTATCTTTTAACGGACAGAAATGCCGGGGCAATATTAGATCGTTATCCTTTTCTTGAGTTCACGGTTAATGAGAATTATCCCGGTTTAAATAACGGCAAAGATGATCTTATGCTGGCGAGAATGGCGATCCATTTCCCGATGGTGCTGGCCGACTACGGTGCCGGTGCCGCGTCGAATAAAGCCATTTTTGACGGGCTGTTTACCCGTGTTGCGCTGGATAAAGGGTTTATCCAGCAGCGTGTCGCGGAGTTTTCCTTCGAGCCCTTTATGCGCGCGATCCTTGCACAAATCTCGCCGTACTGCCTGTCGGTGATGATCGCGGGAGTGGATGATGAAGAGGTTCTGCGACGGGTGATGCCTTTCCGTTTTAGTGCCATGCAGGGGAA
>NZ_JAIHAZ010000088.1:0-646 GCF_019718755.1 Enterobacter sp. RIT637
GTTCGAACTCAACTGTGAAGTGGGTAAAGACCTGCCGATGTCTCAGCTGCTCGGCGAATACGACGCGGTGTTTATCGGCGTGGGAACCTATCGCTCGATGAAAGCGGGCATTCCGCACGAAGATGCGCCGGGGGTGTACGACGCCTTACCTTTCCTGGTGGCGAATACTCGCCATCTGATGGGGCTGGCGGCCTCAGCGTCCGAACCCTTTATCGATGTCACCGGATTAAACGTGGTGGTACTCGGCGGCGGGGATACGGCGATGGACTGCGTGCGCACCGCGCTGCGCCATCAGGCGGCAAAAGTGACCTGCGCCTATCGTCGGGATGAGGCCAACATGCCTGGCTCGAAAAAAGAGGTCAAGAACGCCAAAGAAGAGGGGGCGCACTTTGAATTCAACGTGCAGCCCGTCGAACTGGTTCTGGATGCGTCGGGCAAGGTGAACGGCATTCGCCTGCTGCGCACCCGGCTTGGTGAACCGGATGCGCAGGGGCGGCGGCGTCCGGTGCCTGTCGAGGGGAGCGAGTTTGTGATGCCTGCTGATGCGGTGATCATGGCGTTTGGCTTTAACCCGCACGCGATGCCGTGGCTACAGGCGCAGGGGGTGAACGTCGACGACTGGGGGCGTATCGTGGCGAGTGTGGAC
>NZ_JAIHAZ010000089.1:0-642 GCF_019718755.1 Enterobacter sp. RIT637
GGCGATGGTGTTTCTCAAGAATGGTTTCCAGTTTGCGGTTGAAATAGGCCTGCAGCGCATGGCTGTCCGCCAGTTTGTTGTCGCGCATAAACTGCTGGATGGCGGTGCTGTTTTTCCACTGGCTATCGTCAACTTCATCACCGCCGATATGCAGATACGGATCGGGGAAGATCGCTGCCAGTTCGCTGACCATTGCGTCGGCAAAGGTGTAGGTCGCCTCTTTTGTTGGATCGAGAACGGGTTTCAGCACGCCCCAGTGGCGCTCCATTTCATACGGGCCAGGTGCGCTCATCAGTTCCGGATAGGCCACGGCGATCGCCGACGCATGGCCCGGCATGTCAATTTCGGGAACCACGCGAATACCCCGCGCGGTGGCGTAACGCACCACGTCACGCATCTGCTCCGGTGTGTAGAACAGCCCGTCGCTGGCGAGCTGGGTCAGTTTAGGATAGCGCTTCGAGGTAAACCGCCAGCCCTGATCGTCCGTCAGATGCCAGTGCAGGACGTTTAGCTTCGCCGCCGCCATGCCGTCGATCTGGCGTTTAATGTCCTCCAGCGGAATGAAATGACGCGCCGAATCGAGCAGCAGCCCACGCCACGGGAAGCGCGGGGAGTCGTCAATCGACACCCACGGAATCGAGG
>NZ_JAIHAZ010000008.1:0-159146 GCF_019718755.1 Enterobacter sp. RIT637
AACTCGGTACGTAATGACATGGTATCTCTCGCATCCCAGGGCATAAGCGACTCCATAAACGGGTTCTTATGCCTTAGTTGTAAGTGTCTACCATGTCCCCGAACAAGTGTTCACTATGTCCCCGGACTGTACAGTGGGAGAGGGCCGGGGTGAGGGCATCAGTCCGCATGAATGCCCAACAGTGAAGACGCCCCCGCTTTACCGCTCAGCAGTTCTTCTGTTTTTCCATCCCACAAAATACGCCCTTCGGCAATCACCACCGATCTCGGCGCAATCCGCGCGGCATCCTCAATACTGTGCGATACCATCAGCATCGTCAGCTGCTGGCGCTGGCAGACGTCCTGCACCAGGGCCAGCATCTCCTGACGCAGCGCGGGATCGAGCGCAGAGAAGGGTTCATCCAGCAGCAGTACCGGCTGCTCGCGCACCAGACAACGTGCTAGCGCCACGCGCTGACGCTGGCCGCCGGAAAGCTCGCCCGGCAGCCTGTCGATGAATTCGGCGATCCCCATTTGCGCGGCAATACTCTCCAGCTTCTGGCGCTGGGCGTCGTTCAGCTTGAGTCCCGGATGCATCCCCAGCGCAATGTTTTGTCGCACCGTCAGATGGTTAAAGAGGTTGTTTTCCTGAAACAGCATCGAGACCGGACGCTTTGCCGGTGGAGTACGGGTATGGTCCCGGCTTTCAATCACTATCGAGCCGCTCGCCGGCTGCAGAAAACCGGCAATCAAATTAAGCAGCGTGCTTTTCCCCGCACCGCTTGGACCAAGCACGGCGATCATCTCCCCCTGACGCACGGAGAGTGTGAAGCGCATCGGCAGATGCTGATAAAGCCAGGTTACATCAGTCAGTTCTAACATCACGCCCCGGAAGTTTTTCGATAACGGTAAATAAGGCAAAACACAGCAGCAGCAGTAACAGCGCGGTGACCGCGCCGTCCTGACTGCGATAAGAGCCGATTTGCTGATAGAGCCAGTATGGCAGCGTGCGGAAATCGTCATTGCCAAAGAGAGCCACCACACCAAAATCCCCAATCGACAGCACGCAGGCAAACGCCAGCGCCTGCGCCAGCGGACGTTTCAGGGCGCGGAGTTCAACCACCTTCAGCCGCTGCCAGCCCTGCATGCCCAGCGACTGACACAGCAACCCGTAGCGGCTGTTCACGTCGCGCATCGGGTTTTCCAGCACTTTCAGCGCGTAGGGAATGGCCATCAGGGCGTTGGTGAAAATCACGATGCCGTCGGCCCTTTCCGGCAGGCCGATGGTGCTGTTGAACAGTAAAAAGAAGCCCGTCGCCAGCACGATGCCCGGCATCGCCAGAATCAGCATGCCCGTCAGCTCCAGCGCCTGTCCGGCCTTTTGTGCATGCCGGGCATAGAGTTCACGGCTGCTCCACAGCAGCATCATGGTGAGCATAACGCACAGCAGTCCGGCAGCCAGCGCTATGCGTACCGAGGTCCAGGTCGCCTGCCAGAGGACGGGCTGTTGCAGGACGGACATGAGATTAAGGTTCAGTCCGTCAACGATAACGGCCATCAGCGGCGGCAGCAGCAGCAGGAGCGCCAGCGCAATCAGGATAAAATCGGTGACGCGGCTGTGCAGACTGTCCTGCGGATCGCGCCAGCCGGTGATTTGGTTACTGCCAGCGGGAATGGCTTTACTCAGCCGCTGGCTCAACAGCACCAGTACAAGGCAGCACGCCATCTGCACCATCGCCAGCAGCGCGGCGCGACCGGGATCGTAGTCGTAACTCAGCGCCTGGTAGATCGCCAGTTCGATGGTGGTGGCCTGCGGCCCGCCGCCGAGCGACAGCACGGTGGCAAAGCTGGCAAAGCAGAGCATAAAGATTAACGCCGCCACGGGCGGGATCTGGCGGCGAAGCCACGGCCATTCGACAAAGCGGAAGAACGACAGGCCGCGCATGCCTAGCTGAGCGGCAATCTGGCGCTGTTCGCCGGGTATGTTTTCCAGCGCCTGCAAAAAGAGGCGCGTCGCCATCGGCATATTGAAAAAGACGTGCGCGAGCAGAATGCCCTTCAGCCCGTAGGGGGAGAAGGTCCACTCCAGTCCTGAAAATGCAAAGAGAGAGGCCAGCCAGCCCTGTCGACCGTAAACGCTCAGAATACCAAATACCGCCACCAGCACGGGAAGGATCAGCGTCATGGCGCACAGGCGCAGCAGTGCCAGCCTGCCGGGGAAACGCCGCCGATACAGGGCGCGCGCCAGAAAAATGGCTGGGATCACCGACAGCAGGGCAGAAAGAAACGCCTGCCAGAAGGAGAACCGGATAACGTGCCAGAGATAGCTGTCGTGCCAGAGTGCGAGCAGATCGCTCTCCGGCGCGTTAAACCACAGTGCAAGGAATGCCCCCAGGCTGACCGCCACCATCAGCAGGGCGGCGAGCAGACCGGGGATTAACCAGCCGGGAATCAACGGCTGACGGCGCGTTGCCATTCACTTACCCATGCGGCACGCTGCGCGGCGACCTGCTGCGGCGTAAACTCCAGCGAGGCTGTTGGTTTGGTCAACTGCTCGAAACCTGCGGGCAGGGCAACGTTAGTGACCGGATACATCCAGTTGCCTGCGGGAATTGCATTCTGGAACCCGGGTGAAACCATGAACTTCAGGAACTTCTCGGCCAGCTCCGGCTGTTTGCTGGCGGCGGTACGCGCGGCCACTTCCACTTGCAGGTAGTGACCTTCAGCGAAATTCGCAGCAGCGTAGTTGTCTTTCTTCTCGGCGATAATGTGGTAGGCCGGAGAGGTGGTGTAGCTCAGCACCAGATCGCTTTCGCCTTTCAGGAACAGGCCATAGGCTTCGCTCCAGCCCTTGGTGACGGTGACGGTTTTGGCGGCAAGCTTCTGCCACGCTTCAGGCGCTTTATCCCCGTAGACCTTTTGCATCCACAGCAGCAGGCCCAGGCCTGGCGTGCTGGTACGCGGATCTTCATAAATCACGCGCCATTTCTGGTCGCTTTCCACCAGCTCTTTCAGGCTCTTCGGCGGGTTTTTCAGCTTATTTTTGTCGTAAACAAAAGCAAAGTAGCCATAGTCAAACGGCACAAAGGTGTCGTTTTTCCAGCCGCCCGGCACGTTAACGGCATCTGCCGTGACGCCGCTTTTGGCAAACAGTTTGGTTTGCGAGGCGGCTTCCAGCAGGTTGTTATCCAGCCCGAGCACCACGTCAGCTTTGCTGTTTTTCCCTTCCATACGCAGGCGGTTAAGCAGCGACACGCCGTCCTCCAGCGCCACGAACTTCAGTTCGCAGTTACAGTCCGCTTCAAAGGCTTTTTTGACTACCGGGCCAGGGCCCCAGTCGGCAGAGAAGGAGTCATAGGTGTAGACCGTCAGGACGGGCTTCGCAAAAGCGGGCAGCGCAAACAGCGCCAGCAGGGGGAGAACTTTTTTTAACACTTTGCACCTCAAAGTTGAGTGGCAAAGGATTTTGAGAGACAGCCTCAAATCCCTTCGCCGGCGTTATCCGGATCAGGTTCGACGGGTATTATCTCAGCGCACATCAGTGATGCAGCACCCCGTTGAGAACGGCGCTATTGTAATGATTTGGTGAATATTACGAAAGCGTTATGGCTCCGGCGGCGCAAACCAGGCGGATTTAAAGTCGAACCAGCCCAGGGTGTTCATCCGCAGGCCGCGCATGCTGCGCTGTCCCTGGATCATCAGCCAGTGGTGGATCAGCGGCACGATCGCCTGTTCGGCAAGTAACGCCTGGCACCACGCGGCTAAATTCATCTCCCCCGCTCGCCACAAGGCGGCGTCCTGCTGCCAGTCACGGTCGATGCAGTGCTGGATCAGCGGGACTTCATACAGGTGCGAGAAGAGCGAGAAATCGAGCGGCAGGGTGAAGTTGGCGCTGTTGAGCCAGATATCACTGGTGATATCCCCCTGGTGCCATTCGTCATAGTCAACTTCCTTGACCTCCAGCGTTACCCCTTCGGCCGCCAGTAGTCGGGTCATGATTCTGGCGATAAAACGATGCTCTACGTGCTCGCGGTAGTAGGTCAGGGTGATGGACTCCAGCCCTGCGGGCTTTTCGTTACGCGCTGGACGAGCGTGGTGCCAGCGCGGAAGCAGGCCATAGGCCGGGAACCACCAGGCCTGATACTGCACGTCGGCATGATAGATCAGGTTCGCAGGGGCCAGAATGTGGCTGATCCACTCTCGCACCTGAGGATTCGCGCCGCGATGGGTGCGGCGATCAAACAGCAGATAATAACAGCCCTCTTCAAGGCGGCTTTCGACAGCCTTTTCCCCTGTCGTCGGGCCTTCCAGCGTCAGCCCGGCGCTGAGCTCTTCGTTGAGATCCGGCAGCACCCAGACGTTCACTTCGTCGATCAGCGCCCGATAGCCAAAATAGTCATCAAAGGCACGGATCTTCAGCTGATTGCTGTTGTTGCGGGAGACGGCATAAGGGCCGGTGCCAATTGGCTGGCTGGCGAAATTATTCAGAGACTCCCACTCGCCGGGCAAAATCATCGAGGGCACATAGCCCAGCAGCCAGGGGAGCCACTTATCCTGCTGCGACAGTTCAATGTCCAGCGTCCACGCCGTGGGGGAGTGGACGCGCAAAATATGTGAGTAGAGAGGGAGCTTGCGGGCGCGTTCCAGAGAAGAGATAACATCGCTCATTTCCAGCTCGCGACCGTGATGAAAATGGATGCCTGGGCGCAAAAAGAAGCGCCAGTGGAGTGACGAGAGTTGCTGCCAGTGGTGCGCGATATCGGCTTCCAGTTCCCCGTTTTCCTCATTTATTCGCGTCAGCCCGCTGAAGATTTGCCGGGCCATATGGGTTTCAGAGCGCCGTAACGCCGTGCCGGGCAACAGATTTTTCATCGGGCGGTAGTAAAGCACCCGCAGAATATGGCGGCCCTGACGAAAACTGCGTCCGAGATGCGAGACCAGCATCTGGCGCACGGCGGCCTTGTCGCCCACCAGCTGTACCAGTTGCTCAATACGGTCCTGCTCCAACAGATCTTCCGCGCGCTGCTGCTGCAGCGCCAGGCCGGTGTAGAGGAACGTCAGGCGAGAGCGCTTGCCGCGTCCCGCCTCCGCTTCCCAGCTTAACCAACCCTGCTGCTGCATGGTGTTGAGCAGCGTGCGCATATGTCGGCGCGAACAGTTGAGCAGGTCAGCCAGCTCGTTCAGCGTGGTCTCCTGCGATTGCCCCTCGCAGCACTGCCAGAGGCGGATAAATTGTTGTTGCAGACGACCGGAAGGCATAAAAGGGGAACTCCTGACAAAAAACCAGCAATTTATTAATCCCTATATTAGGACAATAATGCTTCCCGATGAAGTGAGGAGGTAAATGATGAAGTGGTCTACCGCACGTCAATTTTATCAGCAGTACTTTTCAGCGACAAAAGGATCGTCCTGGCTGGCCCGCCAGTGTGCAGAGCAACGGCTGAAAATGTTAGAAGAATTGATGCAGTGGGACGTTACGAAACCGACCTCTTCTCGCTAACTCGCCTCGATCATGTGTGACTGAGTATTGGTGCTAATCACCCGCCAGCAAAATGTTTTTGCTGGCTTTTTTCGTTTACTATTTCACCCAATTTCGATTCGCTTTCACAAGGACTTGCGCATGCTGTGGTTGATGACGATGGGGCGACGCCTGAACGGCGTGTATGCCGCTTTTATGCTGGTCGCCTTTATGATGGGCGTGGCGGGGGCGCTTCAGGCACCGACGCTGAGCCTGTTTCTCAGCCGCGAGGTGGGGGCGCAGCCGTTTTGGGTCGGCCTGTTTTACACCGTCAACGCCATTGCCGGGATCCTGGTGAGCCTGGGGCTGGCAAAACGATCCGACAGTCAGGGTGACAGGCGCAAGTTGATCCTCTTTTGCTGCGCGATGGCCGTGGGCAACGCGCTGCTATTTGCCTTTAACCGTCATTATTTGACCCTCATTACCTGCGGTGTGCTGCTGGCCTCTCTCGCGAATACCGCCATGCCACAGCTGTTCGCGCTGGCCCGTGAATACGCGGATAACTCGGCGCGGGAAGTGGTGATGTTCAGCTCCGTGATGCGCGCGCAGCTCTCGCTGGCGTGGGTCATCGGCCCACCGCTGGCCTTCATGCTGGCGCTGAATTACGGCTTCACCACCATGTTCTCCATAGCCGCCGGAATTTTTGTCATCAGTCTGGTATTGATCGCCTTTGCGCTGCCGTCCGTGGCGCGCGTCGAACAGACAACGGATAAACCTGTCACCCAGGTGAGCGGCTGGCAGGATAAAAACGTCCGCATGCTGTTTATTGCCTCCACGCTGATGTGGACCTGCAATACCATGTACATCATCGATATGCCGCTGTGGATCAGCAGCGATCTGGGTCTGCCGGACAAGCTCGCAGGGATCTTAATGGGGACAGCCGCCGGGCTGGAAATTCCGGCAATGATTCTGGCGGGATACTACGTTAAGCGCTTCGGAAAACGCAGGATGATGATCGTCGCCGTGGCGGCCGGGGTGCTGTTCTACGCGGGGCTGATCCTCTTCCATTCGCGTGAAGCCCTGCTGGCGCTGCAGCTGTTTAACGCCGTGTTTATCGGTATTGTTGCCGGGATCGGCATGCTCTGGTTCCAGGATTTAATGCCGGGACGCGCTGGATCTGCGACCACGCTGTTCACCAACAGCATTTCAACGGGCGTTATTCTGGCGGGGGTGATTCAGGGCGCGCTGGCGCAAAGCTACGGGCATGCCTCGGTTTACTGGATGATTGCCGCGATTTCGGTGGTTACGCTTGGGCTGACCTGCCGGGTTAAGGATGTCTGATTCTGGAAGGCGGCTTCACGAAATGAAACGACTTTCTGACAGGTACCAGGAAGGAGAATAGAGTGCGTGGCGGGTGCTTGAGGCTGTTTGCCTCAGGCTTTCGCAAGAGGCAAACAGTGGAGAGTCCCACATCAAAAAAACTGATGGGGAGACCAACTTCACAACCAACATTGCGAGGTTAGTCTCTTCATTGCCGAAAAGCAATAAGGAGGCTGGAATGCCAAAACGTACTCTGCTGTTAGGTTTGTTTCTGATCTGTACGACGCTGTTGATCTTCACCTGGATGGTGCGTGACTCGCTGTGTGAGCTGCACTTCAGACAGGAGAAAACAGAGCTGGCGGCAGTGTTGGCTTACGAAGCAAAACGTTAGCGGTATTGGCGGGGGAAGGTTCCCCGCCTCTCCAGAGTGGTTGAGCCTCAACGCACCCTTATCAATGGCCCGCGCCCTGCGGGCTATTGCCTTTAGCCCATAAACGCAGGCTGTTTTTTCTCGTACGCTGAGATAGCGTCTTCGTGCTGGAGCGTCAGGCCAATGCTGTCCAGACCGTTCAGCATGCAGTGACGGCGAAACGCATCAATGCTAAAGCTGTAGGACTTATCCCCGGCTTTCACCACTTCCGCTTCCAGATCCACTTCAAACGATATCCCCGGATTTGCCTGCACCAGCGCAAACAGCTCATCGACCTGTTCATCGCTCAGCGTTACCGGCAGCAGCTGGTTGTTGAAGCTGTTGCCGTAGAAAATATCCGCGAAGCTCGGGGCAATAACCACCTTAAACCCATAGTCGGTCAGCGCCCAGGGCGCGTGTTCACGGGATGAGCCGCAGCCAAAGTTTTCTCGCGCAAGCAGAATGGATGCACCTTTGTATTCCGGGAAATTCAGGACGAACTCCGGGTTCGGCACGTCGCCTTTGTCATCCAGAAAACGCCAGTCGTTAAACAGATGTGCGCCAAAACCGGTACGCGTCACTTTCTGCAAAAACTGCTTAGGAATGATCGCATCAGTATCGACGTTAGCGGCGTCCAGCGGGACAACACGGCCCGTATGTTGGGTAAATTTCTCTGCCATGATTGTCTCCTTATTTCAGGCTGCGAATATCGGCGAAATGGCCGGTGACTGCCGCAGCGGCGGCCATTGCCGGGCTGACCAGATGGGTGCGCCCACCGCGGCCCTGACGGCCTTCAAAGTTACGGTTGCTGGTGGAGGCACAGCGCTCGCCCGGATTCAGGCGGTCGTTGTTCATCGCCAGACACATTGAGCAGCCTGGCAGACGCCATTCGAAGCCTGCTTCAATGAAGATCTTATCCAGACCTTCGGCTTCAGCCTGCGCCTTAACCGGACCGGAGCCAGGTACCACCAGCGCCTGCACGCCCGGTGCCACTTTGCGGCCTTTGGCAATCTCGGCGGCGGCACGCAAATCTTCGATACGGGAGTTGGTGCAGGAACCGATAAAGACTTTATCAATGGTTACGTCGGTCAACGGCACGCCGGGCTTCAGCC
Organism: Enterobacter sp. RIT637; assembly: GCF_019718755.1. Taxonomy (NCBI): domain Bacteria; kingdom Pseudomonadati; phylum Pseudomonadota; class Gammaproteobacteria; order Enterobacterales; family Enterobacteriaceae; genus Enterobacter; species Enterobacter sp. RIT637. The sequence continues at coordinate 8,278 of NZ_JAIHAZ010000008.1, forward strand.
CCATATAGGCCAATGCTTTTTCCGCACTGGCGCGCTCGACCGGATCGGCGAAGGAGGCCGGATCGGGAATGGCGTCGTTGACGGAAATCACCTGACCCGGGTTGGTGCCCCAGGTCACCTGAGGCGCAATCTCTTCAGCCTGCAGTGTGACAACGGTATCAAAGGTTGCCCCATCGTCGGTTTTCAGGGTTTTCCAGTACGCAACCGCGTCGTCAAAATTCTGACCTTTCGGCGCATGCAGACGACCCTTCACATAGTTGAAGGTGGTGTCGTCAGGCGCGACCAGACCGGCTTTTGCGCCCATCTCAATGGCCATATTGCACAGGGTCATACGACCTTCCATGCTCAGCGCCTGGATGGCTTCACCGCAGAACTCAACAACGTGGCCGGTGCCGCCTGCGCTGCCGGTTTTGCCGATAATCGCCAGCACGATGTCTTTCGCGGTAATGCCCGGTGCGGCTTTACCCTTCACTTCAATCTTCATGGTTTTGGCGCGACCCTGTTTCAGGGTCTGCGTTGCCAGCACATGTTCCACTTCGGACGTGCCAATCCCGAACGCCAGCGCACCAAACGCGCCGTGGGTGGCGGTATGGGAGTCACCGCACACGATGGTCATGCCCGGCAGGGTAATGCCCTGTTCTGGCCCCATTACGTGGACGATGCCCTGATACGGATGGTTCAGGTCGTACAGCTCAACGCCAAACTCGTTGCAGTTCTTAATCAGCTCCTGCATCTGGATACGCGCCATCTCACCCGAGGCATTAATGTCTTTGGTTTGGGTGGAAACGTTGTGATCCATCGTCGCGAAGGTTTTACCCGGCTGACGTACCGGGCGCTTGTGCGCGCGCAGGCCGTCAAATGCCTGAGGTGAGGTCACTTCGTGCACCAGGTGGCGGTCAATGTACAGCAGCGGGGTTTCGTTTGGCGCCTCGTAAACAACGTGCGCATCAAACAACTTTTCATACAACGTCTTAGCCATGATTACACCCCTTCAGCGACATAGCGGGCAATAATGTCGCCCATTTCATCGGTACTGACTGCCGCCGTGCCGCGTGCTAAATCGCCGGTACGGACGCCTTCTTCTAACGCCCGGTTAATGGCGTTCTCAATTGCGGTTGCCGCATCGCCTGCATCCAGGCTGTAGCGCAGCAGTAGGGCCAGGGAGAGGATCTGCGCAATCGGGTTAGCTATGTTTTTGCCTGCGATATCCGGCGCGGAGCCGCCGGCAGGCTCGTACAGGCCAAAGCCTTCTTCATTCAGGCTTGCGGATGGCAGCATGCCCATGGAGCCGGTGATCATCGCACACTCGTCAGAGAGGATATCGCCGAACAGGTTGGAGCACAGCAGCACGTCAAACTGGGACGGATCCTTAATCAGCTGCATAGTCGCGTTGTCGATGTACATGTGCGACAGCGCGACGTCCGGGTACTGCTTAGCGACTTCACTGACGATCTCGCGCCACAAAATGGAAGACTGCAGCACGTTCGCTTTATCAATAGAGGTCACTTTATGGCGGCGTTTGCGCGCCGACTCGAACGCGATGTGGGCGATACGTTCGATTTCGAAACGGTGATATACCTCGGTGTCGAATGCTTTCTCGTGTTGGCCGCTGCCTTCGCGGCCTTTTGGCTGACCGAAATAGATCCCGCCGGTCAGTTCACGCACGCACAGAATGTCGAAACCGTTGGCGGCGATATCTGCGCGCAGCGGGCAGAACTCTTCCAGACCCTGATACAGCTTCGCCGGACGCAGGTTGCTGAACAGCTTGAAGTGTTTACGCAGCGGCAGCAGCGCGCCGCGCTCTGGCTGCTCTGCCGGCGGCAGGTGTTCCCATTTCGGGCCACCGACGGAGCCAAACAGCACGGCATCGGCATTTTCGCAGCCTTCCACGGTCGCCTTAGGCAGCGGGGTACCGTGGTTATCAATCGCAATACCACCCACGTCGTAGTGGCTGGTGGTGATTTTCATCGCAAAACGCGTGCGAACGGCTTCCAGTACTTTCAGCGCCTGTGCCATCACTTCCGGACCAATACCGTCGCCCGGCAACACAGCAATATGGTAATTCTTCGACATTACACGGTTTCCTTGTTGTTCTCTTTATTCTGAGCTTTGCGTTGCAACTCTTTTTCGACTTCGGCGGCGCGCCAGATGTTGTTCAGAACGTGCACCATCGCTTTCGCGGAGGATTCAACAATATCGGTCGCCAGGCCCACGCCGTGGAAGCGGCGGCCGTTGTAATTCACCACGATATCCACCTGTCCCAGGGCATCTTTACCATGCCCTTTCGCCGTCAGGTCATACTTCACCAGCTCAACGTCGTACTCGGTGACGCGGTTAATCGCCTGGTAAATCGCATCGACGGGGCCGTTACCGTTCGCGGCTTCCGCTTTAATTTCATCACCGCAGGCCAGTTTGACCGAGGCGGTGGCGATGTCGCTGGAGCCAGACTGTACGTTGAAGTAATCCAGACGGAAGTGCTCTGGCTCTTCCTGCTGCTTGTTAATGAAGGCCAGCGCTTCCAGGTCATAGTCGAACACCTGACCTTTTTTGTCGGCCAGCTTCAGGAACGCGTCGTACAGCTGATCCATGTTGTAATCACTGTCCTGATAACCCATCTCTTCCATACGGTGCTTAACCGCCGCGCGGCCAGAGCGAGAGGTCAGGTTCAGCTGCACCTGGTTCAGGCCGATGGATTCCGGAGTCATGATTTCGTAGTTTTCACGGTTCTTCAGCACGCCGTCCTGGTGAATACCGGAGGAGTGCGCGAAGGCACCGGTGCCGACAATCGCTTTGTTGGCCGGAATCGGCATGTTGCAAATCTGGCTGACGGTCTGGCTGGTGCGCCAGATTTCGTTGTGATTGATGCGGGTGTGCACGTCCATGATGTCTTTGCGTACTTTGATCGCCATGATCACTTCTTCCAGCGAACAGTTACCCGCGCGTTCGCCGATACCGTTCATTGCGCCTTCTACCTGACGCGCACCGGCGTGGACGGCCGCGATGGCGTTGCCCACGGCCAGACCCAAATCATCGTGGGTGTGGACGGAGATAATCGCTTTATCAATATTGGGTACGCGGTCATACAGACCGGTGATGATGTTGGAGAACTCAAACGGCATGGTGTAGCCGACGGTGTCCGGGATGTTGATGGTTTTCGCGCCCGCGTTGATCGCGGCTTCGACGACGCGCGCCAAATCTTCGATTGGCGTACGACCCGCATCTTCACAGGAGAACTCAACGTCATCGGTATAGTTGCGTGCGCGCTTAACCATGTAAACCGCGCGCTCAATCACCTCATCCAGCGTGCTGCGCAGCTTGGTCGCGATGTGCATAGGCGAGGTCGCAATGAAGGTGTGAATACGGAACGCTTCGGCGACTTTCAATGACTCGGCGGCAACGTCGATGTCTTTCTCCACGCAGCGCGCCAGACCACATACGCGGCTATTTTTAATGGTGCGCGCAATGGTTTGCACTGATTCAAAATCACCCGGTGAAGAGACGGGGAAACCCACTTCCATCACGTCGACGCCCATACGTTCGAGAGCCAGCGCAATCTGCAGTTTCTCTTTCACACTCAGGCTCGCCTGTAATGCCTGTTCACCGTCACGTAAAGTAGTATCGAAAATAATGACTTGCTGGCTCATGGGTTAGGTCCTTGTCAGTCTTAGGGCGCCTTGCTACGAGCATAAAAAAACCCGCGCAGTGGCGCGGGTTTCTAGTCTTACTGGTGACGATTCAACGCTGAATTTCGCCCGCCAGTCTACCGCGCACAGTGGATGCGTTTAGTAGTAGTAGACCGGTGAAACGAATGGTGCGTGTCATGAATCGTGCTCCGTTAAATTCAATATGCTTTTAGTGGTACTGGATACGGCTGTTCATGTCAACCCTTGGTGACAAATTTACACCTGCTGGCATGATTGCACTGATTATTGGATTTAGCTAATTGTGCTGGCTTTCTCGTTTGTGACCTCTTTAATTGTCTATTTTTGGACTTAAAATTTGTCACCGGAATGATTTGAATATATTTAGTATCAATTAAACATACTTTGTTTGTCGTTGCACCTGGGGTTGAAATGCGTGTTTTTTCATTAATTTATGTGCGCAGTGAATGAATTGGAAACGAATGTGCAGGGCATATTGATAAAAGTTTGTTAACTAACTCAACGATGTTGCTGTTAATAGTTTAATGAAACTTAAGTTATTATTAACCTGAGGGGTGATTGTTTATTCATCTGAACTATGGTTTCATGCCAACCCTAATGTAATCGATATCAATTTACGTTGATTTTTATCCCCGAGTCAATGAGATGCATCTGCACTCTATTGATGAGTTTGTCTTTATATTTTCCGAATTTTAAATAATTCTCTTTCGCTGGTCGTATATGCATGGTAAATCATATTTTTCGAACTTATTACAATGCTCTGGCAGAGGGAATTTAGCGTGACAGTGGAGTCAGGAATGCCATTAAATAATATTAATCAACCTCAGGTTTATGACGGGGTTAAACCTCAGTTACGCACTGTGGATCTCAATCTGTTAACCGTTTTTGACGCGGTAATGCAGGAGCAGAATATCACGCGTGCAGCGCAATCCCTTGGCATGTCTCAACCAGCGGTAAGTAATGCGGTGGCCAGGCTTAAACTGATGTTTAACGACGAATTATTCGTACGTTACGGAAGGGGGATCCAGCCCACTGCTCGCGCATTCCAACTGTTTGGCTCTATTCGTCAGGCGCTGCAACTGGTACAAAATGAACTGCCTGGTTCAGGCTTTGAACCCTTAAGCAGCGAGCGAGTTTTCCATTTATGCGTTTGCAGTCCACTCGACAATTATTTGACCTCTATTATATATAATAAAGTTGAAACGATTGCGCCAAATATTCATCTGGTTTTTAAGTCTTCATTAAATCAGAACACTGAGCACCAGCTTCGTTATCAGGAAACGGAGTTTGTCTTAGGATACGAAGAGTTCCGTCGCCCGGAGTTTTCCTGCGTACCGCTATTTAAAGATGAAATGGTCCTGGTCGCCAGTAAAAAACACCCGAGAATGAATGCTCCGCTGCGTGAAAACGATGTTTATAATGAGCAACATGCCGTTGTCGCTCTCGACAGGTATGCTTCATTTAGTCTGCCGTGGTATGACACCGCAGATAAACAAGCGAGCGTTGCTTATCAGGGTATGGCAATGGTCAGCGTATTAAATGTGGTATCCCAGACGCACCTGGTCGCTATTGCCCCGCGCTGGCTGGCGGAAGAGTTCTCTGAACAGCTTAATCTGCAAATTTTGCCATTACCGCTCAAGCTAAATAGCCGTACCTGTTACCTTTCATGGCATGAAGCAGCGGGCCGGGATAAAGGGCATCAGTGGATGGAAGAGTTACTTATCAGCGTCTGTCGTCGATAAGCTCGTCAGGATAAATCGCATTAAAACATGCGGTTTATCCTGATATTTTTATCGTTAATGATATTTTGTTCTGAGTGACTTTTTTCCTCCGGTTGTCATCCCGTCAAAAATAGATGATTTCCTGAATCATCTCACTTTTAAGCGATGAATCATTATCTCAACCTCTAATAACAGATGAATTCACCATAACCTTCCGGACTGGCTCTCTTTTCTGCTTCGGAGGACATTTCCCCCGCCTTGTTTGCCAATTGCCTGCCTTATAACGAGCGGTTAAGGTAACGATCACTCTGCATTATATAAGATGGGTTGATCCCTATCGTAAGACGGGGCGGAAATGAATTCTGCTTTCTGTCTATAACAAAAAGCCTGGAGGCAAAGCATGGAGATGTTGTCTGGCGCGGAAATGGTCGTTCGATCGCTGATCGATCAGGGCGTGAAGCAAGTGTTCGGCTACCCTGGAGGCGCAGTCCTCGATATTTATGATGCGCTTCATACGGTGGGCGGCATTGACCATGTTCTGGTTCGTCACGAGCAGGCGGCGGTACACATGGCTGACGGGCTGGCCCGTGCGACGGGTGAAGTAGGCGTGGTATTAGTCACGTCGGGTCCTGGTGCGACCAACGCCATTACCGGTATCGCGACAGCGTATATGGACTCCATTCCACTGGTCATTCTTTCCGGTCAGGTTGCAACCTCCTTGATTGGCTACGATGCATTCCAGGAGTGCGACATGGTGGGGATTTCACGCCCCGTGGTTAAGCACAGCTTCCTGGTGAAGCAAACCGAAGATATTCCCGGCGTGCTGAAAAAAGCCTTCTGGCTGGCAGCAAGCGGGCGTCCAGGCCCGGTAGTGGTCGATCTGCCAAAGGATATTCTGAACCCGGCGAATAAGCTGCCGTATGTCTGGCCGGAATCGGTGAGCATGCGCTCCTACAATCCAACGACGCAAGGCCACAAAGGCCAAATTAAGCGCGCGCTTCAGACGCTTGTGGCAGCAAAAAAACCGGTGGTCTATGTGGGCGGTGGTGCCGTTAATTCCGCCTGTGAAACGCAGCTGCGTGAACTGATAGAAAAGTTGAATCTTCCTGTCGCATCGTCGCTGATGGGGCTGGGGGCATTCCCGGCAACGCATCGTCAGGCGCTGGGGATGCTGGGTATGCACGGCACCTATGAAGCCAACATGACGATGCATAACTCGGATGTGATCTTTGCTGTTGGCGTTCGGTTTGACGATCGCACCACCAATAACCTGGCGAAATACTGTCCAGATGCGACCGTGCTGCACATTGATATCGATCCCACCTCTATTTCGAAAACGGTCCCGGCAGATGTGCCGATCGTTGGGGATGCGCGTCAGGTCCTTGAGCAAATGCTGGATCTTTTGGGGCAGGAAACGGTCTCTCAGCCGCTGGATGAGATCCGCGACTGGTGGCAGCAGATTGAACAATGGCGCGGGCGTCAGTGCCTGAAGTACGACACGCAAAGTGAGCATATTAAGCCGCAGGCGGTAATCGAAACGATCTGGCGTCTGACTCACGGCGAGGCGTATGTGACCTCTGACGTTGGTCAGCATCAGATGTTTGCTGCCCTCTATTATCCGTTTGATAAGCCGCGCCACTGGATCAACTCAGGGGGCTTGGGCACGATGGGCTTCGGTCTGCCAGCCGCGCTGGGGGTGAAGCTGGCACTGCCAAATGAAACCGTGGTCTGTGTGACCGGGGATGGCAGTATTCAGATGAATATTCAGGAGCTGTCGACTGCGCTGCAATATGAGTTGCCGGTTCTGGTGCTGAACCTGAACAACGGCTATCTCGGCATGGTGAAGCAGTGGCAGGATATGATCTATTCCGGCCGCCATTCTCAATCCTATATGAAATCTCTTCCGGACTTTGTCCGTCTGGCTGAAGCCTATGGGCATATTGGCATGCGGGTGACCGATCCGGCAGAGCTGGAAACGAAACTCGGTGAAGCGCTTGAGCACGTGAAAAACAACCGCCTCGTGTTCATGGATGTCATTGTGGATGGCACCGAACACGTTTACCCGATGCATATTCGCGGTGGTGGTATGGACGAAATGTGGTTAAGTAAAACGGAGAGAACCTGATATGCGCCGGATATTATCTGTATTACTGGAAAACGAGTCTGGCGCACTGTCACGCGTCATCGGGCTATTCGCTCAGCGCGGTTACAACATCGAAAGTTTGACCGTTGCGCCAACGGACGATCCCACGCTGTCGCGCATGACGATCCAGACCGTCGGCGACGCCAAGGTGCTTGAGCAGATCGAGAAACAGCTGCATAAGCTCGTTGATGTGCTGCGCGTGAGCGAGCTGGGGCAGGGTGCTTATGTTGAGCGTGAAGTGATGCTGGTAAAAATTCAGGCCAGCGGCTACGGACGTGAGGAGGTCAAACGCAACACGGATATCTTCCGTGGGCAGATTATTGACGTCACGCCTTCTATTTATACGGTTCAGCTGGCAGGGACGAGTGATAAGCTGGATGCCTTCCTGGCCTCCGTACGGGATGTGGCAAAAATTGTAGAAGTCGCGCGCTCTGGCGTGGTTGGCCTTTCGCGCGGCGATAAAATCATGCGTTAGTTGTCGAAAAGGTTCGCCTCTTTCTGCCCGGTCACCAAAGCCGGGCTTTTTTTTGTGTAATCAGCCGACAACGCAGATAAAAGCGGTTGCCGCGAAGGCTTTTCTGCGTTTAGATGTTAAAAGATTTAACCATAACCTTGACAGGGCCATGGACTCTTTTCTTTTTTTAAGGGGCAATTGTGAAACTGGATGAAATCGCCCGGTTAGCCGGCGTGTCACGAACTACGGCCAGCTATGTGATTAACGGTAAGGCGAAGCAGTATCGTGTCAGCGATAAGACCGTTGAAAAAGTCATGGCGGTGGTTCGTGAGCATAACTACCATCCGAATGCTGTCGCAGCCGGTCTACGCGCTGGACGCACCCGCTCGATTGGCCTGGTGATCCCAGACCTGGAAAACACCAGCTATACCCGTATCGCCAACTATCTCGAACGTCAGGCACGCCAGCGCGGCTATCAATTACTGATTGCCTGTTCTGAAGACCAGCCCGATAACGAGATGCGCTGTATTGAGCATCTGCTCCAGCGCCAGGTGGATGCCATCATCGTTTCAACCTCATTACCGCCGGAGCATCCGTTTTACCAGCGCTGGGCAAACGATCCGTTCCCGATTGTCGCACTCGACCGTGCCCTTGACCGGGAGCATTTCACCAGCGTCGTAGGTGCCGATCAGGATGATGCGGAAATGCTGGCGGCCGAGCTAAGAACCTTCCCGGCCGAAACCGTGCTGTATCTTGGCGCGCTGCCAGAGCTTTCGGTGAGCTTCCTGCGTGAACAAGGCTTCAGGACTGCCTGGAAAGAGGATCCGCGCGAGGTTCACTATCTCTATGCCAACAGCTATGAACGCGAAGCCGCCGCACAATTGTTCGAAAAATGGCTCGAAACGCATCCAATGCCTCAGGCGCTGTTCACGACTTCATTTGCTCTGCTGCAGGGGGTGATGGATGTGACGCTGCGTCGTGACGGGAAGTTGCCGTCCGATCTGGCCATCGCAACGTTTGGTGATAACGAACTGCTCGATTTCTTGCAGTGCCCGGTACTGGCCGTAGCTCAGCGCCACCGCGACGTGGCTGAACGCGTGCTGGAGATTGTGCTGGCGAGCCTGGATGAGCCCCGCAAACCGAAGCCTGGCCTTACCCGCATCAAACGTAATCTTTATCGTCGTGGCATTTTAAGCCGTCATTAATCAATACCCGGGGGCGTGAAAACAGCCCCCATTTTACAGAATTAATGGCTACCTTAATTCCCGCATTAAAATTAGGATAATTCCTTAGGAATCATAGCCTGCTATTTTCTTAATTCGTTTGAGCGTTTAAATTGCCTTTAAAAGAATACTGATACGTTTTTAAAAGGCTAATTTTGTATTGTTTTGTTACAAACCTGCTTCGGGTGATGAATATTCAAACGTTTTTTCTCTCTCCCTTCTGGCTGGCCTGCCCGCCGTAGAACGCTCAGGATGCCGCGATGAATCTGGCGCTGTTATCCCCTGGCAATATGTCTTAAAATGCTGCCCGCGTCGCAAACTGACACTTTATATTTCCTTGCGATGATATTGAGTGAGCTTTAACGCTAGTGTGCATATTCGGTTTTTTTCTTACAAATATTCATAACGTTAATTTTGCCTCGCCAGTTGTGCAGTTATTAACCAGGTCTGTTTCTCTCTGTAAATAGAGGGCTTTCGGGTCCGTATAGAGAGAGTCCTGGCTTGACAAGCTTTTCCATCGCTCCGTAAACTCCTCTAGGTGGGAATTTGTGGGTTAAAGTGGTGAGGAGGGGTGAGGCTGGCATGTTCCGTGGAGCTACGTTAGTCAATCTCGACAGCAAAGGGCGCTTATCGGTACCAACCCGATACCGCGACCAGCTGATTGAGAACGCTTCAGGTCAAATGGTTTGCACCATTGACATCAACTCCCCCTGCCTGCTGCTTTACCCTTTACCCGAATGGGAAATTATCGAGCAAAAGCTGTCGCGACTGTCGAGCATGAATCCGCAAGAGCGCCGCGTGCAGCGGTTGTTATTGGGACATGCCAGTGAGTGTCAGATGGACAACGCAGGACGACTACTGATTGCGCCTGTGTTACGGCAACATGCGGGTCTGACAAAAGAAGTGATGCTGGTCGGGCAGTTCAACAAGTTTGAACTGTGGGACGAAACGACCTGGTATCAACAGGTCAAGGAAGATATCGACGCTGAGCAGTCCGATTCCGCAACATTGTCGGAACGGCTGCAGGACTTGTCTCTATAAATATGATGGAAAATTATAAACATACAACGGTGTTGCTGGATGAGGCCGTTAACGGTCTGAATATTCGTCCAGACGGCATCTACATTGATGGCACTTTTGGCCGCGGTGGCCACTCGCGTCTGATCCTCTCCCAGCTAGGGGCGGAAGGACGTCTGCTGGCAATCGATCGCGATCCGCAGGCGATTGCCGTTGCGCAAACCATCGATGACCCACGCTTTTCCATCGTGCATGGACCTTTTTCTGCGCTGGCGGATTACGTAGCTGAGCGCGGCCTGACGGGCAAGATCGACGGAATTCTTCTCGATCTTGGCGTCTCTTCACCTCAGCTTGATGATGCAGAACGCGGATTCTCCTTCATGCGCGACGGTCCACTGGACATGCGCATGGATCCGACGCGCGGCCAGTCTGCCGCAGAGTGGTTACAAACGGCTGACGAAGCGGATATCGCCTGGGTCATCAAAACCTTCGGTGAAGAGCGTTTTGGTAAACGTATTGCGCGAGCCATCGTTGAACGAAACCGCATTGAGCCGATGACGCGTACCAAAGAGTTGGCCGAGGTGATTGCAGCTGCAACACCGGTGAAGGATAAGCACAAACATCCCGCGACCCGTACCTTCCAGGCGGTTCGCATTTGGGTAAACAGTGAACTGGAGGAAATAGAGCTGGCGCTAAAAAGCTCGCTCGACGTGCTGGCCCCGGGTGGGCGGTTATCCATCATCAGCTTCCATTCGCTGGAAGACCGCATTGTGAAGCGCTTTATGCGTGAACAGAGCCGCGGTCCTCAGGTGCCAGCGGGGCTGCCGATGACGGAAGAACAACTCAGGAAGCTGGGTGGCCGTCAGTTGCGAGCATTAGGCAAGTTGATGCCGGGCGAAGAAGAGGTGGCAGAGAATCCACGTGCCCGTAGTTCAGTGCTGCGAGTTGCAGAGAGGACGAACGCATGATCGGCAGAGTGACAGAGACCCTAAGCAAAGTTAAGGGATCGTTAGGAAGCAACGAGCGCCATGCCTTGCCTGGCGTGATCGGCGACGATCTTTTGCGGTTTGGGAAGCTGCCACTCTGCTTGTTCATTTGCATCATTGTGACGGCAGTAACGGTGGTGACTACAGCCCACCATACACGTTTATTGACTGCGCAACGCGAGCAGCTGGTACTGGAACGCGATGCGCTGGATATTGAATGGCGAAATCTGATCCTTGAAGAAAACGCGCTCGGCGATCACAGCCGGGTTGAACGGATCGCAACGGAAAAGCTGCAGCTGCAGCATATTGATCCATCGCAGGAAAATATCGTAGTACAAAAATAAGGGAAAACGCGACGCATGAAAGCAGCGGCAAAAACGCTAAAACCAAAACGTCAGGAAGAACAGGCCAACTTTGTCAGTTGGCGTTTTGCGTTGCTTTGCGGCTGCATTTTACTGGCGCTGGGTTTCCTGCTGGGACGCGTAGCGTGGTTGCAAATCATCGCCCCTGACATGCTGGTGCGTCAGGGTGATATGCGCTCTCTTCGCGTGCAGGAAGTGTCCACGTCTCGCGGGATGATCACCGATCGCTCTGGACGCCCGCTGGCGGTAAGCGTGCCAGTGAAGGCAATCTGGGCCGATCCGAAAGAGCTGCATGATGCCGGTGGGATCACGCTTGATAACCGCTGGAAGGCCCTTGCGGACGCGCTGAAGATGCCGCTGGACCAGCTCGCTTCACGCGTGAATACGAACCCGAGAGGGCGCTTTATCTATCTGGCGCGTCAGGTGAACCCTGACATGGCGGATTACATCAAAAAATTGAAGCTGCCGGGGATCCATCTGCGAGAAGAATCCCGCCGGTACTATCCATCCGGCGAAGTGACTGCTCACCTCATTGGCTTCACTAACGTTGATAGCCAGGGGATTGAAGGCGTTGAAAAAAGCTTTGATAAATGGCTCACCGGTCAGCCCGGCGAGCGCATTGTGCGCAAAGACCGCTATGGTCGCGTGATCGAGGATATTTCCTCAACCGACAGCCAGGCCGCACACAACCTTGCACTGAGTATCGATGAGCGGCTACAGGCGCTGGTTTACCGCGAGCTGAACAATGCCGTGGCCTTTAACAAAGCGGAATCGGGCAGTGCCGTGTTAGTTGATGTCAGCACGGGTGAAGTGCTGGCGATGGCCAATAGCCCGTCCTACAACCCTAACAATCTTACCGGTACGCAGAAGGATGTTATGCGTAACCGTACCATCACCGACGTTTTCGAACCGGGTTCAACCGTTAAGCCGATGGTGGTCATGACGGCACTTCAGCGCGGTATCGTCAATGAAAACACCGTACTGAATACTATTCCTTACCGTATTAACGGTCACGAAATCAAAGACGTAGCGCGCTACAGCGAATTGACCCTGACCGGGGTATTACAGAAGTCGAGTAACGTCGGTGTTTCAAAGCTGGCGTTAGCGATGCCGTCCTCAGCGTTAGTAGAGACTTACTCACGTTTTGGGCTTGGAAAGGCGACCAATTTGGGGTTGGTCGGAGAACGCAGTGGCTTATATCCTCAAAAACAACGGTGGTCTGACATAGAGAGGGCCACCTTCTCTTTCGGCTACGGGCTAATGGTGACACCGTTACAGTTAGCGCGAGTCTACGCAACGATCGGCAGCTATGGTGTTTATCGCCCGCTGTCGATTACCAAAGTTGATCCACCGGTTCCCGGTGAGCGTATTTTCCCGGAATCGACCGTCCGTACTGTTGTTCATATGATGGAAAGCGTGGCGCTGCCCGGCGGCGGTGGCGTGAAGGCGGCGATTAAAGGCTACCGCATCGCCATTAAAACCGGTACAGCGAAAAAAGTGGGGCCAGACGGCCGCTACATCAACAAATACATTGCCTATACCGCAGGCGTAGCGCCTGCAAGCAATCCGCGTTTTGCGCTGGTGGTCGTCATTAACGATCCACAGGCGGGTAAATACTACGGCGGCGCCGTCTCCGCGCCTGTGTTCGGGGCCATCATGGGCGGCGTATTGCGCACCATGAACATTGAACCGGATGCGCTGGCGACGGGCGACAAAAGTGAATTTGTAATTAATCAAGGCGAGGGTACAGGTGGCAGATCGTAATTTGCGCGACCTTCTCGCTCCGTGGGTGCCAAATGCACCGGAGCGAGCACTGCGAGAGATGGTACTGGACAGCCGTGTGGCTGCTTCTGGCGATCTTTTTGTAGCGGTGGTCGGTCATCAGGCGGACGGGCGTCGTTATATCCCGCAGGCGATTGCGCAAGGTGTTGCTGCCATTATTGCTGAGGCCAAAGATGAGGCAACCGATGGTGAAATCCGTGAAATGCACGGTGTGCCGGTTATCTATCTCAGCCAGTTAAATGAGCGTCTCTCTGCGCTGGCAGGACGTTTCTATCACGAACCTTCCGACCAGTTACGTCTGGTTGGCGTGACGGGCACCAACGGTAAAACCACCACCACGCAGCTGATGGCGCAATGGGCGCAACTGCTGGGTGAAACCGGTGCCGTCATGGGGACCGTGGGTAATGGCCTGCTGGGTAAAGTGAGCCCGACGGAAAATACCACTGGTTCGGCAGTTGACGTACAGCATGTGCTTGCCGGGCTGGCAGAGCAGGGTGCAACCTTTGCTGCGATGGAAGTCTCTTCACACGGTCTGGTACAGCACCGCGTGGCCGCGCTGAAATTTGCGGCTTCGGTGTTTACCAACCTGAGCCGCGATCATCTTGATTACCATGGTGATATGGAGCACTACGAAGCCGCGAAATGGCTGCTCTATTCCACCCACCATCATGGTCAGGCCATCATCAATGCCGACGATGAAGTCGGTCGCCGCTGGCTGGCGAAGCTGCCGGATGCGGTTGCGGTGTCGATGGGAGACCATATCAATCCGAACTGCCACGGCCGCTGGCTGAAGGCTGTTGAGGTGAATTACCACGATAGCGGGGCGACAATCCGCTTTGCCTCTTCCTGGGGTGAAGGCGAAATTGAAAGCCGCCTGATGGGTGCGTTTAACGTCAGCAACCTGCTGCTGGCGCTGGCGACACTGCTGGCGCTGGGCTATCCAATGGCCGACCTGCTGAAAACCGCTGAGCGACTGCAGCCTGTTTGCGGCCGTATGGAAGTGTTCAGCGCGCCGGGGAAACCGACGGTCGTGGTCGACTATGCCCATACGCCGGATGCGCTGGAAAAAGCGCTGGAAGCGGCGCGCCTGCACTGTACCGGTAAGCTCTGGTGCGTGTTTGGCTGCGGTGGCGATCGCGACAAGGGCAAACGCCCGCTGATGGGCGCTATTGCCGAGCAGTTTGCGGATATCCCGGTAGTGACCGATGACAACCCACGTACCGAAGAGCCTCGCGCCATCATTAACGATATTCTGGCGGGCATGCTGGATGCGGGTCGTGCTCGCGTGGTGGAAGGGCGTGCGGAAGCCGTGACCAACACCATCATGCAGGCGCAGGAGAATGATGTTGTCCTGCTGGCGGGTAAAGGCCATGAAGATTATCAGATTGTCGGCAATCGTCGTCTGGATTACTCGGATCGTGTAACGGCAGCACGTCTGCTGGGAGTCGTGGCATGATTAGCCTCACGCTAAGCCAGGCCGCTGCGGTACTGCACGGCGAATTATTGGGTCAGGATCTGACCATCGACGCCGTAACCACGGATACCCGCAAAGTGACCGAGGGTTGTCTGTTTGTGGCGCTGAAAGGCGAGCGTTTTGATGCGCATGATTTTGCACAGCAGGCCAAAGAGAACGGCGCTGGTGCGCTGCTGGTCAGCCGCAGGTTGGATATCGATCTGCCGCAGATTGTGGTGAACGATACCCGTCTGGCATTTGGTGAGCTGGCGGCATGGGTCCGTCAGCAGGTTCCGGCTCGCGTTGTCGCGCTGACGGGGTCGTCCGGAAAAACATCGGTAAAAGAGATGACGGCGGCGATTCTTGGCCAGTGCGGAAACACACTTTATACCGCGGGTAACCTAAATAATGACATCGGCGTGCCGATGACATTACTCCGCCTGACCAAAGAACATGAATTTGCGGTAATCGAGTTAGGGGCAAACCACCAGGGGGAAATCGCCTGGACCGTGAGCCTGACTCGCCCGGAAGCGGCGCTGGTGAATAACTTGGCCGCCGCGCATCTGGAAGGTTTCGGGTCGCTGGAAGGCGTGGCGAAAGCCAAAGGCGAGATCTACACCGGCCTGCCGGTTGACGGTATTGCCATTATGAATGCTGACAACAACGACTGGCTGAACTGGCAAAGCATTATTGGTTCCCGTAAGACCTGGCGCTTCTCACCGAATACCGCCAACAGTGACTTTACGGCAACCAATATCCATGTAACGTCCCATGGCACGGAGTTTACCCTCAACACCCCAACGGGTGACGTGGATGTGCTGCTGCCTCTGCCGGGGCGTCATAACATCGCCAATGCGCTTGCGGCGGCGGCGTTGTCCATGGCGGTGGGCGCGTCGCATGATGCGATCAAAGCCGGGCTGGCG
This sequence comes from Enterobacter sp. RIT637, assembly GCF_019718755.1. NCBI lineage: Bacteria > Pseudomonadati > Pseudomonadota > Gammaproteobacteria > Enterobacterales > Enterobacteriaceae > Enterobacter > Enterobacter sp. RIT637. The sequence goes on from NZ_JAIHAZ010000008.1 coordinate 24,004, forward strand.
AATCTGAAAGCCGTGCCGGGGCGTCTGTTCCCGATTCAGCTTGCGGAAAACAAACTGCTGCTGGATGACTCCTACAACGCGAACGTTGGCTCGATGACGGCGGCGGTGCAGGTGTTATCTGAAATGCCGGGCTACCGCGTGATGGTGGTTGGCGATATGGCCGAGCTGGGCGATGAAAGCGAAGCCTGTCATACCCAGGTCGGTGACGCGGCGAAAGCGGCGGGCATTGATTGCGTGTTGAGCGCAGGAAAACTGAGCCAGGCAATTAGCCATGCCAGCGGTGTCGGTGAACACTTTGCCGAAAAAGCGGCGTTGATTGAGCGCCTTAAAGCATTAATTACAGAAAAACAAATTGTGACAGTGTTAGTGAAAGGTTCACGTAGTGCCGCCATGGAAGAGGTTGTGCACGCATTACAGGAGAACGGGACATGTTAGTTTGGCTGGCCGAACATTTGGTCAAATATTACTCAGGCTTTAACGTCTTTTCCTATCTGACGTTTCGCGCCATTGTCAGCCTGCTGACTGCGTTGTTCATCTCGTTGTGGATGGGCCCGCGTATGATTGCCCGTCTGCAAAAGCTCTCTTTCGGCCAGGTTGTGCGTAACGACGGTCCGGAATCTCACTTCAGCAAACGCGGTACCCCAACGATGGGCGGGATCATGATCCTGACCGCGATCGTTGTTTCCGTGCTGCTGTGGGCGTATCCCTCCAACCCGTACGTCTGGTGCGTTCTGACGGTTCTGGTGGGTTACGGGATTATTGGTTTCGTCGATGACTATCGCAAAGTGGTACGCAAAGACACCAAGGGTCTGATCGCCCGCTGGAAGTATTTCTGGATGTCGGTCATCGCGCTGGGCGTCGCCTTTGCGCTGTATCTGGCAGGGAAAGACACCCCTGCTACCGAGCTGGTGGTGCCCTTCTTCAAGGACGTGATGCCGCAGCTGGGTCTGTTCTACATCCTGCTGGCGTATTTCGTGATTGTCGGCACCGGTAACGCGGTCAACCTGACCGACGGTCTGGATGGCCTGGCAATTATGCCGACCGTCTTCGTGGCGGGCGGTTTTGCGCTGGTGGCCTGGGCGACCGGGAACATGAACTTCGCGAACTATCTGCACATCCCTTACCTGCGCCACGCGGGTGAGCTGGTCATCGTCTGTACGGCGATTGTCGGCGCGGGGCTGGGCTTCCTGTGGTTCAACACCTATCCGGCACAGGTCTTCATGGGCGACGTCGGTTCACTGGCGCTGGGTGGCGCGTTAGGCATTATTGCCGTGCTGCTGCGCCAGGAGTTCCTGCTGGTGATCATGGGCGGTGTGTTCGTGGTTGAAACCCTGTCGGTCATTCTGCAGGTCGGTTCCTTCAAGCTGCGCGGTCAGCGCATCTTCCGTATGGCGCCGATTCACCACCACTATGAACTGAAGGGCTGGCCGGAACCGCGCGTGATTGTGCGCTTCTGGATTATTTCGCTGATGCTGGTGCTGATTGGCCTGGCAACGCTGAAGGTACGTTAATCATGGCAGATTACCAGGGTAAAAAAGTCGTTATCATCGGGTTAGGCCTCACGGGCCTTTCCTGCGTGGACTTTTTCCTTGCGCGCGGCGTCACGCCACGCGTGATGGATACGCGTGTCTCTCCGCCGGGTCTGGACAAACTGCCGGAACAGGTTGAACGCCACCTTGGTGGTCTGAATGATGACTGGCTGCTGGCCGCCGATCTGATTGTTGCCAGCCCGGGTATGGCGCTGGCGCACCCATCACTCAGCGCCGCATCTGATGCGGGCGTTGAGATTGTCGGGGACATCGAACTGTTCTGCCGCGAAGCACAGGCTCCGATTATCGCCATTACCGGTTCAAATGGTAAAAGTACGGTCACTACGCTTGTCGGCGAGATGGCAAAAGCGGCGGGTAAGAACGTCGGTGTGGGCGGTAATATTGGCCTGCCAGCCCTGATGCTGTTGGATAAAGGCTGCGAGCTGTACGTGCTGGAACTTTCCAGCTTCCAGCTTGAAACCACCTCCAGCCTGCACGCGGCTGCCGCGACGATCCTCAACGTGACTGAAGATCATATGGACCGCTATCCCTTTGGTCTGCAGCAGTATCGCGCGGCCAAGCTGCGCGTTTATGAAAATGCCAAAGTCTGCGTGGTTAACGCTGATGATGCGCTGACCATGCCGGTGCGCGGTGCAGATGACCGCTGCATCAGCTTTGGGATCACCATGGGTGATTACCACCTGAACCGTCAGCAAGGGGAAACCTGGCTGCGTGTGAAGGGTGAAAAAGTGCTGAACGTGAAGGAGATGACGCTTTGCGGTCAGCATAACTACACCAACGCGCTGGCGGCGCTGGCGCTGGCGGATGCCGTTGGCCTGCCTCGCTCTTCCAGCCTGAAAGCGTTGACCACATTTACCGGTCTGGCGCACCGCTTCCAGCTGGCGCTGGAACATAACGGCGTACGCTGGATTAACGACTCCAAAGCCACCAACGTGGGAAGCACAGAGGCCGCGCTAAACGGTCTTCACGTTGAGGGTACGCTGCATTTGCTGCTGGGTGGTGATGGAAAATCTGCAGATTTCTCCTCGCTGAAACAGTATCTCTCCGGAGATAACATCCGCCTGTACTGCTTTGGCCGTGACGGCAGCGAACTGGCTGAACTGCGTCCGGAGATCGCCGAGCAAACTGAGACCATGGAACAGGCGCTGCGCCTGATCGCGCCGCGCGTGAAGCCAGGCGATATGGTGCTGCTCTCTCCGGCTTGCGCCAGCCTCGATCAATTCAAGAATTTCGAACAGCGTGGTGATGTCTTTACCCGCCTGGCGAAGGAGTTAGGCTGATGCGTTTATCTCTCCCTCGCCTGAAAATGCCGCGCCTGCCAGGATTTGGAATTCTGGTGTGGCTGTTTGCGGCACTGAAAGGCTGGGTGATGGCTTCCCGGGATAAGGATTCCGATAGCCTGATCATGTATGACCGCATGCTCTTCTGGCTTACGCTGGGGCTGGCGGCGATCGGCTTTATCATGGTGACCTCGGCCTCCATGCCGGTCGGGCAGCGTCTGGCTAACGATCCTTTCCTGTTTGCCAAGCGTGACGGGCTGTACATCATTCTGGCCTTCTGCTTGGCGCTGGTGACCTTACGTCTGCCGATGTCGTTCTGGCAGCGGCACAGTACGGCCATGTTGATTGCGTCCATTATCATGCTGCTGATCGTACTGGTTGTCGGGAGCTCCGTTAACGGGGCATCGCGCTGGATAGCCTTTGGTCCACTGCGTATTCAGCCTGCGGAATTTACCAAGCTGTCCCTGTTCTGCTACCTGGCGAACTACCTGGTGCGTAAGGTTGATGAAGTTCGTAATAACCTTCGCGGCTTCTTAAAGCCGATGGGCGTGATTCTGGTGCTGGCGATCCTGCTGCTGGCACAGCCTGACCTTGGTACCGTGGTGGTACTGTTTGTCACCACGCTGGCGATGCTGTTCCTGGCGGGGGCAAAGCTGTGGCAGTTCATCGCCATCATCGGGATGGGAATTTCGGCGGTTGTGCTGCTGATCCTCGCCGAGCCTTACCGTATCCGCCGCGTGACCTCGTTCTGGAACCCGTGGGAAGACCCGTTCGGCAGCGGTTATCAGCTGACGCAGTCGCTGATGGCGTTTGGCCGCGGTGAAGTCTGGGGGCAAGGCCTGGGCAACTCGGTGCAAAAACTGGAGTATTTACCGGAGGCGCACACTGACTTCATCTTCTCCATTATTGGGGAAGAACTGGGTTATATCGGTGTGGTATTAGCGCTATTAATGGTATTCTTCGTCGCTTTCCGCGCCATGTCGATTGGCCGAAAAGCGCTGGAGATCGATCACCGCTTCTCAGGTTTCTTAGCCTGTTCAATTGGTATCTGGTTTAGCTTCCAGGCATTGGTTAACGTCGGGGCCGCAGCAGGTATGCTGCCGACCAAGGGCCTGACGTTGCCGCTGATCAGTTATGGTGGTTCGAGTCTGTTGATCATGTCGACGGCTATCATGTTTTTGTTGCGCATAGATTATGAGACGCGTCTGGAGAAAGCTCAGGCGTTTACACGAGGTTCACGATGAATCAACCGAAGCGGTTAATGGTGATGGCAGGCGGTACCGGCGGACACGTGTTCCCGGGGCTGGCGGTTGCGCACCATTTAATGGATCAGGGCTGGCAGGTACGCTGGCTGGGAACCGCAGACCGCATGGAGGCCGACCTGGTACCGAAGCACGGTATTGAGATCGACTTTATTCGTATTTCTGGCCTGCGAGGCAAAGGCCTCAAGGCAATGCTGCTGGCCCCGGTGCGTATTTTTAACGCCTGGCGTCAGGCCCGCACCATCATGAAGCAGTTTAAGCCTGATGTGGTGCTGGGAATGGGCGGGTATGTGTCTGGCCCGGGTGGGCTGGCGGCCTGGTCACTGGGCATTCCTGTTGTGCTGCATGAGCAGAACGGTATCGCCGGGCTGACCAACAAGTGGCTAGCGAAAATTGCCACTAAGGTGATGCAGGCCTTCCCAGGCGCGTTCCCGAAAGCGGACGTCGTCGGAAACCCAGTGCGCGTCGATGTGCTGGCGCTGCCGCTGCCTGACGCTCGCCTGAATGGTCGTGAAGGTCCGGTTCGCGTGCTGGTTGTTGGCGGCTCTCAGGGGGCACGCATCCTGAACCAGACGATGCCGCAGGTGGCCGCAAAACTGGGCGATGCCGTGACCATTTGGCATCAGAGCGGTAAAGGTGCTCAGCAGACCGTTGAGCAGGCTTACGCCGAAGCGGGGCAGCCGCAGCATAAGGTGACGGAATTTATTGACGATATGGCCGCAGCCTATGCCTGGGCCGATGTCGTGGTCTGTCGTTCTGGCGCATTAACGGTGAGCGAAATCGCTGCCGCGGGTCTGCCAGCGCTGTTTGTGCCGTTCCAGCACAAAGACCGACAGCAGTACTGGAATGCGCTGCCGCTTGAGAAAGCCGGTGCCGCGAAGATTTTTGAGCAGCCACAATTTACCGCCGATGCGGTCGCCACCACTCTGGCGGGCTGGAACCGAGAAGCATTGCTGGAAATGGCACAGCGCGCGCGCGCGGCGGCTATTCCGGATGCAACGGAACGAGTGGCAAAAGAAGTGAGCCTGGCAGCCCAGGCTTAACCCTCGCAGCGCGTGTTGCGCTGCACGAATTTTAAGTAGTCGATGGCGTTTAGAGAATGAATACACAACAACTGGCAAAACTGCGTTCAATCGTGCCCGAGATGCGTCGCGTTCGGCACATTCACTTTGTTGGCATCGGTGGTGCTGGCATGGGCGGTATTGCCGAAGTGTTGGCTAACGAAGGCTATCAGATCAGCGGGTCTGACCTGGCGCCAAACCCTGTAACGCAGCAGCTGGCGTCGCTTGGGGCGACTATCTATTTCAACCATCGCCCGGAAAACGTGCGCGATGCGAGCGTGGTGGTGGTCTCCAGCGCCATCTCCTCTGACAACCCGGAAATCGTTGCCGCACATGAAGCGCGCATTCCGGTGATCCGCCGCGCTGAAATGCTGGCGGAACTGATGCGTTTCCGTCACGGCATTGCCGTTGCGGGCACGCACGGTAAAACCACGACCACGGCGATGGTCTCCAGCATTTATGCGGAAGCGGGCCTGGATCCGACGTTCGTTAACGGTGGTCTGGTGAAAGCGGCAGGCGTCCACGCGCGTCTGGGCCACAGCCGTTACCTGATTGCGGAGGCGGATGAGAGCGATGCGTCGTTCCTTCACCTGCAGCCAATGGTGGCGATTGTCACCAATATCGAAGCTGACCATATGGATACTTACCAGGGCGACTTCGAAAACTTAAAGCAGACGTTTATTAACTTCCTGCACAACCTGCCGTTCTACGGCCGTGCGGTAATGTGCGTTGACGATCCGGTGATCCGCGAGCTGTTGCCGCGCGTTGGGCGTCAAATCACCACTTATGGCTTCAGCGAAGACGCTGATGTTCGTGTGGAAGAGTACAAACAGATTGGTGCGCAGGGGCATTTCACCCTGGCGCGTCAGGATAAAGAATTGCTGCACGTGACGTTGAATGCGCCTGGTCGTCATAACGCCCTGAATGCGGCGGCGGCGGTTGCGGTAGCGACGGAAGAAGGCATTGATGATGATGCGATCCTGCGCGCGCTGGAAAGCTTCCAGGGTACAGGCCGTCGCTTCGACTTCCTTGGTGAGTTCCCGCTGGACGCAGTGAACGGTAAAACGGGTACCGCGATGCTGGTAGACGATTACGGTCATCACCCAACGGAAGTGGACGCCACTATCAAAGCGGCTCGTGCGGGCTGGCCGGACAAAAATCTGGTAATGATCTTCCAGCCGCACCGTTATACCCGTACCCGCGATCTGTATGACGATTTCGCCAACGTGTTGTCGCAGGTCGATACGCTGCTGATGCTGGATGTGTATTCCGCGGGTGAAACACCGATCCCGGGCGCGGACAGCCGTTCGTTATGTCGTACCATTCGCGCGCGCGGTAAAGTGGACCCTATTTTGGTTTCGGACCCGGCTCAGGCAGCAGAAATTCTCGCGCCGGTGCTGACGGGTAACGATTTAATTCTGATTCAGGGTGCGGGAAACATCGGCAAAATCGCCCGTACCTTAGCCGAAATCAAACTGAAGCCGCAAACTCCGGAGGACGAGCGTCATGGCTGATAAGATTGCTGTCCTGTTTGGCGGCACCTCCGCCGAGCGCGAAGTGTCCCTGAATTCAGGCGCTGCCGTACTGGCGGGCCTGCGTGAAGGCGGCGTTGATGCGCATCTGGTCGATTCGAAAGAGACTGATGTAACCCAGCTGAAAGCGATGGGCTTCGATAAAGTCTTCATCGCGCTGCACGGCCGTGGCGGTGAAGACGGTACATTGCAAGGGCTGCTGGAGTTAATCGGCCTGCCGTATACCGGCAGCGGCGTGATGGCGTCTGCAATCTCCATGGATAAACTGCGCAGCAAGCTGCTGTGGCAGGGCGCGGGTCTCCCCGTTGCGCCATGGGTTGCTCTGACGCGTAATGAATTTGAATTGGGCCTGTCGGACAGCGTTAATACACGCATTGCCGCGCTGGGCTTACCGGTTATTGTTAAGCCGAGCCGCGAAGGGTCGAGCGTCGGGATGTCTAAAGTGGATAAAGCTGAGGATTTATCTGCTGCTTTAACATTGGCATTTCAACATGATGAAGAAGTTCTGATTGAAAAATGGCTCAGCGGGCCGGAATTTACTGTAGCGATGCTTGGGGAAGAAATTTTACCGTCAATTCGCATCCAACCCGCCGGAGTCTTCTATGATTATGAGGCGAAGTATCTCTCTGATGAGACGCAATATTTCTGTCCAAGTGGTCTTGAAGCAGAACGTGAAGCCCATTTACAGTCTCTGGTGCTCAAAGCCTGGAATGTTTTAGGCTGCCGCGGCTGGGGACGCATTGATGTGATGCTCGACGGTGACGGGCAATTTTACCTGCTGGAAGGCAACACCTCGCCGGGAATGACGAGCCACAGCCTTGTGCCGATGGCAGCGCGTCAGGCGGGGATGAGCTTCTCGCAGTTAGTCGTACGTATTCTGGACCAGGCGGGCTGATATGTCTCAGGCTGCATTGAACACGCGCAACCGCGAGGAAGAGGAAGAATATACCTCTTCACGCCGGAGTAATGGAACGCGTCTTGCAGGGATTATCTTCCTGCTCGGGGTGCTGTGCACCGTGTTTATCAGCGGCTGGATGGTGCTGGGCTGGATGGAAGATGCGCAGCGTTTACCGCTCTCAAAGCTGGTGGTGACCGGCGAGCGTCACTACACGCGTAACGATGATATTCGCCAGTCTATTCTGGCCCTGGGCTCACCTGGCACCTTTATGACCCAAGACGTGAATATTATCCAGAGCCAGATTGAACGTCTGCCGTGGATAAAACAGGCGAGCGTAAGAAAGCAATGGCCTGATGAATTGAAGATTCATCTGGTTGAATATGTGCCCATTGCGCGTTGGAATGATCAGCACATGGTCGACGTAGACGGAAATTCCTTCAGCGTCCCAAGCGATCGCGTCAACAAGCAAAATTTACCGATGTTGTATGGCCCTGAAGGCAGCGAAAACGAAGTGTTACAAGGTTTCCGCGATATGGGGCAGGTGCTGGCTAAGGACCGCTTTACGTTAAAAGATGCCGCAATGACGGCGCGCCGCTCCTGGCAACTGACGTTAACGAACGGTATCAAGCTCAACCTTGGCCGCGGCGACACAATGAAACGTCTGGCGCGATTTGTAGAACTTTACCCGGTTTTACAGCAGCAGGCGCAGACGGACGGCAAACGGATAAGCTACGTTGATTTGCGCTATGACTCAGGCGCAGCAGTCGGTTGGGAGCCGGCTCCGGTCGAGGAACCTAATCAGCAACAGAATCAGGCACAGGTACAGGCAGAACAACAATGATCAAGGCGACGGACAGAAAACTGGTAGTTGGACTGGAGATTGGCACCGCGAAGGTTGCCGCTTTAGTAGGGGAAGTTCTGCCCGACGGTATGGTCAATATCATTGGCGTGGGGAGTTGCCCATCCCGTGGTATGGATAAAGGTGGGGTAAACGACCTTGAGTCGGTGGTGAAATGCGTACAGCGCGCCATCGATCAGGCTGAATTAATGGCAGATTGCCAGATTTCTTCTGTCTATCTGGCCCTTTCTGGCAAGCACATCAGTTGCCAGAACGAAATCGGTATGGTGCCGATTTCAGAAGAAGAAGTGACGCAGGAAGACGTAGAGAATGTTGTGCATACGGCGAAGTCCGTGCGCGTGCGCGATGAGCATCGCGTGCTGCACGTGATCCCGCAGGAATATGCGATCGACTACCAGGAAGGGATTAAGAACCCGGTGGGTCTTTCCGGCGTACGTATGCAGGCAAAAGTGCACCTGATCACATGTCACAACGATATGGCGAAGAACATTGTAAAAGCCGTTGAACGTTGTGGTCTGAAAGTTGACCAACTTATTTTCGCCGGTCTGGCCGCGAGCTATTCCGTACTGACCGAAGATGAACGTGAACTGGGCGTCTGTGTCGTCGATATTGGTGGTGGTACAATGGACATGGCTGTCTATACCGGCGGTGCGTTGCGCCACACCAAAGTGATCCCTTACGCAGGGAACGTTGTGACCAGCGATATTGCCTACGCCTTTGGTACGCCACCGAGCGATGCAGAGGCAATTAAAGTCCGCCACGGCTGCGCACTGGGTTCTATCGTGGGCAAAGATGAGAGCGTTGAAGTGCCGAGCGTAGGTGGTCGTCCACCGCGCAGCCTCCAGCGCCAGACGCTGGCCGAGGTGATTGAGCCGCGCTATACCGAGCTGCTCAACCTGGTCAACGAAGAGATTTTGCAGTTACAGGAACAGCTTCGCCAGCAGGGGGTTAAACATCATCTTGCGGCGGGGATTGTATTAACCGGCGGGGCAGCGCAAATTGAAGGTCTTGCGGCCTGCGCTCAGCGCGTGTTCCATACGCAGGTGCGTATTGGTGCGCCGCTGAATATTACCGGTTTAACGGATTACGCTCAGGAGCCGTATTATTCAACGGCTGTGGGCCTGCTGCACTACGGGAAAGAGTCCCATTTGAGTGGTGAAGCAGAAGTGGAAAAACGCGTCTCGGTGGGGTCATGGGTCAAACGACTCAACACCTGGTTGCGAAAAGAGTTTTAATTTTTTTAAGAGACCGGAGAGAATTAGCGGTCTCGGGCGACAGGCACATACACAAAATCCTTCAAGTTGCATCGCGGCGGCAACTGAGTGAACCACCCTGAGCTTACTTGAGTAAGTGATGGGTGTGAACGAAGGCAGCCAACAAAGAGGCGGCTTGAAGGATGAAGTGTAAAAACGGAGAGAGAAATTATGTTTGAACCTATGGAACTGACCAACGACGCGGTGATTAAAGTCATCGGCGTCGGTGGCGGCGGCGGTAACGCCGTAGAGCATATGGTGCGTGAACGCATTGAAGGTGTTGAATTCTTTGCAGTTAACACCGATGCGCAGGCACTGCGTAAGACGGCAGTTGGCCAGACTATCCAGATCGGCGGTGGCATCACCAAAGGGCTGGGCGCTGGGGCTAACCCGGAAGTCGGTCGCAACGCGGCTGAAGAAGATCGTGAAGCCCTGCGTGCTGCACTGGAAGGTGCGGATATGGTCTTCATCGCAGCTGGCATGGGCGGCGGTACCGGTACCGGTGCAGCACCTGTAGTGGCTGAAGTGGCAAAAGATTTAGGTATCCTGACCGTTGCTGTCGTGACCAAGCCTTTCAACTTCGAAGGCAAGAAGCGTATGGCCTTCGCGGAGCAGGGTATCACCGAGCTGTCCAAACATGTGGACTCTCTGATTACCATCCCGAACGACAAACTGCTGAAAGTTCTGGGTCGCGGTATCTCCCTGCTGGACGCCTTTGGCGCAGCAAACGACGTGCTGAAAGGCGCGGTTCAGGGTATCGCTGAACTGATTACCCGTCCTGGCCTGATGAACGTCGACTTTGCTGACGTTCGCACCGTGATGTCCGAAATGGGCTACGCGATGATGGGCTCTGGCGTGGCGAGCGGTGAAGATCGTGCAGAAGAAGCGGCAGAAATGGCGATCTCTTCTCCACTGCTGGAAGATATCGATCTGTCTGGTGCGCGCGGCGTGCTGGTCAACATTACCGCTGGCTTTGACCTGCGTCTGGATGAGTTCGAAACCGTGGGTAACACCATCCGTGCGTTCGCCTCTGACAACGCTACCGTGGTAATCGGTACCTCCCTTGACCCGGAAATGAACGACGAACTGCGCGTCACTGTTGTTGCCACAGGTATCGGCATGGACAAGCGTCCTGAGATCACCCTGGTTACCAACAAACAGACTCAGCAGCCGGTGATGGATCGTTACCAGCAGCACGGTATGGCTCCGCTGACTCAGGAGCAGAAACCGGCCGCGAAAGTGGTAAACGACCCGACTCCACAAACGGCAAAAGAGCCAGATTATCTGGATATCCCGGCGTTCCTGCGTAAGCAAGCTGACTAGGAATTGGCTGGAATTTGGGGATTTTCGCTCTTTGTGCTAAACTGGCCCACCGTTAGTGATATACACTCTCGGTTGGATAGTTAATTTGGCGAGATTATACGATGATCAAACAAAGGACACTTAAACGTATCGTTCAGGCGACTGGTGTCGGTTTACATACCGGCAAGAAAGTCACCCTGACGCTGCGCCCTGCGCCGGCCAATACCGGGGTCATCTATCGTCGCACCGACTTGAATCCACCGGTAGATTTTCCGGCCGATGCCAAATCTGTGCGTGATACAATGCTCTGTACTTGCCTGGTGAACGAGCATGACGTGCGGATTTCTACCGTAGAGCACCTGAACGCCGCCCTGGCGGGTCTGGGTATCGACAACATTATTGTTGAAGTCGATGCGCCAGAAATCCCGATCATGGATGGTAGTGCTGCACCGTTCGTCTATCTGTTGCTGGATGCCGGCATCGAAGAACTGAACTGCGCGAAGAAATTTGTTCGCATCAAAGAGACCGTTCGTGTCGAAGATGGCGACAAGTGGGCTGAATTCAAACCGTACAATGGTTTCTCGTTGGACTTTACCATCGACTTTAACCATCCGGCGATTGACTCCAGCACCCAGCGCTATGCGATGAACTTCTCTGCTGATGCGTTTATGCGTCAGATCAGCCGTGCTCGTACGTTCGGCTTTATGCGTGATATCGAATATCTGCAGTCCCGCGGCCTGTGCCTGGGCGGTAGCTTCGATTGTGCCATCGTTGTTGACGATTATCGCGTACTGAACGAAGACGGCCTGCGTTTTGAAGATGAATTCGTTCGTCACAAAATGCTGGATGCGATCGGCGACCTGTTTATGTGTGGTCACAATATCATTGGTGCATTTACCGCGTTTAAATCCGGTCATGCGCTGAACAACAAACTGTTGCAGGCCGTCCTGGCAAAACAGGAAGCCTGGGAATATGTGACCTTTGAAGACGAAGCTGAACTGCCGCTGGCCTTCAAAGCACCAAACATGGTTCTGGCGTAACGGTCTATACCGTTCGTAAAAAATCGACTGGTTAACCTGGTACTCTCTCCGACCAGGAAGGCCAGTCGTTTTTATTTTTACTCTTCTTTGTTTTCCTCGGTGTAACCTCACGCCCGTCAGGCGTAGAAAATCTGTGCGTTAGCTGCATTCTTGACCGTTTTTCCCCGCTGCATTACGTCATTCCTGCTGCTGCGCATTGGCTTTAGTGGTAATATCTGGGCGCTAAAAAGAATAACTGAACTCAGCCTCTGCAAGGCTGGCTTATTGGGTGGAGCAGGTGAGCGGAATACTGACGCGCTGGCGACAATTTGGCAGACGTTACTTCTGGCCGCATCTCTTATTAGGGATGGTCGCGGCGAGCCTCGGCTTGCCTGCGCTCAGCAACAGTGCTGAAGCGGCTACACCGACAAAAACCTCCACCACCAAGCACGATCTCACCACGCGGGTTAATTTTACTAACCTCGCACTGCTTGAAGCTAATCGCCGCCCAAATTTCTCGGTTGATTACTGGCATCAGCACGCTATCCGCACGGTTATCCGCCATCTGTCCTTCGCGATGGCACCGCAGACCATGCCTGTTGCTGAAGAGACGCTGCCGGTTCAGGCTCAGCATCTTGCTCTGCTGGACACGCTCAACGCGCTGCTCACGCAGGACAGCCAGCCGCCGGTTATGGTTCGTCAGACGGCGCAATTCGCGCTCATCCCGCCTGCCACATTTTCTGTCTCGACATGGATAAGCCAGGTTCATGGCATCCGTGCTGGACCGCAACGCCTCAGCTAAATTAACCTTTTTTCAATACCTTAATTTATCTGCCCATCTGGGGCGTTTGAGAATTTATTATGTTAATCAAATTATTAACCAAAGTTTTTGGTAGTCGTAACGATCGTACCCTTCGCCGTATGCGCAAAGCTGTTGCCGTCATCAACGGTATGGAACCGGCGATGGAAAAGCTGTCCGATGACGAGCTGAAGGCGAAAACGGCGGAGTTCCGCGCGCGTCTGGAAAAAGGCGAAACCCTGGAAAGCCTGATCCCGGAAGCATTCGCCGTCGTGCGCGAAGCGAGTAAACGTGTTTTCGGTATGCGTCACTTCGACGTGCAGCTGCTGGGTGGTATGGTGCTCAACGAGCGCTGCATCGCGGAAATGCGTACCGGTGAAGGTAAAACCCTGACCGCGACGCTGCCGGCTTACCTGAACGCACTGACCGGTAAGGGCGTTCACGTCGTTACCGTCAACGACTATCTGGCACAGCGTGACGCCGAAAACAACCGTCCACTGTTTGAATTCTTAGGCTTGACCGTGGGCATCAACATGTCCGGTCTGCCTGCACCAGCCAAGCGTGAAGCCTATAACGCAGATATCACCTACGGCACCAACAACGAATACGGCTTCGACTACCTGCGCGACAACATGGCGTTCAGCCCTGAAGAGCGCGTACAGCGTAAGCTGCACTATGCGCTGGTGGATGAGGTGGACTCCATCCTGATCGATGAAGCGCGTACCCCGCTGATCATCTCCGGCCCGGCCGAAGACAGCTCCGAGATGTACCGTAAAGTCGACAAAATCATTCCGCACCTGCTGCGTCAGGAGAAAGAAGACTCCGATACCTTCCAGGGTGAAGGTCACTTCTCTGTTGATGAAAAAGCGCGCCAGGTTAACCTGACCGAACGTGGTCTGGTTCAGATTGAAGAACTGCTGGTGGCTCAGGGCATTATGGAAGAGGGTGAGTCTCTTTACTCTCCAACTAACATCATGTTGATGCACCACGTGACGGCCGCACTGCGCGCGCACGCGCTGTTCACCCGCGACGTTGATTACATCGTTAAAGACGGTGAAGTGATCATCGTTGATGAACATACCGGTCGTACCATGCAGGGGCGTCGCTGGTCTGACGGTCTGCATCAGGCGGTTGAAGCGAAAGAAGGCGTTGATATTCAAAACGAAAACCAGACGCTGGCGTCAATTACCTTCCAGAACTACTTCCGTCTGTACGAGAAGCTGGCAGGGATGACCGGTACTGCAGATACCGAAGCGTTTGAATTCAGCTCTATCTACAAGCTGGATACCGTGGTTGTGCCTACCAACCGTCCGATGATCCGTAAGGATATGCCGGATCTGGTTTACATGACCGAAGCGGAAAAAATTCAGGCGATCATCGAAGATATTCGCGATCGTACCGCGGCAGGCCAGCCGGTGCTGGTGGGGACCATCTCCATCGAGAAATCCGAAGTGGTTTCCAACGAGCTGACCAAAGCGGGCATCAAGCACAACGTTCTTAACGCCAAATTCCACGCCAAAGAAGCGGATATCGTTGCGCAGGCGGGTTATCCGGCAGCCGTGACCATCGCGACCAACATGGCGGGTCGTGGTACCGATATTATGCTGGGCGGTAGCTGGCAGGCCGAAGTGGCGGAGCTGGAAAACCCAACCCCAGAACAAATTGCGCAGATCAAAGCCGACTGGCAGGTGCGTCACGATGCCGTGCTGGCATCGGGTGGTCTGCACATCATTGGTACTGAGCGTCACGAATCTCGTCGTATCGATAACCAGCTGCGTGGCCGTGCGGGCCGTCAGGGTGATGCCGGTTCTTCTCGCTTCTACCTGTCTATGGAAGATGCGCTGATGCGTATTTTTGCCTCCGACCGCGTGTCCGGCATGATGCGTAAACTGGGTATGAAGCCTGGCGAAGCGATTGAGCACCCATGGGTCACCAAAGCGATTGCCAACGCACAGCGTAAAGTGGAAAGCCGTAACTTCGATATTCGTAAGCAGCTGCTGGAATATGATGATGTTGCCAACGATCAGCGTCGTGCGATCTATACCCAGCGTAACGAACTGCTGGACGTGTCCGACGTGAGCGAAACCATCAACAGCATTCGTGAAGACGTGTTCAAAGCGACTATCGATGCGCATATTCCTCCGCAGTCTCTGGAGGAAATGTGGGATATCGAAGGTCTGCAGGAACGTCTGAAAAACGATTTCGACCTTGAACTGCCGATCAAAGAGTGGCTGGATAAAGAGCCTGAGCTGCACGAAGAGACGCTGCGTGAACGTATCTTCGAAACTGCGCTGGACGTTTACAAGCGTAAGGAAGAAGTCGTTGGCGAAGAGATGATGCGTCACTTCGAAAAAGGCGTGATGCTGCAGACACTCGACTCCCTGTGGAAAGAGCACCTGGCGGCGATGGACTACCTGCGCCAGGGTATCCACCTGCGCGGCTATGCGCAGAAAGATCCGAAGCAGGAGTACAAGCGTGAATCCTTCTCCATGTTTGCCGCTATGCTGGAGTCGCTGAAGTATGAAGTCATCAGCACCCTGAGCAAAGTTCAGGTGCGTATGCCGGAAGAAGTGGAAGCGATGGAACAACAGCGTCGTGAAGAAGCTGAGCGTCTGGCACAGATGCAACAGCTGAGCCACCAGACTGACGAAAGCGAAGCCGCAGCGGCGATCGCAGCGCAGACTGGCGATCGTAAAGTGGGCCGTAACGATCCGTGCCCATGTGGTTCTGGTAAAAAATACAAGGCGTGCCACGGCCGTCTGAGCTAAGTTCATAAAAAAACAAAAAGGCGCAGATTTCTGCGCCTTTTTTATGGAAGTGACAATATGAAAATACTGCAAATTGCCGTCGGGATTATTCGCAACCCGCAAAACCAAATCTTCATCACCCAGCGCGCTGCCGACGCCCATATGGCGAACAAGTGGGAGTTTCCGGGCGGTAAAATCGAGTCAGGCGAAACGCCGGAAGAGGCGCTGGTTCGGGAGCTTCAGGAAGAGGTGGGGATCACCCCGTTTGGCGCAACGCTGTTTGATAAGCTCGAATACCAGTTCCCGGACAGACACATCACGCTGTGGTTCTGGCTGGTGGAAAGCTGGGAAGGCGAGCCCTGGGGGAAAGAGGGGCAACCGGGTAACTGGGTTGAGCTTCAGGCAAGTGATGCTGACAAATTTCCTCCGGCAAATGCGCCCGTCATATCTCGCCTGACGGGCAATCTGTAGGCCTGCTAGCGAAGCGCCTGCAGGCTTTAAGGCTATCGCTGCTCTTCGCTCCAGTCGTCGCTGTCAGAGAGATCGCCTTCGCTTGGAATGCGTTTCTCTTCCGCGGCCCATTCGCCCAGGTCAATGAGCTGGCAGCGCTTGCAGCAGAATGGGCGAAATGGGCTCACTTCGCCCCAGACAACGGTTTTGCCACAGGTCGGGCAGTTTACGGTGGTTACGTCAGACATCGGCACTCCTTAACAACAGGCCAGTTCAAAATCGAGGCGTTCCGGCACGGTGCCATTCTCACTGTCCAGCGGCATAAAGCGAATCGCAAAACGACTCTTATGCCCCGAAATTTGCGGGTAAAGCTGCTCACCCAGCGATAAATTCAGGCGTAACAGATCGGCATCATCCCCGTTATCCTGGTAGAAGCCGTTCAGGCTGGTTTGCTTGCGGAACGGGGCTGAGTTACGGATAAGATCGAGGATCAGCGAGAGCGTTTGATTCATTGGCTCCAGGCTTGCCAGCCAGCTATTCACCTGCGCGTCACGCTGTGCCTGCGGCATATGTAGCCACATGTGCAGGGTTGGCAGGTCGAAGCTGCAGCAACCGCCAGGGATGCTGAGACGCTGGCGCACCAGAGCGATCAGGCGATCTTCACGCAAAAACTGCCCGACACGCGGCGCGGCCATCAAAATGGTGCTGCTGCTTTTCAACTGCTGGCGGAGCGCGTCGATACGGCTCTGGTCTACGCCAGGCACTTCTGTCCATGCCTGTAATTTACGCTGCTGGCGCTCCAGCTCTTTGAGCAATTCTGTGCGGACATCGCCGCGTTCAATCACATCCAGCAGATCGCCAACGTTGCGAAAGAAATGCAGGGCGGTGGCATGATCGTTAACAGGCAGATGATGCGAAAGCTGTTGAATAAGAAATTCGATGCGCAGCCAGGTACGCATTTTTTCGTTAAGCGGGTGCTCAAAAAGGATGTGGGTCGACATTATGGTTTTTCCTGTGCAACGGCCTGCGCGGCGAACGTCAGATACTGCGCGTGCAGACGGGCAACATCCGATGCAATGGCATCTGGTGCGCCGTTATTATCAATAACATCATCCGCAACGGCAAGGCGCTGAGCGCGCGTGGCCTGTGCGGCAAGAATTTGTTCAGCATGTTCACGCGAGACCCGATCCCGCGCCACGGTTCGTAGGATTTGCGTTTCGGGGGAGACATCAATGACCAATACCCGATCGGCTTTATGGTGCAGCTGATTTTCTACCAACAGTGGAACGACCCAGAGCACATATGGCGAACGTGCTGCGGCAATCTGACGCTGGGTTTCCTGATGGATAATGGGATGGAGCAGGGCATTAAGCCAGGCTTTTTCTGCAGAATCAGAAAAAATGCATTCCCGAAGCTGGCGGCGATTGAGTGTGCCATCCGCATTCAGGATGATGGCGCCAAAGTGTGCCTCGATGGCCTTGAGTGCGGGTGTATTTGGCTCTACCACCTGACGGGCAATGATGTCGGCATCAATAATCGTGATACCCAGACGTGAAAACGCGTCCGCAACGGTACTTTTGCCACTACCGATGCCGCCGGTTAATGCGACGATATACCCCATTAAATCGAATCCTGGGAATTATTCATTATTAAAATCAATTGGTTGAAATTCAAACTTTCTACCGCGAGTGTTTAGCTCTCGTTACCTGCTTTTTACCAGGTAAATTTATAGGATTGTAGCGTAAAAAAAGAGAATTTCGCAGTCTTGCGGAGCAGGTATTAGTGCGTATGATAACGTCACTGGAGTTGTGCTTTTAACATATTTGCCTCTAACCCCAGGAATCCGCACATGCGTATCGAAGAAGATCTGAAGTTAGGTTTTAAAGACGTTCTTATCCGCCCTAAACGCTCTACACTGAAAAGTCGCTCAGACGTTGAACTCGAACGTCAATTCACCTTTAAGCACTCCGGTCAGACCTGGTCTGGCGTGCCGATTATCGCTGCCAACATGGATACGGTCGGTACCTTCGAGATGGCAACGGCGCTGGCACAGTTCGATATTCTCACCGCTGTTCACAAACACTACAGCACCGAAGAGTGGAATGCGTTTGTCGCCTCTGCATCCGCGGATGTGGTGAAGCATGTGATGGTTTCTACCGGCACCTCAGACGCGGATTTCGAAAAAACCAAACAGATCCTGAACGCTAACCCGGCGCTTAACTTTGTGTGCATTGATGTGGCGAATGGTTATTCCGAACACTTCGTACAGTTTGTCAGCAAAGCGCGTGAAGCCTGGCCGACTAAGACTATCATTGCGGGCAACGTGGTGACCGGTGAGATGTGTGAAGAGCTGATCCTCTCTGGTGCAGATATTGTAAAAGTAGGCATTGGTCCGGGTTCCGTATGTACTACGCGCGTGAAAACCGGTGTCGGCTATCCGCAGCTGTCTGCCGTTATTGAATGCGCTGACGCCGCGCACGGCCTGGGTGGTCAGATCATCAGCGACGGTGGTTGCACCATGCCGGGTGATGTTGCGAAAGCCTTTGGCGGCGGTGCGGATTTCGTGATGCTCGGCGGTATGCTGGCAGGCCACGAAGAGAGTGGTGGTACCGTCGTTGAAGAAGATGGCGAGAAATTCATGCTGTTCTACGGTATGAGCTCTGAATCCGCGATGACTCGTCACGTCGGTGGCGTGGCAAAATACCGTGCGGCGGAAGGTAAAACCGTGAAGCTGCCTCTGCGCGGCCCGGTTGAATACACCGCACGCGATATCCTCGGTGGCCTGCGCTCGGCCTGCACCTATGTGGGAGCATCCCGCCTGAAAGAGCTGACGAAACGCACCACGTTTATTCGCGTTCAGGAGCAAGAAAACCGCGTATTTAATAGCCTGTAATACCGCTGGCTGGCGCATGTCCGTGCGCCAGCACTATTCTGTACTATCCCGCACTCATGGCATCCCCCAGATGGAATATCGGCAGATACATCGCCACCACCAGCGTGCCGATAATCAACCCTGTCACAATCAGCAGTAGCGGCTCGAGAAGCGCAGCCAGATTGTCTGCTTGTTGAAATGTCTGTTCCGTATGATGCCGGGCAAGGTTCGCCAGCATCACATCAAGTGCACCAGCGATTTCACCGGTTCGAATCAGCTGTATGCACAGCGGTGTAAAGACAGATGCCTGCTGAAAGGCCGACCACACGGGCATTCCTTGCTCGACATGTTCGCGTATCTCGCGAAGTTTTCCTTGCCAGTACCCGCTTTCAACCGTCTCTTCCACACTTTCCAGCCCCTGCAAAAAAGCGATCCCGGCTTGCTGGGTTAATGACAGCACGGTAAATATCTGCCCCAATTTTTGCCCACGCGCCAGCGCGCCCATCACGGGCAGGTGCAGCAGCATGCGCTCCCAGCGCGGGTGTCGTCGTAGCTTACAAGCGACAACCACCAAAATAAGAAGCAGGGCAAAAAGCAGGAATATGTGCTCCTGAATAAACGCCGCCAATCCCATAACAGCCTGCGTGAGCCAGGGCAGGGGAGTATTAAACGTTTTATAGATAGCGGCGAATTCGGGCAGCACCAGGGTCACCATCGCCAGAACCACCAGCGCTGCAAGGGTCAGAATGATCGTGGGGTAGCGCAGCGCCTTTTTGACTTTTGCACCGAGCTGCTGCTGGGCTTTTTGTTGCTGTGCGAGCTGGCGACAGCACTCCTCCAGCTTCCCGGTCAGCTCGCCTGTCTTTACCATTGAGACATAAAGCGGGCTAAACACCTCCGGCCATTTATTCATTGACGCTGAAAAGGCACAGCCTCCACTCAGATCGTCAGCAAGGCTGTGAAGCAAAGCCTGCCAATGCGTTAACGGATGCTGTTCCGCCAGCATTTGCAGGCTGTGAGACAACGTCAGGCCAGCCTGCAGCAGCGTCGCGAGCTGGCGAAAGATATCGTAGCAGTGATGATGCTGCCATCGAGGACGCTGCCACGACCGTTTGAGCGCCAGCGGATGCAGAAACCGTTGTTCTAAGCTGCTGCAAGCGGCCTCACGACTGACAGCCCAAAGCGTGCCCGTGCGGACTTCCCCTTCCGAAGAAAGCGCCCGCCAGCGCCAGAGTTGATTAACAGCCATCGGGCATTCCCATGACACGGACCACCTCTTCGATCGTGGTGAGCCCTTCTTCAACGGCCATACAGCCATGTTCAAACAGCGATGTCATTCCTGCCTGACGCGCGCTGCCTTCTATCACCTCTATGGTCGCTCCGCTGGCAATCGCCTGTCGAAGCGTGCTGTCGATGGACAGCACTTCAAAAATCGCCACGCGGCCATAAAAACCGTGATAACAGCGATCGCAGCCTGTAGGTTGCCAGCGCGGAAGCGGCCTGGGCCAAAGGGCGCGAGGTAATTCTTCACGGCCGCTGGCTTCAAGGCGGCAGTGGGGACACAGGCGGCGCACCAGCCGCTGGGCAATCACCAGCGAAAGCGCTGAGGAGATCATCCACCGGGCGACCCCCATTTGTTGAAGACGAATAAGCGTCTCCGCTGTTGAATTGGTATGGAGCGTAGACAGCACCAGATGTCCGGTCTGCGCGGCCTTGATGGCGATCTCCGCGGTGTCGCCGTCGCGGATTTCTCCCACCATGATGATGTCGGGATCCTGACGAAGCAGCGCCCGCAGCACGCTCTGGAAGGTTAATCCCGCTCGGGGATTAATCTGCGTCTGGTTCAACCCGGCAAGCGGGATCTCAATCGGATCTTCCACGCTGCAGATGTTGACGTCGGGCGTGTTACGCGCCTGCAACGCGCTGTATAGCGTTACGGTTTTCCCGCTGCCGGTGGGGCCCGTCACCAGGATCAAGCCTTGCGGGCGATGAAGGACCTCGTTGAAGCAGGCCAGCTGTTCGATATTCATTCCCAGCTTAGCGGGTTCGAGCGCCTGTTGAACCTGATGCAGCAGGCGCAGCACAATTTTCTCACCACCGCTGCAGGGGAGCGTAGCGATACGGAAGGAGACCGGCTCGTTGGCTACCTCAACCGTAAACTGACCGTCCTGAGGTAAACGGCGCTCCGCAATATCCAGATTACCCAGCACCTTTAAGCGCGCGATGAGCATGGTCGCTAGCGCCGCGGAGAGCGGCGGCTGCGGGCAAAGCACGCCGTCGATGCGTAAACGAATCTGGCAGGCGTGCTCCATCGGCTCAATATGAATGTCGGACGCGCGTTGGCTTATTGCCTGCTGCAGCGTGTGGTTGAGGATATCTACGGCGGAGTGAGGTGCTGACACGACGGGGAGATGAGACTGTGATGCCATCTGCCGGTGCTTTTCCATGCGTTCAACGCTCCAGCATTCGATATCAATCCGTTTTTGCGTCGCGAAACGCAATGCTTCCATCAGTTCATTGCCGGGGTTTCCCGCGACGGCAATGCTTATCGTGTCGGTATCGCTGGTCAGTAGCAGGGCGTGATGGCGCTGACACAGTGCGACGAGTTGCTCGGTATTCATCATCCGCTCCCCTTAGTGAGTGTCGAAGCGGAAAACGTCTTCACAGGCTTGCTTGAGCGCGCTGTCAGAGTCGATCTTGCAGTCACGCGTCCAGCCCGTCATGCCATTGCCGTCGCTCCAGAGCGGCGTCATGAGAATCTCCAACCCGTTCAGGCTCTCCTGCCCCGTTAACGAAACGACGCCTTTTGCCACGCTCATCGCTGAAAGATAGCGTGTCGTCGTCGGAGAGGGGATGCCGTTCGTTCCCGCATCACAGCGCTCCACGCCGCCGTGGTCCAGTGCGCACAGCTCGATAGCAGTGCGATAAGGGACAAACGTTTGCAGCATATCGGTGAGTGCGGCTTTTCGCAGGTAGTTCTGGTACGCGGGTATGCCGATGGCGCTCAGGATGGCAATAATGCCAATCACCACCATTAGCTCAATGAGCGTGAATCCTTTTTGTCTGTTCATATCTGCTCCTTAGGTTAAGTGCCGCTACTCTGGCAGTGAGAGGGAGCAGAAACGAGGGGCAAAAAAGGAAACGTGAAGGGGCTTTCAGGGATTTAACGTAGCGTTACAGGGAAGGGCAAAAGATTTGCGATGAAGGCTGTGATTCCCCCTTCGCGTGAAGGGGGAGAACGGGATTACTTAAAGCGCATGGAGAGATCGAGCGCCCGCACATGCTTGGTGAGAGCACCTACTGAGATAAAATCAACGCCGGTTTCCGCGAATTCACGGAGGGTATCGAACGTCACGTTGCCGGATACCTCAAGCTGCGCCTGTCCGTTCGTCAGTTTTACCGCCTCGCGCATCTGCTCGGTTTCAAAGTTATCGAGCATGATGATGTCGGCCCCGGCCTTAATCGCCTGCTCAAGCTCTTCCAGATTTTCCACTTCCACTTCAACCGGCACGTCCGGGTGCAGCCAGAAGGCTTTCTCCACCGCCTGGCGCACGGAGCCAGAGGCAATAATGTGGTTCTCTTTAATCAGGAAAGCATCTGACAAACCCAGACGATGGTTTGCGCCGCCGCCGCACAGTACCGCGTATTTCAGCGCGGTACGCAGACCCGGCAGCGTTTTGCGGGTATCCAGCAGCTGCGTGCGGGTGCCTGCCAGCAGGTCAACGTAGCGACGCACTTCACTGGCGACGCCAGAGAGGGTTTGTACAAAATTGAGCGCGGTGCGTTCGCCGGTAAGCAATACGCGGGAGGGACCGTCCAGCTCGAACAAAGTCTGATTGGCAGTCACCGCATCACCGTCATCTACATGCCAGGTTACCTGCACATCATCGCCTGCCAGTTGGGTAAAGACCTCTTCGACCCAACGTTTGCCGCAAAAAACACCGTCTTCACGCGTGATGATGACCGCGTGCGAGCGTGTCTCTTTTGGCAACAGCTGTGCGGTAATATCGTTGTCGGCGCTGACGTCGCCGCCCAGGTCTTCTTTCAACGCATGGGCGACGCTTGCCGGGATATCCATGTTAATACGTTCCAGAAGGGCTTCACGTCGGTGGTCGGGGTTGTAGCGGCGAGGCGGCATGATAAAACTCCAAATTGGTAACGAATCATAATATTGAAACATGCTACTCTGAACCGAGTCATTGCACCATACAGAAGGAGTTCCAGCATGTTGTTAGAAAACGGATGGCTGGTGGATGCGCGGCACGTGCCCTCGCCGCACCACGATTGCCGCCCGGAGGATGAAAAGCCCACACTGCTGGTGGTTCATAATATTAGTCTCCCGCCGGGAGAGTTTGGCGGCCCGTGGATCGACGCGTTATTCACGGGAACGATTGATCCCGATGCCCATCCCTTTTTTGCTGAAATTGCCCATCTGCGCGTATCGGCACACTGCCTGATCCGTCGCGACGGTGAAGTGGTTCAGTATGTTCCTTTTGATAAGCGTGCCTGGCATGCCGGAGCGTCGGTGTATCACGGGCGCGAACGGTGCAATGATTTCTCCATTGGGATCGAACTGGAAGGCACGGATACCACGCCCTACACCGATTCACAGTATCAACAGTTAGCCGCCGTGACCCGAACGCTTATCGGGCTCTATCCGGCAATCGCAGAAAATATTACCGGACACAGTGATATCGCCCCGGTGAGAAAAACCGATCCCGGTCCGGCCTTTGACTGGCCCCGGTTTCGCGCCATGCTCACCGCGTCGTCAGAATAAGGAGATACCATGACGTTGTTTACCATGCTGCTGGTTATTATCGCTGAACGCCTGTTCAAACTCGGCGAGCACTGGCATCTGGATCACCGGCTGGAGGTAATTTTCCGCCGCATTAAGCACTTTTCCATGCTGCGTACGCTGTTGATGACGGCGGGCGTCATGCTTATTACCTTCCTGCTGCTGCGCTCGTTGTACGGGCTGTTTTTCAACGTGCCGCTGCTGGTGGTGTGGATCCTGCTTGGGGTGCTGTGCATTGGTGCGGGCAAAGTGCGTATGCACTATCACGCTTATCTTAAAGCCGCCTCCCGTGACGACGCCCACGCGCGCGGCGCCATGGCGAGCGAGTTGACCATGATCCACGGCGTGCCGCCGGACTGCGACGAGCGCGAATTCCTGCGCGAGCTGCAAAACGCGCTGCTGTGGATTAACTTCCGCTACTATCTGGCACCGCTGTTCTGGTTCGTAGTGGGCGGTCCGTGGGGGCCGGTACTGCTGATGGGGTATGCGTTCCTGCGCGCCTGGCAGACCTGGCTGGCCCGTTACCTGACGCCGCACGAACGCCTGCTGTCAGGCATTGATGCCATCCTGCACGTGCTCGACTGGCTCCCGGCTCGTCTGGTGGGCGTGGTCTACGCGTTGATTGGTCACGGTGAAAAAGCGCTGCCAGCATGGTTCGCCTCGCTTGGCGACCGCCATACGTCGCAGTATCAGGTGCTAACGCGTCTGGCGCAGTTCTCGCTGGCGCGTGAGCCGCATACCGACAAGATTGAAACGCCGAAGGCCGCTGTCTCCATGGCGAAGAAAACGTCGTTTGCGGTGGTTGTGGTGGTGGCGTTACTGACTATCTACGGCACGCTGGTGTAAGCCAGCGCGCCGCAAAGACTAGAGCGTATCCGCGGGCGGGATGCCGAAATCAGGCATCCCGTTTTCGTCCCAGCGAACGAGCTTCAGCCGGGTATGACGATTCGGATCGTACAGCGGGTCGCCCTCAATTTCGGTGTAATTACGCGCGTGATACACCAGCACATCTTCCCCTTCCTGCGTTTGCGTAAAGCTGTTGTGGCCCGGACCGTACTGGCGGTTCTCATAGCTGGTGACGAACACCGGGCGCGGGGATTTGTGCCAGTTTGCCGGGTTTTGCGGATCGGCATTCAGGTCTATCCACAGTAGCCCCATGCAGTAGTTCTCGTCGGTGGCGCTGGCGGAATAGCTGATAAACAGCTTATCGCCGTGAACCAGTACCGCCGGGCCTTCGTTGACCCAAAATCCGCGGCACTCCCAGTCATACTCTGGCTTGCTGAGCATCACCGGTTCGCCTTTCAGCGTCCAGGGGTTCTCCATTTCACACAGATAAAGATTGGAGTTGCCGGTGATATCCGGCGCTTTTTGCGCCCACAGATACCAGCGTTTGCCCTGATGAACAAAGGTGGTGGCGTCCAGGGCGAAGGTATCGAAAGGCGTTTTGATTTGCCCTTTTTCAATCCATGTTCCGGCGAGCGGATCGCCGTCAGTACATTCAATGGCGAACATACGGTGCTGGAACATCCCGAGCGCGTCGAGCGCCTGGGTGTGCGTCGCCGCAAAGTAGATGTACCACTTCCCGTCAATGTGGTGCAGCTCCGGCGCCCAGATCAGCTGGCTCATCGGGCCGGTGTCGGGCTTACGCCAGACAACGACCTCTTCAGCGTCGCGTAGCCCTTCCAGCGAGTCCGCGCGGCGGATCGCCAGCCTGTCGTACTGCGGCACGGAGGCGATAAAATAGTACTGCCCCTCATGGCGTAAAATGTACGGATCGGCGCGTTGTTCGATAAACGGGTTTGGCCAGGTTTGCATTCGGCTTTCCTTATTTAGTCTCAGCGGCTTTGAGTTCCTGATAATCATTCAGCTCGCGGTAGTTGGCGCGACGCTTCTCCAGATCGGACTGGATCTGCTTCATGGTCTCACGGTCAACCTTCAGCAGGCGCACCACGCCAGCGGTAATTAAGTATCCAACGCCGGGAATGACGGTAAAGAGCAGCACGATCCCGTTAATGGCGTCCGCGCTTTGCGCTTTTGCGCCTGCGTCATAACCGTACCAGGAGAGCAGGAAGCCGACCATCGCTCCGGCAATCGCCAGCCCCAGCTTCAGGAAGAAGATGTTGCCGGAGAAGCTGATCCCGGTAATGCGCTTCCCGGTCTTCCACTCGCCGTAGTCGTCCACGTCGGCCATCAGCGACCAGTGCAGAGGAGACGGGATCTGGTGCAGGATGTTCAGCAGGAAGTAGAGCACCACGATGGTGACGGTGGCTTTCGGGTCGAAGAAATAGAAGGCGGTTGAGAAAATCGCCAGCACGATGTTGGTCCAGAAGAAGACCTTCAGCTTACACCAGCGGTCGGTCAGCACTTTTGCCAGCACGCTGCCGAGCATCATGCCGACCACGCCCAGGCTGATAAACAGCGTGGCGAAGTGGGTGCTCTGGCCCATCACCCAGGTGACGTAATACATGGTGGCCGCCATGCGGATAAAGCCCGGGCAGACGTTGCACAGGGTCAGGAGCAGAATGCGTACCCACTGGTCGTTCTTCCAGACGTCTTTCAGATCGTTTTTCAACTCGTCGTTGGTCTGTACCGCCGGGCGCACGCGCTCGCGCACGGTGGCGAAGCAGAACAGGAACATGCAGGTTCCAATCAGCGCCAGGACGGTCATTGCCATCTGGTAGCCTTTGGCTTTGTTGTCCCCGCCAAACCAGTCGGCCATCGGCAGCAGCGTTAATGAGAGCAGCAGCGTGGCGATGCCGACCAGCACGAAGCGATACGACTGGCAGGCCACACGTTCTTTCGGGTCGTTGGTGATCACGCCACCCAGCGAGCAGTAAGGGATGTTGATGGCCGTATAGGTCAAAGAGAGCAGGAAGTAGGTGACAAATGCATAGATAACTTTGCTGTTATAGCTCCATTCCGGCGTGGTGAACATCAGTATGCTGAACAGCGCGTAGGGGAAGGCGATCCACAGCAGCCATGGACGAAACCGGCCATATTTACTGCGGGTACGGTCGGCAATCGCCCCCATGATCGGGTCCGTTACGGCGTCAATCACGCGGACGGACAGCAGCAGCACGCCGACCAGCGCAGGCGCAAGGCCAAAAATATCCGTATAAAAATAGTTAACAAACAGCATGATGGCGCCGAAGATGATGTTGCATCCCGCGTCGCCCATCCCATAGCCGATCTTTTCTTTTACTGACAGTTTGTTGTTATCCATCGACAGCTCTCCGGTTTACGGTATGGAGAGAATTATTCGCTGGCTCATGAATATATGCGTTGCAGGATAAAGGCGGTGATATGGATGAAATGGCTGAAGGCCGGAATTTGTGAGGAAGGTAACAACACGCTGTACCCGCAAAAAACGGGTACAGCGCAGAGAGGCTTAGTGCGCTTTCACGGCTTTCTGGTTCTTCTGTTTCACCATGTAGCCCACGCCGAGGATCGCAATCCAGACCGGGATCAGGTAAACGGAAATCGCCATGCCCGGGGTGATCAGCATGATCACCAGCACGGCCGCCATAAAGACGAGGCACACCCAGTTGCCCAGCGGGTAAAGCAGGGCAGGGAAGCGCGTGGTCACGCCCTGCTGCTGCTTGGCGCGGCGGAACTTGATGTGAGCCAGGCTGATCATCGCCCAGTTAATCACCAGAGCAGAAACCACCAGCGCCATCAGCAGGCCGAAGGCCGATTCCGGTGCCAGGTAGTTAATCAGAACGCACAGCGCCGTGACTACTGCGGACACAATAATGGTGTTCACCGGCACGCCGCGTTTGTCGACATTGAGCAGCGCTTTCGGCGCGTTGCCCTGCTGAGCCAGACCGAACAGCATGCGGCTATTGCAGTATACGCAGCTGTTATAAACAGACAGCGCAGCGGTCAGAACAACCACGTTGAGCGCGTTAGCGACAAAGGTATCGCCCAGCTCGTGGAAGATAAGAACAAACGGGCTGGTGTCAGCGGTCACGCGGGTCCACGGCAGAAGGGAAAGCAGCACGGCCAGCGAGCCCACATAGAAGATCAGGATGCGGTAGATAACCTGGTTAGTGGCTTTTGGAATGCTCTGCTCCGGGTTGTCGGCTTCCGCGGCGGTGATGCCCACCAGCTCGAGGCCGCCGAAGGAGAACATGATGATAGCCATCATCATCACCAGGCCGGTCATGCCGTGAGGCAGGAATCCGCCCTGTTCCCAGAGGTTGCGCACGGTTGCCTGCGGGCCACCGTTGCCGCTGAACAGCAGCCAGCCGCCGAAGATGATCATCGCTACCACGGCAATGACCTTGATGATGGCAAACCAAAACTCCATTTCCCCGAACACTTTTACGTTGGTCAGGTTAATGGCGTTAATCAGGACGAAAAAGGCCGCAGCAGAAGCCCAGGTTGGGATTTCAGGATACCAGAACTGAATGTACTTCCCGACAGCGGTGAGTTCCGCCATGGCAACCAGGACGTACAGCACCCAGTAGTTCCAGCCAGAGGCGAAACCGGCAAAGCTGCCCCAGTATTTATAGGCAAAGTGGCTGAACGAGCCTGCAACCGGCTCTTCAACGACCATCTCACCCAGCTGACGCATGATCAGGAAGGCAATAAAGCCTGCGATTGCGTACCCCAAAATAATGCCCGGACCGGCTGACTGGATAACGGACGCGCTGCCGAGAAACAGGCCAGTACCGATAGCACCACCCAGTGCAATGAGCTGTATGTGGCGGTTCTTAAGCCCGCGCTTTAGCTGATCGCCGTGCTGTTGAGCTTCCATTTGAAACCTCGTGTGTGGTTGTTATGTTCACGCTGTGCGTGTGTAATTATGAAAATCCATATTCTGTATTTATTTCTTTACGGTTAATGACACCGAAAAAAGCGGAGATGACTTCCGTAAGCGCAAGAATAGTGGTAAGCGCCTGTGAATGCACCTGCTTTATGAAGGGCTGATGACGACTTGAATAAAAAGAAAGCATTTGTAAATCGGCCCGCTCATTCCTCCTAACCCAACCTATAGAATAGAAATGCGCAAGAAGTGGGCGAATTTTCATTATTTGCCTTGTTGAATCGCTTCAGATTGCAAAAACCCTCGTTTCATTATGGTTAAAACTGCCTCTTTGGTAGTAATCAACTCATTTGTGCAAAGTTACATTTCTGAAACGTTATTTCTGTAAGGTTGTTAAAATGTGCAGGGTTTACTGATTTCAATCAAAACCAATATGGACAGAAGGTGAATACTTTGTTACTTTAGCGATACGAACTTGAAATTGGTAAGACCAATTGACTCCGGGCAAAAAGGCGTAAGACAGGGAATATGGCCTACAGCAAAATTCGCCAACCAAAACTATCTGATGTGATTGAGCAGCAGCTGGAGTTTTTAATCCTCGAAGGGACTCTGCGCCCGGGTGAGAAACTTCCGCCAGAACGCGAACTGGCAAAACAGTTCGACGTTTCACGTCCCTCTCTGCGTGAGGCGATTCAACGTCTCGAAGCAAAGGGCTTGCTGCTTCGTCGCCAGGGCGGCGGAACCTTTGTGCAAAACAGCCTGTGGCAGAGCTTCAGCGATCCGCTGGTAGAACTTCTCTCTGACCACCCAGAATCCCAGTTTGACCTGCTTGAGACCCGTCACGCGCTTGAAGGTATTGCGGCCTATTACGCCGCCCTTCGCAGCACTGATGAAGATCGCGTGCGTATCCGCGAACTGCATCAGGCCATTGAACGGGCACAGCAGTCCGGCGATTTAGACGCCGAGTCCAGCGCCGTCGTCCAGTATCAAATTGCCGTCACCGAAGCGGCCCACAACGTGGTGCTCCTCCATCTGCTACGCTGCATGGAGCCCATGCTGGCCCAGAACGTTCGTCAGAATTTTGAATTGTTGTATGCCCGTCGGGACATGCTCCCACTGGTAAGCAACCATCGCACCCGAGTATTCGAGGCGATAATGGCCGGGGAACCGGAGCAGGCGCGCGAAGCGTCGCACCGCCATCTGGCTTTCATTGAGGAAATCTTGCTGGACCGCAGCCGTGAACAATCGCGTCGCGAACGTTCATTACGCCGCATACAGCAACGAAAGGATTAAGCGCCAGGTACTTTTAGAGCGCGGCAACTAAACGCAGAACCTGTCTTATTGTGTTCTTGCCCAAGAGCACAATGGGACAGGTTCCAGACAAATCAACGTATTAGATAGATAAGGAATACCCCCATGTCAGAACGTCTCCAAAATGACGTGGATCCGATCGAAACTCGCGACTGGCTACAGGCGATCGAATCGGTCATCCGTGAAGAAGGTGTTGAGCGCGCTCAGTATCTGATTGATCAGCTGCTTTCTGAAGCCCGCAAAGGCGGTGTGAAGGTTGCTTCAGGTGCAGGGGCTAGCAACTACGTAAACACGATTGCCGTCGAAGACGAACCGGAATACCCGGGCAATCTGGATCTGGAACGTCGTATCCGTTCTGCAATCCGCTGGAACGCCATCATGACCGTTCTGCGCGCATCCAAGAAAGACCTGGAACTGGGTGGCCACATGGCGTCCTTCCAGTCTTCTGCAACCGTTTACGAAGTGTGCTTCAACCACTTCTTCCGTGCAGCGAACGAGAAAGACGGCGGCGATCTGGTGTACTTCCAGGGCCACATCTCTCCGGGCATCTATGCACGTGCATTCCTGGAAGGTCGTCTGACTGAAGAGCAGATGAACAACTTCCGTCAGGAAGTTCACGGTAAAGGTCTGTCTTCTTACCCGCACCCTAAACTGATGCCTGAATTCTGGCAGTTCCCGACCGTATCTATGGGTCTGGGCCCAATCGGTGCGATCTACCAGGCTAAATTCCTGAAATACCTGGAACACCGTGGTCTGAAAGACACCTCCGAGCAGACCGTATACGCCTTCCTGGGCGACGGCGAAATGGATGAGCCAGAATCCAAAGGTGCGATCACCATCGCAACCCGTGAGAAGCTGGACAACCTGTGCTTCATCATCAACTGTAACCTGCAGCGTCTGGATGGTCCGGTAACCGGTAACGGCAAGATCATCAACGAACTGGAAGGCATCTTCGCAGGTGCTGGCTGGAACGTGATCAAAGTCATGTGGGGCGGTCGTTGGGATGAGCTGCTGCGTAAAGACACCAGCGGTAAACTGATCCAGCTGATGAACGAAACCGTTGACGGTGACTACCAGACCTTCAAATCCAAAGACGGTGCCTACGTTCGTGAGCACTTCTTCGGTAAATATCCTGAAACCGCAGCACTGGTTGCAGGCTGGACTGATGAGCAGATCTGGGCCCTGAACCGTGGTGGTCACGATCCGAAGAAAGTCTACGCTGCACTGAAAAAAGCGCGCGAAACCAAAGGTAAAGCGACTGTAATCCTGGCCCATACCATCAAAGGTTACGGCATGGGTGATACCGCAGAAGGTAAAAACATCGCTCACCAGGTTAAGAAAATGAACATGGACGGCGTGCGTTATATCCGCGACCGTTTCAACGTTCCAGTGACCGATGAGCAGGTAGAAAACCTGTCTTACATCACCTTCCCGGAAGGGTCTGAAGAGCACAAGTACCTGCACGAACGTCGTCAGGCGCTGAAAGGCTACCTGCCAGCTCGTCAGCCTAACTTCACCGAGAAGCTGGAACTGCCAGCGCTGGAAGACTTCTCTCAGCTGCTGGAAGAGCAGAACAAAGAGATCTCTACCACTATCGCTTTCGTTCGTGCCCTGAACGTGATGCTGAAGAACAAGTCGATCAAAGATCGTCTGGTTCCAATCATCGCCGACGAAGCGCGTACTTTCGGTATGGAAGGTCTGTTCCGTCAGATCGGTATCTACAGCCCGAACGGCCAGCAGTACACCCCGCAGGACCGTGAGCAGGTTGCATACTACAAAGAAGACGAGAAAGGTCAGATCCTGCAGGAAGGTATCAACGAGCTGGGCGCAGGCGCATCCTGGCTGGCTGCTGCGACCTCTTACAGCACCAACAACCTGCCGATGATCCCGTTCTACATCTACTACTCCATGTTCGGGTTCCAGCGTATCGGTGACCTGTGCTGGCAGGCAGGCGACCAGCAGGCTCGCGGCTTCCTGGTAGGCGGTACCTCCGGTCGTACGACCCTGAACGGTGAAGGTCTGCAGCACGAAGATGGCCACAGCCACATTCAGTCTCTGACTATCCCTAACTGTATCTCTTACGACCCGTCTTACGCGTACGAAGTGGCAGTCATCATGCATGACGGTCTGCAGCGCATGTACGGTGAAGCGCAAGAGAACATTTACTACTACATCACCACCCTGAACGAAAACTACCACATGCCGGCAATGCCAGCAGGTGCCGAGGAAGGTATCCGTAAAGGTATCTACAAACTCGAAACCCTCGAAGGTAGCAAAGGTAAAGTTCAGCTGCTGGGCTCCGGCTCTATCCTGCGTCACGTACGTGAAGCAGCACAGATCCTGGCGAAAGACTACGGTGTGGGTTCCGACGTGTACTCTGTGACTTCCTTCACTGAACTGGCGCGTGATGGCCAGGATTGTGAGCGTTGGAACATGCTGCACCCAATGGAAACTCCACGCGTTCCGTACATCGCTCAGGTGATGAACGACGCGCCAGCGGTGGCGTCTACTGACTATATGAAACTGTTCGCTGAGCAGGTTCGTACTTACGTTCCAGCTGATGATTATCGCGTTCTGGGTACTGACGGCTTCGGTCGTTCTGACAGCCGCGAAAACCTGCGTCACCACTTCGAAGTTGATGCTTCTTACGTGGTTGTAGCAGCACTGGGCGAATTGGCTAAACGTGGCGAAATCGATAAGAAAGTGGTTGCGGACGCAATCACCAAATTCAACATCGATGCAGAAAAAGTTAACCCGCGTCTGGCGTAAGAGGTAAAAGAATAATGGCTATCGAAATCAATGTACCGGACATCGGGGCTGATGAAGTTGAAATCACCGAGATCCTGGTCAAAGTAGGCGACAAAGTTGAAGCTGAACAGTCGCTGATCACCGTAGAAGGCGATAAAGCCTCTATGGAAGTCCCGTCTCCTCAGGCTGGCATCGTTAAAGAGATCAAAGTCTCTGTTGGCGATAAAACCGAGACCGGCAAACTGATCATGATTTTCGATTCCGCCGACGGTGCAGCAGCAGCTGCACCTGCGCAGGAAGAGAAGAAAGAAGCCGCTCCGGCCGCCGCTGCTCCAGCCGCTGCCGCAAGCGCGAAAGAAGTGAACGTG
The DNA here is from genome assembly GCF_019718755.1 of Enterobacter sp. RIT637. Classification (NCBI taxonomy): domain Bacteria; kingdom Pseudomonadati; phylum Pseudomonadota; class Gammaproteobacteria; order Enterobacterales; family Enterobacteriaceae; genus Enterobacter; species Enterobacter sp. RIT637. The sequence continues at coordinate 56,878 of NZ_JAIHAZ010000008.1, forward strand.
CCTGACATCGGCGGTGACGAAGTTGAAGTCACTGAAATCCTGGTGAAAGTGGGCGACACCGTTGCGGCCGAGCAGTCACTGATCACCGTAGAAGGCGACAAAGCCTCTATGGAAGTGCCAGCGCCGTTCGCCGGTACCGTTAAAGAGATCAAGATCAACACCGGTGACAAAGTGTCTACCGGCTCCCTGATTATGGTCTTCGAAGTGGCGGGTGCTGCACCTGCTGCCGCGCCTGCACAGGCCGCTGCTCCGGCTCCGGCTGCTGCACCAGCAGCTGCTGGCGGCGCGAAAGACGTTAACGTACCGGACATCGGCGGTGACGAAGTTGAAGTGACCGAAGTGATGGTGAAAGTGGGCGACAAAGTTGCCGCTGAACAGTCACTGATCACCGTTGAAGGCGACAAGGCTTCTATGGAAGTGCCTGCGCCGTTCGCGGGTACCGTTAAAGAGATCAAAATCAGCACCGGCGACAAAGTGTCTACCGGCTCTCTGATCATGGTCTTCGAAGTGGAAGGCGCTGCGCCTGCCGCAGCTCCGGCTGCCGCGGCTGCTCCAGCCCCTGCTGCTGCACCGGCTCAGGCTGCTAAACCAGCCGCTGCCCCTGCTGCTAAAGCAGAAAAATCTGAGTTCGCTGAAAACGACGCTTACGTCCACGCTACCCCGCTGATTCGTCGCCTGGCGCGCGAATTCGGTGTGAACCTGGCGAAAGTGAAAGGAACCGGCCGTAAGGGTCGTATCCTGCGCGAAGACGTTCAGACCTACGTGAAAGACGCGGTGAAACGCGCCGAAGCTGCACCAGCTGCAGCCGCCGGTGGCGGTATCCCGGGCATGCTGCCATGGCCGAAAGTGGACTTCAGCAAGTTCGGCGAAATCGAAGAAGTGGAGCTGGGCCGCATCCAGAAAATCTCTGGTGCTAACCTGAGCCGTAACTGGGTGATGATCCCGCACGTTACGCACTTCGATAAGACCGATATCACCGATCTGGAAGCGTTCCGTAAACAGCAGAACGCCGAAGCTGAGAAGCGCAAACTGGACGTGAAATTCACTCCAGTGGTCTTCATCATGAAAGCCGTTGCCGCTGCCCTTGAGCAGATGCCACGCTTCAACAGCTCCCTGTCCGAAGACGGTCAGAAGCTGACGCTGAAGAAATACATCAACATCGGTGTTGCGGTTGATACGCCAAATGGTCTGGTTGTTCCGGTCTTCAAAGACGTGAACAAGAAGAGCATCACTGAGCTGTCCCGTGAACTGACCACCATCTCCAAAAAAGCGCGTGATGGTAAGCTGACTGCCGGCGAAATGCAGGGCGGCTGCTTCACTATCTCCAGCATCGGCGGCCTGGGTACCACCCACTTCGCGCCGATTGTGAATGCGCCGGAAGTGGCTATCCTCGGTGTGTCTAAATCCGCGATGGAGCCGGTGTGGAATGGCAAAGAGTTCGTGCCGCGTCTGATGATGCCAATCTCTCTGTCCTTCGACCACCGCGTGATCGACGGTGCTGATGGTGCGCGCTTCATCACCATCATCAACAACACCCTGAGCGACATTCGCCGCCTGGTGATGTAATCGAAAAGCCGGCCAGTCGGCCGGCTTTTTTCTGATAATCTCATGGTGTTTGTGAGGTTATTGGCGAAAGCGACAATTCGTGAGCCGTTTGTTGTTTCAAAATTGTTAACAATTTTGTAAACTGCGGGCGGATAGAACGACCCGGTGGACGACGGGTATAAATTAAGAGGTCATGATGAGCACAGAAATCAAAACTCAGGTCGTAGTACTTGGGGCAGGCCCGGCAGGTTACTCCGCAGCATTCCGTGCAGCGGATTTAGGTCTGGAAACCGTCATCGTAGAACGTTACAGCACCCTCGGCGGTGTTTGTCTGAACGTCGGCTGTATCCCTTCTAAAGCGCTGCTGCACGTAGCGAAAGTTATCGAAGAAGCCAAAGCGCTGGCTGAACACGGTATCGTCTTCGGCGAGCCGAAAACCGATATCGACAAAATTCGTACCTGGAAAGAGAAAGTTATCACTCAGCTGACCGGCGGTCTGGCGGGTATGGCCAAAGGCCGTAAGGTGAAAGTGGTAAACGGTCTGGGTAAATTTACTGGTGCGAACACCCTGGAAGTGGAAGGCGAAAACGGCAAAACCGTGATCAACTTCGACAACGCGATCATCGCGGCAGGCTCTCGCCCAATCGAACTGCCATTCATTCCGCATGAAGATCCGCGCGTGTGGGATTCCACCGATGCCCTGGAGCTGAAAACCGTTCCTAAGCGTCTCCTGGTCATGGGCGGCGGTATCATCGGTCTGGAAATGGGTACCGTGTACCATGCGCTGGGTTCAGAGATCGACGTGGTTGAAATGTTCGACCAGGTTATCCCGGCTGCCGACAAAGACATCGTTAAAGTCTTCACCAAACGCATCAGCAAGAAATTCAACCTGATGCTGGAAACCAAAGTGACTGCCGTTGAAGCGAAAGAAGACGGTATTTACGTTTCCATGGAAGGCAAAAAAGCCCCTGCAGAAGCGCAGCGTTACGACGCCGTGCTGGTGGCTATCGGCCGCGTGCCGAACGGTAAAAACCTCAATGCTGGCGCAGCTGGCGTGGAAGTGGACGACCGTGGCTTTATCCGCGTTGACAAGCAGCTGCGCACCAACGTGCCGCACATCTTTGCTATCGGCGACATCGTCGGTCAGCCGATGCTGGCGCACAAAGGTGTTCACGAAGGTCACGTTGCCGCTGAAGTTATCGCCGGCATGAAGCACTACTTCGATCCGAAAGTGATCCCATCTATCGCGTACACCGAGCCAGAAGTTGCCTGGGTGGGTCTGACCGAGAAAGAAGCGAAAGAGAAAGGCATCAGCTACGAAACCGCCACCTTCCCGTGGGCTGCTTCTGGCCGTGCTATCGCGTCCGACTGCGCTGACGGTATGACCAAACTGATCTTCGACAAAGAGACTCACCGCGTCATCGGTGGTGCGATTGTCGGTACCAACGGCGGCGAGCTGCTGGGTGAAATCGGTCTGGCTATCGAAATGGGCTGTGACGCTGAAGACATCGCGCTGACCATCCACGCTCACCCGACTCTGCACGAGTCAGTTGGCCTGGCGGCAGAAGTGTTTGAAGGCAGCATCACCGACCTGCCAAACGCGAAAGCGAAGAAGAAATAAGTTTCTCTACGCTTGATAAACGCCTCTCCGGAGGCGTTTTTTTTTGCCTGTAACTACCTGATTTAGTAGTCATCCTATTGATATTTCCGCTAAAAATTTTCCTTCTTCTGCCGATACTTTTTTCACCATTATGTGGCTACTGGCCACGCGGTTTAGGGGTTCTGGACTCTTTTATTACACGAAAAAAGGAAAATACATGTCTTTGAAGAAAGTCGCGGTAATTGGCTTAGTGGCGGCAGCGCTGACGCTGACTGGGTGCGGCGCGGTAACGACGGCGGTGAAGAAACGCAACCTGGAAGTGAAAACCCAGATGAGCGAAACCGTCTGGCTTGAGCCATCCAACGAGAAAACGGTCTACATTCAGGTTAAAAACACCTCCGATAAAGACATGAGCAACCTGCAAACCCTGCTGGCGAACGACCTGATTGCCAAGGGCTATAAAGTGACCAGCTCCCCTGACGGCGCATATTACTGGGTACAGGCAAACGTCCTGAAAGCGGACAAAATGGACCTGCGTGAAGCGCAGGGCTACCTGAAAACCGGGTATGAAGGTGCGGCTGTGGGCGCTGCACTGGGTGCCGGGATCACCGCTTATAACAGCAACTCTTCCGGCGCAGCGCTGGGCGTGGGTCTGGCGGCGGGCCTGATCGGCATGGCGGCAGACGCCATGGTGGAAGACGTAAACTACACCATGGTGACCGACCTGCAGATCTCTGAGCGCAGCAAAGCAAAAGTCACAACCGATAACATCGCTGCCCTGCGTCAGGGGACTTCCGGCGTGAAGCTGCAGACCAGCACCGAGCAGGGCGATCGTGCGAAGTATCAGACCCGCGTGGTGTCTAACGCCAACAAGGTAAACCTGAAATTCGAAGAAGCGAAGCCGGTTCTGGAAGCGCAGCTGGCAAAATCGGTCGCGAATATTCTGTAAGAAAAAAGCCGGGCAGCGATGTCGCCTTGCCCGGCCTGCCTGCATTACGGGGCGACGGGTTGCCAGGTCTTATCCAGGTGGTATGCGCTCAGGGCATTTGCTTTCTGCGCTGAATCACTGCCGAGATCGCTCTGGTACACCTTGTCGTCCTGATTAATCACGAAGCTCATCACGCCCGTCTGACCGTAAGTAACTGGCCAGGCGATCATTGCGAAGCCGTTATTATCCGGCAGAATGCGGAAACGATAGCCGTGGTAGCCTGCTCCAGGCTCTTTCGGACTGAACGCCGGACCAAGTGGGCTTGGCGCTTCGCCTGGCGAGACGGGCCAGTACAGACCGTCCTTTTTCCCCTTGGAGCTGACAATTTTCTGCGCATACTTCTGGTTCAGCGCAAAATAGCTCTGCTGAGCATCGACATAGGCATGCAGCGCCTCAATGGCACCGAGTTCGTTACGCCCAATCTCGCGCGTGAGGATCGCTTCGGCGCCTGCTTTTATGTCAAATTGCCAGCCGGCAGCGGTTTTTATCACCGGGATCGGCAACTGCCAGTGGCTCTCTCCCACAACCAGATGCGCCACATCGCCCTCGATGGCGGTATCATGGCGAACGTTCCAGTCCCTCAGAAAACGATCAACGGCATCCGGGTCGACCCCTTCAGGCGGCAGGAAGTCGCGCCAGTTCTCCCCGAGCAGGTTGCTCATTGCACTTTCATCGTGCTCACTGATGGCGCTCACCAGCGCATCGGTTGCCTGGCCTGGCGTGCTGAACGATTGCTGTGCCATCGCGGTGGCTGAAAGCATGAATAACGCCATTCCACAGAGTAGTTTACTTTTCATGTCGGCTCCCTTAACGGTGACGGAATTCACGGTGTTCTGCGCGTCCGGCTGAGGCCTGACGGGGCTGCTGATGGCGGGCAGCGACTTGTCTGCTCTGCTCGCCCCGACGTTGCTGGGCTTGCCAGTTGGCGGAGCGGCTGTCGTTGCCGCTCAGCGCATTAGCGCGATGCTGGCTGGTACGCTGCTGCAGATTTCTCTGCTGGGCCGTGCGCTGCTGTGAGGGTTGCGATACCCGTTTTTCCTGCCGTTGTGTGGCTGTACGGTTGTTCTCAGTTCGCTTCGTGATTTGCGGTTTGGTGTCGTAGCCGCGGTAGTTATTGCGCTGTGAAATCTGCTTCAGCTGCTGGCTGGAGGCCTGGCGCTGCGCATCTCTGGTTGCCGGGCGCGTCGTCTGAGGGAACGTTTTTCCTGTCGATTTTTCCATTTGACTCAATGCGGCCTGACGCTGGGTGTCCCGATTGACCGGTTTTTGCTGCGTCGCACTGAGCCCTGTTGCCGCATTCGTGGAGTGGAAACGGGTATTGAGCTGGTTGGTCGGGTACGGCACACCTTCACGATAAGCAGGGTTGTGCTGCCAGGTGCGGTTGGCGTCCGTCAGGCGCTGCCCGCTGATTTTATTGAAGTTATCAACGTTGATATTGATGTTGTTATCGCCGTTGCGGTTGTAGCCGCCATGATTATCCCAGTCATCATCGTGATGGTGGTGGTCCCAGTCATCGTCGTCATCCCAGTCAATGTTGCTGAAGATTGCGTAGGTTGTTGCCACTCCCAGACTGAAGCCGAGACCCTTGACCAGACTGTCGGTGAATTGCTCCCCGGGGGAAGGCGGTAAATAGGTTGGCGGATAGGCCGCATTTGGCCAGGTACCGTAAACCGTATTTGGGTTATAGGTCGGAACGTAAACCACCTGTGGATCGGCGGATTCAATCTTTATCACCGTCGGGTTTGTGGTGGTGGTGTTTGTTGACTCGCTGGTGGCGGTTTTTGCAGGGGCAGGTTTCGTCACGGTCGTGACCGTCTGCTGTGGCGTTGATTGCAATGCACCGGTTTGTTGCGCCAGCAGGCGCAGGCGTTGCACGGAATCCATCACGTCTTTCGGCTGGGCGAGGAAGGCGTCTCCCAGATTTTGTACCCAGGGCGGGTTTTCACCCATCAGCGACATCAACTGAGGAAACGCCACCAGCGACTTTACGCTCGGATCCCACGGCTGACCTGCAACGGCCTGAATGGCGGCATCGCCCTGCATTTTGGGATTATCTTTTGACCACTGTGCAGCCTGAATAACGTTGGACGGGTAGGTAGAGGCCATTAAAATCTGCGACAGCAGGGCATCCGGGTAGAGCGCGATGGGAGCAACCCATTGATCGATTTGCGCGGCGGTGTAGGTTGGCGCGACAACAGGGGCGGGCTGGGCTGCGGAAGGTTGTTGCGCGACAGGAGCAGGGACGACCGGCTCCGTTGCCCGGCTTTTGACAAACATAACGCCTGAGGCGGCAAACAGCCCGGCACTGCAGAGAAGGACAAGCAGGTGTGGCTTAAAGGGCAACTTCATAAAATGACTCCAACGAGACAAGCGCTGTGCCGTGAGGCGTTCTTGTTGCCGCGAGTATTATTCACGCGTGTATGACAGTTTTGACTTTTCTTGGGAAACCACCGAAGCGTCCGGATAAAGAGTGTGTGCATTTATTACACAATTATATGCGATGCGGGAAAAACCGCAGGAAATTCAGAAGGCCGCTCTTGCGAGCGGCCAGCAGCTAGTTGCCGAGGTTGACGACAAACAGCACCGTGATGTCGGATATGTTCCAGCCACCGTGCAGCGCGGTTAGCAATAAACCGGTCACAACGATCAGCGCAGTGATTCGCATCTCCATTGCGTGCGTTCCTGTACAGGCTACGCGGGTTCATTCTTCACCGGGAAAGGCAGAACCAGGCAAATGAGTACATTGCCGCGTAGGTTACGGAACTGCTTCCGGGCCCGGTGACTGGTTGCTACACCAGCGAAGCAGGCCGGGGGCAACAGTATTACAGCCGAAATGGACTGAAAAGAGGTGAAATGCAGTTTCATCCTTTTTCATTCGAAACTGGATGGAGGCTCGTAAACACAAAATATGTGCTTGCGGATCCGCATACTCAGGAGCATTATTTATGCCGAGTGCATTGCCGCAAATCTGCCAACACGGTGTGCTACCACCGCAAGGCAACAAATAAACCGCTATCAGGCGGTTTTTTTGTACCCAAAATTCGTCTCGCCTCCCCGCTACACCATGCTTAACGATTCAGCAAATTTTTTAATGTTGCTTTTTTGTAAACGGATTAACACTGTGCAGAAATCCTGCTATGCTGCCCGACGCGGTATCGGGCATTTACCCTACAAACTGCTGTCTCACAGGAGCGTGAAGAGAACGCCCGCCGCATATGACAATGAGAGCGAGGAGAACCGTCGTGCTAGAAGAATACCGTAAGCACGTAGCAGAACGTGCCGCCGAGGGAATTGTACCCAAACCTTTAGATGCAACCCAAATGGCCGCGCTCGTCGAGCTGCTGAAGAACCCGCCCAAGGGCGAAGAAGAATTCCTGTTAGATCTGCTGATCAACCGCGTACCGCCTGGCGTAGATGAAGCTGCCTACGTAAAAGCCGGATTCCTTGCTGCTATCGCCAAAGGCGAAGCCACCTCCCCACTGGTTACTCCTGAAAAAGCCATTGAACTGCTCGGCACCATGCAGGGTGGTTATAACATTCATCCGCTGATTGATGCGCTGGATAACGACAAGCTGGCACCGATTGCCGCTAAAGCGCTCTCTTCCACGCTGCTGATGTTCGATAACTTCTACGACGTAGAAGAAAAAGCCAAAGCAGGCAACGTCTATGCGAAGCAGGTGATGCAGTCCTGGGCGGATGCCGAATGGTTCCTGAACCGTCCTGCTCTGGCGGAAAAAATCACCGTGACCGTTTTTAAAGTGACCGGTGAAACCAACACTGATGACCTCTCTCCGGCACCGGACGCGTGGTCTCGCCCGGATATCCCACTGCACGCCCTGGCGATGCTGAAAAACGCCCGTGAAGGCATTGAGCCGGATCAGCCGGGCGCTGTCGGCCCGATCAAACAGATCGAAGCCCTGCAGAAAAAAGGTTTCCCGCTGGCTTACGTGGGCGATGTTGTGGGTACCGGTTCTTCCCGTAAATCCGCAACCAACTCCGTGCTGTGGTTCATGGGCGACGATATTCCTCACGTGCCTAACAAGCGCGGCGGTGGTCTGTGCCTCGGCGGCAAAATTGCGCCGATCTTCTTCAACACCATGGAAGATGCGGGCGCGCTGCCGATTGAAGTGGATGTGTCCAACCTGAACATGGGCGACGTGATTGACGTTTACCCGTTCAAGGGCGAAGTGCGCAACCACGAAACCAACGAACTGCTGGCAAGCTTCGAGCTGAAAACCGACGTGCTGATCGACGAAGTGCGCGCCGGTGGCCGTATCCCGCTGATCATCGGTCGTGGCCTGACTACCAAAGCGCGTGAAGCGCTGGGTCTGCCGCACAGCGACGTGTTCCGTCAGGCGAAAGATGTGGCGGAAAGCAACCGCGGTTACTCTCTGGCGCAGAAAATGGTTGGCCGCGCGTGCGGCGTAGCGGGCGTGCGTCCGGGCGCGTACTGCGAGCCGAAGATGACCTCCGTTGGCTCTCAGGACACCACCGGTCCAATGACCCGTGACGAACTGAAAGACCTGGCGTGCCTGGGCTTCTCGTCTGACCTGGTGATGCAGTCCTTCTGCCACACTGCGGCGTATCCGAAGCCGGTTGACGTGACCACGCACCACACGCTGCCAGACTTCATCATGAACCGTGGCGGCGTGTCTCTGCGTCCGGGTGACGGCGTCATCCACTCCTGGCTGAACCGCATGCTGCTGCCGGATACCGTGGGTACTGGCGGCGACTCTCACACCCGTTTCCCAATCGGTATCTCCTTCCCGGCGGGCTCTGGTCTGGTGGCGTTTGCTGCTGCGACCGGCGTGATGCCGCTGGATATGCCGGAATCGGTGCTGGTGCGCTTCAAAGGTAAAATGCAGCCGGGTATCACCCTGCGCGACCTGGTTCACGCGATCCCGCTGTATGCGATTAAACAGGGCCTGCTGACCGTTGAGAAGAAAGGGAAGAAAAACATCTTCTCTGGCCGCATCCTGGAAATTGAAGGTCTGCCGGATCTGAAAGTGGAGCAGGCGTTCGAGCTGACGGATGCCTCCGCCGAGCGTTCTGCTGCTGGCTGTACCATCAAGCTGAATCAGGCGCCAATCGAAGAGTACCTGACCTCCAACATCGTGCTGCTGAAGTGGATGATTGCGGAAGGCTACGGCGACCGTCGTACGCTGGAGCGTCGTATTCAGGGCATGGAGAAATGGCTGGCGGATCCGCAGCTGCTGGAAGCCGATGCTGACGCAGAGTACGCGGCGGTGATCGACATCGATCTGGCGGATATCAAAGAGCCGATCCTGTGTGCGCCGAACGATCCGGACGACGCGCGTCCACTGTCTGAAGTGCAGGGCGAGAAGATCGACGAAGTGTTCATCGGTTCCTGCATGACCAACATCGGTCACTTCCGCGCTGCCGGTAAGCTGCTGGATACCCACAAAGGCCAGCTGCCAACCCGTCTGTGGGTGGCACCGCCAACTCGTATGGACGCGGCGCAGCTGACCGAAGAGGGCTACTACAGCGTGTTTGGTAAGAGCGGTGCGCGTATTGAAATCCCTGGCTGTTCCCTCTGTATGGGTAACCAGGCGCGCGTGGCTGACGGTGCGACGGTGGTTTCTACCTCTACCCGTAACTTCCCGAACCGTTTAGGTACCGGTGCGAACGTCTTCCTGGCCTCTGCGGAGCTGGCGGCGGTTGCGGCGCTGATTGGCAAACTGCCAACGCCGGAAGAGTACCAGACCTTTGTGGCTCAGGTGGATAAGACCGCGGTAGACACCTATCGCTATCTGAACTTCGACCAGCTCTCTCAGTACACCGAGAAGGCTGACGGGGTTATCTTCCAGACCGCGGTATAAAAACCAACCCCTCACCCCCAGCCCCTCTCCCCGAAGGGGCGAGGGGAGTCCAGTTCCCTCTCCCCTTTGGGGAGAGGGTTAGGGGCTTTTTTATTTTCATTCCTCCCGCCTCCCACGCTTTTTTTCTTCCTCTCTGCTGCGATAATTACCCTAATGGCTTTGCAGAGGAAAACACTATGGATTACGAATTTCTGCGCGACATCACCGGAGTGGTGAAAGTGCGTATGTCGATGGGCCACGAAGCCGTTGGACACTGGTTTAACGAAGAGGTGAAAGAAAATCTCGCACTTCTTGATGAGGTTGAACAGGCGGCAAATACGGTGAAAGGCAGTGAACGCTCCTGGCAGCGTGCCGGGCATGAATATACCCTGTGGATGGACGGTGAAGAGGTCATGGTGCGCGCCAACCAGCTCGAATTTTCAGGTGACGAGATGGAAGAGGGGATGAGCTACTACGACGAAGAGAGCCTGTCGATGTGCGGCGTAGAGGATTTCCTTCAGGTGGTAAATGCCTATCGCGACTTTATGAAACAGAAATAACAGGCCGGAGCATCCCTGCTCCGGCTTGCTCTTACACGGCCGGAATATTGCGGCCGTAGTAGATCTCGCGCATCTCTTTCCAGAGCAGGTCAGTAATTGCCTTACGCTCTTCTTCGCTCAAATCTTCCGGCTTCGTGTGGAACATATAGTGCTTAAGGTCGAACTCCTTAAGTAACATCTTGGTATGGAAGATGTTTTCCTGGTACACATTCACGTCCATCATGTCGTACAGCGATTTCATGTCTTCAGACATAAAGTTCTGAATAGAGTTGATTTCGTGGTCGATGAAGTGCTTCATGCCGTTGATATCGCGGGTAAAACCACGCACGCGATAATCAATGGTGACGATGTCCGATTCCAGCTGGTGAATTAAATAGTTCAGCGCGTTCAGCGGGGAGATCACGCCGCAGGTCGACACTTCGATGTCCGCGCGGAAGGTGCATAGCCCGCCTTCCGGGTGGCTTTCCGGGTAGGTGTGTACGCAGATGTGACTCTTATCGAGGTGCGCGACGACCACTTCCGGCAGCGGGCCCGGATGCTCGGTTTTGTCGATAAGCTTCGGATCGACCGGCTCTTCGCTCACCAGAATCGTCACGCTCGCGCCCTGAGGTTCATAATCCTGACGCGCGATGTTCAGGATATTGGCGCCAATGATCGAGCAGGTTTCTGACAGGATCTCCGTCAGGCGGTTGGCGTTGTAGAGTTCATCGATATAGGCGATGTAACCATCGCGTTCTTCCGCTGTTTTGGCATAGCAGATATCGTAAATACAAAAACTCAGGCTTTTCGTCAGGTTGTTAAAGCCATGCAGTTTCAGCTTTTTCAATTAGCTCACCCCCTTTGAGGACAGTGCGTCTTGCAGATATTGTGGCAAGGCAAACGCCGCGGTATGGACGGCCGGGTTGTAATAACGACATTTAAGACCCGCCTGGTGGAAGCGCGCCTGAATGATTTCGGTAGAGAGATGACGCAGCACCTCGTTGTCGGTCGCCCACGCGAAGGTCATGATCCCACCGTAATAGGTCGGGATCGCGGCCTGGTAGAAGCTGACGTCGCTAAAGTAGGTGCTCAGCTTGCGGTGGCTGTCGAGGGCTTCATCCTGCTGCAGGAAGCAGACGCCGTTTTGCGCGACGAAGATCCCGCCGGGATTCAGGCAGCGCTTACAGCCTTCGTAGAATGAGGAGGTAAACAGCGACGCGCCAGGCCCGATCGGATCGGTGCAGTCAGAGATAATCACATCAAACGTTTGCGCGGTCTGGTTAACAAAATTGACGCCGTCGTCGATAACCAGATTAAAGCGCGGATCGTCGTAGCTACCGGCATTATGGTTGGGCAGGTACTGACGGCAGAACGAAACCACACCCGCGTCGATTTCCACCATCGTGATGGTTTCGACGGACTGATGGCGGGAAACTTCACGCAGCATTGCACCGTCGCCGCCGCCAATAATCAGGACGTGCTTTGCGTGGCCGTGCGCCAGCAGCGGAACGTGGGTCATCATCTCATGATAAATAAACTCATCGCGCTCGGTGGTTTGCACCACGCCGTCCAGCGCCATGACGCGGCCAAAAGCAGCGTTCTCGAAGATGATCAGATCCTGATGATCGGTCTTCTCGTGATAAAGCACGTTATCAACGGCAAAGTACTGACCAAACTGATCGTGCAGCGTTTCTTGCCATACCGTTTTCTCGGTCATGGGCTGTCCTCTCCATCGTTTACATCCTGACAATCAGCAGAAGGGGCGCAACACATCACCGCCGTGAAGCGGTTAGCGAGTCAACAAGGGGCGTCGGGAAGGTTACTTCACGTAGGCGAGCAGGCTGAGTGAATCACGAGCCAGCGCTTTGCATTTTTTAGCAGTGGGAATACCGATACCGCTCAAATCGCGGTAGCTGTCTTCACCGAGCGCCTTCATGTCGAAGCTGTCGTAGTTGCTGAGATCCCATTGGTTCTGCTGGGCAAAAAAGACCAGTGCGCGACGAATCTGCCCGTTGGGTAAATTCTGGTAACCACAATCGTTTTTCAGAAACACAAACACCGCCGTTAGATCGGCCATATCTTCTGCTTCGTTTTCACTCAGCGCGTAACTGTTCGCACACATCGCCATCAGGCCACTGAACAAAATTGTTCTGAAAAACGTCTTCATTGCTTCTACCACTGCATCACGGAAAATTAACGTTAGCATACTTGATGCCAGGCCGACGACCTTTATTATTGCCGCTTTACTTGACCTTCCGGTAAGGGGAGGGTTTATGCTCAAAAGATCGCCGGCTGGAAATAAGGAAATGAACATGCAACGTCGTGATTTTTTAAAATATTCCGCTGCGCTGGGGGCTGCCAGCGCATTACCTCTCTGGAGTCGCGCTGTTTTCGCGGCTGACAGACCCGCCTTACCCATTCCTGAATTACTGACTGCGGATGCCCGCAGTCGTCTCCAGCTTGTGGTGCAATCGGGCAAAACGACCTTTGGTACAAATACCGCCACAACCTGGGGCTATAACGGCAACCTCCTTGGCCCGGCGCTCCAGCTGCGCAAAGGAAAAACCGTTACCGTCGATATCCATAACACGCTGTCGGAAGAGACCACGCTGCACTGGCACGGGCTGGAAGTGCCGGGCGAAGTGGACGGTGGACCGCAGGGCGTTATCAAGGCTGGTGGCAAGCGCAGCGTGACCTTTACCTCTGAGCAACGTGCGGCGACCTGCTGGTTCCACCCACACCAGCACGGCAAAACGGGCCATCAGGTGGCGATGGGGCTGGCGGGGCTGGTGCTGATTGAAGACGACGAAAGCCGCCTGCTGCGCCTGCCGAAACAGTGGGGCATCGACGACGTTCCGGTGATTGTACAGGACAAGAAATTCAACGCTGACGGGCAAATTGACTACCAGCTGGACGTGATGAGTGCGGCGGTGGGTTGGTTTGGCGACACGCTGCTGACCAACGGCGCGATCTACCCTCAGCACGCCGCGCCGAAAGGCTGGCTGCGTTTACGTCTGCTTAACGGCTGTAACGCCCGTTCGCTGAACTTCGCCGCCAGCGATAAGCGCCCGCTGTACGTGGTGGCAAGCGACGGTGGACTGCTGCCGGAGCCGGTAAAAGTGAACGAGCTGCCGATGCTGATGGGCGAGCGCTTCGAGGTGCTGGTAGACATCAGCGACGGCAAGGCGTTTGATCTGGTGACCCTGCCGGTCAGCCAGATGGGGATGGCGGTTGCGCCATTTGATAAGCCGCATCCGGTGCTGCGTATTCAGCCTTTGCTGGTGACCGCTTCCGGCACGTTGCCGGATACGTTAACCACCCTGCCACCGCTCCCGTCGCTTGACGGGCTTACGCAGCGCAAGCTGCAGCTCTCCATGAACCCGATGCTCGACATGATGGGCATGCAGGCGCTGATGGCGAAATATGGCGATCAGGCGATGGCGGGGATGCACCACGGGCAGATGATGGGCCATATGAATATGGACCACGGCAAAATGGGCGGCATGGGGAACATGAGTAACGGCGACCATGGCTTTGATTTCCACAACGCCAATATGATCAACGGCAAAGCGTTCGACATGAACACGCCGATGTTTGCTGCGACAAAGGGTCAGTTCGAGCGCTGGGTGATTTCAGGCGAAGGGGACATGATGCTGCACCCGTTCCACATCCACGGCACTCAGTTCCGCATTCTTTCTGAGAACGGCAAAGCGCCGGATGCGCACCGCGCGGGCTGGAAAGATACGGTGAGAGTGGAAGGTGGCATCAGCGAGGTGCTGGTGAAGTTTGACCACGATGCGCCGAAGGAGTTTGCCTATATGGCGCACTGCCATCTGTTGGAGCATGAGGATACGGGGATGATGCTCGGCTTTACCGTATAAAAAAAGCCGGGTGGCGGCTTCGCCTTACCCGGCCTACATAGGGCACCCGTAGGCCCGGTAAGCGTAGCGCCACCGGGCTTTTCAGTTACTTGTTTTCGTCAGGCAACGCATACGCGACAATATAGTCGCCCATCTTCGTGCCAAACGAACCGTGACCACCCGCAGAGATGACAACGTACTGCTTGCCGTTCACTTCATAGGTCATCGGCGTGGCCTGTCCACCTGCCGGCAGACGACCCTGCCACAGTTTTTCACCGTTGGTCATGTTGTACGCGCGCAGGTAGTTATCTGCGGTTGCCGCGATGAACAGCACGTTACCGGCGGTGGAGATTGGGCCACCCAGCATCGGCATACCCATATTGAACGGCACCGGAACCGGCATCGGGAACGGCATGCTGTCCTGTGGCGTACCAATACGTTTTTTCCATACGATCTGGTTAGTTTTCAGATCCAGACCGGAGATGTAACCCCAGGCAGGCTGTTTACACGGCAGACCAAACGGAGACAGGAACGGGTTCAGCGTCACGCCAAACGGTACGCCGTACTGCGGCTGAATACCGGCTTCGGTGCCGCTGCCTTTCGCGTCTTTCGGCTGCTCCATTGGGTTGCCCGGACCGCGTGGGATCAGACGGGAAACGAACGGCAACGCCATTGGGTTGGCAATTGCCACCTGACGGTTCGGGTCAACAGAGATACCGCCCCACTCGAACATCCCCAGGTTACCCGGGAAGACAAGCGTGCCCTGCTCAGAAGGCGGCGTGAAGATGCCTTCATAGCGCAGCTGATGGAACATCACGCGGCACACCAGCTGGTCAAACATGGTGGCACCCCACATGTCTGCACCGCTGAGGTCTTTCTTCGGACGGAAGCTCAGGTCAGAGAACGGCTGGGTTTTGCTGACGTAGTCGCCTTTAGCCGCGCCTTGAGGAACCGGTTTTTCCGGTGCAGGCACAACCAGCTTCCCGTTGCTGCGATCCAGGACGAAGATGTTGCCCGTCTTGGCCGGAGCGTAAATCACCGGCACGGTTTTGCCATCAACGGTAATGTCCGCCAGCGTCGGCTGAGACGGCATATCCATATCCCACAGATCGTGGTGAACGGTCTGATAGCTCCACGCCAGCTTACCGGTGGTCGCGTTCAGCGCTACGATAGCGCTCGCATAACGCTCCTGCTCCGGCGTGCGGTTACCGCCCCAGATATCCGGGGTGGTTACGCCCATCGGCAGGTAGACCAAGTCCAGCTTCGCGTCATACGCCGCCGGTGCCCAGGAGTTTGGCGAGTTAAAGGTAAAGGTGTGCTCGTCTGACGGGATCGCGTTTGGATCTTTCGCGCCCGGGTCGAAGGCCCACAGCAGTTTACCGGTGTTCACGTCGAAACCACGGATAACGCCGGAGGTTTCACGCGTGGAGAAGTTATCCGTTACCGAACCGGCAATCACGATAGTTTTATCGGTGATGATTGGCGGTGAGGTTGGCTCATACAGACCCGGCGTGGTGTCCGGCATGTTGGTCTGCAGGTTCAGGATACCTTTGTTGGCAAAGGTTTCGCACAGCTTGCCCGTTTCGGCGTTGATGGCGAACAGACGGCCATCGTTCACCGGCAGCATAATGCGGCGAGGACAGTCGGCAATGACTTCCGGGCTGGCATTATCGGCACGCGCTTCGTGGTAAGAGACGCCGCGACAGGTGATGTGCTGGAAGGACGGGTTGGAGTTCAGCTGCGGATCGAAGTGCCATTTCTCTTTACCGGTGGCCGCGTCGAGCGCGAACAGACGCTGGTGCGCCGTACACAGGTAGAGCATGTTGCCCACTTTGATCGGGGTGACTTCGTTGGTCAGCTCACCCGGATCGTTCGGCATCTTCAGGTCGCCGGTACGGAATACCCAGGCTTCCTTCAGGTTCTTCACGTTGTCCGCGTTGATCTGCTTCAGCGGAGAGTAGCGTTGACCTTCCTGGTTACGACCATACGCAGGCCAGTCGCCGTCAGCCACCTGAGAGATGGCCGCAGCAGGCGTGGATTCCGTGTTCAGCGTACCGTTGATCTCCTGTGGGTCGTTGAACCCGGCCCAGGTCAGAATGCCGCCGGTAATCAGCAGGGCAACGACCAGACCGGCCACCGCGCCGCTGGAAGGCACAATCAGGCGGCGCCAGACGAACGGCAGGATCAGCCAGATACCGAAGAAGACCAGGATGTCGCTGCGCGGCGTCAGTGCCCAGAAGTCGAACCCGACCTCCCAGACGCCCCAGATCATGGTGGCAAGGAGGAGTGCGGCATACAGCCACAGTGCGGATTGTTTTCTACGCAACAGCAGGACGGTTACGGCAACCATAACCAGACCCGCAATCGGGTAGTACCAGGAGCCGCCTAAAGCGACCAGCCAGACGCCACCGATTAACAGATACAGCGCGCAGAAGGCTGCGAACGCGGCTGTTAATGTCACCAGTAGACGCGGCTGTTTAGAGTTTGTTTCAGCCATAGAAAGTGTACTCGTCAGTTTTTGTTAATAATTTGCTAGCAACTAATTATAGGTATTAACAAGTGTGATCGGAATCACAATATTTGCTTTTTATAACTCATACGCCAGGGTTATCCATTTGCTGGTATAATGGCTGGCTTGCGTATCGATGCCGGAAATACATTCGCCTGCATTGAGAGATTTTCATTAAAATCATATGGTTAGTAATATGAAACATACTGTTGAAGTGATGATCCCGGAAGCCGAGATCAAAGCGCGTATCGCCGAACTGGGTCGTCAAATCACCGAACATTACAAGGACAGCGGCAGCGAAATGGTGCTGGTCGGTCTTTTACGTGGCTCTTTCATGTTCATGGCAGACCTGTGCCGTGAAGTGCAGGTGTCCCATGAGGTCGATTTTATGACCGCCTCCAGCTACGGCAGCGGCATGTCCACAACCCGTGATGTGAAAATCCTGAAAGATCTGGATGAAGATATTCGTGGCAAAGATGTGTTGATCGTTGAAGACATTATTGACTCCGGCAACACGCTGTCAAAAGTGCGCGAGATCCTGAGCCTGCGTCAGCCTAAATCGCTGGCGATTTGTACGCTGCTGGATAAGCCAGATCGTCGTGAAGTGCAGGTGCCGGTGGAGTTTGTTGGCTTCTCGATTCCGGACGAGTTCGTGGTGGGCTACGGCATTGACTACGCGCAGCGCTATCGCCATCTGCCGTATGTTGGAAAAGTCGTGATTCTTGACGAGTAGTTGCGGTTTGTTGCCCGGTGGCGCGCAGCGATCCGGGCCTACAAATGGGCACATGTAGGCCGGGTAAGGCGCAGCCGCCACCCGGCTTTTTAACGTGCACTTATTTATGGTTCACATGCTTAAGCTTGAGGTTGGCAATCCCCGAACGGTAACGCTGCTCCAGCGTTTCGCGGTTGGTGGCGGTCACTTCCAGATTGCGCAGCAGGCCATCGTGAATGCCGTATGCCCAACCGTGGATGGAAACCTTCTGCCCACGTTTCCACGCGGACTGCATAATCGTTGAGTGGCCCAGGTTATACACCTGCTCCATCACGTTCAGCTCGCAAAGGGTATCCAGTCGACGTTCCTGCGGCATCTCACCCAACAGTGAGCTATGTTTGAACCAGATATCGCGGATGTGCAGCAGCCAGTTATCGATTAATCCCAGCTCTGTATTTTCAACCGCCGCCTGTACGCCGCCGCAGCCGTAGTGGCCGCAAATGATGATGTGCTCGACTTCCAGTACGTCAACGGCATACTGAACGACAGAAAGGCAATTGAGATCGGTATGAATAACAAGGTTGGCTACGTTACGGTGAACAAAAAGTTCGCCAGGTTCGAGACCGGTCAGGCGTTCTGCCGGGACGCGGCTGTCGGAACATCCAATCCATAGAAAGCGTGGGTTTTGCGCTTGCGCCAGCTTCCCGAAAAATCCGGGGTCTTCTTCAACCAGCATCTTTGACCATAGTGCATTGTTGCTGATGAGTGTATCTATGTTATTCATGGACGTTAACGGCCTGTAACCTGGTAATTGCGTTGCGCTACTATAGGGTAACCCGACTTTTAATGAAACCACACAAGGTGTGTAAGAACTGAAGGTAAGTTTAATTCATGGCAATTGCACTGGAGCTTGAGCAGCTTAAAAAAACCTATCCGGGCGGCGTTCAGGCGCTACGCGGGATAGATCTCAAAGTAGAGGCGGGGGATTTCTATGCGCTTCTGGGACCGAACGGGGCGGGGAAATCCACCACTATCGGCATTATCAGTTCGCTGGTGAACAAAACCTCTGGTCGCGTGAGCGTCTTTGGCTACGATCTGCAAAAAGATGTGGTCAACGCCAAGCGCCAGCTGGGGCTGGTACCGCAGGAGTTCAACTTCAACCCGTTCGAGACGGTGCAGCAGATTGTCGTCCAGCAGGCGGGTTACTACGGCGTTGAGTATAAAGAAGCGATTGCGCGTAGCGAAAAGTACCTTAAACAGCTCGATTTATGGGAAAAACGTAACGAACGTGCGCGCATGTTGTCCGGTGGCATGAAGCGCCGCCTGATGATTGCCCGCGCGCTGATGCACGAGCCAAAGCTGCTTATCCTCGATGAACCGACTGCGGGCGTGGATATTGAACTGCGCCGTTCCATGTGGGGCTTCCTGAAAGATCTCAACGATAAAGGCACCACCATTATTCTGACCACACACTATCTTGAAGAAGCGGAAATGCTGTGCCGCAATATCGGCATCATTCAGCACGGTGAGCTGGTGGAAAACACGTCGATGAAGGATCTGCTTTCTAAGCTGAAATCCGAAACCTTTATTCTCGATCTGGCGGCAAAAAGCGCGCTGCCAAAACTTGAAGGGTACAACTATCGTCTGGTGGATACTTCAACGCTGGAAGTGGAAGTGCTGCGCGAGCAGGGCATCAACAGCGTCTTCTCACAGTTGAGCGCGCAGGGCATTCAGGTATTGAGTATGCGTAACAAAGCGAACCGACTGGAAGAGCTGTTTGTCTCTCTGGTGCATGAAAAACAAGGAGACAAGGCATGACGCATCTTTACTGGGTCGCGCTGAAGAGCATCTGGGCGAAAGAGATCAACCGCTTTATGCGCATCTGGGTGCAAACCCTGGTGCCGCCGGTCATCACCATGACGCTCTACTTCATCATCTTCGGTAACCTGATTGGTTCCCGGATTGGTGAGATGCACGGCTTTACCTATATGCAGTTTATCGTGCCGGGGCTGATCATGATGGCGGTGATCACCAACGCCTATGCCAACGTGGCGTCGTCATTCTTTAGCGCCAAGTTCCAGCGCAATATTGAAGAGCTGCTGGTGGCGCCGGTGCCAACGCACGTCATTATTGCCGGTTACGTGGGCGGCGGCGTGGCGCGCGGTTTGTGCGTAGGCATTCTGGTGACGGCGATTTCGCTGTTCTTCGTGCCGTTCCAGGTCCATTCGTGGTTGTTTGTCGCGCTGACGTTGCTGCTGACCGCGATCCTGTTCTCGCTGGCCGGATTGCTGAACGCGGTATTCGCCAAAACGTTTGACGACATCAGCCTGATCCCGACCTTCGTGCTGACGCCGCTGACCTATCTGGGCGGGGTGTTCTACTCCCTGTCGCTGCTGCCGCCTTTCTGGCAAGCGCTGTCCCATCTGAACCCGATTGTCTACATGATCAGCGGCTTCCGCTTTGGCTTCCTCGGTATTACCGATGTGCCGCTGTTCACTACGGTGGCGGTGCTGGTGGTGTTTATCATCGCCTTCTACCTGCTGTGCTGGTATCTGATCCAGCGCGGGCGTGGGCTGCGTAGCTAACCTTCGGCCCGGCGACATTCTGTTTGCCGGGCACTTTTCTTTGACAGTTATCACCGTAAGCAAACCTTCCCTACGCTAAACTACTCGCCTGCTAAGGAGAGACGCATGCTGGGATGGGTTATCACCTGCCACGATGAACACGCGCAGGATATGCTGGATAAGCTTGAAGCTAAATTTGGTCCGCTGGCACAGTGCCGAGCGGTGAATTATTGGCGCGGTTTAAGCACCAATATGCTCAGCCGGATGATGTGCGATGCGCTGCATGAAACCGACACGGGCGATGGCGTTATCTTTCTGACCGATAAATCCGGCGCGGCGCCTTATCGTTCCGCCGCGTTGTTAAGCCATAAGCACGAAAACTGCGAAGTCATTTCCGGCATCAACTATGCGCTGCTGGAAGCGATGTACCCACAACGTGAAACCTTAACCAGCGCTGAATTTCGCAATACCCTTGTTAATATGCAGGTTCCGGGCGTAAGTAGCCTGTGGCATCAGCAGCAGAAAAACCCGCCTTTCGTCCTGCTTCACGATCTGTATAAGCATTAAACGTTGGTATTGATGTCGCATTTGTTACAATGGCGACTGATTTTCCGTATCGATTTATATCCCATGCTCATGCGCTTTATCTTTATCCTTTTGCTGCTGGTTTCCGGCGGGGCGTCTGCCAGCCTGACGGGCCAGCAAGGTCTGCCTGCTCAATATATGCAAACCACTGAAGATGCGGCCATCTGGGCGCAGGTGGGTGATACTGTGGTAAACGTGGGCAATGTCCGCGCCGGGCAGATCCTTGCCGTTTTTCCGGCTGCAGCGGATTACTACGAATTTCGCTTCGGGTTCGGTACCGGCTTTATTGATAAAGACCATCTTGAGAAAGTGCAGGGCAAGCAGCGCGTTGAGGACAGCCTGGGTGACCTG
This sequence comes from Enterobacter sp. RIT637, assembly GCF_019718755.1. Taxonomy (NCBI): domain Bacteria; kingdom Pseudomonadati; phylum Pseudomonadota; class Gammaproteobacteria; order Enterobacterales; family Enterobacteriaceae; genus Enterobacter; species Enterobacter sp. RIT637. Next base: position 77,950 of record NZ_JAIHAZ010000008.1, read on the forward strand.
AACAAGCCGCTCAGTAACCAGAACCTCATCACCTGGAAAGACACGGCCGTTTATAATGCTCCCAGCAGCGGAAGCGCGCCCTTTGGCACCCTCAGCGCCAACCTGCGCTATCCGATTCTGAACAAGCTAAAAGACCGTCTGAACCAGACCTGGTTTCAGATCCGCATCGGCAACCGCCTGGCGTGGGTCAGCAGCCTGGATGCTCAGGAAGATAACGGCCTTCCGGTTCTGACCTATCACCATATCCTGCGTGATGAAGAGAACACGCGTTTTCGCCATACTTCCACGACCACCAGCGTCCGCGCGTTCAACAACCAGATGGCGTGGCTTCGCGACCAGGGTTACACCACGCTATCGATGTACCAGCTGGAAGGGTATGTGCGTAACAAGATGAACCTGCCCGCGAAGGCGGTGGTGATCACCTTTGATGATGGCCTGAAATCCGTCAGCCGCTATGCGTATCCCATTCTGAAAGAGTACGGCTTTAACGCCACGGCGTTTATTATCTCCTCCCGAATAAAAGGGCATCCCCAGAAGTGGGACCCGAAATCGCTGCAGTTTATGAGCGTGCAGGAGATAAAGGACATTCAGGATGTGTTTGATATTCAGTCTCACACCCATTTCCTGCATCGCGTTGACGGATACAAACACCCGATCTTACTGAGCCGCAGCTATCACGTGATCCTGTTTGATTTTGAACGCTCGCGACGCGCGCTGGCGCAGTTCAACCCGCGCGTGCTGTATGTCTCTTATCCGTTTGGCGGCTACGACAATAAAGCGATCAAGGCGGCGAATGACGCCGGTTTCCATCTTGCGGTGACGACGGTGAAAGGGAAGGTGAAGCCGGGAGATAATCCGTTCTTGCTGAAGCGCTTGTATATTTTAAGAACGGATTCGCTGGAGACCATGTCGCGGCTGATTAGCAATCAGCCGCAGGGGTAAGACCTAATCGTAAGAAAGGGTGAAGGTTCCGGTGGCTTTAAACGCGCCGGGCTTCACTGTGCTGCCATTTGCAACCAGCTGGGCAATAAAATCAATTTGCTTCCAGTCTGGAACGTTGTCATCAGTGATGACATAGGATGAGTTTGAGTTATTTGGAATGAGTTGAGACGTTCCGTTGTTATACAGTATTTTTACACCGGCCCCCTCAGCTTCCGACGAAAGCGTATTTCCCAGAAGATCATTGTTTGTGCCTGTCGCTTTCGTGGTCGTGAGCTTCGTGGTGAATTTTGCCGCGCTGGTGCAGTCGCTTAATTCAATGGCAAAAGGAACATCTTTAACCTTGTTATTCTTAATGTCGGAAGCAAAATAATCGCCCAGATTAACCGTGTTGGAGCCACCTGTTATCATCGCAGTGTCACAGGTCGGTAGAACGATAGGGATCTGGAATGAGTTTTCATCCACCATAAATGTCCAGGGCTTATGATCGCTGGCGTTGGGATCGCCAACTCCCATCTTACCCAGTGTCCCGGCTTTAGGTTTTATCACCGTTTCTTTATTTGGGTTACCTTTATAGCTTGGGCCAGCAAAGAGATAGATCGTTGCTGTCATCCATTTATCTGCCCAGTTCGACACGGGAAAGCCGCCGGTTTGGTCTTGCCAGCCGGTGGTATTCGTTCCAAAATATCCCCCATAGCCTCCGTTAACTTCATCAGTATGAACGTATACCGAATAGCCGATACCCGGGATGTTTGTTTCAAAGACCGCGTGTCCATGTTCATTACCGACCATGAGGCCTGGCGCTGTCTGCGTATAAAAGCTGTCGCCATCCGTTCCCGCATCACACTTAACCTGAATACCCGGTGATATTGGCACTCTCGTTCCACCATTACCGACAGCGTTATATGTACTGCCCGCCGGAGGAAGTCGCACCGGGCCTTTTGTCCATTGGCCATTGACCAGCGTTGTGGTCCCCCCCTCGCCATACCAGCCAAAGTGACATTCGTCCGCCCAGCATGTTTGGCTCAGTGATAATAACAGGCTCGTGAGTGCTAAACCCGCCGATCTGCTCACCGTCATTCGATGTGTTAAATATTTGAACATTTCATCCTTTTCCTGTTCTGTTTATTATTCGTAAGTGACATCAACCAGCACTTTACTGGTGACAATACCGCCAGCGACTACGCCAATATTTTGGTACCTGGCATAGAACTGATAATCCGTTAAAAAGGCGGCACCCTGACCACTCACGTCATAAATGACTTTTGACGTCCCATCACTGTTTAAGACGTTGGTTTTGTTTTTCTCTGAGAAAACCACAATGCCGACATTTTTCGCTGAGCCAGCAGCGGTATCCTCGCTTTTGAACACCTGGTTTTGTCCCGGCCAGAAACCTGATTGTGGGGAGAAGCTAAAATTCAGCTTTTTAGCCGTGCTGGTGCTATCTCCGTAGCAATCATCAACGTGGATCTTAAAGGGGGTTCCGCCTGCATCATCGGTGGCGGTGAAGCGATCGCTGCCGTCCGTATTGTAAAACCAGCTACGCATTACGTTCGGAAGATAGATTTCACCACTATTTTCAATGCTTAATTTACAGGTGCTGTTAACTATGTTGGCTGTCAGGTTTACGTCAAGCCCAGACTCTGCCTGGCTGATGCCAGGCAGAACGTTACCAGCCAGACCGATAAGCAACATCAGACCGTGCTGGTGTAATTTAAATGCTGATAGTTGCATGATTATCCCTGAATTATGGATAAGCGATGGTAAAGGTTACCGGTGCTGTAACCGCGCCAGCGTCAACATCGTTAATAGTTTTGTCTTTTGCAATCACGATACGTGAACTCATCGGGAACTCTCCCGTACCTTCAGCCGAGATTGTTACGTCCTGTGCCGATGGCGGCGTGTTACAGCTCATCAGCAGGCCAGTATCAACAACGCCTGACCAGATTTCGAAGCCCGTTGCCAAACCACCAGAATAGGAATCACCATTTGCAGTAGGACTTCCAGTACATGCTCCGCCACTTCCTTTTGCAGCAGATACGGTGGCTTTGGATACACCTGAACAGTTGCTGAAGGTAATTTTGAGCGGTTCAACGCGAGTTTTGTTTTGCAAATCGGATTTGAATACGTCGCCAAAGCCAATTTCCGTCGTTTCCGTGCCAGCGCCGTTAACCAGTTTTGCTGTACATGTACCTGATGTAACCGTCGTTTCAAATGTCATCTTAACGCTGTCGGTACCCGTAATTGCACTTGCCATTCCAGAGAATAAAAAGGCAGAAACGGACAGGGCCATAAAAGCTGAGTTAAATTTCATAATATTGCTCCGTTTTCCTGCTTGGATCATTCGTAAGTAAATTCAAAGGTAGCGACAGTCTTGAATGCACCCGGTGTCATTTCACCGGTATTGGTTTCAAGCATTTTGGCAACAAGCGACACTTCTTTATTTGCTAATTCTGTTGATGTCCAGACAAGACGTTTGGCATCTTCCGTTGAGTTAATCGTAAATGGTGCATCTGGTGCTGATACGCGTGAAATTTGTACGCCGGTCCAGTTTGCACCGCCGCTTGAAATTAACTGGTTAGTCAGCGCCGTCGGTAAAATACCTACCGGCGTACCTTTCACTGTCGTTTTCAGAGATTTCAAAGATGATGGGCATTCAACCAAAATAATTTTAAATGGTGCAGTAATGTTACCCGTCTTGATATCATCCATTCGCACCTGACCATTTGTACCCAGGGTCAGCGTTTGATCCGTATCTGAACCTGTACCACCCATCAGTTTCATATCGCACGTGGTTTCGCGAATATTGGCAGTGAAATTAACGTTCAAATCCGTTGCCGAAGCAGACGCTGATATTGCCAGCATCGCAAATGCGAATAATGAATATCCGCAATGTTGTTTCTTCATCTTATTTCCCATGAGCATAATTCCCTGTTGTAAATACCGTTACATTTGACATTGCTGATTACTAAGAATGGTCGTCAGACCCGCTTTTTTCGCATTCGCCGGGATCTGATAATGCACGGTACAAGCACTTGCACTGTCGTTACCCCAAACCACGCGAAGAACGCCTTTCTCTTCGACGCCGCGAACATAAGCTTGTCCGGCTTGGCCCACCGTTCCGATTGGATCGTTTTTCTCATTCAGTACGTCTGCGCCCAACGGAATGAAGCCTTTGTCAGAACGTTCCAGTTCCAGAACAAGCGAGCGGCCTTCGTCCGTTTCAAAATTAACTAATACCACTGAGCCATTGCGCGGCACGGCGACTGCACTCGTACTTTTAATTTCGACATCCGTTTCCAGTGTGCTGATATCAAGAGAGACGCGGTTTTCTCTGTAGGCGGACATATAGGGCATAACGCCGTATCCAGAGCTGTTAATACGGTTCTGGCCATAGCCCAGGCGAGCCCCCTTTGCGCCACTTGCTTTTACCAGCGCCAGTGAATCCGTTTCACCAATACTGCCGGAGGTCATTACGATACCGCCGGAGTGGGCTACCAGTCCGCCGCTGTAACTCGCGGAATACTGTCTGCTATTGTCATCACCAAAGGATGCTGAAAGCCCAAGAGGGCCGTAAGGGCTATTCCATGAGCTAAAGCCGCTGACCTGGTTCAGGTTTCCGTAATTTCCGCTGCTTGACGATGCGCTAACGGAATAGCTCAGGTCGCTATTTTTAGCGCTTCCGCTCGCCGTTGAGTTGAAGCTGCTGCCGCCTTTTAAATCTGAGCGCATGCTCATGTTGATATTGTTAAAGCCACCAGAAAGCGTTTTGTCACGATCGAAGACGCTGAATGGGATGCTAACGTTAAGATAAACGCTGTCGTCTTTTTCACCGGATTCCGTGTAGGTACGCTGCACTGACACGCTGTAGCTGCCGTAATCAAAGCTATTGTTGTAGCCTACGCTGTAGTCGGATGTTGAACTGGTGTCGTTCCAGTAATCCTGCCATGTGCCGGTGATATAAAGTGAACCCTTATCTTCTCCGTTAAACTTCAACGGCTGGTTAAGGCTGATCTGAACCTGGTTTTTGGTTCGCTGATAGTCGGCATAAAGTTCAGCGTTGCTGTCATAGGATCTATTGCCGTATTCCTCACGATGGATGCTGTCCTGCAAAGACGCTGCATCATTCAGGCTGAGGTAATCTTCGGTTGAGAACCGATAAGCTGCCACGTTAAAGGAGGTATTCGTCGTTTCCAGCATCTTGCTGTAAGTCAGTCGATAACTCTGCCCTTTAAGCGTATCCAGACCGTCGATATCGGCATAGGATTGGGTGACATCGAATGCGAACGCACCAACAGGGGTATTCATTGCCAGGCCAATAAGACCCGCATAGAAATCCATATCTGTGTATTGCACGCCGGTGTAGCCCGTAAAGGTATTGTTTAATCCATATGCAAAGGTGGCATAGCCTACGTTGGGTTTCTCGCGCAGGGAGTCATCGTTCAGCTCGCCGACCCCCATATCCCAACGTGTCGAGCCCGGACGCAGCATTTGGGTTACCGACGAAAAAGGCACGGTAAAGGTGCGTTTGCTTCCGTCAGCTTCTTCAACGGTGACAATCAAATCGTTGCCGTAGCCCGTCGTGCTGAGATCGTCGATCTCAAATGCGCCGGGTGGCACGGTAGTTTCATAAATTTTGTTGCCGCTTTGCATTACGCTGACTTTGGCGTTGCTGTTTGCTACACCGCGAATCACGGGGGCATAGCCAGAAGACCCTTGCGGGAGCATGCGATCGTCGTTGTACATACGTGCGCCGCGCAGATTGACCGAGTCAAAGGTGTCGCCGCGCGTGAAGGAGTCACCAAAGACCAGTTGCGCATTAAGCGGTGTAATATCACGCTGAAGATAAATATCCTGGCTTGAGTAGTGTGAGCCGTTATCCTGATCCCAGTTCAAACTGCCGCGAGAACGTAAACGCCACGGACCCATATTCAGACCATAACGCAGCCCCGCATAAGCGGTATTAGAATCAGAGCCATCAGATTCGCTGTGCCAGGCGTTGAGATCGTATGACAGCAATCCGGCGGGAACGCCATTGTCCCATAAAGAAGGATCAACATATCCTGCCGGTAGCTTAAGCACGTAAATCTGCGGGAAATTAAGATCCATCTCCAGCTTGTTACTATCGAAATTGGCAGATGCGCCTGGATAAAATTTCTTAATATCCACACAGGCGTTTTCATCGTTCTTGACGTCATCATCTAACATACGGGTGTCTATGCCCGATTGATTCAGTATGAGTTTCGTCAGGCATGCTGAAGCACGCGGCGTTTTATTGTCAATAAACGTCATTTCAACTGTGGACTTGGAATTACCATTCAAGTTCACTTTTACGCGGTAAGTACCCGGCAGAACAGGGTTGCCGTAAGCATAACGCTCAACGTTGATACCTCCACCATTATCGATAAGAAATTGATCGTTAAATTCAATGGCCAATTCTGATTCGGAAGTGGTGTCTACTGTTTTTTTTCCATTCTCACTGGCATGCAGAGGTAATGCTGCACAGATAGCGAGACACAAGAGTGAGCGTTGAAATAGCATACGTCATCCAAATAAATCGTCGTTTAAATGCTTAAAACATCCAAACGTTTATATTTATAATATGGTTGTGTTGTGGCTATTAATTAACTTTGGCTTCGAAAGTATCTGAACCGCCATTGTCATTAATGGTTTCGTAGGAGACAGAACCGGCAGCAGCAGTATTTAATCCTTTTACCGGCATAGCCTGAGTGCTAAACGGTAAAATGGATTTATGTTCAACCTGATATACTTTCCCACCTGATTTCAGCGTGACGTTCGAAATAGAGACGTTATAAGGTGAGTCGTTACGGGCAACAAGATTATAGGCATTACCTTGTTTCTGCTGTGACCACATGACTTTAGATGCTGCATCCCCTGGCGTACCTTTTAGGCCATCAGGACGGAAAAAAAGCTTAATGCGTGTACGGAATGCCAGCTGGAGCTGGTTTGGGCTTTCCCCCTCTTTTAGTTTTGATTTTGGTGGGATTTCAAGTACGTTGAACCAGAATAAAGATTCACGATCTTGCGGTAATGCGCCGCCCAAATAGGAGATGCGAACGGACTGACCTTTTTGTGGATCGATTCTGGATACGGGTGGCGTAATAATAAACGGTAACTTTAATTCTTGTGGGTTGGTATTATCACGACCATCATCAAGCCATGATTGTACCAGCAGTGGTTTTTTACCGCGGTTGTCTAAAGAGACAATGACATCTTTCTGCGACTGCTCATAAACAATACGCGTCCCGGAAATAACGATATCAGCACTTGCCTGAAATGACGTGAAAACAGCGGCAGAAAGACATGCTGCTTTTATTCCTTTATACAATGCCTTGCTTAACATTTTTCCATTTCCACTGGAATGATATTTGATAATCCCCCGACAGACGTCAGGGGATGGACTATGTATTCAAACTATGAACTTAAAATTATTCGTAAATCATAGTGAAGGCTGCTTGAGCCTGAACAACACCAGCAGATACCGGGTTGGTGGTTGTATTCCAGTTCTGACCCTGGGTATAAGCTACACGGTAGTACAATGCGCCTGCGCCAGTTGCGTCAACAGTGGCTCTCTGAGTGTTGTTCGCCTGATCCAGTTTGATCTGATCGGTAGCGGAGTTGCCATCGTTTGACAGCACCAGGTTGACGTTTTTAGCTGCGCCCTGGGTGTTTGCTGGTGGAACCAGCAGGCCGCCGGAAGTTGAAGTAGAACCCGCCCATGAATCGAACTGAGCAGACGCTTTCTTAACGGTAAGAGGATCACAGCCAGTCAGCGTCAGAGCGAATTTCTTTTCGCCCAGGGTGCTGGTGGTGCCCAGTTCAGCGGCGAAATCTTTAACAAATACGGTGTCCAGGTTAACGTCGAAATCATTACCATCCTGGTCAATTTTCTGATCCAGAGACACTTTACAGGTATTGTTAGAAACCATACCGTGGAAAGTTACAGTACCTGTATCAGAAGGAACAGGGTCGGCTGCCATTGCTGAAATTGAACCTGTTGCCATAAAGATAATAGAAGCAGTTAGAAGCGTTTTCTTAAACATTTTAAATCCATTTTAATGAAGTTTTTAAATGAAGTCGTGTTTCAATGAAACGAGACTAACTATATTTAGTTTTATTTTTCTGTATAACAATTTGTCATTAATCTATTTTGTAAGATAACTAAAACTTGTTGTTTTTTGGTTTAAAAACAGCATGTTAAGTTCAGCGTGTGCAGGTTTTGAAATAACCGTAACTGGACGAAATTACTTGTCTTAGGTATAATTTTTAAATCTTCAGGAAAAGTAATAAAACAATATTATTTATTGTGATTCTATGAAAAAATCAGGGTTTATATTATTTATATGATGGAGTGAATGAAGGCTGGTTATTTATACTAATATGTATGTATAAATAATTATTAAGGGCGCATGAAAAGATAATAATGATAAGAACATCGGGAGGAGGGGCTGTTGCTGGCGCAAACAACCCCTGAAGTATCAGGCAACCTGAACAGGAATTGCCTTAGCGGTACGTTTCATGTCGTTGTCGCCTTCAAAGTAGGCGACTTTTGGCTGCCAGCGACGCGCTTCTTCGTCGGACATCATGACGAAGCTGGCGATGATGACAATATCGCCCACGTCAGCGCAGTGCGCCGCCGCGCCGTTAACAGAGATGATTTTAGAACCGCGCTCGGCGGCAATCGCATAGGTTGAGAAGCGCTTGCCGTTATTCACGTTCCAGATATCAATGGCTTCGTTTTCCAGAATACCCGCCGCGTCGAGAAAATCCTGATCGATCGCGCAGGAGCCTTCGTAGTGCAGGTCTGCCTGAGTGACTTTCACACGGTGAAGCTTACCTTGCAGCATTTTGCGAATCATTACGTTTACCTTCAATTATCAAGGGCGAAAACTACGCCAGCTCAACCACTTTATTATCTATCAGACGAGCCTGACCAAGCCATGCCGCCACCAGAATGACCGCACGTTTACTGGTCTCTGAAAGCTCCAGAAGCGTGTCTGCATCTCGGATTTGTATATCATCAGCGCGGAAACCTTTGTCGTTCAGCGCCTGTTCAGCAAGAGCAATAATCTCTTCCGCCGTTAACTCTTTTGCCAGAAGCTGCTCCGCCATCGTGTTCATAACCTTGCTTAAGCCCGGCGCGATTTTACGCTGGTCAGCGGTCAGGTAGCCATTACGGGAGCTGAGCGCCAGGCCATCTTTGGCTCGCACAATCGGCACGCCGACGATCTCGATGTCATAGCCCATATCGGCGACCATCTTGCGGATCAGCGCCAGCTGCTGGAAATCTTTCTCACCGAAGCAGGCAACGTCCGGCTGCACCAGGTTGAACAGCTTGCTGACGATGGTTGAAACGCCACGGAAGTGTCCTGGGCGGCTGGCCCCTTCCAGCATGGTCGAAATACTGGGAACATCCACGTACGTTGCTTCGTCTGTGCCCTGCGGGTAGACATCCGCCGGGGCAGGAGAGAAGACGATATCCGCATGGCGCTTTTTGAGCTTCTCGCAGTCTTCCTGCAGGGTGCGCGGGTAGCGCGCCAGATCGTCTGCGCGGTCAAACTGCATTGGGTTAACGAAGATACTGACCACCACGATATCTGCACGCGCTCTCGCTTCGTCGACCAGCTTCATGTGGCCATCGTGCAGGTTGCCCATGGTGGGAACCAGAGCAATACGTTTACCTTCCTGACGCGCACGACGGATGTGCTGGCGCAGCAGCGGCAGGGTTTCAATGATTAGCACAACAAGACTCCTTAATGGAAACTGTGTTCTTCGCCCGGATATACGCCGGACTCAACCTCGGCAATATACTGCCGCACCGCAGCACGCATGTCGCCTGCTTCAGTCAGGAAATTTTTGGCAAATTTAGGAATGTGCCCGCCGGTAATACCAAAGGCGTCATGCATCACCAGAATCTGACCATCAGTGACGTTACCCGCGCCAATACCAATCACAGGAATGGAGAGGGCTTCGGTGATGCGTTCCGCCAGTTCAACCGGGACGCACTCCAGCACCAACAGCTGCGCGCCTGCGGCTTCCAGCGCCAGGGCATCATCAAACAGCGTCTGGGCGGCGTCACCGCGGCCCTGCACCTTATAGCCGCCAAAGATGTTCACTGACTGTGGCGTAAGACCCAGGTGTCCGCAGACCGGCACTGCGCGCTCGGTGAGCATTTTCACCGTCTCCACAAGCCAGGCACCACCTTCGATTTTGACCATATTGGCCCCGGCACGCATCACCGCCGCCGCATTGTCGAAGGCCTGCTCGGGCGTGGCGTAAGCCATGAACGGCAGATCGGAAAGCAGCAGGCAGGCAGGCGCACCCCGGCGCACGGCGCGGGTGTGGTAGGCAATATCGTCGACCGTCACTGGCAGCGTGGAATCATGTCCTTGTACCGTCATCCCTAACGAGTCCCCGACCAGCATGACGTTGATACCTTCTTCAGCAAACAATTTGGCGAAGCTGTAGTCGTACGCGGTGATGGTGGCGAAGCGTTTTTTTTCCTGTTTGCATTTCTGCAGTAAGGAGATGGTGGTTGGTTTCATACTGTTTCCTGGTAACCCAAAAACGAATCTTTGCGCATTCTAACAGTAACATTGGAGGGAACAATGATTTTAGGTAACCGATTAACCATAATTATTTGATGGTTAATCGGCAATAAAACAGGTTTACCAGCAGGCGGGTTTTTCCGCGCGGATGCTTTCCAGCACGGCCTTCAGAGAGAGGCCGTCGGGGAAGATAAGATCGGGGGCAACTTCAAACAGCGGCCAGAGCATAAAACCGCGGTTTTTCATGTCGTAATGCGGAACGGTGAGGCGTTCGGTATTGATTATCTCGTTGCCAAACAGCATCAGGTCGAGGTCGAGCGTGCGCGGCCCCCAGCGTTCGGCTTTGCGTACGCGACCCTGCTGCAGCTCAATACGCTGGGTATTATCCAGCAGCGTTTCGGCATCCAGGGTCGTGTCGAGCACAACGGCGGCGTTCAGGTAATCAGGCTGATCCTGCGGGCCCAGCGGTGGCGTGCGGTAGAAAGAGGAGACCGCCACGACGCGGCTTTGCGGGATCTCCCCCAGTGCCTGAACGGCAGCGTTAACCTGCTCCAGCGGAGAGGCCAGATTGCTGCCGATGGCGATATAGGCGAGGGTCACGCTGAGCCTTCGCGACGCGGTGCGCGTTTGCGCGGGCGACGGTGACGACGACGCGGTTCTGGCTCTTCATCCAGATTGGTCAGCATTCCTTTTTGCTCGGGCGGTGCTGAAACCTGGAATTCACCCCACCACTGCGCCAGACGCTGCAGTTCCTGGTTCTTTTCAATTTCAGCGCGCAGTGCCAGCAGGTCGAACGCGGCGCGGAATTTCGGATGCTCCATCAGCTTCCAGGCGCGTTTGCCCTGGCGACGGGACATGCGCAGCTGAAGCTGCCAGATGTCGCGCACCAGCGTGGTGATACGTTTTGGGATCGCGAGCGTACGACAGGCTTCATCCAGCACGTCGTTTGCCGCCAGCGCAAAGGCATCGTAATAGGCCAGACCGCTTTCCTGCGCGATCCTCTGCGCTGCTTCCAGCAGGGGATACCAGAACATTGCGGCAAATAGGAATGCCGGGTTCACACGCATGTCATTCTGGATGCGGGTGTCGGTATTCTTCAGCACCTGCGCAATGATGCGTTCCATCGGGCTGTCACCGTTTTCGGTGAAGCAGCGCGTAATGGTCGGGAAGAGGGGCTGGAACAGGCTGTATTCGCGCAGCAGGGTGTAGGTTTCATATCCGTAACCCGCCTGCAGCAGCTTCAGCGCCTCTTCAAACAGGCGAGCAGGTGGAACGTCGTTGATCAGGGTGGCCAGACGCGGGATCGGCTCGGCGGTTTCCGGGCTGATGCGCATATTTAATTTGGCCGCGAAACGCACGGCGCGAAGCATACGCACAGGGTCTTCGCGGTAGCGGGTTTCCGGCGTGCCAATCAGGCGAATCAGGCCTTCTTTCAGGTCCTGCATACCGCCAACGTAATCCCGTACGGTGAAATCCGCCACGCTGTAGTAAAGGCTGTTGATGGTGAAATCGCGGCGCTGGGCATCTTCTTCAATGGATCCGAAGATGTTATCACGCAGCAGCATGCCGTTCTGGCCCTGCTGGGACGTCGTGCGATCGGATACGCCCGCTTCGTGATGGCCACGGAATGTCGCCACTTCGATGATTTCCGGACCAAACATGACGTGCGCAAGGCGGAAACGGCGGCCAACAAGACGGCAGTTACGGAATAATTTGCGTACCTGCTCTGGCGTGGCGCTGGTCGTCACGTCGAAATCTTTCGGTTTTTTGCCCAGCAGTAAATCACGCACCCCACCGCCAACGAGATAGGCCTCGTAGCCTGCTTTATTCAGACGATAGAGCACCTTGAGGGCATTTTCACTGATATCTTTGCGGGAAATAGTGTGCTGCTCACGCGGAATAACCGACATGCGGTTTTGCGCAATAGCGTCGTTAGCCATGCTCTCTTCGCGGCTTAGCACTTTACGGCAAAAATTAGCGACTCGGGTAAAAATAGTACACCTCGTAGTGTGTTTTGTTATGAAAAAAGCGGCTAATCATAGCTCAGCGCAACGCATTTGAGAATGCTGGATTTTTGGCACGGCCTCGAGCGTCCAGTGGGCGACGGCCAGATCCAGCAGTTCGTCAATACGCAGATCCTGCCATTCGTTGGTTACATTTTGGTTGAGAAACCGCAGCGCGTCGATCAAAACAGGGCGCGGATCGCCGTCTGGAAGGGCGGGCGCGTGGTTCTGCTTTGACAATTTAAAGCCCTGCGCATTGACCGCCAGCGGCAGATGAATGTAGTCCGGTGTCGTCCAGCCAAACTGGTGATAAAGCGATATTTGTCGCACGGTCGGTTCAACCAGGTCTGCCCCGCGCACAATTTCCGTCACGCCCTGGAAATGATCGTCGACGACCACCGCCAGGTTATAGGCAAACAGGCCGTCACGGCGGTGAATAATAAAATCCTCACATGCCAGACGTTCATCAGCATGAATCTCTCCGGAGAGGAGATCGGTAAAGCGCGTCACCGGGGAACGCTGCCGTATACGCACGGCGGCATTTTCCGGACCGTGGTTCAGCGTGCGGCAGTGGCCGTCGTAGACGCCACCTACGCTCTGGATACGCGCGCGGGTGCAGGTACAGTAATAAGACAGCCCTTGTTCATAGAGCCACGCCAGACGTTCCCGATAGGCATCATGGCGTTGTGACTGCCAAAGCACTTCGTCGTCCCAGTGAAGACCGTAATGTTCCAGCTGACGCAGAATCGTTTCTGCTGCACCGGGAACTTCACGCGGAGGATCAATATCTTCAATGCGAACGAGCCATTTTCCCTGGCGGGCGCGAGCCTGCAGGTAGCTGCCGAGCGCGGCAATTAACGAGCCGAAGTGTAATTCACCGGAGGGAGATGGCGCGAAGCGCCCAATATAGTGTGATTCAGACATATCAACAGTAACAAGGCGGGAGAGACTCCCGCCTTTGTAGTAGTTAGAGGGGTGGCATTAGCCAGCCATCTGTTTTTCGCGGATTTCGGCCAGCGTTTTACAGTCGATACACAGATCGGCGGTTGGACGCGCTTCCAGGCGACGAATGCCGATTTCAACACCGCAGGATTCGCAGTAGCCAAAATCTTCGTCTTCGACTTTTTTCAGCGTTTTCTCGATCTTTTTGATCAGTTTGCGTTCGCGGTCACGGTTACGCAGTTCGAGGCTGAACTCTTCTTCCTGAGCGGCACGGTCTACCGGATCCGGGAAGTTTGCAGCTTCATCCTGCATATGTGTAACGGTGCGATCGACTTCATCCCTGAGTTGATTACGCCATGCTTCAAGAATACGCTTGAAGTGCGACAGCTGGGCTTCGTTCATATACTCTTCGCCCGGTTTCTCTTGATACGGCTCCACCCCAGCGATGGCGAGAATACTCAGGGACGATGTTTTACGGTTTTGCCCTTCTTGCATGTTGCTTCTCCTTAACACGCACTATCGATCCCCGTGTTGGGGGAAAAATCAGGTCGCTATAAATAGCAGATGCTTTTCCGTATGGCAATTATCTAAACGTAACACTTGACAAGCCTGTGAGGAAAAGCGTATTTGCGCACGCGGCCAGAACACATAATAGTCAATCGTCTATTCCCTTATAAGACAATGGGAAGAGAGGATCTCAGAGTCATATTATCGGCAGAAAGTTCCGCTTTATAAGCGAAAACCTCCACCCCCTGCTTTTGTGCCTCATTCAACAATTGCGCGTATTTAGGATCGATATGGCGGGCGGGGGAGAATCGTTCAATGGCTGAATGCAAAACCGCAAACAGCAACACGGCGCGTTTGCCCGCCGCCGCTACACTCATTAGCTCTCGCAGGTGCTTCTGGCCACGCAGCGTTACCGCATCCGGAAAGTAGCCATTTTCCTGTTCCGCTAACGTCACTGATTTTACTTCAATATAGCACTCAGGCCGTTCTTCCGCCTGTAGCATAAAGTCAATTCTGCTGCCTTCATCGCCATACTTCACTTCGCTTTTTTGCACGTTGTAGCCTACCAGTTCAGGGAGGGCATTATTTGTCAGCGCTTCCTTCACTAATTGGTTTGCACGCAATGTATTAACGCATATAAACGCCCCGTTTTGCGTCTCGGTCATTTCCCAGGTATGGGGATATTTGCGTTTAGTATTTTCTGATGTGGAATACCAGACCTTGTCACCCGGCGTCGCGCAACCGGTCATCGCACCGGTGTTGGGGCAGTGCAGGGTGAGCTGTTCACCTTCGGGCGTGATCACGTCGGCGAGAAAGCGTTTGTAACGCTGGACAAGCGTGGCGTGCTGTAGAGCAGGACTAAACTTCATCAGATTTCCTTAGTGCGTCACCCAACGACCAGCGCTGTAGCGGCGTGTAGCGGGTGCGTCCCCGTGCAAAGACAGATTCATAAAGCGCAAATTCGGTCACCGGAAAGGCCCAGTGAAAGCCCGGTGGCGGAATGGCAACGGCATGACCGGCATCGCGCAGCAATGTGATATGTGGATGAAACGGCTGCGGGCTTTGGTAACAGCCGCTGCGTGCGGCCTGGGCGCGCAGCATATTTGCCAGCTGTAACAACCCGCGCGGCGGCTGGCGCGTGCCCAGCCAGACCACGCGTGAGCGTAACCACTGACCGGCATCGTCAAGATGCAGCGTAAACCCCGGCTGGGAAATGCGTCCGGCCATCGTGGCTAACGCGCGCTGTTTATCCGCGCTTACCTCGCCCAGAAAGGCCAGCGTCAGGTGCATATTCGCCGCCGCAACAGGACGACCGGTCTCCGAAGGGAAGTGTTCCGCGCGCCAGCGGACGATTTGCCGCTGAAGCGTGGCGGGAAGTTCAATGGCGAAAAACAGTCGTTTCGACTCAGACATACGGAGGACTCGGTAATGATATGCGCCGATGCTACAATGTACGCCGACTAATGTTAACCCTCTGGAGCTGTTAGTGTCCTCATTGCCGGTCGCCGCCGTCCTTCCTGAGCTTCTCGCTGCCCTCAACGATGCCCCGCAGGTTTTGCTGAATGCCCCAACGGGGGCGGGTAAATCCACCTGGCTGCCGCTGCAAATCCTCAACGAGGGGAATATCAGCGGGAAAATTATCCTGCTTGAGCCGCGCCGACTGGCTGCCCGTAATGTGGCGCAGCGCCTGGCGGAACTGCTCAATGAAAAACCGGGCGAGACGGTAGGCTACCGGATGCGTGCAGATACCTGCGTCGGCCCTGCGACGCGCCTTGAAGTGGTGACTGAGGGCATTCTCACCCGTATGCTGCAAAACGATCCTGAGCTGACGGGCATCGGGCTGGTGATCCTGGATGAATTTCACGAGCGCAGCCTGCAGGCAGATTTAGCGCTGGCGCTGCTGCTGGACGTGCAGCAGGGGCTGCGCGACGATCTCCGGCTGCTGATTATGTCCGCAACGCTGGATAACGAGCGGCTGCAGCAGGTATTGCCCGACGCTCCTGTCATCAGCTCAGAAGGACGCGCATTTCCGGTTGCACGTCGCTATCAGTCGCTTCCCGCCCATCAGCGTTTTGATGAGGCCGTCGCTATTGCGACGGCAGAGCTGCTGCGCCAGGAACCCGGTTCGCTGCTGCTGTTTTTGCCTGGCGTCGGTGAAATCCAGCGCGTGCAGGAGCAGCTTTCCTCCCGCGTAGGCGGCGATGTGCTGCTTTGCCCGCTCTACGGCGCACTGTCGCTACAGGAGCAGCGTAAAGCCATTCTTCCGGCGCCAACGGGGCAGCGCAAGGTGGTGCTGGCAACCAACATTGCTGAAACCAGTTTGACCATCGAAGGCATTCGTCTGGTGGTCGATAGCGCGCAGGAGAGGGTGGCAAGCTTTGACCCGCGCACCGGGCTCACCAAACTGCTTACGCAGCGCGTCAGCCAGGCATCGATGGTGCAGCGTGCGGGCCGTGCGGGGCGTCTTGAGCCGGGCATCTGCCTGCATTTAACGAGCGCAGAGCAGGCGGAACGCGCGGCGCAGCAAAGTACGCCGGAAATTTTACAAAGTGATTTGTCTGGCCTGGTGATGGATCTGCTGCTGTGGGGCTGCCCGAACCCTGAACAGCTCACCTGGCTTAATCCTCCGCCTGTCGTGAACCTCACCGCTGCGCGCAACCTGCTGACCCAGCTTGGCGCGCTGGAAGGCGAGCGTCTGACGGCGCGCGGTCAGAAAATGGCGGCGCTGGGCAACGATCCGCGCCTGGCTGCGATGCTGGTGTCGGCGCAGGGCGACGACGAAATTGCTACGGCGGCAAAACTGGCGGCTATTCTTGAGGAGCCGCCGCGCGGTGGCAGCAGCGATCTGGCGCAGGCGTTTTCGCGCAATCAGGGGAACTGGCAGCAGCGGGCGCAGCAGCTTTGCCGGCGACTCAATAGCCGTGGAGGATCGCCTGACACTGAATATATCGCCTCTCTTCTTGCGCAGGCGTACCCGGACCGGATCGCCCGCCGTCGCGGACTGGACGGACGCTATCAGCTGGCAAACGGCATGGGGGCGATGCTGGACAGCGATGACGCCCTGACGCGCCATGAATGGCTGGTTGCACCGCTATTACTGCAGGGAAGCCATTCCCCGGACGCGCGTATTTTACAGGCAATTGCCATTGATATTGACGCCCTGACGCGCAGCTGCCCGCAATTGCTCCAGCAGTCTGATATCGTTGAGTGGGATGATAACCAGGGCACGCTGAAGGCGTTTCGCCGTAGCCAGATCGGTAAGCTGACGTTAGGTACAAAGCCGCTGGCGAAGCCGTCGGAAGAAGAACTTCATCAGGCCATGCTGAACGGTATTCGGGAAAAAGGGCTAAGCGTTTTGAACTGGACGCCGGAGGCCGAGCAGTACCGCATTCGGCTGCACTGTGCCGCATGCTGGCTGCCGGAGCACGACTGGCCGACGGTTGATGATGAGACGCTGCTGGCTTCCCTGGAGGATTGGCTGCTGCCGCAAATGAGTGGCGTACATTCCCTCAGGGCGCTGAAAGCGCTCGATGTTAAGGCCGCGTTACAGAATTTACTGGACTGGTCATTACGTCAACGTCTGGATAGTGAACTGCCAGGGCATTACACTGTGCCGACCGGAAGCCGGATTGCCATTCGTTATCACGAAGATAATCCTCCGGCGCTGGCGGTAAGGATGCAGGAGATGTTTGGTGAGGCCACCACGCCGTCCATTGCGGAAGGGCGCGTTTCTCTGGTGCTCGAACTGCTGTCCCCTGCGCATCGCCCGTTGCAGATCACTCGCGACCTTGGGGCGTTTTGGGCGGGGAGCTACCGTGAAGTGCAAAAAGAGATGAAAGGGCGGTATCCCAAACACGTGTGGCCGGACGACCCGGCAAATACGGCGCCGACACGGCGGACGAAGAAGTATTCGTGAGTTAGGTGAAAGAGGGGAGTGCGGCCTGATGCCCTCACCCCAGCCCTCTCCCACAGGGAGAGGGAGAAAACACTAAAGACTTTCCTGAAAGGAAAGTCTTGCTGTTTATTTTGAGAGATTTCTTCTTTCATAGACCTGTGAAAGATAAGAAAATCTGGCCTTTGCGCCTGAATGTTGCGGAGAAAAAGCATGGCGGGGAATGACCGCGAGCCAATAGGACGTAAGGGAAAGCCAACGCGTCCGGCGAAAGAAAAGGTGAGCCGTCGTCGCCTCAGAGATGAGGAGTATGACGATGACTACGAAGACGATTATGAGGATGATGAGCCAATGCCGCGTAAAGGGAAAGGCAAAGGGCGGAAGCCTCGTGGTAAGCGCGGCTGGTTCTGGCTGCTGCTGAAGCTGTTTATTGTTTTTGTCGTGCTGATCGCGATCTACGGCGTGTATCTGGATCAGAAGATCCGCAGCCGTATTGACGGGAAAGTCTGGCAGCTACCTGCGGCAGTCTATGGCCGTATGGTGAACCTTGAGCCGGATATGTCCATCAGCAAGAACGAGATGGTCAAACTGCTGCAGGCCACACAGTATCGTCAGGTCACGAAGATGACGCGCCCGGGCGAGTTTACGGTGCAGGCGAAGAGCATTGAGATGATCCGTCGTCCGTTTGACTTCCCGGACAGCAAAGAAGGGCAGGTGCGCGCGCGTCTGACCTTCGACGGCGATCGTCTGGAAACGATCGAGAACATGGATAACGACCGCCAGTTCGGTTTCTTCCGCCTCGATCCACGTCTGATCACCATGCTTTCGTCGGCCAATGGCGAGCAGCGTCTGTTCGTGGCGCGTAACGGCTTCCCGGACCTGCTGGTAGATACCCTGCTGGCAACCGAAGACCGTCACTTCTACGAGCACGACGGCATTAGCCTCTACTCGATTGGTCGTGCGGTGCTGGCGAACCTGACCGCCGGACGTACCGTGCAGGGGGCAAGTACCCTGACCCAGCAGCTGGTGAAGAACCTGTTCCTCTCCAGCGAGCGCTCCTACTGGCGTAAAGCCAACGAAGCGTACATGGCCGTGCTGATGGATGCCCGTTACAGCAAGGATCGTATCCTGGAGCTGTACATGAACGAGGTGTACCTCGGTCAGAGCGGTGATAACGAAATCCGCGGCTTCCCGCTGGCGAGCCTGTACTACTTTGGCCGTCCGGTGGAAGAGCTGAGTCTCGACCAGCAGGCGCTGCTGGTGGGCATGGTGAAAGGGGCGTCCATTTATAACCCGTGGCGTAACCCGAAACTGGCGCTGGAGCGTCGTAACCTGGTGTTGCGTCTGCTGCAACAACAGCAGGTGATCGACCAGGAGCTGTACGACATGCTGAGCGCGCGTCCACTCGGCGTTCAGCCGCGCGGCGGCGTAATCTCTCCGCAGCCTGCGTTTATGCAGATGGTACGTCAGGAGCTGCAGTCTAAGCTCGGTGATAAGGTGAAAGATCTCTCCGGCGTGAAGATCTTTACCACGTTCGACTCCGTGGCGCAGGACGCGGCGGAAAAAGCGGCCGTTGAGGGCATTCCAGCGCTGAAGAAACAGCGCAAGCTGAGCGATCTGGAAACCGCGATGGTGGTGGTTGACCGTAACACCGGTGAAGTACGCGCCATGGTGGGCGGCGCTGAGCCGCAGTTTGCGGGTTATAACCGTGCGATGCAGGCGCGTCGTTCAATTGGTTCTCTGGCAAAACCGGCGACCTATCTCACCGCGCTGAGCCAGCCGAACCAGTATCGTCTGAATACCTGGATCGCCGATGCACCGATCTCCCTTCGCCAGCCAAACGGTCAGGTGTGGTCTCCGCAGAACGATGATAAACAGTTCAGCGGTCAGGTGATGTTGGTGGATGCGTTAACGCGTTCCATGAACGTCCCAACCGTTAACCTTGGCATGGCGCTGGGCCTGCCTGCTATCACCGATACCTGGCAGAAGCTGGGCGTGCCGAAAGATCAGCTGCATCCGGTCCCGGCGATGATTCTGGGTGCGCTTAACCTGACGCCAATCGAAGTGGCGCAGGCGTTCCAGACCATCGCCAGCGGCGGTAACCGTGCACAGCTTTCTGCGCTGCGCTCTGTCATTGCCGAAGACGGTTCCGTGCTTTATCAAAGCTTCCCGCAGGCGGAGCGTGCTGTTCCTGCGCAGGCGGCGTATATGACGCTATGGACCATGCAGCAGGTTGTGCAGCGTGGTACCGGGCGTCAGCTGGGGGCGAAATACCCGGGTCTGCATCTGGCGGGTAAAACAGGTACCACCAACAACAACGTCGATACCTGGTTTGCGGGCATTGATGGCCGTGAAGTGGTGATCACCTGGGTAGGCCGCGATAACAACCAGCCGACCAAACTGTACGGTGCGAGCGGGGCGATGTCGATTTACCAGCGTTATCTGGCGAATCAGTCCCCGGTGCCGCTGAACCTTGTTGCGCCGGAAGATATCGTTGATATGGGCGTTGATGGATCCGGTAACTTTATCTGCGGCGGCGGTATGCGCACGCTGCCGGTCTGGACAACCAATCCAGACTCGCTGTGCCAGCAGAGCCAGCCAGAACAGCCAACGGGCAATCCGTTCGATCAGTCTTCACAACCTCAGCAGCCGCAGCAACAGCCGCAGCAGCAAAATGAGAAGAAAGACAGCGATGGCGTCGCGGGTTGGATTAAGGATATGTTTGGCGGGAACTAATTAGTTTCCTGAATAAAAAGCCGCTTTATTATAAAGCGGCTTTTTTTTGTTTTTTTACAATTTGTAATTTATTAATAAAATTAAATCCAGAGTTTAGAATTTTTAAGTTATTGTATTTCTCATGCAAAACATACAGTTGGGATGTATTGTATTTTATTCCCCTTTGTACACGCTGGACACACTGAAGAATAATCTGATTTAATCCTCTCAAGGAAATTCATTGCGCTCATAGAATATCTCATTGGTAGATATATTGTTGTGAGCGGCGTAAAAATTTGCATAACATTCTGACGCTCGTTATTTAGCGGGAATGGATGTCTACATTGGTATATAAGGATATTATCATGAATAAATATGTTGTTTCTTCTTTCCTGGCCGGAAGCCTTATGGCTGCGGTGTCTCTGCCTGTATTCGCATCGAACGATTCCGGTACGGTGAACTTCGCCGGAAAAATTGTTGCAGATACCTGCGAAATTAACGTTGATGGCTCAGGCACCAACGCATCAACCGTCACGTTCGCGGATACCTATCCTTCGGACTATAGCGGTGATGGTACCGTAGGGACATCTAAAGCCTTCAAGATTGAAGTGACAAAATGTGACCCGCTGGTCGCCAAACTGAACCTCAAGTTCAGCGGCACAACGACAGATGCCGCGTACAAGCGTTTGAAGAACGATCTCTCCGGCGCAGGTAATGCTGCCAACGTTGGCATCATTGTCAGCAATGATAACGGCACCAAAGGTGATGTGGTCTTCGACGGCTCAGTACCGGATGCAGGAACCGATGTAACAAACGACCCGACGGGCGCAGCGGCTTCTGTCTTTAACTACACCGCGAAAGTGATTCAGGTAGGTACTACCGCGCCAACCGCGGGTCATTACTCCTCATCTGCCACGTTTGAGGTTGTCTATCGCTAAGCAATTATTGGCAGCCTGAACGGCTGCCTTCTGGAACGCTGTATGAAGACGTTATTTAAATTGTTATGTGGTTGTTTAATTATTTCTTGCTGTTCAGTGCAGGCCAGCGTTGTTCTCGGTGGTACGCGAATTATTTATCCATCGAATAAATCTGAAGTACAAATCGCACTTAAAAATAAAGATCCTCATACGCGTTATCTGGTGCAAAGCTGGGTCAGTTATCCCAATGATGCAAAGGCTCCCTTTATTATTACGCCGCCTGTCTATAAGTTGCAGGAAAATCGTCAGACGCTGTTACACGTTATTTTTACCGGCGATAAAAACAGCCTGCCGGCAGACCGTGAATCACTGTTTCTGGCGAACGTGAAATCCGTCTCTGCTCTCTCTCCCGATCTGAAAGAGAAAAACACGCTGCAGTTCGCAATGAAAACGCGCCTGAAGCTTTTCTGGCGTCCTGCTCAGCTAAAGGAAGCCGATGCGCTGGGGGCGTATGAAAAAATTACGTTCCATCGAGAGGGTGGCACGTTAATCGCAAACAACCCTACGCCTTTTTACGTCTCTTTTGGCGAACTGGCCGTTGGCGGGAAAAGTGTACCGGTGAAAGAGACCAAAACTACGCCGGGTGCCATTTCAATGATGGTGGCGCCGTTTAGCAAGCAGAGTTTCGCGCTACCCAAAGCGGCAAATGGCCCGGTGACCTGGACGGCTATTAATGATTTCGGCGCCCAGACCCCTCAACGCAAGCAGGCTCTTTAAAACGATCATGTTGGTACGTTATGTCGTCATCTTTACTTCACAAACAGGTACTGTCCGGGATCGCGCTGGCGCTGCTCGCCGCGATCCAGCCTGCAAGTGCGGATGACGAATTCAACCTGCGGATCCTTGAACTGGATACCCCCCTCGAAAATACCTCCACGCTCAAAAATTTCATCAATGATAATGGCTTACTTGCGGGGAGCTACCCCACGACCATTATGTGGGATCGCGACGTTCTGGATACACGTACGATCACCTATGTGCTTTCTGACGACAAACAGCATCTGCTGCCGGGGCTGACCAAAGCGGACCTGCGCGAGTACGGCGTGAAAGTCGACACGATCCCGGACTTAAAGGGGCTCGACGACGAGGCTTACGTTCGGGACATCTCTCATTTCATCGAAAATGCACGGTACGATTACGATCAGGATAACCAGACTCTGAAACTGGTTATTCCGCAGATCTATCGCGATCGCACCGCCGCCGGGGCGATTAACCCGAAATTCTGGGATGACGGTGCGCCTGCCGCCTGGACAAGCTATCAGCTCAGCGGTTCTCAGCAGCACTACAGTTCGGGCAAAACCTCTTCAACCTGGCTGGGGCTGGAGTCGGGGATGAATCTGGGGGCGTGGCGACTGCGTAATAACAGCACCTGGAGCGACACTTCTGGCTGGGAGGCCATCGCCACGACTTTACAACGTGACATCAAGACGTTGAAAAGCCAGCTTGAGATGGGGCAGACGTATACCAATGGCGAGCTTTTTGACAGCGTCCAGATGACCGGCGTGAAGCTGGAAACGGACACCGCTATGTTGCCCGTCAGCCAGCAAGGCTTTGCGCCTGTCGTGCGGGGTATTGCTAATAGCGACGCGAAAGTCACCATCAAGCAAAACGGCTACACCATCTATCAAACAAACGTCTCGCCGGGGCCTTTTGAGATCCGCGACTTAAGCCAGGTAACATCCGGTGCCGATCTGGAAGTGACCGTCGAAGAGGCGGATGGCAGCGAACACAGCTTTATACAGGCCAGCGCGTCGGTGCCGGTGCTACAGCGAGAAGGCGGTTTTAAGTACTCGCTGGCAGCAGGGCGCTATCGCGGTAACGAAGGTGAAGATGAACCCATCTTTGCGCAAGGTACGGCCATCTATGGTCTGCCTTACGGCGTCACGGCCTATACCGGCGCGCTGGGGGCGTCACTGTATCATGCGCTGCTGCTGGGGCTTGGTGCCGACCTGGGGCGCTTCGGCTCCGCGTCTGTCGATCTCACTGCTGCGCGTACCGCGTTTGATGACGGGCGTGACGATGCCAGCGGTTTATCGTGGCGTGCCCAGTACTCAAAAGATATTCCTGACACGGATACGACCGTCACGCTTGCCAGCTACCGCTACTCCACCTCGGGGTTTTATACCTTTCAGGAGGCTATCGATCAGCGGGACAGCGAGATTGATGACGGTATCTATACCTACCGCAGAACCAATAACCGCCGTAGCCGCATGCAGTTAAACCTGTCCCAGCGCATTTCAGACTGGGGCTCGGCGTATCTCAACGGCTATCAGCAGGATTACTGGGACATGGACGGCCATGAGCGTAGCGTCAGCGCGGGGCTAAGCTCCAGCTGGCGCGATATCACCTTTTCGATAAGCTACAACCTGACCCGCACGCCGGACGCTGATACTGACCGGCAGATGGCGTTGACGGTCAACATTCCGTTTTCAAAGTGGCTGCCTGACTCCTGGGCAACCTACAGCGCTAACACCGCCAGCGGTGGGTTTGTCTCGCATCAGGTCGGGCTCGGCGGTACCGCGCTGGAGGACAATAAGCTGAGCTACAACCTCCAGCAGAGCTATGCCAATCAGAACACCGGCTACGGCGGCAGCCTGTCCGGGCGTTACCGTGGTGCTTCGGGTGAGGTTGGGATGGGCTACAGCTACGGTGGCGATAACAGACAGTGGAACTACAGCGCGCAGGGATCAATCGTTGCCCACGAGCATGGCGTGACGCTGGGGCAACCCGTACGCGACGCATTCGCCATTGTGCACATTAAGGATGGCGATAACGTCAAAGTGCAAAACGGACGCGGCATCTCTACAGACCGTTTTGGTAACGCCATTGTGCCCTCTCTGACGGCCTATCGGCACAACGTCATCACCGTAAATACCCAGGACCGGGAAGATATTGATATCGATGCGGCAACGCTCGATCTCGTGCCGACGAAAGGGGCGGCGCTGCACGCTACGTTCGACGCTCGCGTTGGACGACGCGCTCTGGTGACCTTGCTCTATGCGGGCAAGCCCGTTCCGTTTGGAGCAGTGGTGGCGCTGGAGAGTACCTCCGCCATCGTCGGGGATGACGGTGAGGTTTACCTCACGGGGCTGTCCGGCAAAACAACGTTTAGCGTGCAGTGGGGGGAAGAACGCGATCGTCAGTGTCAGGGAGTACTGGATCTTCCCTCTCAGGGTTCAGCAGGGATCGTGAAAGCCACGGTCAACTGTCATTAACAGAGGTATTTCATGCGTCAATGCTGTTCAGCCAAAACGTTTCTTTCACCACTGCTGTTCTTGCTCGCGGGCGCCTTTTTCCATTCAGCCCATGCGGACTGTACCTTTAACGGCAGCTCTGACGTAGACGCCGTGGTGACGTTTCAACTTCCGCCAATGATCGTGGTTGAGCCCGATACGCCCGTCGGCACCGTGATTTATGATGCCAGCGTCGAGAGTAAAGAAGTTAAGGTGGATTGTTACGGTGACGCGCAAGTTCGTCGCGGGTATGTGTATTTGACGGATACCGATGCGCGCGAAGATGTTATGTCGGGGCTTTATCAAACCAACGTACCGGGTATTGGCATCCGTGCGGCTTCGTCGAACGAGCGGTTCCCTAGCTACAATGAGGAGGATCTTGTCCGGCCCATGCATTATGTGGGATCGATACACGGCTCTTCGCAGAGTACATCTGTATTTCGCGCCGCCGCGCAGTTGGTCGTCACAGGCGATATCCAGGAGGGATATCTGGATACTTCACAATTAACGTCAGTGGATATTCTGGGCAACGCGGTGATTGGTGAAATGCGGTTTTCCCCCACCAGCGTTCACATTACGACCAATACCTGTAATCTGGTCGACCGTAACATTTATGTGCCGTTGAAAACGGTCAACGCTCAGGATTTTGACGGGCAATACTCAGACGTTCTCACCGACGGCAGTTTTAAGATTGAAATCACCGACTGCGCGGCGGGGACAAAGGTCGATTATCAGTTCACCAGCGCGGGTTCGACGGGGGTGACGAACGGCAATATCCTCGGCATCGCTGCCGGAGATTCCGCCGCCGCGGGTGTCGGCATCCAAATTCTCGACAAGAACAATACGGTGCTGCAGTTTGACCAGAACTACACGGCGATAACCAGCACCCAGGACAAGGTTCCTGTCGAAATTCCCCTCAAGGCGCGCTACGTCAAAACGGGGGAGGTTAAAGCGGGCAAAGTCGACTCCGTCGCCACGTTCGAGGTGTTTTACCGTTAATCCTCTCTGCCCGTTTCGGCGGGCTTTAGCGATCATTTCGCTAACCTCATTAACCCTCTCTTTTCATCTGGTTAATTCTTAAACCCTTAAATCTTGTAGGGGCGCTTACTGCTTGCTATGCAGCCAGCGTTTCGCATATTATTCTGCGGTCATAATAATAATTCTCGTTTACGTTATCATTCACTTTTCCATCAGAGATAAACATGGCGCTTTCCAATACTGCTCAGCCAATTAACACGTCGCTGCGTAAAATCGCGGTTGTCGTAGCCACAGCGGTTGCCGGCATGTCTACTTACGCACATGCGGCCGAAACCCCGAAAAAAGAAGAAACCATCACCGTTACTGCCGCACCTGCTGCGCAGGAAAGTGCCTGGGGGCCTGCTGCGACAATTGCAGCACGGCAATCCGCTACCGGGACCAAAACGGATACCCCGATTCAAAAGGTGCCCCAGTCTATTTCGGTAGTGACGGCAGAAGAGATGGCTCTGCATCAGCCTCGCTCGGTGAAAGAAGCCCTGAGCTACACGCCGGGCGTTGCGGTAGGCACACGCGGTGCGTCCAACACTTATGACTACCTGGTTATTCGTGGTTTTGCGGCCGACGGTCAGAGCCAGAATAATTACCTCGACGGTATGAAGATGCAGGGGAACTTCTATAACGACGCGGTAATTGATCCTTATATGCTGGAGCGCGCTGAAATCATGCGTGGACCGGTTTCCGTTCTGTACGGAAAAAGCAGCCCTGGTGGTTTGCTGAACATGGTGAGTAAGCGCCCAGCAACCGAGCCGCTGAAAGAGATCCAGTTCAAAGTGGGCACGGATAGTCTGTTCCAGACCGGCTTTGACTTTAGCGATGCAATTGATGACGACGGTGTTTACTCTTACCGTTTAACGGGTGTCGCGCGTTCTAACAATGCCCAGCAGGAGCGTGCTGAAGAGCAGCGTTACGCCATCGCGCCATCTTTCTCATGGCGTCCGGATGATAAGACTACCTTTACTTTCCTCTCTTACTTCCAGAACGAGCCTGAAACGGGCTACTACGGCTGGTTACCAAAAGAGGGAACGGTTGATCCTCTGCCAAACGGCGACCGTCTGCCAACGGACTTCAACGAAGGGGCGAAGAACAACACCTATTCCCGTAACCAGAAAATGGTGGGATACAGCTTCGACCACGAATTCAACGATACCTTTACCGTGCGTCAGAACCTGCGTTTTGCTGAGAACAAAACCTCGCAAAACAGCGTTTACGGCTATGGTGTATGTACCGATCCGGCGAACAGTGGCAACAAACAGTGTGCTGCCTTGGCCCCAGCGGACAAAGGGCATTATCTGGCGCGTAAATACGTTGTCGATAATGAAAAGCTGCAGAACTTCACCGTTGATACCCAGTTGCAGAGCAAATTCTCTACCGGTGAGGTGGACCACGTCCTGCTGACCGGCGTTGACTTTATGCGCATGCGTAATGACATCAACTCCTGGTTTGGCTATGACGATTCTGTACCGCTGCTGGATCTCTACAATCCGGTGAACAGCGATTTTGATTTTGGCTCAAAAAATCCGGCTAATTCTGGCCCTTATCAGATCCTCAATCGCCAGAAACAAACGGGTCTGTATGTTCAGGATCAGGCGCAGTGGGATAAGGTGCTGGTGACTCTGGGCGGCCGTTATGACTGGGCCGATCAGGAATCCTACAACCGCGTGGCAAATACCACTTCTACGCGTAACGATACACAGTTCACATGGCGTGGCGGTGTTAACTACCTGTTTGATAACGGTGTGACCCCGTACTTCAGCTACAGCGAGTCTTTCGAACCAGCCTCACAGACAGATGCACAGGGTAAACTGTTCTCTCCGTCTAAAGGCAAACAGTACGAAGCGGGCGTGAAATACGTTCCGAACGACCGTCCAATCGTGGTTACCGGTGCAGTGTATCAGCTGACCAAAACCAACAACTTGATGGCCGATCCAGCGGGTACATTCTTCTCCGTTGAAGGCGGCGAGATCCGCGCCCGTGGTGTCGAAGTGGAAGCGAAAGCGGCACTTTCTGCAAGTGTGAACGTTGTCGGTTCTTATACCTACACTGATGCAGAATACACCACCGACACCAACTACAAAGGCAACACACCAGCGCAGGTACCTAAACACATGGCATCCCTGTGGGGCGATTACACTCTGTATGATGGTGCGCTGTCTGGTCTGACGCTGGGCACCGGCGTTCGTTACACCGGCTCCAGCAAAGGCGATCCTGCGAACACCTTCACGGTGGGCAGCTACACCGTGGTTGATGCGCTGGTGAGATACGATCTGGCGCGTGTGGGCATGGCGGGCTCTAATGTGGCGCTTCACGTGAACAACCTGTTTGATCGTGAATACGTTGCCAGCTGCTTTAACACCTACGGTTGCTTCTGGGGGGCTGAACGTCAGGTTGTTGCCACCGCGACCTTCCGCTTCTAATCTCTCTTTGGGCACGGTTCGCCGTGCCCTTTTTATTTAAGTTGGCTGATATGCAGGATAATCAAACGCAATCCGACACCACCTTTTCGCTCAGTAATCTCTCCTTTCGCGTACCCGGACGCACCTTGCTGCATCCGCTCTCACTGACCTTTCCTGCGGGGAAAGTTACTGGCCTGATTGGTCACAATGGCTCCGGTAAATCTACGCTGCTCAAAATGCTGGGGCGCCATCAGCCGCCGTCGGAAGGCGATATTCTGCTGGACGGTCAGCCGCTGGAGAGCTGGAACAGCAAGGCCTTTGCCCGCAAGGTGGCGTATCTGCCGCAGCAGTTACCGCAGGCAGAAGGAATGACGGTGCGTGAGCTGGTGGCGATTGGCCGTTATCCGTGGCACGGGGCGCTTGGGCGCTTCGGCGTCGCCGACAGAGAGAAAGTGGAAGAGGCGATTGCGCTGGTAGGGTTAAAGCCGCTGGCGCATCGTCTGGTGGATAGCCTGTCCGGCGGCGAGCGTCAGCGCGCGTGGATTGCGATGCTGGTGGCGCAGGACAGCCGCTGTTTGCTGCTGGATGAACCAACCTCTGCGCTGGATATTGCCCACCAGGTCGATGTCCTGGCGCTGGTGCATCGCTTGAGCCAACAGCGTGGTCTGACGGTGATTGCGGTGCTGCATGATATCAACATGGCAGCGCGCTACTGCGATTATCTTGTGGCCTTACGCGGCGGAGAGATGATCGCTGAGGGAACGCCGTCTGAGCTGATGCGTAGCGAAACGCTGGAAACCATTTACGGTATTCCGATGGGGATTTTGCCTCACCCAGCCGGGGCTGCACCGGTGAGCTTCGTCTACTGATGCTGGATTCAATCTCAATGAGCCGTCGTCGCCTGCTCATGGCGATGGCGCTGTCACCGCTGCTGTTAAAAATGAATACCGCTCGTGCCGCCGCGATAGATCCACATCGTATTGTGGCGCTGGAATGGCTGCCGGTCGAGCTGATGATGGCGCTCGGCGTCACGCCCTATGGCGTGGCGGATATACCTAACTATAACCTCTGGGTTAACGAGCCGAAGCTGCCGGACTCGGTAATCGACATCGGCCTGCGAACGGAGCCAAACCTCGAACTGCTTACCCAGATGAAACCGTCGTTCCTGTTCTGGTCTGCGGGCTACGGTCCGTCAGAAGAGACCATGGCGCGCATTGCGCCAGGACGCGGATTCTCTTTCAGCGACGGTAAAAAACCGCTCGCGATGGCAAAAAACTCCATTAACGAGATGGCGCATTTCCTCAACCGCGAGGCGGAGGCCAAAAAACACCTCGACGAATTTGATGCCCTGATTGATTCCCTGAAGCCGCGTTTTGCTCGCCGGGGCGACCGTCCTTTACTGATGGTGACGCTGCTGGATGCCCGGCATATGCTGGTCTTCGGTAATAACTGCCTGTTCCAGGAAGTGCTCGACAGCTTCGGTATTCGCAACGCCTGGGAAGGGGAGATGACCTTCTGGGGCAGTACCGCCGTTGGCATTGATCGCCTGGCTGCATTTCGCGATGTGGACGTGCTGTGCTTCGATCACGGCAACGAGCGCGAAATGCAAACCCTGATGGCGACCCCGCTCTGGCAGGCGATGCCGTTCGTACGCGAGAAACGTTTCCTGCGCGCGCCAGCAGTGTGGTTCTACGGCGCGACGCTGTCAGCGATGCATTTTGCCCGCGTGCTGGACACCGCGATGGGAGGCAAGGCATGAGTACGCGCATTGCCCGTTTCCCGGCGCTTCTGCTGGCGCTGCTTTGCCTTGTCGCGCTGGCGTTAACCTGGTTCAACCTCTCGACCGCGTTACCGCGCGAGCAGTGGGGCGCTGCCTTTGCCGCGCCGGATATCGATAATATTCAGCAAATGCTGTTCCACTACAGCCTGCTGCCGCGTCTGGCGATCTCCCTTTTAGTCGGCGCTGGTTTAGGGCTGGTGGGCGTGCTGTTCCAGCAGGTTTTACGTAACCCGCTGGCAGAGCCAACCACGCTCGGCGTCGCGACCGGTGCGCAGCTTGGGATCACCATCACTACGCTGTGGGCGCTGCCGGGTGCGTTAACCTCGCAGTTTGCAGCACTCGCGGGGGCATGCGTGGTGGGCGCACTGGTCTTTGGCGTGGCGTGGGGTAAACGTCTTTCACCGGTTACGCTGATCCTCGCGGGTCTGGTGGTCAGCCTCTACTGCGGGGCAATCAACCAGTTGCTGGTGCTGTTCCATCACGATCAGCTGCAAAGCATGTTCATGTGGAGTACCGGGACGCTCACCCAGACCGACTGGAGCATCGTGCAGCGCCTGTGGCCGCAGTTGATTGGCGGCGTGGTACTGACGCTGCTGCTGTTACGTCCGCTGACCCTAATGGGGCTGGACGACGGCGTGGCGCGCAATCTGGGTCTTGCCCTGTCGCTGGCCCGCCTGGGCGCGCTGGCGCTGGCGATTGTGCTGAGCGCTTTGCTGGTGAACGCGGTCGGCATCATCGGGTTTATCGGCCTGTTTGCGCCTCTGCTGGCGAAAATGCTCGGGGCGCGTCGTTTGCTGGCGCGTCTGATGCTGGCCCCGCTCATTGGGGCGCTGATCCTCTGGCTTTCCGATCAAATCATTCTCTGGCTGGCGCGAGTCTGGATGGAGGTTTCTACCGGGTCGGTGACTGCACTCGTCGGTGCGCCGCTGCTGCTGTGGCTGCTGCCGCGCCTGCGCAGCATGAGCGCGCCCGCCATGGATGCGGGTGATAAGATCCATGCTGAGCGGCAGTCGGTCCTGTGGTTTAGCCTTGCCGGTCTGGCGGTGCTGATCATCGCCTCGTTCGTGGCGCTCTCCTTCGGGCGCGATGCCTCGGGCTGGCACTGGGCAACGGGCGATTTACTCAACGAACTGCTGCAGTGGCGCTGGCCGCGTATCTTCGCGGCGCTGATCGCCGGTGTGATGCTGGCGGTCGCGGGGTGCATTATTCAGCGTCTCACCGGCAACCCGATGGCTAGCCCGGAAGTCTTGGGTATCAGTTCTGGCGCGGCGTTTGGCGTGGTGCTGATGCTGTTCTTCGTGCCGGGCAATGCGTTTGGCTGGCTACTGCCAGCTGGCAGTATCGGTGCGGCGGTCACGCTGATGATTATCCTGATAGCTGCCGGTCGCGGCGGGTTTTCACCTCACCGCATGCTGCTGGCCGGGATGGCGCTGAGCACCGCCTTTACGATGCTGCTGATGATGCTTCAGGCCAGCGGCGATCCGCGTATGGCGAAGATCCTGACCTGGATTTCCGGCTCAACCTACAATGCCACCGGCAGTCAGGTTGTCTGGTCAGGGAGCGTTATGATCGTGCTGCTGGCGGTGGTTCCGCTGTGTCGCCGCTGGATGACCATTCTGCCGCTCGGCGGTGAAACCGCGCGTGCGGTGGGGATGGCGCTGACACCAGCGCGCGTGGCACTGCTGCTGCTGGCGGCGTGCCTGACGGCGACGGCAACCATGACGATTGGACCGCTGAGTTTTGTGGGGTTAATGGCACCACACATTGCCAGAATGATGGGCTTCCGCCGGACGATGCCGCATATCGTCATGTCGGCCCTGACGGGCGGGGTGATGCTGGTGTTCGCGGACTGGTGCGGAAGAATGGTGCTATTCCCGTATCAGATCCCGGCGGGTCTGCTTTCGACCTTTATTGGTGCGCCGTACTTTATTTATCTGTTGAGGAAGCAGAGCCGGTAATAAAAGTAAACGGCAATCCTTAGATTGCCGTTTTAGTGTTTGCTCCCTCTCCCCGTGGGAGAGGGTTGGGGTGAGGGCATCAAGCCGCACATCTTACAGCTTCGCAAACACCTTACGTGCCGCGTCGATGGTGTTATTGATATCTTCTTCGCTGTGCGCCACGGACATAAAGCCCGCTTCGAACGCTGACGGTGCCAGGTACACGCCTTCGTCCAGCATCAGGTGGAAGAAGCGCTTGAAGCGTTCAACGTCGCACTTCACCATGTCCTGATAGCAGGTCACGGTTTTCGCATCGGTGAAGAAAATCCCGAACATCCCGCCCACGTGGTTAACCACCAGAGGGATACCGGCCTCTTCTGCCGCTTCCAGCAGGCCGTTTGCCAGCTGCGTGGTCAGGTCAGTCAGGGTTTCGTGAATGCCAGGCTGAGCCACTTCGGTCAGGCAGGCAAAGCCCGCCGCCATGGCGATAGGGTTACCGGAGAGCGTGCCCGCCTGGTAAACCGGGCCGGTTGGTGCCAACGCTTTCATGACGTCTTTACGACCCCCGAATGCGCCGACAGGCATGCCGCCGCCGATGATTTTGCCGAGGCAGGTCAGGTCCGGCTCAACGCCGTAGTAAGACTGAGCACCCGCCAGCGCTACGCGGAAACCGGTCATCACTTCATCGATGATCAGCAGCGCGCCGAACTCGTCGCACAGGGCGCGCAGGCCCGGCAGGAAGTCAGGCTGCGGTGGGATGCAGTTCATGTTGCCCGCAACCGGTTCAACGATAATGCAGGCGATCTCCTGCGGATACTGCTCGAACGCCGCGCGAACGGTAGCAAGATCGTTGTAGGTGCAGGTCAGGGTGTGCTTCGCGAAATCTGCCGGTACGCCCGGCGAGTTTGGCTGGCCGAGCGTCAGCGCGCCAGAGCCCGCTTTCACCAGCAGACAGTCGGCGTGGCCGTGATAGCAGCCTTCGAATTTGATGATTTTATCGCGGCCCGTAAAACCGCGCGCCAGGCGGATGGCGCTCATGGTGGCCTCGGTGCCGGAGTTCACCATACGTACCATGTCCATGGTCGGCACCAGTTCGGTGACCAGCTCCGCCATTTTCAATTCCATTTCGGTTGGCGCACCGAAGCTCAGGCCGCGCTGAGCCGCTTCAATCACCGCGTTACGAATGGCAGGGTGGTTGTGCCCCAGCACCATCGGGCCCCAGGAGCCGACGTAATCGATATAGGCTTTGCCATCGACATCATACAGATACGCGCCGTCAGCACGTTCGATAAACAGCGGCGTGCCGCCCACGCCGGTAAAGGCGCGCACAGGTGAGTTCACACCACCCGGAATAAGCTCGCGGGCTGCACTGTAGAGGTTTTCTGACTTGCTCATGGCGTCGTTCCTGGTTCGTATAAAATGATTAAGCACACTATTCTAAGTGATTCGGGAAGGTTATGAAATTTTTACCCTGGTAATGCTTTAAGATTTGTTAAGTAATTTTCAGGAGACGGTGGGGCGGTCTCTGGTAAAATCCTGACAGCGATTTGTATGACGAAAAGAACAGGCAATGAAAGCAGATTCACCCTCATTTGAAGAACAACAGTTTGCGCGCGCGCGACACCGCATCAGCATCCGACGACTGCTCAACCGCGACAAGACGCCGCTGGCTATTCTGCTGGGCGCTGCCGTGGTGGGAACCCTGGCGGGGCTGGTGGGCGTCGCGTTCGAGAGGGCTGTCAATGGCGTGCTCAACTGGCGTATTGGTGCCGTTGCGGGTTACGCCGATCGTGAATGGCTGGTCTGGATCCTGGCGTTTGGTTTATCTGCACTGCTCGCCATGATGGGCTATTTTCTGGTGCGGAAATTTGCTCCGGAAGCGGGCGGTTCAGGGATCCCGGAAATAGAAGGGGCGCTTGAAGAGCTGCGTCCGGTCCGCTGGTGGCGCGTGCTGCCCGTGAAGTTTATCGGCGGCTTGGGCACGCTTGGTGCGGGAATGGTGCTCGGGCGCGAAGGGCCGACCGTACAGCTGGGTGGTAACGTTGGCCGTATGGTCAGCGACCTGTTCAGGATGCGCAGTGCTGAAGCCCGCCATACGTTGCTGGCAACCGGTGCCGCCGCAGGGCTTTCCGCCGCGTTTAATGCCCCGCTGGCGGGGATCCTCTTTATCATCGAAGAGATGCGCGCTCAGTTCCGCTATAACCTGATCTCGATAAAAGCGGTGTTTACCGGGGTGATCATGTCGAGCATCGTCTTTCGCCTTTTCAATGGCGAAGGGGCGGTCATTGAGGTCGGGAAACTGACCAATGCGCCGGTCAATACGCTGTGGCTGTATCTGATCCTCGGCATGGTTTTTGGCATTGTTGGCCCGCTGTTTAACAGCCTTATTTTACGTGCTCAGGACATGTTCCAGCGGATCCACGGCGGCAACACGACCAAATGGGTGCTGGTGGGCGGTCTGCTCGGCGGCGCGTGCGGGGTTCTGGGCTTTATCGAACCCAACGCGGCAGGCGGTGGCTTTGGGCTTATCCCCATTGCGGCGGCGGGAAATTTCAGCATTGGTCTTTTGCTGTTTATGTTCATCTCGCGGGTCATCACCACCGTACTCTGCTTCTCCTCCGGCGCGCCTGGCGGCATTTTCGCCCCGATGCTGGCGCTGGGCACGCTGCTGGGAACCGCTTTTGGCATGGCGGCGGCTGTGGGTTTCCCGGCCTATCATCTTGAAGCCGGCACGTTTGCCGTCGCTGGAATGGGGGCGCTGCTCGCCGCGTCCCTGCGTGCCCCCCTGACCGGGATCGTGCTGGTGCTTGAGATGACGGACAATTACCAGCTCATTTTGCCAATGATCATTACCTGTCTCGGCGCGACACTATTAGCCCAATTCCTGGGTGGAAAACCGCTATACTCCACCATTCTTGCAAGGACCCTGGCGAAACAGGAGGCTGAACGGGCCTCAACGCAGAATACTTGAATGAATTACCAGGGTATTAGATAATGAAAAAAAGAATTGGGTGATTTTTACCCAATAGCAGTATGCAGTATTCATGGGAGCATAAGATGAGTGATGACGTAGTAGCTGTACCGCTCGAATTTACCGAAGCAGCAGCCAAAAAAGTGAAAGTCCTGATTGCCGATGAAGACAATCCGGAACTGAAACTCCGTGTTTATATTACCGGTGGTGGCTGCAGCGGCTTCCAGTATGGTTTTACCTTTGACGACCAGGTGAACGAGGGCGATATGACCATCGAGAAGCAGGGCGTCGCGCTGGTGGTTGACCCGATGAGCCTGCAATACCTGGTCGGTGGTTCGGTTGATTACACCGAAGGTCTGGAAGGTTCGCGCTTTGTAGTGACCAACCCGAACGCAACAAGCACCTGTGGGTGTGGGTCGTCGTTCAGTATTTAAGAGGGGGCGGGCTGATGCCCTCTCCCCGGCAAAACACTAAAAACGGTAACCTGGCGGTTACCGTTTTGCTTTTACCTTCCATTCTCATCCAGGGCAAACGTCGGCAGCTTCAGGTGCCAGCGTATCGCCGCTAAACGTATCACCAGCGTCACGACCATCCCCAGCATCGCGGCATTTTCCAGCGGGATCGCAAAGGTGTAATACGCGGTGGCGTGAACAATTCCACCGACGATACATGCCGTTGCGTAAATTTCAGTACGCAGGATCATCGGCACTTCACGCGCCAGAATGTCGCGAATGATCCCGCCGCCCACGCCGGTTAATACACCCATGCAGATCGCCACCATCGGACCGGTACCCGCATTAAACGCCTTATTGACGCCAATACCGACAAACACGGCCAGACCGACGGCGTCGAGCACCGGCAATATCCATTTGGGTAATCTGCGGGGCTGACGAACCAGTAGAATGGTCAACATGCAGGTGACCATTGCCACCACCAGATCGGTGGGATCTTTTACCCAAAATACCGGGCCGTTCGCCAGCGCCATATCGCGGATTGTTCCGCCGCCCACGGCGGTCACAACGCCCAGCACCAGCACGCCAAACGGATCCATGCGCAGTTTTCCAGCGAGTAAAACGCCGGAGATAGCAAAAACGGCTGTGCCAAGAATATCCAGCCAATACACGAGCATCGTTAAATCCTCGAAAAGTATTTATCTATGTTAGTGACTCTCTGCCAGCGCGGCACAGAGTTGTTTTGCGGCGAGGATAATACGCGGGCTGGCGCGTTCAAACCAGTCACCGTTGAGCGGGATCACCGGAATTTTAAGCTGGCTTTGCCACAATTGTTCAACTTTAGGAATCTCGCTCGCATTTCCGACCACGACGATGGCCTGCGGCTGGCGTGCAAGCACCTGTTCACGACTGACCTGAGGCCAGGGTACCCGGCTGGCTGCAAAGATATTTTCGCCGCCGCAGATTTCCAGCACCTGATTCTGAATCGAACCTTTTCCGGTGGTGAACAACGGCTGGCTACCAAATTGCAGGAAGATACGTTTTTTGGTGGGAGTGCTGTACCGGGTTTTCAGCGCCGCATAGTCGCTGAGCATCTGTTTCGCAGCGTCCTCGGCTTTTTTGGGCGTAGGGCTGAAAGGAGCCAAATCGCGCAGCGTCTGGGCGATTTGCTCAATACTGACTGCGTCAACCCACATGACCTTAATACCCAGTGAGGTCAGTTGGTTGACCTGCCGCTCGGCATTGCCTCCACGCCAGGCCAGTACGAGGTCAGGCTTGAGGGCCACAATACGCTCGAGGTTCATTCCTTGCCAGGTCGCGACCTGCTCAATGCTGGCGGCCTGGGGGGGATAATCCGAAAAGCTACTCACGCCAACAGGGGTGATACCGGCAGCAAAGGCCAGTTCGGTATTCGCGGGGGAGAGAGTAATCACACGCGGCGCGGCGAAAAGCCATGCCGGTGCGAGGAGAAGCAGGGCGGCCAGCGCCCTGACGATATGTTTAGCCACGAGCCAGTTTCTGCACCAGACGCTCCACCATGACGGTGGACTGTTTTGCCGCCACAACAAGGAACTCGTCAAAGCTAATGTGGGACTGCTGGTCTGCCACGTCAGAGATCGCGCGAACCACCACGAACGGTACGCTGAAGTTATGGCAAACATGAGCAATCGCGGTCGCTTCCATCTCAACGGCAACCGCCTGCGGGAAGTTATGACGGATTTTCGCCAGACCCACGGAGCCGTTAATGAACGCATCACCGCTGACAATCAGGCCGCGTACCGCATTGAGGTTCAGTTCTGCGATGCAGCTTTCTGCCGCGGCAATCAGGTTGTCGTCGGCTTTAAACC
Source organism: Enterobacter sp. RIT637 (assembly GCF_019718755.1). Classification (NCBI taxonomy): domain Bacteria; kingdom Pseudomonadati; phylum Pseudomonadota; class Gammaproteobacteria; order Enterobacterales; family Enterobacteriaceae; genus Enterobacter; species Enterobacter sp. RIT637. The sequence continues at coordinate 115,145 of NZ_JAIHAZ010000008.1, forward strand.
CGGCCGGGCAGCCCGGAAGCTGACCGTACTCGTAACCGAACGCGGTGACGTCGGCATCGTGGTAACGCGCTTCGTCGGAAACGACGATATCACCCACGCTCAGCGTCGGCGCCAGGCCGCCCGCAGAGCCAGTGTTAACGATCACGTCCGGCTTGCAGCGTTCGAGCAGCAGGGTCGCACCCAGCGCAGCCGCAACTTTACCGATGCCAGATTTCAGCAGAGCAACGTCAACACCGTTCAGCTGGCCGGTGTAGATCTCACAACCACCCAGAGAGAGAGTCTGACGGTTCTCAATTTTGTCACGCAGCAGCGTAACTTCTTCTTCCATTGCACCAATAATGCCGATTTTCATAGATTTACTCGCGATGTGCCTTGTTAAGATGCATAGTCTATCATGCGGTTAAGGGGAAACGCATTCTCACGCGGGGGAGCACATGGCACCAATCGATTTTCGCACCAAAATTAACTGGCACCGACGTTTCCGTTCGCCGCAGGGCGAAAAGAGCGAACATGAGATCCTGCGTATCTTCGAGAGCGATCGCGGGAGGATCATTAACTCGCCCGCTATCCGGCGCTTGCAGCAAAAGACCCAGGTGTTCCCGCTGGAGCGTAACGCCGCGGTGCGCACGCGCTTAACCCACTCCATGGAAGTTCAGCAGGTTGGGCGCTACATTGCCAAAGAGATTTTGAGCCGCCTGAAAGAGCAACGGCTGCTGGAAACTTATGGTCTGGATGAACTGACCGGGCCGTTTGAAAGCATCGTTGAGATGGCCTGCCTGATGCATGACATCGGCAACCCGCCCTTTGGGCATTTCGGCGAGGCGGCGATCAACGACTGGTTTAAGCAGCGGCTTTACCCTTTGGACGCGAAAAGCCAGCCGCTGAGCGACGATCGCTGCGTGGTGAGGGATTTACGCCTGCGTGAGGGTGAAGAGGGCCTTAACGATCTGCGTCGCAAAGTCCGTCAGGATCTCTGCCATTTTGAGGGTAACGCGCAGGGGATCCGCCTGGTGCACTCCCTGATGCGCATGAACCTGACGTGGGCCCAGGTGGGCTGCATACTCAAATACACGCGCCCGGCCTGGTGGATGGGAGAAACGCCTGCCACGCATAGCTACCTGATGAAAAAGCCGGGCTACTATCTTTCCGAAGAGGCCTATATTGAGCGGCTGCGTAAAGAACTCTCATTAACGGCAAAGGGGCGTTTCCCATTGACGTGGATTATGGAAGCCGCCGATGACATTTCCTATTGCGTGGCCGACCTGGAAGACGCCGTTGAGAAAAGAATATTCAGCGTCGAGGAGCTTTATCAGCATCTTTATGATGCCTGGGGTAAACATGAAAAAGGGTCGCTGTTTTCTCAGGTCGTCGAAAATGCCTGGGAAAAATCGCGCTCGAATTCCCTCAGCCGCAGTACCGAAGATCAGTTCTTTATGTATTTGCGGGTCAATACATTAAATAAGCTGGTGCCTTACGCGGCGTCGCGCTTTATTGATAATTTGCCGCTGATTTTCAGCGGGGAATTCAATCACGCGCTGCTGGAAGATGACAGCAGTTTCAGTCAACTCCTTGAGCTTTATAAACACGTGGCGATGCGCCATGTGTTCAGCCATCCGGACGTGGAGCAGCTAGAGTTGCAGGGATACCGGGTGATCAGTGGGTTACTGGAAATTTACTCCCCGTTGCTTCACTTATCGGTGGATGAATTCAGTGAGCTGGTGGAACACGAGCGCGTGCGGCGAATACCTATCGAATCCCGGCTTTATCAGAAACTTTCTACCCGCCATCGTCTGGCGTATGTCGAAGCGATTGGTAAGCTGGAGCGCCACTCCCCTGAATGGCCAGTAATGGAATATTATTATCGCTGTCGACTTATCCAGGACTATATCAGCGGCATGACAGATTTGTATGCCTGGGATGAATACCGCAAGCTGATGGCCGTGGAATAAGCGCTGAGTTTTGTAAAGACGACCAATAAATTTTTACTTTTTCCATAAACTTAATCCCGGAACTAAGCGGTATAAAACGAATCTGAGTTACACAGCAATTTTGCGTCATCTGGTAAATCGAGATTGAGAAACATGAAAAAAACCACATTAGCAATGAGTGCACTGGCTCTGAGTTTAGGTTTAGCGCTGTCTCCTCTGACTGCTACTGCAGCCGAGACCGCGTCGTCAGCAGCAACCGCGCAGCAGATGCCAAGCCTGGCACCGATGCTCGAAAAAGTGATGCCATCGGTGGTGAGTATTAACGTTGAGGGCAGCACGACCGTCAATACGCCGCGTATGCCGCGTAACTTCCAGCAGTTCTTCGGCGACAACTCGCCGTTCTGCCAGGACGGTTCGCCATTCCAGAGCTCTCCGTTCTGTCAGGGCGGCGGTGCCGGGGATGACAGCCAGGGCGGCGGCCAGCAGCAGAAATTCATGGCGCTTGGCTCGGGTGTCATTATTGACGCCGCAAAAGGCTACGTGGTGACGAACAACCACGTTGTGGATAACGCCAGCACAATTAAAGTTCAACTGAGCGACGGGCGTAAATTCGATGCCAAAGTCGTGGGTAAAGATCCGCGCTCCGACATTGCGCTGATCCAGATTCAGGATCCGAAAAACCTGACGGCGATTAAAATTGCCGACTCTGACGCGCTGCGCGTGGGTGACTACACCGTGGCAATCGGTAACCCGTTTGGTCTGGGCGAAACCGTGACTTCAGGTATCGTTTCTGCGCTGGGTCGTAGCGGCCTGAACGCGGAAAACTACGAAAACTTCATCCAGACGGATGCGGCGATCAACCGCGGTAACTCCGGCGGTGCGCTGGTGAACCTGAACGGTGAGCTGATCGGTATCAACACCGCGATCCTGGCACCGGACGGCGGCAACATCGGGATCGGCTTTGCTATCCCGAGCAATATGGTGAAAAACCTGACCGCGCAGATGGTGCAGTATGGCCAGGTGAAACGCGGCGAGCTGGGTATCCTCGGGACTGAGCTGAACTCCGAGCTGGCGAAAGCGATGAAAGTTGACGCCCAGCGCGGGGCATTCGTCAGCCAGGTGATGCCGAACTCCTCTGCGGCGAAGGCGGGCATTAAAGCCGGGGATGTGATCACCTCCCTGAACGGTAAACCGATCAGCAGCTTTGCCGCCCTGCGTGCCGAAGTGGGCTCAATGCCGATTGGTAGCAAAGTCACCCTCGGCCTGCTGCGCGACGGTAAGCCGGTTAACGTGAGCCTGGAACTGCAGCAGAGCAGCCAGAATCAGGTGGATTCCAGCACCATCTTCAGCGGTATTGAAGGTGCCGAGATGAGCAATAAAGGCGCAGACAAAGGCGTGGTGGTTAACAACGTGAAAGCGAATTCACCGGCAGCCCGTATCGGCCTGAAAAAAGGCGATGTGATCATGGGCGCTAACCAGCAGCCGGTCAAAAACATCGCTGAACTTCGCAAAATTCTCGACAGCAAGCCTTCCGTGCTGGCGCTGAATATCCAGCGTGGTGATACCTCTCTTTATCTGCTGATGCAGTAATCCCCTTAAGCCCCTGTTCGCAGGGGCTTTCTCGTTTCTGTGATTCTTGCCACAACTCCATACTTCTCCCTCTCTCTTTGTGCATTCGCACAATGCAGCCGCAGCTGAACTTCCCTATGCTTGAGCTCTGCTCACGGGAGGGTTCTATGGCTGGCTGGCATCTTGATACCAAAATGGCGCAGGATATCGTGGCGCGCACCATGCGCATCATTGATACCAATATCAACGTGATGGATGCCCGCGGGCGCATTATTGGCAGCGGCGATCGCGAGCGTATTGGGGAATTGCACGAAGGTGCACTGCTGGTGCTCTCCCAGGGCCGCGTGGTAGATATCGACGATGCGGTAGCAAAACACCTGCACGGCGTTCGTCAGGGCATCAATTTACCGCTGCGCCTCGAAGGGGAAATTGTTGGCGTTATCGGCCTGACCGGCGAGCCTGAGTCGCTGCGCAAATACGGTGAGCTGGTCTGTATGACGGCAGAGATGATGCTGGAGCAGTCGCGCCTGATGCATCTGCTCGCCCAGGACAGCCGCCTGCGTGAAGAGCTGGTCATGAACCTTATACAGGCGGATGAGCATACGCCTGCACTCAGCGAATGGGCGCAGCGTCTGGGGATCGACCTGAACCAGCCGCGCGTGGTGGCGGTGATTGAGGTCGATAGCGGCCAGCTTGGCGTGGACAGCGCCATGGCAGAGCTGCAGCAGCTGCAAAACGCGCTTGCAACGCCGGAACGCAATAACCTGGTGGCGATTGTGTCTCTGACTGAAATGGTGGTGCTTAAGCCCGCGCTCAATCAGTTTGGCCGCTGGGATGCGGAAGACCATCGGCGCCGTGTGGATCAGCTGATAGCACGCATGCAGGAGAACGGCCAGCTGCGTTTTCGCGTTGCGCTGGGTAACTACTTTACCGGGCCGGGCAGTATCGCCCGCTCCTGGCGTACCGCGCGCACCACCATGATGGTGGGTAAACAGCGTATGCCGGAAAGCCGCAGTTATTTCTATCAGGATCTGATGCTGCCGGTGTTGCTCGACAGCCTGCGCGGGGGCTGGCAGGCCAATGAGCTGGCGCGGCCATTAGCGCGCCTGAAAGCCATGGACAATAACGGCCTGCTGCGCCGGACGCTGCAGGCGTGGTTCCGGCATAACGTGCAGCCGCTGGCGACCTCGAAGGCGCTGTTTATTCACCGCAATACCCTGGAGTATCGGTTAAACCGGATTTCGGAGCTGACGGGGCTGGACCTGGGGAATTTTGACGACAGGCTGCTGCTGTATGTGGCGCTGCAGCTGGATGAGCAGCGATGATGTTGTTTGCCGGGTGGCGGCTTCGCCTTACCCGGCCTACATGATGGTTTTCTCCCTCTCCCTGTGGGAGAGGGCCGGGGTGAGGGCATCAGGCCGCACCCAACTTATTTGTTGCGAGTTAATTTCTCAAGATCCGCTTCAATCTCGCTGATCTTATTCGTTACAACGCTTTCAAGGTGACGCAGATCGTCAAGGATCTTACGCTTGAGATCGACTTCGGTGCGGTCGCGCTGGCAGATCTGATCGAGTTCATCGATCACATAGCGCAGGTTAGGGCTGATTTCCTGTACTTCTTTGTAACCCTGACCGATGCCGTCAGCCACCACGGTTTTGCGCTGGCGTGGATATTTAAACTTCACGCTTTTGGCGAAAAACTCACCTTTGTCCTTGTGAAAATAGATTTTAAGAATATCGTTATTGGCTTCCTGGCGGAGGCTGTAACGATCAATTTCATCAGGATTGGTAATGCCCAGACTTTTCAGATTATCGTACATAGCGGTACCCTTGATCTCAACATAACCTTTGAATAATTAACGAAAAAATCTATTTTCGCCACCCTCAGATATAAAAAAAGCGGGGTTGCCCCCGCTTTTTGTTATACCCGATTAATCGATGGTGCGCAGCAACTCGTTGATGCCTACTTTACCGCGGGTTTTCGCATCCACTTTCTTCACGATAACCGCACAGTACAGGCTGTATTTACCGTCTTTTGACGGCAGGTTACCGGAAACCACCACGGAGCCCGCAGGAACGCGACCGTAGTGCACTTCGCCGGTTTCACGGTCGTAAATACGGGTGCTCTGACCGATGTAAACGCCCATGGAGATCACGGAGCCTTCTTCCACGATCACGCCTTCTACCACTTCTGAACGCGCGCCGATGAAGCAGTTGTCTTCAATGATGGTTGGGTTGGCCTGCAGTGGCTCCAGAACGCCACCGATGCCGACGCCGCCGGACAGGTGGACGTTTTTACCGATCTGCGCGCAGGAACCGACGGTTGCCCAGGTATCGACCATGGTGCCTTCGTCAACGTACGCACCGATGTTCACATAGGATGGCATCAGCACGGTGTTACGTGCGATGAATGCACCCTGACGTACTGCTGCCGGTGGTACCACGCGGAAACCTTCTTTCTGGAAACGCGCTTCGTCGTAATCCGCGAATTTCATTGGCACTTTATCGAAGTAGCGGCTTTCTGCTCCGTCGATAACCTGGTTATCGTTGATGCGGAAAGAGAGCAGCACGGCTTTCTTCAGCCATTGATGAGTGACCCACTGACCGTCGATTTTTTCTGCCACGCGCAGCGCGCCGGAATCCAGCAGGGAAATAACCTGGTTTACCGCTTCACGGGTCACGGTATCCACATTTGCCGGAGTGATCTCGGCGCGACGCTCAAAAGCGGACTCAATAACGTTCTGTAACTGCTGCATTGTTTACTCTTTCCATTTCACTAAAAAACACGTCACCCTTTATCGTTTGGATTGAGGGCTGCTGTCAACCGTTGTTGCACTTCAAGCTGCAGGTCATTATTAAGGGCACGCCGGTCCGCTGTGGCGATTATAAATAAATCTTCTACTCGCTCGCCAATGGTTGTAATTCGGGCGCCATGAAGCGAAATTCCCAGATCGGCAAAAACCTGACCGACGCGGGCGAGCAGCCCAGGCTGGTCGAGCGCGATCAGCTCCAGGAACGATTTACGGTCGGTGTGGGTCGGCAGGAAATTGACCTCGGTATCGACGGTAAAGTGGCGCAATTTTGCAGGCTGGCGACGCGGCTGCGGAGGCTGCCAGCTGCGCTGGGTAATGGCCTGCTCCAGACCAAAACGAATCCCTTCATGCCTGTCCGACGACAGTGGGCTGCCGTCCGGCTCAAGCACGATAAAGGTGTCCATCGCCATGCCGTCGCGGGTGGTGAAAATCTGCGCGTCGTGAACGCTCAGATTACGCCTGTCCAGTTCGGCGCAGACGGCGGCAAACAGGTAGGGTCGGTCCGGGCTCCAGATGAAGATCTCCGTGCCCCCGCGCGTGGCCTGTGGGCTGAGCAGGATCATCGGCTTCGACAGGTCGTGCTTCAGCAGATGCCGCGCGTGCCAGGCGAGCTGGTTTGGGCTGTGGCGCACAAAGTAGTTGGCGCGGCAGCGCGCCCAGATCTGATGCAGCGCCTCTTCATCAATATTGTCCATTCGCAGCAGCGCCAGCGCCTGCAGCTGATGGTGGCGCACGCGTTCGCGCATGTCCGGGGTGTTCTGCATGCCGCGACGCAGCTGTTTTTCGGTGGCGAAGTACAGCTCGCGCAACAGGCTCTGCTTCCAGCTGTTCCACAGGGTTTCGTTGGTGGCGCAGATATCCGCCACCGTCAGGCAGACCAGATAGCGCAGGCGGTTTTCCGTTTGCACCTCTTCGGCGAACTGCTTGATCACTTCAGGATCCTGAATGTCACGACGCTGTGCGGTGACCGACATCAGCAGGTGATGACGGACCAGCCAGGCCACCAGCTGCGTTTCGCGTGAGTTAAGCCCGTGCAGCTCGGCAAACTTCAGCACGTCCTGCGCCCCCAGCACCGAGTGGTCGCCGCCGCGACCTTTGGCGATATCGTGGAACAGGGCGGCGATCAGGATCAGTTCAGGATGGGAAAGACGTGGCCACAGTTCGACGCACAGCGGATGGCGGGATCGCGTCTCTTCTTTCGCAAAGCTTTCCAGCTTGAGCATCACGCGGATCGTGTGTTCATCCACCGTGTAAGCGTGGAAAAGATCGAACTGCATCTGGCCGACAATGTGCGACCACTGGGGCATGTACGCCCACAGCACGCTGTGGCGGTGCATCGGCAGCAGACCGCGGCTGACGGCGCCCGGGTGGCGCAGCATGCTCAGGAACAGGGCGCGTGCTTCCGGGATGTAGCACAAAGGCTGCGTCAGGTGGCGGCGCGCATGGCGCAGATGGCGCAGGGTGGTGGAGTAGATCCCGGTGATGGTGCTGTTGCGCACCATGGTATAGAACATCCGCAGAATCGCTTCCGGCTCGCGGATGAACAGCGTTTCGTCGCGCAGATCGATAAGCGTCCCGCGCAGCTGGAATTCATCATCAATCGGGCGCGGTTTCTCGTCTGCTGTCAGGGCAAGAATGGCCTCGTCGAACAGCTGCAGCAGCATCTGGTTCAGCTCGGTGACGCGGCGGGTGACGCGGAAGAAATCCTTCATCATGTGCTCAACCGGCTCGTTGCCTTCTCCCTGATAATTCAGGCGCTGAGCCACGCTGAGCTGGCGATCAAACAGCAGGCGGTTATCGTAGCGGGTGACTTCCAGATGCAGGGCAAACCGGATGCGCCACAGCAGGTGCAGGCACTCGTTTAGCTCGTTACGCTCGGCCTCGGTTAAAAAGCCGAAGCCGACCATCTCGTCCATCGAGGTGGCGCCAAAATGGCGGCGGGCGACCCACTGCAGGGTATGAATGTCGCGCAGGCCGCCGGGGCTGCTTTTAATATCGGGTTCAAGATTATAGCTGGTGCCGTGGTAACGCTGGTGGCGCTGGTTTTGCTCCTCGACCTTCGCGGCGAAGAACTTTTCTGACGGCCAGAAGCCGTCGCTGAAGATATGTTTTTGCAGCTCCAGGAACAGGGCGACGTCACCAATCAGCAGGCGGGTTTCAATCAGGTTGGTGGCGACGGTCAGGTCAGATAACCCCTCCAGCAGACACTCTTCCAGGGTGCGCACGCTGTGGCCGACTTCCAGCTTCACGTCCCAGAGCAGAGTCAGCAGTTCGCCAATTTTTTGCGCCTGTTCGTCTGGTAGCTTTTTGCGGCTTAAGATCAGCAGGTCGATATCGGAAAGCGGATGCAGTTCGCCGCGGCCATAGCCCCCGACGGCAACCAGCGCCACGTCGCTAATCTGCCCGAAGCCGTAATCGATCCACAGGCGTTGCAGCAGTTGGTCGATAAACTCGGTGCGTGCTTCGATGAGCTGCTCGGCGGAAATGCCGGCGTCAAACGCGCTTCCCAGCCAGCGCTGGAAGACGTCCATATGCGCTTTGATGTCGGCACCCTTTAGCTCGTGCGGCGGCCAGACGCCCGGGTTGTCGGGCTGGTCGGGGAGGGTGGGAAGGGCTGTGTTAGCATACTGTTCGGGTAAAAGATTACTCATCGTGCGCCACCCATAAGAAAAAGCTATCGCCATTAAAAAAGCCGGCATTCGCCGGCTCTTTTATCACTCAATGTTCGTCAGTATCGCCGGGATGGTGTCATCCTTGCGCAACGTCATAATTTCGCAGCCGTTGTCTGTTACCACAATAGTATGCTCGTACTGTGCAGACAAGCTTCTGTCTTTGGTTTTCACCGTCCAGCCGTCTTTCATGGTGCGGATGCGGTAATCGCCAGAGTTCACCATTGGCTCAATGGTGAAGGTCATGCCTTTCTGCAGCACCACGCCGCCGTCATCCGCATCGTAGTGCAGAACCTGCGGCTCTTCGTGGAAGACGCGACCAATGCCGTGCCCGCAGTATTCACGCACCACGGAGAAACCTTCCGCTTCCACGAACTTCTGGATAGCCGCACCGATAGTGCGCAGACGGATGCCTGGTTTCACCATCTTCAGGGCCAGGTAGAGGCTCTCTTGCGTCACTTTACACAGGCGCTCGCCGAGGATGGTCGGTTTGCCCACGATGAACATCTTAGAGGTGTCGCCGTGGTATTCGTCTTTAATAACGGTCACGTCGATGTTAACGATGTCGCCATCTTTCAGCAGTTTTGCATCGTCCGGAATACCGTGACAAACCACTTCATTTATAGAGATGCACACGGATTTTGGAAAACCGTGGTAGCCGAGGCAGGCGGAGACCGCGTGCTGCTCGTTCACGATATAGTCGCTACAGATACGGTCCAGTTCACCGGTGCTGACGCCCGGTTTCACGAACGGTTCGATCATTTCCAGCACTTCCGCGGCCAGACGACCGGCGACGCGCATCTTTTCAATTTCTTCAGGAGTCTTAATAGAGATAGCCATGTAATCTGTCCATCGGTGTCGATTTTTTCGACAATACTAGTTCAAGTGTCGTCAATGGTAACAGTCCGGCGCACCCAGTGCCAAATTGAGAATCATTAACAGCACACACCGTCAACAATTATTGGTTTCTGGCCGTGTTTTGTGGTATAAAGCGCGCCGGACTTCCGATCCATTTAGATACACAGGCTGGACGGAAGCGACAAATCTCACTTTGTGTAACAACACACACGTATCGGCACATATTCCGGGGTGCCCTTAGGGGTCGGTAATATGGGATACGTGGAGGCATAACCCCAACTTTTACTATAGAGGTTTTAAACATGGCAACTGTTTCCATGCGCGACATGCTCAAGGCTGGTGTTCACTTTGGTCACCAGACCCGTTACTGGAACCCGAAAATGAAGCCTTTCATCTTCGGCGCACGTAACAAAGTTCACATCATCAACCTTGAGAAAACTGTACCAATGTTCAACGAAGCCCTGGCTGAGCTGAACAAGATCTCTTCCCGTAAAGGTAAGATTCTGTTCGTTGGTACTAAGCGCGCTGCAAGCGAAGCTGTGAAAGATGCTGCTAACAGCTGCGACCAGTTCTTCGTGAACCATCGCTGGTTGGGCGGCATGCTGACCAACTGGAAAACTGTTCGTCAGTCCATCAAACGCCTGAAAGATCTGGAAACCCAGTCTCAGGACGGTACTTTCGACAAGCTGACTAAGAAAGAAGCGCTGATGCGCACTCGTGAACTGGACAAGCTGGAAAACAGCCTGGGCGGTATCAAAGATATGGGCGGCCTGCCAGACGCGCTGTTCGTAATCGATGCAGACCACGAGCACATCGCAATCAAAGAAGCTAACAACCTGGGTATCCCGGTATTCGCTATCGTTGATACCAACTCCGATCCGGACGGTGTTGACTTCGTTATCCCGGGTAACGACGACGCAATCCGTGCTGTTAGCCTGTACCTGAGCGCTGTAGCTGCTACCGTTCGTGAAGGCCGTTCCCAGGATCTGGCTTCTCAGGCGGAAGAAAGCTTCGTAGAAGCTGAATAATAAGGTTTTACCCCTTATTAGTACCGTGTATGAATAGGGGCCAATTATCGGCCCCTTTTTTCAATTTATACTGTTTGGCTTATGGCCGGGCAGTTCACATCTCCCGAGGATTTAAGAATGGCTGAAATTACCGCATCCCTGGTAAAAGAGCTGCGCGAGCGTACTGGCGCAGGCATGATGGATTGCAAAAAAGCGCTGACTGAAGCGAACGGCGACATTGAGCTGGCAATCGAAAACATGCGTAAATCCGGTGCGATCAAAGCAGCTAAGAAAGCAGGCAACGTTGCTGCTGACGGCGTGATCATCACTAAAATCGACGGCACCTACGGTATCATTCTGGAAGTTAACTGCCAGACTGACTTCGTTGCTAAAGATGGCGGTTTCCAGGCATTTGCGAACAAAGTACTGGACGCAGCTGTAGCGGGCAAAATCACCGACGTTGAAGTTCTGAAAGCACAGTTCGAAGAAGAGCGTGTTGCGCTGGTTGCTAAAATCGGTGAGAACATCAACATCCGTCGCGTATCTTCCCTGGAAGGTGACGTTCTGGGTTCTTACCAGCACGGCGCACGTATCGGTGTTCTGGTTGCGGCTAAAGGCGCTGATGAAGAGCTGGTTAAACAGCTGGCAATGCACATCGCTGCAAGCAAGCCTGAATTCGTTAAGCCAGAAGACGTGTCTGCTGAAGTGGTAGAGAAAGAGTACCAGGTTCAGCTGGACATCGCGATGCAGTCTGGTAAGCCTAAAGAAATCGCAGAGAAAATGGTTGAAGGCCGCATGAAGAAATTCACCGGCGAAGTTTCTCTGACTGGCCAGCCTTTCGTTATGGATCCAAGCAAGTCTGTTGCTCAGCTGCTGAAAGAGCACAACGCTGACGTAACTGGCTTCATCCGCTTCGAAGTGGGCGAAGGCATCGAGAAAGTTGAGACTGACTTCGCAGCAGAAGTTGCTGCAATGTCCAAGCAGTCTTAATGATTGAAAAGGAGCCGCCTGAGGGCGGCTTCTTTTTGTCACCCGTCATACAAAATCAGACAGGTTACTGTATCCCTGCGCTGGTTTGCGGCATAACATGTCGCCAGAATTAACCCCATCTTAATCGTTGACAGTCTCAGGAAAGAAACATGGCTACCAATGCAAAACCCGTGTACAAACGCATTCTGCTTAAGCTGAGTGGCGAAGCGCTGCAGGGAACGGAAGGCTTCGGTATTGACGCAAGCATCCTTGACCGCATGGCACAGGAAATCAAAGAACTGGTCGAACTGGGTATTCAGGTTGGCGTGGTCATTGGCGGTGGCAACCTTTTCCGTGGTGCTGGTCTGGCGAAAGCGGGGATGAACCGCGTTGTGGGCGACCACATGGGTATGCTGGCAACCGTGATGAATGGCCTGGCCATGCGTGATGCGCTCCATCGCGCCTATGTGAACGCCCGCCTGATGTCCGCTATTCCCCTGAACGGCGTGTGCGATAACTACAGCTGGGCAGAAGCCATCAGCCTGCTGCGCAACAACCGCGTGGTGATCCTCTCCGCCGGTACGGGTAACCCGTTCTTTACCACCGATTCCGCTGCCTGCCTGCGTGGTATCGAAATCGAAGCCGATGTGGTGCTGAAAGCCACCAAAGTGGATGGCGTGTTTACTGCCGATCCGGCAAAAGATCCGTCTGCGACCATGTACGATCAGCTGAGCTACAGCGAAGTGCTGGATAAAGAGCTGAAAGTTATGGATCTTGCCGCCTTCACGCTGGCTCGTGACCACAAACTGCCGATCCGTGTCTTCAACATGAACAAGCCGGGCGCACTGCGCCGCGTTGTTATGGGCGAAAAAGAAGGCACTTTGATCACGGAATAATTTCCGTCGGCGATAAATACAGGTAAGATTCCGCTTTACTTTGTAGTGGTATCTTACCCGGACGCGCCTTTGGCGTTGTCATGAATTAAACGCGACTATACTTAGCACACCTGTAGCGCTGTGCTGGCGGTTAGTCTGCCTGAGACAAGTTTTCAAGGATCCGTAACGTGATTAACGACATCAGAAAAGATGCTGAAGTACGCATGGATAAATGCGTAGAAGCGTTCAAAAACCAAATCAGCAAAATCCGTACTGGCCGTGCTTCTCCAAGCCTGCTGGATGGCATCATCGTAGAATACTACGGTACGCCAACTCCACTGCGTCAGCTGGCGAGCGTTACCGTAGAAGATACCCGTACGCTGAAAATCAACGTATTCGATCGTTCAATGAGCCCGGCTATTGAGAAAGCGATCATGGCGTCTGACCTCGGTCTGAACCCAAGCTCTGCGGGTGCTGACATCCGCGTTCCGCTGCCTGCGCTGACCGAAGAACGTCGTAAAGACCTGATCAAAGTGGTGCGCGGTGAAGCTGAGCAAGGTCGTGTTTCCGTACGTAACGTACGTCGCGACGCGAACGATAAAGTAAAAGCGCTGCTGAAAGAAAAAGAGATCAGTGAAGATGATGACCGTCGTTCCCAGGATGACGTGCAGAAGATGACTGACGCGGCTATCAAGAAAATTGATGCGGCGCTGGCAGATAAAGAAGCGGAACTGATGCAGTTCTGATTTCTGTCGTACACTGATAAACGCCGTTCAGGGGACGTTGTGTCTTACTGGCGGCGTTTTGCTTTTATCTGGTCTAACTTTTTTCCGGGCATCTCATGAAGCATTTAACACTCCTTGGCTCAACCGGCTCAATCGGTTGCAGCACTCTTGACGTGGTTCGCCATAATCCTGAAAGCTACACCGTGACCGCCCTCGTGGCCGGTAAAAACGTGCAGCGCATGGTGGAGCAGTGTCTGGAGTTTACGCCCCGCTTTGCGGTGATGGATGACGAAGAGAGTGCTCGCCAGGTGAAAGCGCTGCTGCAGGAAAAGGGCAGTCATACTGAGGTGCTCAGCGGTCAGCAGGCGGCATGCGAGATGGCGGCGCTGGATGAGGTCGATCAGGTGATGGCCGCCATCGTTGGGGCGGCTGGGCTTCTGCCAACGCTTGCTGCTATTGATGCCGGTAAAGATGTCCTGCTGGCGAATAAAGAGTCGCTGGTGACCTGCGGACGCCTGTTTATGGAGGCGGTCAAGCAGCGCGGGGCGCGTCTTTTACCGGTTGATAGCGAACACAACGCCATTTTTCAGAGTTTGCCGCAACCTTTTCAACAGAACCTGGGGTACGCTGACCTGGAGCAGAATGGCGTCGTGTCGATTCTGCTCACCGGGTCTGGTGGCCCGTTCCGTGAAACGCCACTGTCTGAACTGAGCGCAATGACGCCGGATCAGGCGTGCCGTCATCCGAACTGGTCGATGGGTCGTAAGATCTCCGTCGATTCAGCCACCATGATGAACAAAGGTCTGGAATACATTGAAGCGCGCTGGCTGTTTAATGCGTCAGCGAAACAGATGGAAGTGCTGATCCACCCGCAATCGGTGATTCACTCTATGGTGCGCTATCAGGATGGCAGCGTGCTTGCTCAGTTGGGCGAACCGGATATGCGCACGCCTATTGCTCACGCCATGGCGTGGCCAAACCGCGTAACATCCGGGGCAAAACCGCTCGATTTCTGCAAGCTGAGTTCACTGACCTTTAGCGAGCCTGATTACGACCGTTACCCGTGCCTGAAGCTCGCGATGACGGCCTTTGACCAGGGGCAGGCGGCGACGACGGCACTGAATGCAGCGAATGAAGTGACCGTTGAGGCATTTCTGAATCAGCAGATCCGCTTTACCGATATCGCAGCAATGAATCTTTCAGTGCTTGAATTGATGGATTTGCGCGAACCACAAAGCGTGGAAGAGGTGCTGGCGGTCGATGCAGAGGCTCGCATTGTTGCGCGTAAACAGGTGACACGTCTCGCAAGCTGGTGATAAAGCAGCCACTAGTCGTCGTGCTATTTGTTAGCGTTGTGCTTCAGTGATATAGTCTGCGCCACCTGATCGCAGGTATTTGACTTTATGTGGTCAGGTAAGCCGTGGTTTGACACGGCTTTTTTATGTATAGGCTTCAGTATTCCTGTGTACCGTTAAATCCTTTTCAGGGACTAAAAACGCGTTATGTTGTCTGCGAATCAACCAATGAGCGAAAACTTGCCAGCGCATGGCTGTCGTCATGTAGCAATCATCATGGATGGCAACGGCCGCTGGGCGAAAAGACAAGGGAAGATACGAGCCTTTGGGCATAAAGCGGGGGCGAAATCCGTTCGCCGCGCCGTTTCTTTTGCCGCCAATAACGGCATTGATGCGTTAACGCTCTATGCTTTTAGCAGTGAGAACTGGAATCGACCACCGCAGGAAGTGACTGCGTTGATGGAACTGTTTGTGTGGGCGCTCGATAGCGAAGTAAAAAGCCTGCACCGCCACAACGTCCGCCTGCGTATTATTGGCGAAACCAGTCGTTTTAACTCACGTTTGCAGGAACGGATTCGCAAAGCAGAAGCGCTGACGGAAAACAATACCGGCCTGACGCTCAATATCGCGGCGAATTACGGCGGACGCTGGGATATTATTCAGGGCGTTCGGCATCTTGCCGAGCAGGTTCAGGAAGGGCTGTTGAGACCCGACCAAATTGATGAAGAGGCGCTCAGTCGGCAAATCTGCATGAATGAACTGGCGCCTGTGGATTTGGTAATAAGGACAGGGGGAGAACACCGCATAAGTAACTTTTTGCTTTGGCAAATTGCCTACGCCGAACTTTACTTTACTGATGTTCTTTGGCCCGATTTTGATGAACAAGACTTTGAAGGTGCGCTGCATGCCTTTGCCAATCGAGAGCGTCGTTTCGGCGGCACCGAGCCTGGTGGCGACAAAGCCTGATGGGGGTAGCTTTTGCTGAAGTATCGCCTGATTTCCGCTTTTGTATTAATACCCATTGTCATTGCGGCGCTGTTTTTACTGCCCCCAGTGGGATTCGCGATTGTTACGCTCGTGGTGTGCATGCTTGCCGCCTGGGAATGGGGACAGTTTAGCGGCTTTACCTCGCGCACACAGCGGGTATGGCTGGCGGTGCTTTGCGGCTTTATCCTGGCCCTGATGCTGTTCACGTTGCCTGAATATCATCACGATATTCACCAACCGCTGGTTGCCGGATCCTTATGGATATCGCTGGCATGGTGGGTTGCTGCACTTGTGCTGGTGCTTTTTTATCCAGGTTCTGCGGCGCTGTGGCGAAATTCTAAAGTGTTGCGCCTTATTTTTGGTCTGCTCACAATTGTTCCATTTTTCTGGGGTATGGTCGCGCTGCGCGCCTGGCACTATGACGAAAACCACTATAGCGGTGCCCTCTGGCTGCTTTATGTGATGATTCTCGTCTGGGGGGCTGACTCTGGAGCCTATATGTTTGGTAAACTGTTCGGCAAACATAAACTGGCGCCGAAGGTTTCCCCGGGTAAAACCTGGCAAGGATTCATCGGCGGCCTGTTTACGGCGGCGATCATCTCCTGGGGTTATGGCCTCTGGGCGAATCTGGAGGTGGCACCGTCAACATTGCTGGTGTGCTCAATTTTCGCTGCGCTGGCCTCGGTGCTGGGTGATCTCACCGAAAGTATGTTCAAGCGTGAAGCAGGGATTAAAGACAGTGGTCACTTGATTCCAGGCCATGGCGGGATACTGGATCGTATTGACAGCCTGACGGCGGCTGTTCCAGTGTTTGCTTGCTTGCTTTTACTGGTATTCGGGACGATTTAACGGAAGGTTTTATGCTGAGCATTCTCTGGAATCTGGCGGCGTTCATTGTTGCACTGGGTGTGCTGATTACCGTGCATGAATTTGGCCATTTCTGGGTTGCTCGACGCTGTGGCGTGCGGGTGGAGAGATTCTCCATCGGGTTTGGTAAATCGCTCTGGAAGCGTACCGATCGCCATGGCACCGAGTTTGTCATCGCCCTTATTCCGCTGGGTGGCTATGTCAAAATGCTCGACGAACGCGTCGAGCCTGTTGCGCCAGAACTGAGACACAGCGCGTTTAACAACAAAACCGTTGGGCAACGTGCTGCCATCATTGCTGCCGGTCCGGTAGCCAATTTCATCTTTGCTATCTTTGCTTACTGGCTGGTGTTTATCATCGGTGTCCCTGGCGTGCGTCCGGTTGTCGGTGAAATTGCCCCTGGCTCTATCGCGGCGAGTGGGCAAATTGCACCTGGGATGGAACTTAAAGCGATTGATGGCATCGAAACCCCTGATTGGGATGCCGTGCGGTTGCAGCTGGTTGCGAAAATTGGTGATAAGAAGACGACTGTCAGCGTGTCGCCTTTTGGATCAGACCAGCGGCAGGAAAAAGTGCTGGATTTACGCCACTGGAGTTTCGAGCCCGACAAAGAAGATCCCGTTTCCGCTCTGGGGATTCGGCCGCGCAGCGCGCAAATCGAACCGGTATTAGCCGAAGTACAGGCTAACTCCGCAGCGAGTAAAGCGGGTTTGCAAGCGGGCGACAGGATCGTTAAAGTCGATGGTCAACCATTAACACAATGGATGACCTTTGTTACTCTGGTACGCGATAATCCGGGTACATCGCTCGCGCTGGAAGTGGAAAGACAGGGGAGTCCGCTCTCACTGACGCTGATTCCGGATACCAAATCGAGCAGCGGAAAGGCAGAAGGGTTTGCAGGCGTTGTGCCGAAAGTGATCCCACTGCCAGATGAGTACAAGACAATACGCCAGTATGGGCCGTTCAGCGCCATCCTTGAAGCCACGGATAAAACATGGCAACTGATGAAGCTAACGGTAAACATGTTGGGGAAATTGATAACCGGTGATGTGAAACTGAACAACCTCAGTGGGCCTATTTCGATTGCCCAAGGGGCTGGGATGTCAGCGGAGTTCGGGGTGATTTACTATCTCATGTTTCTCGCGCTCATTAGCGTGAACCTCGGGATAATCAACCTGTTCCCGCTTCCCGTATTAGACGGGGGCCATCTGCTGTTTTTAGCCATTGAAAAGCTAAAAGGCGGACCGGTATCCGAGCGAGTTCAAGACTTTAGTTATCGCATTGGCTCGATTTTGCTGGTGCTGTTAATGGGGCTTGCACTTTTCAATGATTTCTCTCGGTTGTAAGAGAGTGTTAGGAAGAACGCATAATAACGATGGCGATGAAAAAGTTGCTCATAGCGTCGCTGCTGTTTAGCAGCGCCACCGTATACGGTGCTGACGGGTTCGTAGTGAAAGACATTCATTTCGAAGGCCTCCAGCGTGTCGCCGTTGGTGCGGCCCTCCTCAGTATGCCTGTACGCCCCGGCGATACGGTTAATGATGATGATATCAGTAACACCATCCGTGCTCTGTTTGCCACCGGCAACTTTGAGGACGTTCGCGTCCTGCGCGATGGTGATACGCTGCTGGTACAGGTAAAAGAACGTCCAACGATCGCCAGTATCACCTTCTCCGGCAACAAGTCGGTGAAAGATGACATGCTCAAGCAAAACCTTGAAGCATCCGGTGTTCGTGTGGGGGAGTCCCTGGACCGCACAACCCTTGCAGACATTGAAAAAGGTCTGGAAGATTTCTATTACAGCGTCGGTAAATACAGCGCCAGCGTGAAAGCGGTAGTAACGCCGCTGCCGCGTAACCGTGTTGACCTGAAACTGGTCTTCCAGGAAGGTGTTTCTGCGAAGATCCAGCAGATCAACATCGTCGGCAACCACGCGTTCAGCACCGACGAACTGATCTCAACGTTCCAGCTGCGTGACGAAGTGCCGTGGTGGAACGTGGTGGGTGACCGTAAATACCAGAAACAGAAACTGGCAGGCGATCTTGAAACCCTGCGCAGCTATTATCTGGATCGCGGTTATGCCCGTTTCAACATTGATTCAACTCAGGTCAGTCTGACTCCGGACAAGAAAGGGATCTACATTACGGTTAACATCACAGAAGGCGATCAGTACAAGCTTTCTGGCGTTGAAGTAAGTGGAAACCTGGCGGGGCATTCTGCTGAGATCGAGTCGCTGACCAAAATTCAGCCGGGCGATCTGTATAGCGGTTCTAAAGTCACCAAAATGGAAGACAGCATTAAAAAGCTGCTCGGCCGCTATGGTTACGCCTATCCGCGCGTACAAACTCAGCCGGAAATCAACGACGCTGAGAAAACCGTTAAGCTGCACGTAAACGTTGATGCGGGTAACCGTTTCTACGTGCGTAAGATCCGCTTCGAAGGTAACGATACTTCTAAAGATTCCGTTCTGCGCCGCGAAATGCGCCAGATGGAAGGGGCGTGGTTGGGTAGCGACCTGGTTGACCAGGGTAAAGAGCGTCTGAATC
This sequence comes from Enterobacter sp. RIT637, assembly GCF_019718755.1. NCBI lineage: Bacteria > Pseudomonadati > Pseudomonadota > Gammaproteobacteria > Enterobacterales > Enterobacteriaceae > Enterobacter > Enterobacter sp. RIT637. The sequence continues at coordinate 134,252 of NZ_JAIHAZ010000008.1, forward strand.
GTCTGGGTTACTTCGAGACGGTTGATACGGATACCCAGCGTGTACCAGGCAGCCCGGATCAGGTTGATGTCGTCTATAAAGTAAAAGAGCGTAACACCGGTAGCTTCAACTTCGGTGTGGGCTACGGTACTGAAAGCGGTGTGAGCTTCCAGGTCGGTGTTCAGCAGGATAACTGGCTGGGCACGGGGTACTCCGTTGGTATCAACGGTACCAAAAACGACTACCAGACCTACTCTGAGTTTTCTGTCACAAACCCATACTTCACCGTTGACGGTGTGAGCCTGGGCGGTCGTATCTTCTATAACGACTTTAAAGCAGACGACGCAGATCTGTCCTCCTATACCAACAAGAGTTACGGTGTAGACGGTACGCTCGGCTTCCCGGTGAACGAATACAACACCCTGCGTGCAGGTTTAGGTTATGTGCATAACGACCTGTCCAACATGCAGCCGCAGGTGGCGATGTGGCGTTATCTGGATTCCATTGGCCAGTCGGCAAGTACGTCCAGCGATGACAACGGCTTCGCGGCGGATGACTTCACCTTCAACTACGGCTGGACATATAACCGCCTTGACCGTGGCTACTTCCCTACGGAAGGTTCTCGCGTCAACCTGAACGGTAAAGTGACCATTCCTGGCTCTGATAACGAGTTCTACAAGTTGACGCTGGACACGGCGTCTTACTTCCCAATTGATGATGACCACAAGTGGGTTGTCCTGGGTCGTACGCGTTGGGGTTACGGTGACGGGATTGGCAGTAAAGAGCTGCCATTCTATGAGAACTTCTATGCGGGTGGTTCCAGCACCGTGCGTGGCTTCCAGTCCAATAACATTGGTCCGAAAGCGGTCTACTACGGCGGTAATGACGAAGATAACTGCGCAAGCCGTGATTCAAAACAAGTGTGTAGCTCTGATGATGCAGTCGGCGGTAACGCTATGGCCGTGGCGAGCCTTGAGTTCATCACGCCTACGCCGTTTATCAGCGACAAGTACGCGAACTCTGTCCGTACCTCCTTCTTTATGGATGCGGGTACGGTGTGGGATACCAACTGGGAGAATACCGCCCAGATGCGTGCGGCAGGTGTTCCAGACTACAGCGATCCGGGCAACATTCGCATGTCCGCAGGTATCGCATTACAATGGATGTCACCGCTGGGGCCGTTGGTCTTCTCTTACGCCCAGCCGTTTAAGAAATACGATGGAGACAAAGCGGAGCAATTCCAGTTTAACATTGGTAAAACCTGGTAATAATTCGCTGCAATGGAATGCGTTGGCAGTGTAGCGCTGACAACTGGCGATCGGTAACACGATCGCCTTGCCACGCAAAGAACGGTACCTTCAGGTGCCAATGGGATGGTAAGGAGTTAATTGTGAAAAAGTGGTTATTAGCTGCAGGTCTCGGTTTAGCGATGGCAACTTCTGCTCAGGCAGCGGACAAAATCGCAATCGTCAACATGGGTAATTTGTTCCAGCAAGTTGCACAGAAAACGGGCGTTTCTGCAACGCTGGAGAACGAATTCAAAGGCCGTGCTAGCGAACTGCAACGTATGGAAGGCGACCTCCAGACTAAAATGCAGCGTCTGCAGCGCGATGGTTCTACCATGAAAGCAAGCGATCGCAGCAAGCTGGAAAAAGACGTAATGGCTCAGCGCCAGACCTTCTCCCAGAAAGCGCAGGCTTTCGAGCAGGATCGCCAGCGTCGTTCTAACGAAGAGCGCGGTAAACTGGTTACTCGCATTCAGTCTGCAGTTAAAGCTGTTGCTGCCGATCAGAGCATCGATCTGGTTGTTGATGCGAATGCCGTTGCTTTCAACAGCAGCGATGTTAAAGACATCACCGCTGATGTTCTGAAACAGGTTAAATAAGTAATGCCTTCAATTCGACTGGCTGATTTAGCTCAGCAGTTGGATGCAGAATTACACGGTGATGGCGATATCGTCATCACCGCTGTTGCGTCCATGCAATCTGCTAAAGCTGGCAACATCACTTTCATGGTAAGTCCTAAGTACCGTGAACACCTGGCTCAATGCCAGGCGTCTGCCGTTGTTCTGACGCAGGACGATCTTCCGTTTGCCACAGGCGCTGCTCTGGTAGTGAAAAATCCCTACCTGACGTATGCACGCATGGCCCAAATTCTTGATACCACGCCGCAGCCGGCGCAGAACATTGCGGCTAGCGCCTCAATTGATCCGACGGCTCAGCTGGGTAACAACGTTGCAGTTGGCGCAAACGCTGTCATTGAATCCGGCGTTGTGCTGGGTGACAACGTGGTGATTGGTCCAGGCTGCTTTGTTGGTAAAAATACGAAGATTGGTGCAGGGTCCCGCTTATGGGCTAATGTATCTGTCTACCACGAGGTTGAGATTGGCGAAAATTGCCTTGTTCAATCCAGTACGGTGATTGGTTCCGACGGTTTTGGTTACGCCAACGATCGGGGGAACTGGGTTAAGATCCCACAGTTGGGTCGCGTGATTATCGGCGATCGTGTTGAGATCGGTGCCTGTACCACTATTGACCGCGGTGCGCTTGACGACACCATTATTGGCAATGGTGTTATCATTGATAACCAGTGCCAGATTGCACATAACGTTGTGATTGGCGACAATACCGCAGTTGCAGGCGGCGTGATCATGGCAGGCAGCCTCAAAATTGGCCGTTACTGCATGATTGGCGGTGCCAGCGTGATCAACGGCCATATGGAAATATGCGACAAAGTGACGGTGACAGGTATGGGCATGGTTATGCGTCCTATCACTGAACCTGGCGTCTATTCCTCAGGCATTCCGCTGCAACCGAACAAGGTCTGGCGTAAAACAGCTGCTCTGGTGATGAATATTGATGATATGAGCAAGCGTCTCAAAGCGATTGAGCGCAAAATCGATCAACAAGACTAAGCGTTCATCCGTTTAACGCTAATTTTCCCGGCCTGTCGGCTTTTTTATAAACCGGCAGGCCGTGTTATTATTGCTACTTAGTACATTTGACAGGAAGAGTATTTTGACTACTGACACTCATACTCTGCATATTGAAGAGATTTTAGAACTTCTGCCGCACCGCTACCCGTTTTTGCTGGTAGACCGTGTGCTGGATTTTGAAGAAGGTCGTTTTCTGCGCGCAGTGAAAAATGTCTCCGTAAACGAGCCTTTCTTCCAGGGACACTTCCCTGGTAAGCCGATCTTCCCGGGTGTGTTGATCCTGGAAGCAATGGCACAGGCAACCGGTATTCTGGCGTTTAAAAGCGTAGGTAAACTGGAGCCGGGTGAACTCTATTACTTCGCAGGTATCGATGAAGCGCGCTTTAAGCGTCCAGTCGTGCCTGGTGATCAGATGATCATGGAAGTCACTTTTGAAAAAACGCGTCGTGGCCTGACTCGCTTCAAAGGCGTAGCTCTGGTTGACGGCAAAGTTGTTTGCGAAGCGACGATGATGTGTGCTCGTAGCCGGGAGTCCTGATACGTGATTGATAAATCTGCCTTTATTCATCCTACTGCCATTGTGGAAACCGGTGCCATCATTGGTGCTAACGTCCACGTTGGCCCGTTCTGTATTGTTGGACCCCATGTCGAAATTGGTGAGGGTACAGTACTGAAATCTCACGTTGTGGTGAATGGTCACACGACCATCGGCTGCAATAACGAGATTTATCAGTTCGCTTCCATCGGTGAAGTTAACCAGGATCTGAAATATGCTGGTGAATCGACCCGTCTGGAAATTGGCGATCGTAACCGTATTCGCGAAAGCGTCACCATTCATCGTGGAACAGTACAGGGCGGTGGGTTGACGAAGGTAGGCAGCGACAACCTGTTTATGGTTAATGCGCATATCGCGCACGACTGTACCGTGGGTGACCGCTGTATCCTCGCCAACAACGCAACGCTGGCGGGACACGTATCGGTTGATGATTTCGCAATTATCGGTGGCATGACCGCAGTTCATCAGTTCTGCATCATTGGTGCACACGTGATGGTCGGCGGCTGCTCAGGTGTGGCGCAAGACGTCCCACCTTACGTTATTGCGCAGGGTAACCATGCCACGCCGTTTGGCGTGAACATCGAAGGCCTCAAGCGTCGTGGCTTTAGCCGCGAAGCGATTACAGCCATCCGCAACGCGTACAAACTGCTGTACCGTAGCGGGAAAACGCTGGAAGAGGCGAAGCCGGAAATTGCCGAACTGGCGAATAAGCACCCGGAAGTGAACGCGTTCATGGAATTCTTTGACCGTTCAACAAGGGGTCTGATTCGTTAATGGTCGACAGTCGTCCGCTTACGATAGCCCTGGTCGCCGGAGAAACCTCCGGCGATATTCTTGGTGCCGGTCTCATCCGCGCGCTAAAAGCTCGTGTACCTAATGCGCGCTTTGTCGGCGTTGCTGGCCCACTGATGCAGGCCGAAGGCTGTGAAGCCTGGTATGAGATGGAAGAGCTCGCCGTGATGGGCATCGTTGAGGTCCTGGGGCGTCTGCGCCGTTTGCTGCATATTCGTGCCGATCTCACCCGCCGTTTTACCGACCTCAAACCTGATGTGTTTGTCGGTATCGATGCGCCTGATTTCAACATAACCCTTGAAGGGAATTTGAAAAAGCAGGGGATCAAAACCATTCATTACGTCAGTCCGTCCGTCTGGGCGTGGCGACAGAAACGCGTTTTCAAAATCGGACGGTCCACCAACCTGGTGCTGGCTTTCCTGCCTTTCGAAAAAGCGTTTTACGACAGATTTAATGTTCCGTGCCGTTTTATCGGTCATACCATGGCGGATGCGATGCCATTGGATCCGGATAAAAACGCGGCGCGCGACGCGCTGGGCATCCCGCATGATGTGCACTGCCTGGCGCTGCTGCCGGGTAGCCGTGGCGCTGAAGTTGAAATGCTGAGCGCCGATTTCCTCAAAACAGCGCAAATTCTTCGCCATACCTATCCCGATCTTGAAGTGGTCGTGCCGCTGGTGAATGCCAAACGCCGCGAGCAGTTTGAGCGCATCAAAGCGGAAGTTGCCCCGGATCTTCACGTCCGTCTTCTGGACGGAAAAGGGCGTGAAGCGATGTATGCGAGCGATGCCGCGCTGCTGGCCTCCGGTACGGCGGCGCTGGAGTGTATGCTGGCGAAATGCCCGATGGTGGTCGGTTATCGCATGAAGCCGTTCACCTTCTGGCTGGCAAAACGTCTGGTGAAAACGGATTATGTCTCCCTGCCAAACCTGCTTGCCGGTCGCGAGCTGGTGAAAGAGCTGTTGCAGGATGAGTGCCAGCCGCAGGCGCTCGCGGATGCACTGCTGCCGCTGCTGGCAAACGGCAAGACCAGCCACCAGATGCACGATACCTTCCGCGAACTGCATCAACTGATCCGCTGTAATGCTGATGAGCAAGCGGCGGATGCGGTGCTGGAGCTAGCAAAATGATGGAATTTGTTTATCCTCACACTCGCCTTGTGGCGGGCGTCGACGAAGTGGGCCGTGGTCCGTTAGTGGGGGCTGTGGTGACCGCCGCGGTGATCCTCGATCCGGCTCGTCCGATTATCGGACTGAACGACTCTAAAAAATTGTCTGAAAAGCGCCGGCTGGCGCTGTTTAGTGAGATTCAGGAGAAGGCGCTGGCCTGGAGCCTGGGGCGCGCTGAACCGCATGAAATAGACGAGCTGAATATTTTGCATGCCACGATGCTGGCGATGCAGCGTGCGGTAGCGGGCCTGAAAATTTCCCCGGAATATGTCCTGATTGACGGCAACCGCTGTCCGGCATTGCCTATGCCTTCGATGGCGGTCGTCAAAGGCGATAGCCGGGTCGCAGAAATTAGCGCAGCTTCTATTATTGCCAAAGTGACGCGCGACGCCGAAATGGCCGCGCTGGACCTCACTTACCCGCAGTATGGTTTTGCCCAGCATAAGGGGTATCCCACACCTTTCCATCTGGAAAGGCTGGCTGAACATGGCGCAACCGAACACCACCGTCGTAGCTTTGGCCCGGTGAAACGCGCGCTGGGACGGGTGTCCTGAATCAATACGCAAGCAATTAAGTAACGCGGAATCTGAAGATGGCTGAACCACGTTTCGTACACCTGCGGGTGCATAGCGACTACTCCATGATCGATGGGCTGGCAAAGACCGGACCGCTGGTAAAAAAGGCGGCCGCGCTTGGCATGCCTGCGCTGGCGATCACCGATTTTACCAACCTGTGTGGCCTGGTGAAGTTCTACGGAACCGCGCATGGCGCCGGGTTAAAGCCAATTGTCGGCGCGGATTTTCATGTCCAGAGCGAGCTGCTCGGCGATGAGATGACGCAGATCTCCGTGTTGGCGATGAACAACACCGGTTATCAGAACCTTACCCTGCTTATCTCTAAAGCCTATCAGCGTGGATATGGTGCGATGGGTCCGTGGATCGACCGTGACTGGCTGGCAGAGCTGAACGAAGGCCTGCTGCTGATTTCCGGCGGTCGCATGGGCGATGTCGGCAAGTGTCTGCTGCGCGGCAACAGTGCGCTGGTGGATCAGTGCGTCTCGTTCTACGAAGAGTATTTCCCGGATCGCTACTATCTCGAGCTGATCCGCACCGGGCGTGCGGACGAAGAGAGCTATCTGCATGCCGCCGTGGCGCTTGCCGAAGAGCGTGGTTTGCCTGTGGTGGCCACCAACGATGTCCGTTTCCTCGAAGCGGGCGATTTCGACGCACATGAAATTCGCGTGGCAATCCATGATGGCTTCACCCTCGACGATCCTAAACGTCCGCGTAACTACTCCTCTCAGCAGTATATGCGCAACGAAGAGGAGATGTGTGAGCTCTTCTCGGACATCCCGGAAGCGCTGGAAAACAGCGTTGAAATAGCAAAGCGCTGTAACGTCACCGTGCGTCTCGGCGAGTACTTCCTGCCGCAGTTCCCGACGGGTGATATGACCACGGAAGATTTCCTGGTCGTAAAATCGAAGGAAGGTCTGGAAGAGCGTCTGGAATTCCTGTTCCCGGATGAAGCCGTTCGCAAAGAGAAACGCCCACCGTACGATGAACGTCTGGATATTGAACTCCAGGTGATCAACCAGATGGGTTTCCCCGGCTACTTCCTGATCGTTATGGAGTTTATCCAGTGGTCGAAGGATAACGGCGTGCCGGTAGGCCCGGGCCGTGGTTCCGGTGCGGGATCGCTTGTGGCCTATGCGCTTAAAATTACCGATCTCGACCCTCTGGAATTTGACCTGCTGTTCGAACGCTTCCTTAACCCGGAACGTGTTTCCATGCCCGACTTTGACGTCGACTTCTGCATGGAGAAACGTGACCAGGTGATCGAGCACGTCGCCGATATGTACGGCCGTGATGCGGTATCGCAGATTATTACCTTCGGTACGATGGCGGCGAAAGCGGTTATCCGTGACGTCGGCCGCGTGCTGGGCCACCCGTACGGGTTTGTCGATCGTATTTCTAAGCTGGTGCCGCCCGATCCGGGCATGACGCTGGCAAAAGCGTTTGAGGCCGAGCCTCAGTTGCCGGAGATTTACGAAGCCGACGAAGAAGTCAAAGCCCTGATCGACATGGCGCGCAAGCTGGAAGGCGTCACGCGTAACGCCGGTAAGCATGCGGGGGGCGTGGTTATCGCCCCGACCAAAATTACCGACTTCGCGCCGCTTTACTGCGATGAAGCGGGCCAGCACCCGGTTACCCAGTTCGATAAGAACGACGTAGAATACGCCGGGCTGGTGAAGTTCGACTTCCTTGGCCTGCGTACGTTGACGATCATCGACTGGGCGTTGAAGATGATCAACCCGCGCCGGGAAAAGCAAGGCCTTGAGCCAATAGACATCGCTGCCATCCCGCTGGATGACAAAAAAAGTTTCGACATGCTGCAGCGCTCGGAGACTACCGCCGTCTTCCAGCTTGAATCCCGCGGCATGAAAGATCTGATTAAACGTCTGCAGCCTGACTGCTTCGAAGATATGATCGCACTGGTGGCCCTGTTCCGTCCGGGCCCGCTGCAGTCGGGGATGGTAGATAACTTTATTGACCGTAAGCACGGGCGCGAAGAGATTTCCTATCCGGACGTTCAGTGGCAGCACGAAAGCCTGAAGCCGGTGCTGGAGCCAACCTACGGCATCATCCTGTATCAGGAACAGGTGATGCAGATTGCCCAGGTGCTTTCCGGCTATACGCTCGGCGGCGCGGACATGCTGCGTCGTGCGATGGGTAAGAAAAAGCCGGAAGAGATGGCCAAGCAGCGCTCTATCTTTGAAGACGGGGCGAAGAAAAACGGCGTAGACGGCGAGCTGGCGATGAAAATCTTCGACCTGGTGGAGAAATTCGCCGGGTACGGATTTAACAAATCCCACTCCGCCGCCTATGCTTTGGTGTCGTATCAAACGCTGTGGCTGAAAGCGCACTATCCTGCTGAGTTTATGGCGGCGGTAATGACGGCCGATATGGACAACACCGAGAAGGTGGTTGGCCTGGTGGACGAATGCTGGCGCATGGGGCTGAAGATCCTGCCGCCGGACATTAACTCGGGGCTCTACCATTTCCACGTCAACGACGACGGGGAGATCGTGTACGGGATCGGCGCGATCAAAGGCGTGGGTGAAGGCCCGATCGAGGCGATCATCGAAGCGCGTAACAACGGCGGGTATTTCCGCGAGCTGTTCGATCTTTGCGCCCGTACCGATACCAAAAAGCTGAACCGCCGCGTGCTGGAAAAACTGATCATGTCCGGGGCGTTTGACAGGCTGGGACCGCACCGCGCCGCGCTGATGAACTCGCTGGGCGACGCCCTGAAAGCGGCGGACCAGCATGCAAAAGCGGAAGCCATTGGTCAGGCGGATATGTTTGGCGTACTGGCGGAAGAGCCAGAGCAGATCGAGCAGTCTTATTCCAACTGCCAGCCGTGGCCAGAACAGGTGGTACTGGATGGGGAGCGTGAAACGTTAGGCTTGTACCTGACGGGGCACCCGATCAACCAGTACATCAAAGAAATTGAGCGCTATGTCGGCGGCCACAGGCTAAAAGACATGCATCCGACAGATCGTGGTAAAATCACCACGGCTGCGGGGCTTGTGATTGCTGCAAGGGTAATGGTCACCAAGCGCGGCAATCGTATCGGCATCTGTACGCTGGATGACCGTTCCGGGCGTCTGGAGGTGATGTTATTCACCGACGCGCTGGATAAATACCAGCAATTGCTGGAAAAAGACCGCATACTTATCGTCAGCGGACAGGTCAGCTTTGATGACTTCAGCGGGGGGCTTAAAATGACCGCCCGCGAAGTGATGGACATTGACGAAGCCCGGGAAAAATATGCTCGCGGGCTTGCTATCTCGCTGACGGACAGGCAAATTGATGACCAGCTTTTAAACCGACTCCGTCAGTCTCTGGAACCCCACCGCTCGGGGACCATTCCAGTACATCTCTACTATCAGAGGGCGGATGCACGTGCGCGGTTGCGCTTTGGTGCAACGTGGCGTGTCTCTCCGAGCGATCGTTTACTGAACGATCTCCGTGGCCTCATTGGTTCGGAGCAGGTGGAACTGGAGTTTGACTAATACAGGAATACTATGAGTCTGAATTTCCTTGATTTCGAACAGCCGATTGCAGAGCTGGAAGCGAAAATCGATTCTCTGACAGCGGTAAGCCGTCAGGATGAAAAACTGGATATTAACATCGACGAAGAAGTGCATCGTCTCCGCGAGAAAAGCGTAGAACTGACGCGCAAAATCTTTGCCGATCTCGGCGCATGGCAGGTGGCCCAGCTGGCACGCCATCCACAGCGTCCGTACACCCTGGATTATGTCCGCCTGGCGTTTGACGAATTTGACGAACTGGCAGGCGATCGCGCATACGCTGACGATAAAGCTATCGTTGGCGGTATCGCGCGTCTGGACGGACGTCCGGTGATGATCATTGGTCATCAGAAAGGCCGTGAAACCAAAGAGAAAATCCGTCGTAACTTCGGTATGCCAGCACCAGAAGGCTACCGTAAGGCCCTGCGTCTGATGGAGATGGCTGAGCGTTTCAACATGCCAATCATCACCTTCATCGACACCCCAGGTGCATACCCTGGCGTGGGCGCGGAAGAGCGCGGTCAGTCTGAAGCCATCGCGCGCAACCTGCGCGAGATGTCTCGTCTGAAGGTGCCGGTCATCTGTACCGTTATCGGCGAGGGTGGTTCCGGCGGTGCGCTGGCGATTGGCGTGGGCGATAAAGTGAATATGCTGCAGTACAGCACCTATTCCGTTATCTCCCCGGAAGGCTGCGCGTCCATTCTGTGGAAAAGCGCCGACAAAGCGCCGCTGGCTGCAGAAGCGATGGGCATCATTGCGCCGCGCCTGAAAGAGCTTAAGCTGATCGACTCCATCATCCCGGAACCGCTGGGTGGTGCGCATCGTAAGCCGGAAGTGATGGCCGCTTCCCTGAAAGCTCAGCTGCTGGCTGACCTGGCGGATCTGGACGTGCTGAGCAAAGACGATCTGCTCAACCGTCGCTACCAGCGTCTGATGACCTACGGTTACGCGTAAGCTTCACAATTATCTGAAAAGCCGCACACTGTTGCGGCTTTTTTTATACCTGCGGTTTAGCCGATCTATGCTTAGCTAATGTTTTTTAAGGAGTAAGCCCATGAATATCATTGCCATTATGGGGCCACATGGCGTCTTTTATAAAGATGAGCCGATTAAGGAGCTGGAGCAAGCCCTGCAATCGCGCGGGTATCAGCTGATCTGGCCGCACAACAGTGCCGACCTGCTGAAGTTTATCGAGCACAATCCGCGTATCTGCGGCGTGATCTTCGACTGGGATGAATATGACCTCGAACTGTGCAGCGATATCAACAAGCTGAACGAGTATCTCCCGCTGTATGCGTTCATCAATACCCACTCAACGATGGACGTTAGCGCCAATGATATGCGAATGGCGCTGTGGTTCTTCGAATATTCGCTCGGCGTGGCGGACGATATTGCAACCCGTATTCAGCAGTACACGGGGGAATATCTTGATAACATCACGCCGCCGTTTACCCGCGCGCTCTTCACCTACGTGAAAGAGGGCAAATATACCTTCTGTACGCCCGGCCATATGGCGGGAACGGCCTATCAAAAAAGCCCGGTGGGCTGTCTGTTCTATGATTTCTTCGGCGGCAACACGTTGAAAGCGGACGTGTCGATTTCAGTCACCGAATTAGGCTCTCTGCTGGATCACACCGGCCCGCATCTTGAAGCTGAAGAGTATATCGCCCGTACCTTTGGCGCAGAGCAGAGCTATATGGTGACCAACGGCACCTCGACCTCGAACAAAATCGTCGGGATGTACGCAGCCCCTGCAGGCAGTACCTTGCTGATTGACCGTAACTGCCATAAATCGCTGGCGCATCTGCTGATGATGAGCGACGTCGTGCCGCTCTGGCTGTCACCCACGCGCAACGCGCTCGGTATTCTTGGCGGCATTCCGCGCCGGGAGTTCACCCATGAAGCCATTGAAGGTAAGGTTGCGGCAATTCCTGGCGCAAGCTGGCCTGTCCATGCGGTGATCACTAACTCCACCTACGACGGCCTGCTGTACAACACCAACTGGATCAAAAAGACGCTCGACGTGCCGTCGATCCACTTCGATTCCGCATGGGTACCCTACACCAACTTCCACCCGATTTATTCGGGTAAAAGTGGGATGAGCGGTGAGCGCGTGCCGGGCAAAGTGTTCTTCGAAACGCAGTCGACGCATAAAATGCTGGCCGCGTTTTCGCAGGCTTCGTTGATCCACATTAAAGGTGAGTATGACGAAGATACGTTTAACGAAGCCTTTATGATGCACACCACCACCTCGCCGAGCTATCCGCTGGTTGCCTCGATTGAAACGGCGGCAGCTATGCTGCGCGGCAATCCGGGCAAACGCCTGATCAACCGCTCGGTGGAGCGCGCGCTGCATTTCCGCAAAGAAATTCAGCGGCTGAAAGATGAAGCCGACGGCTGGTTCTTTGATATCTGGCAGCCGGAAGAGATTGATGAAGCAGAATGCTGGCCCGTCTTGCCCGGCGAAGGCTGGCATGGTTTCCGGGATGCCGATGCCGACCACATGTTCCTCGATCCGGTCAAAGTGACGATCCTGACGCCGGGCATGGACGAGCAGGGCGTTATGGGTGATGAAGGGATCCCCGCCGCGCTGGTGGCGAAGTTCCTGGACGAGCGCGGCGTGGTGGTGGAGAAAACCGGGCCGTATAACCTGCTGTTCCTGTTCAGCATCGGGATCGACAAAACCCGCGCGATGGGGTTGTTGCGCGGCCTGATGGAGTTTAAGCGCGCCTACGATCTCAACCTGCGGGTGAAGAACATGCTCCCGGATCTCTACGCAGAGGATCCTGACTTCTACCGTAATATGCGTATTCAGGATCTGGCTCAGGGGATCCACAAGCTGATCCGCCAGCACGACCTGCCGCGCCTGATGCTGCAGGCGTTTGATGTCCTACCGGAGATGAAACTCACGCCGCACAAAGCGTGGCAGAGGCAGGTGAAAGGTGAGGTGGAAACCATCGAGTTGGAAAATTTGGTCGGGCGGGTGTCGGCCAACATGATCCTGCCTTATCCACCGGGCGTTCCGCTCCTGATGCCGGGAGAGATGATTACCGAAGAGAGCCGGGCGGTGCTCGATTTCCTGCTGATGCTCTGTTCGGTAGGGCGTCACTATCCCGGTTTTGAGACGGATATCCACGGTGCGAAGCGCGATGAGCAGGGCGTGTACTGGGTGCGAGTCCTAAAATAAAGGTGACCGCTTGCAAGGTTCGGGTTTTCGGTTGTAACGTTCAGGCATCATAAAAAGGAGAAGCTATGCTGGGTTTAAAAGCTGTTCATCATATTGCGATTATTGCGACCGATTACGCGAAAAGTAAGTCCTTCTACTGCGATATCCTTGGCTTTACGCTGCTCAGTGAGGCTTACCGCGAGGAGCGCGACTCCTGGAAGGGCGATCTGGCGTTAAACGGGCAATATGTGATTGAGCTGTTCTCATTTCCTTTTCCGCCTGCGCGTCCTTCACGTCCGGAAGCCTGCGGCCTGCGCCATCTGGCCTTTAGCGTTGATGACCTGAATAGCGCGGTCAAACATCTGGAATCTCACGGCGTGATGTGCGAAGCGATACGCGTCGATCCGTTCACCGACAAGCGTTTTACCTTTTTCAATGACCCTGATGGCCTGCCGCTGGAGCTTTACCAGCAGTAATCGCCGTCATGTGTGATAATGCCCGCTTAGTCCGGGCATTTTTTATGTGTAATTCCTATGACCTTACCCGCTATCGCACAAGCCGTTTCACCGTACCGCCAACTGCTGGTGGGGTTTAGCGGTGGGCTGGATTCCACCGTTTTGCTCCATCGCCTTAAGCTCTGGCGTGACCAGGAGCCTGACGTCCAGCTCCGGGCGATGCATATCCATCACGGGTTAAGTCCTCATGCTGATGCATGGGTAGCGCACTGTGAAGCCCTCTGTAAGGCGTGGAACATCCCGTTGATAGTTGAACGCGTGACTCTCCAGGACGAAGGGCTGGGTATTGAGGCGCAGGCGCGCAAGGCCCGCTATGCCGCTTTTACCCGCGCGCTTAAGAACGGTGAAGCGCTGGTTACGGCGCAGCATCTTGACGATCAGTGCGAAACCTTTTTGCTCGCGCTAAAGCGGGGCAGTGGTCCGGCGGGGTTATCGGCCATGCCTGAGCGCGCGCGTTTTGCCGAAACCGAATTAATCCGCCCGCTGCTGGGTGAAACACGTGCTTCTCTTGAATCCTGGGCGCATGAACATCAGCTGAGCTGGATTGAGGACGAGAGCAATCAAGACGACAGCTACGATCGTAACTTCCTGCGTCTGCGCGTCTTGCCGCTGCTGACCGAACGCTGGGAGCACTTTGCTGAAGCGACGGCCAGGAGCGCCACGCTCTGTGCCGAGCAGGAGAGCCTGCTGGATGAGTTGCTGAGTGAAGAGCTGGCCGAGCTGATTTCCTCTGAGGGGGCGCTGGCAATTTCGCCGCTGGAAGCGATGAGTGCAGTACGCCGTGCTGCGGTTTTACGCCGCTGGTTGGCCTCTCATCATGCCGTCATGCCGTCACGAGCGATGCTCGGCAGAATATGGGATGAAGTGGCGCAGGCGCGAGAAGATGCCACACCGAGCGTCTACCTGAACGGCTTCGAGGTCAGGCGCTATCAGGGCAAACTGTGGTGGGTAAAATCCCGTTCTTCCCTTTCTGATGTTGTTCTCGACTGGCCCTGCGTGGGAGAAGCGCTGACATTACCCGCTGGCGCGGGTAGCGTATCCCTGACGAATACCGGTCACGTACGCCTGCCAGAAGCGGATGAGCCCGTTACGGTGCGTTTTAAAGCCTGTGGTTTGCTGCATATCGTCGGGCGCAATGGCGGACGAAAGCTGAAGAAAATCTGGCAGGAGAACAATGTGCCGCCCTGGCTGCGCGATACCACACCGCTGCTGTTTTATGGTGAGACGCTTATTGCCGCTGTGGGCGTGTTCATCACTGAAGAAGGGTGGGTAGAAAAGGGCGTTTCGTTTGAGTGGAATGCGTAACGGGCAGCCGGGCTGCCCGTGAATTTCATCAGGATTCGCTTACCACCACAGTACCGATTTCCGGGTGGCTGAAGCTGGCGATTTTGTCCAGACGAAGCTCGCGCGTCGCGCCGGCATCTTCCACTATCAGATATTCCACATTCTTACGTGAAACCAAATCGCTGGCTTTCGCCTTCAACACTTCGCCATCTTTTAGCTCCAGCGTCAGTATTAAATGATGCTGGCAGGCGAGTTCGAGGTTGTCATAGTCATCACAATTGATGGGTTGATAAGTATCATTCATCGACATAATCGCTCACCAGTAAATTCGCCGCAGCATACGCTGCTTTTTCCCTGACCGACTCTGAAAGGCTCTCATCAGAGGCCACTTCATTAAGCACCTTCAATACACAGCCCAACGCGTCCGGGACATATCCCAGATCGCCGCTGGCGATTTCCGCATACCGTTTGCGAATTAACTCACAATAATTATTCACATCCCCTCCCGCCAGCGCACTGACTTACTGTGAGATATCATTAAGCCTACGAAGATAAACTCGGTTTAGCAAGGTGACTATACCATACTCATTTAAGCAATATCAGCGCCTTGATAGCGCACTATTCATCACCTCGTAACAGCGTTTTGCTGCGGTTTTCGCTACAATGTCCGCCTGAATCGAAAGGAGTTCTCTGATGGCGCTGAAAGCGACAATTTATAAAGCTGTGGTCAACGTGGCGGATCTTGACCGCAACCAGTTCCTCGATGCGTCATTGACGCTGGCGCGTCACCCCTCTGAAACCCAGGAGCGCATGATGCTGCGCCTGCTGGCGTGGATTAAATACGCCGACGAGCGTTTGCAATTTACGCGTGGTTTGAGTGCGGAAGATGAACCCGAAGCCTGGCTGCGCAACGATCATCTCGGTATCGATTTGTGGATTGAGCTTGGCCTGCCGGATGAGCGCAGGATTAAAAAGGCATGCACCCAGTCCGCAGAGGTGGCGTTATTCGCGTATAATCAACGCGCTGCGGAGATCTGGTGGCAGCAAAACAAGAGCAAGTGCGGACAGTTTAAAAACCTCACCGTCTGGTATCTGGATGATGAGCAGCTGGCGCAACTGAGCGAGTTTGCTGGCAGAACGATGGTCCTGCAGGCGACGATTCAGGACGGTGCGATCTGGCTTTCTGATTCTCAGAATAATCTGGAAATCCATTTAGTGGCGTGGCAACCGGCGTCATGATTGTTTTGTCCCGAAACGTCAGCATTCCGGATAACGAGCTGGAGATTACCGCCATTCGGGCGCAGGGCGCGGGCGGTCAGCACGTTAACAAGGCCTCAACGGCTATCCATTTGCGCTTTGACATTCGGGCCTCCAGCCTGCCAGAGTATTATAAAGAAAGCCTGCTTGCCGCCAGCCATCATCTGATCACCAGCGATGGCGTCATTGTGATTAAAGCGCAGGAGTACCGCAGCCAGGAGTTAAACCGGGAAGCGGCGATAGCGAGGCTGGTGGCGATGATTAAAGAATTAACGACCGTGCAGAAAAGCCGCCGGGCAACGCGGCCCACGCGTGCATCGAAAGAGCGTCGGCTATCGTCAAAGGCGCAGAAATCCACAGTGAAAGCACTACGCGGTAAAGTTCGTCGCCCTACAGAGTGACGAAAGGGAACACACCTTTCATAAGGAATTCATTGTGAAAAAAGCATTATGGTCAGCGCTGGCAGTGAGTACGCTGTTTGCGCTTTTTGGGTGTAACAACCGTTCGGAAACGCAGGTACTACAGCCTACGCAAACGGAAGAATTGAAGCCGATGCAGCAGAGCTGGCGTGGCGTATTGCCTTGTGCAGACTGCGAGGGCATCGAAACATCCCTGTTCCTGCAAAAAGATGGCACCTGGGTAATGAACCAGCGCTATCAGGGCGCGAAAGAGCCTTCTTCGTTTGCGACTTACGGAACCTGGGCACGTACGGCTGAGAAGCTGGTCCTGACGGATACGACCGGGGAGAAAACCTGGTTCCGCCCTAAAGGTGACAGCATGGAGATGCTTGACCGTGAAGGCAATCCGATTGAGTCTCAGTTCAACTACACGCTCGCCCCGGTAAAAGCGGCACTGCCTGCCACGCCTATGGCGATGCGGGGTATGTATTTCTATATGGCTGATGCGGCAATCTTCACCGATTGCGCCACCGGTAAGAAAGTCAGCGTGGCAAACAACGCTCAGCTGGAGCGTGATTACGCCGTGGCGCGCGGCAATGACAGCAAGCCGGTTCTGCTGACGGTGGATGGTCACTTTACCCTGGAGCCGAATCCGGACAGCGGTGAGATGGTGAAAACGCTTGTGGCCGATAAAGACGCGAAATTTGTTGCAGGTAAAAACTGCGACAGTAAATAAGCTGACGTAGTGCCATTAAAAAACCCCGCCGGAGCGGGGTTTTTTGTTTCTTAACCTTTAATGGCTTTCACCAGGTAATCAAGAATGTCGCCAGTCTTGATCATCTGTTTCTCGCCGCTGCGACGGTATTTGTATTCAATCTCGTCGCTGTCGAGGTTACGGTCGCCGATGACAATGGTGTGCGGAATACCGATCAGTTCCATATCAGCAAACATCACGCCAGGACGCTCTTTACGGTCATCCATCAGCACTTCGATACCCTGATCGCGCAGCTCGGCATACAGCTTCTCGGCCAGTTCCTGCACGCGGTAAGACTTGTGCATGTTCATTGGCAGAATCGCAACCTGGAACGGTGCGATGTTGTCAGGCCAGACGATGCCGCGCTCGTCGTAGTTTTGCTCGATAGCAGCAGCTACCACGCGCGTTACCCCGATACCGTAGCAGCCCATTGTCAGAACCTGGTTACGACCATCTTCGCCCTGAACGGCAGCGTTCATCGCGCGGGAGTATTTGTCTCCCAACTGGAAGATATGACCCACTTCGATACCGCGTTTGATCATCAGCGTACCCTGGCCGTCCGGGCTTGGATCGCCTGCGACCACGTTACGGATGTCTGCCACTTCTGGCGTCGCCACGTCGCGATCCCAGTTGATGCCGAAGTAGTGCTTACCGTCGATGTTTGCGCCAGCAGAGAAGTCGCTCATCGCGGCAACCGTGCGGTCAATAACAACCGGAACCGGCAGATTAACTGGACCCAGAGAACCTGGACCCGCATTCACAACGGCGCGGATTTCCGCTTCCGTGGCGAAGGTCAGCGGGCTGGCAACCTGCGGCAGCTTCTCGGCTTTCACTTCGTTCAGCTCGTGATCGCCACGGACCAGCAGGGCAACCAGCGGGTATGCACTACCTTCGGTGGATTTCACCAGCAAGGTTTTTACCGTTTTCTCAATCGGCAGGTTGAACTGCTCAACCAGCTCGGCGATGGTTTTCGCGTTTGGCGTATCAACCAGCGTCATCTCTTGCGTTGCCGCACCGCGTGGCTCTTTTGGCGCCAGCGCTTCTGCAAATTCGATATTCGCCGCGTAGTCTGAAGAGTCAGAGAAGATCACATCGTCTTCACCGCTCTGCGCCAGTACCTGGAACTCATGGGATGCGCTACCGCCGATGGATCCGGTATCAGCCTGCACTGCACGGAAATCCAGACCCATGCGGGAGAAGATTTTGCTGTATGCCGCGTACATGGCGTCGTAAGTCTCTTGCAGCGATTCCTGAGACGTATGGAAAGAGTAGGCATCTTTCATCAGGAACTCGCGAGAGCGCATCACGCCAAAGCGTGGACGCACTTCGTCACGGAACTTGGTCTGGATCTGGAAGAAGTTCAGCGGCAGCTGTTTGTATGAGCTCAGCTCATTACGGATCAGATCGGTAATGACTTCTTCATGCGTTGGGCCGAGAACAAACGGACGATCGCCGCGATCGGCAATACGCAGCAGCTCCGGACCGTACTGCTCCCAGCGACCGCTCTCCTGCCACAGCTCAGAGGGCTGAACGACCGGCATTAACACCTCGATAGCACCGGCGTTGTTCATCTCTTCACGCACGATGTTTTCGACTTTTTTCAGGACGCGCACGCCGGTCGGCAGCCAGGTGTATAACCCGGAGGCCAGCTTGCGGATCATCCCGGCGCGCAGCATCAGCTGGTGGCTGATCACCTCGGCGTCGGCAGGTGTCTCCTTTAAAGTGGAGAGCAGATATTGGCTAGTACGCATGTTGTTACGGTTCCGTTTCGACGAGTAGGGCTGGCTGAAAGGCCAACCTGACACAAAAAAAGTGGTTTAGTTTACCAGTGTGGCAAAGATGCCAAAAGAGAGGAGGTTAAAATTACCTGGGTTCAAGGGCAAACACTTCAAAACCTTCCCCGGTAACGCGCCAGCGCACGTTAAAATCCAACAGCCAGACGGCATAGGTTTTCCCGGCTTCCTCTTCTTTACGGTAGGCGGGACGAGGGTCCTGCGCCAGCACTTCAACGATAAAGTCCCGAAGATGGGGATAACGCTTTTCGAGCTGATGCATCTGGACGGTGAGCTCAGGCGTGAAGTGTACCGGCATATCGGCCTGTGGTGCATCCTGAGCATAACTTGCCCGGGCGTCCGGCAGCGCTTCGGCGAAAGGCAAATACGGTTTGATGTCAATAACCGGCGTGCCGTCAACCAGGTCAAGGCTGCCTAACTCGAGGATCACCTGATCCTTCTGACAGCGTATACCTTTCAGTTCAACCAGCGACATGCCGATGGGGTTGGGGCGAAAGGTCGAACGGGTGGCGAAAACGCCCATTCTGGCATTTCCTCCCAGACGGGGAGGGCGCACCGTTGGGCGCCAGCCACCTTCCATGGTCTGGTGAAACACAAAGACAACCCACAGATGGCTGAAGGCGTCGAGCCCGCGTACCGCATCGGCCTGATTGTAGGGCGCGATCAGATGAAGCTCACCGCCGCCCCGCGTGACCAGACCTGGCTGGCGCGGTACGGCGAATTTCTCTTTATAAGGAGAGTGGATAACGCCTATTTGCTCAAACTGAAATGCACTCATTTCGCCGTAATGTTTAGTGCAGAACCGATACAAACTGCCTGACGATAACATCCTGGCGTACCGCTGGTCACTTCACAGCTGTGCAGCAGCACCGCGTTGGCTTTCATTTTTGACGCGTTAATCTGCATACGCTTGCGGGCCGTTGGAATGTTTGGAGGAGAGTCCTGATTGGTCGCCTGGCAGGATTCGCCGCTCACTTCACCCAGTTCACGGAATGGCTTGCCCACGAGATCGTCGGCTTTAGTAATAATGCGTACCGGTGCAGGGCGAGGCGCTTTCGGTTTTGCTGGCTCCGCTTTTGGCGGGGTTGCTGTGCTTTGAACAGGTTCAACAGGAGATCTGCTTAGCATAGAACAGCCGCTCAGCATGAGTGCTAAGAGACAGATCGGTAAAGCACGCATAATAGTTCCTCAATGGATAATCAAAACAACAGATATTGAATCAGTTGCCTGCATAAATGACAAGACGGGCATAAGCCCGTCCTGATGATATTACACTGAGAGGAGATTACCAGCCTTTAACAGCACCGCCGTTAAACACCTTGTTGGCTTCCTGGTAAACCTCGTCAGACTGATAAGCCTGAACAAATTTCTTCACGTTTTCCGCGTCTTTGTTGTCTTCGCGAGTCACGATCAGGTTGACGTACGGGGAGTCTTTATCTTCAACGAAGATGCCGTCTTTCGCAGGGGTCAGGCCGATCTGGCTGGCGTAAGTGGTGTTGATCACCGCCAGCGCGATCTGTGCATCGTCCAGTGAACGCGGCAACTGCGGCGCTTCCAGTTCAACCAGTTTCAGATTTTTCGGATTCTCGATAACGTCCAGAGCAGTCGGCAGCAGGCCCACGCCGTCTTTCAGTTTAATCAGGCCCACTTTCTGCAGCAGCAGCAGGGAGCGACCAAGGTTTGTTGGGTCGTTAGGGATCGCGACCTGGGAGCCAGGCTGCAGTTCATCAAGCGATTTGATTTTTTTCGAGTAACCGGCAATCGGGTAAACGAAGGTGTTACCGGCTGCAACCAGTTTATAGCCGCGATCTTTGATTTGCTGATCCAGGTATGGTTTGTGCTGGAAGGCGTTGGCGTCGATATCGCCTTTGCTCAGCGCTTCGTTCGGCAGCACGTAATCGTTGAAGGTCACCAGCTCAACGTCCAGACCATATTTTTCTTTCGCTACTTTCTGCGCAACTTCAGCAACCTGCTGCTCAGCACCCACGATAACGCCCACTTTAATGTGGTTTGGATCTTTTTCGTCCTGACCGCAACCCACCAGTGCCAGAGAGCCGATCAGCGCGCCTACCGCTGCAAGGGTCTTTAATTTAAACGCCATGTTTTATCCTTAACTCGTCGAGTTTGTGTTGTGTGTAACGTTATTTGTGAGTAACAGCCCGGACGATGCGATCGCCAGAGAATTGGATTAAGTAAACCAGCACAACCAGCAATACCAGAACGGTATTCATTACGGTAGCGTTATAACCAATATAACCATATTGATAGCCGATCTGGCCTAAACCGCCAGCGCCCACGGCGCCACCCATCGCGGAATAGCCGACCAGCGTAATAAGCGTAATGGTCGCTGCGTTCACCAGGCCAGGCAACGCTTCAGGCAGCAGCACTTTGCGTACAATTTGCATTGGCGTTGCGCCCATTGCTCGTGAGGCTTCGATCAAACCGGTTGGGATCTCCAGCAGGGCGTTTTCCACCATACGGGCGATAAACGGCGCTGCACCCACGGTCAGCGGAACGATGGCCGCCTGCAGACCGATAGACGTGCCGACGATCACGCGGGTAAATGGAATCATCCACACCAGCAGAATAATGAACGGGATGGAACGGAAGATATTCACCAGCGCAGAGAGCGTACGGTACAGCTTCGAGTTCTCAATGATTTGACCCGGACGCGTGACGTACAGCAGCACGCCGACCGGCAGGCCAATCACAAAACCAAAGAAGCCCGATACAAAGGTCATTGCCAGCGTTTCCCAAACGCCGCGAACCAGCAGCCACATCATCGGCTCAGACATAACCCAGTACCTCTACTTTTACATGGTGTTCTTGCAGCCAGGCAATTGCCGCCTGGGTTTCTTCTTGTGTGCCGTGCATTTCCGTCAGCATGATGCCGAACTTCACGCCACCGGCGTAATCCATCTGCGCGCTAATGATGTTGTTGTTCACGTTAAAGCGACGGGCAGTTTCGGAAAGCAGCGGGGCGTCAACGGACTGACCGGTGAATTCCATACGCAGCATTGGGACGCTGTCTGCTGCTGGTTCTGTTTTCAGGCGTTCCAGATAATCTTCCGGAATATCCAGATGCAGCGTGGACTGAATAAACTGCTGCGCCAGCGGAGTTTTCGGATGCGAGAACACTTCACTTACCGTGTCCTGCTCGATCAGTTCACCGTTGCTGATGACCGCCACGCAGTCACAGATGCGTTTCACTACATCCATCTCGTGCGTAATAAGGAGGATCGTCAGGCCCAGGCGACGGTTAATGTCTTTCAGCAGTTCCAGAATCGAGCGCGTGGTTGCTGGATCCAGTGCGCTGGTGGCTTCATCACACAGCAGTACCTTAGGATTACTTGCCAGCGCGCGGGCAATGGCCACACGCTGTTTCTGCCCACCGGACAGATTCGCCGGGTAGCTATCATGTTTGTCGCCCAGACCCACGAGGTCGAGCAGTTCGGTGACGCGACGCTTAACTTCTTCTTTCGGCGTGTTGTCCAGTTCCAGCGGCAATGCGACGTTACCGAACACGGTGCGGGAAGCCAGCAGGTTGAAGTGCTGGAAGATCATGCCAATCTGGCGGCGTGCTTTAGTGAGTTCTTTCTCTGAGAGGGCGGTAAGCTCTTGCCCGCCAACTTCAACGCTGCCCTGGGTTGGACGCTCTAGCAGGTTAACACAACGGATCAGTGTACTTTTACCAGCACCCGATGCGCCAATGACGCCATAAATTTGACCAGCAGGAACATGCAGGCTGACGTTGTTCAGCGCCTGAATGGTTCGGTTCCCCTGCTGGAACACTTTGGTGATATTGGAAAGTTTAATCATTAGATTATTTTTATCGTATGTAAGTTAGCCGTGGCATTTTCTTCTGCCAGATACGGGTGATGACCGTAAACAAAACGGATGTTAAGGCATCCAGACGTCTAAATCAATCCAACTCTGTGCGATGAGCACTTTATTGCGCTGCGATTCATGAGATACTAGCGGAACATGCCTTTTTCAGGAGCAAACCGGTGGCAAAATCAGTACCCGCAATTTTTCTCGATCGTGATGGCACTATTAATGTGGATCATGGTTACGTCCATGAGATTGATGAGTTCGAGTTTATCGAGGGCGCAATAGATGCCATGCGCCAGCTGAAAGAGATGGGTTATGCGCTGGTGGTCGTGACTAACCAGTCCGGTATTGCACGCGGTAAATTCACCGAAGCGCAGTTCGAGACGCTGACGGAATGGATGGACTGGTCGCTGGCCGATCGCGGTGTGGATCTCGACGGCATCTATTATTGTCCGCATCACCCGCAGGGAACGGTTGAAGAGTATCGCCAGACCTGTGATTGCCGTAAACCGCATCCGGGGATGTTCATCTCTGCGCAGGAATTTCTGCACATTGATATGGCTGCCTCTTATATGGTGGGCGATAAACTGGAAGATATGCAGGCAGCTGCTGCTGCGGGTGTTGGGACCAAAATATTAGTTCGCACCGGTAAGCCAGTGACGCCAGAAGCAGAGAATGCAGCAGATTGGGTAATTAATAGTCTGGCAGACCTGCCTGAAGAGATTAAAAAGCACCAAAAATAGCCTTTTTGGTGAAAAGGTGAGCGGTCGAAATAAAAATGCATTTTTCCGCTTGTCATTCCTCGGCGGCTCCCTATAATGCGCCTCCATCGACACGGCGGATGTGAATCACTTCACACAACAAGCGGTTCGGTTGAAGAGAAAAATCCTGAAATAACGGGTTGACTCTGAAAGAGGAAAGCGTAATATACGCCACCTCGCAACGGTGAGCGAAAGCCGCGTTGCACTGCTCTTTAACAATTTATCAGACAATCTGTGTGGGCACTCAAAGTGACATGGATTCTTAATGTCTTCGGACAATAAATGAATACCAAGTCTCTGAGTGAACATACGTAATTCATTACGAAGTTTAATTCACGAGCATCAAACTTAAATTGAAGAGTTTGATCATGGCTCAGATTGAACGCTGGCGGCAGGCCTAACACATGCAAGTCGAGCGGTAACACAGAGAGCTTGCTCTCGGGTGACGAGCGGCGGACGGGTGAGTAATGTCTGGGAAACTGCCTGATGGAGGGGGATAACTACTGGAAACGGTAGCTAATACCGCATAACGTCGCAAGACCAAAGAGGGGGACCTTCGGGCCTCTTGCCATCAGATGTGCCCAGATGGGATTAGCTAGTAGGTGGGGTAACGGCTCACCTAGGCGACGATCCCTAGCTGGTCTGAGAGGATGACCAGCCACACTGGAACTGAGACACGGTCCAGACTCCTACGGGAGGCAGCAGTGGGGAATATTGCACAATGGGCGCAAGCCTGATGCAGCCATGCCGCGTGTATGAAGAAGGCCTTCGGGTTGTAAAGTACTTTCAGCGGGGAGGAAGGCGATAAGGTTAATAACCTTGTCGATTGACGTTACCCGCAGAAGAAGCACCGGCTAACTCCGTGCCAGCAGCCGCGGTAATACGGAGGGTGCAAGCGTTAATCGGAATTACTGGGCGTAAAGCGCACGCAGGCGGTCTGTCAAGTCGGATGTGAAATCCCCGGGCTCAACCTGGGAACTGCATTCGAAACTGGCAGGCTAGAGTCTTGTAGAGGGGGGTAGAATTCCAGGTGTAGCGGTGAAATGCGTAGAGATCTGGAGGAATACCGGTGGCGAAGGCGGCCCCCTGGACAAAGACTGACGCTCAGGTGCGAAAGCGTGGGGAGCAAACAGGATTAGATACCCTGGTAGTCCACGCCGTAAACGATGTCGACTTGGAGGTTGTGCCCTTGAGGCGTGGCTTCCGGAGCTAACGCGTTAAGTCGACCGCCTGGGGAGTACGGCCGCAAGGTTAAAACTCAAATGAATTGACGGGGGCCCGCACAAGCGGTGGAGCATGTGGTTTAATTCGATGCAACGCGAAGAACCTTACCTACTCTTGACATCCAGAGAACTTTCCAGAGATGGATTGGTGCCTTCGGGAACTCTGAGACAGGTGCTGCATGGCTGTCGTCAGCTCGTGTTGTGAAATGTTGGGTTAAGTCCCGCAACGAGCGCAACCCTTATCCTTTGTTGCCAGCGGTCCGGCCGGGAACTCAAAGGAGACTGCCAGTGATAAACTGGAGGAAGGTGGGGATGACGTCAAGTCATCATGGCCCTTACGAGTAGGGCTACACACGTGCTACAATGGCGCATACAAAGAGAAGCGACCT
>NZ_JAIHAZ010000090.1:0-639 GCF_019718755.1 Enterobacter sp. RIT637
TCCAGCAGCTCATCCTTGCTCTTGAAATACGGAATCAGACCGAAGATTTTTTGGAGAATTTCCTTCAGACTCAATCGCCTATCAACGCTGGCAGAATGACGTAATTTGTCAAGATTAAAGTACTCGTTAGGCTTGTCAAATAGGGTACTAATAACATAGGCGACGGCCTGCTCCCATTGTTCATTTTCCACCTGTAGTTTCAACATGGGGTCAGCCTTGACCTGATCCTCAAATTTCTCGAAGAACATTCGGTCGATCTTCATACCGTCATAGCCGATTTGTTGCTCAGCTACGTGGTGTATGGCATCAGTACCTGTGTGCACAAACAGTCCACTCATTGACAGTGTAGGCTCTCCCGTCTGACCATCCCCGCCACTGTTACGCGCTGGCAACTTGATCACTTCGTCATAATTGAACTGTTCCTCGAAGTATTCACAGTTTGCAAAAAAATCAAAGAACTTGAAGTGAGCCTTTTCGGACTCATGAACCAGCGGCTTCAGATCATCGTCGAACAACTGCTCAAGGAAGTTGTGCTTACGCGTGCCTCGCCCTTTGATTTGCACGAAATCGGATGGAGAATACACTGGACGCATTAAGGCTAAATTCAAGATATCAGGACAGTCGTAGCCAGTTGTCATC
>NZ_JAIHAZ010000091.1:0-637 GCF_019718755.1 Enterobacter sp. RIT637
GGACAAATAAAAGGCCTGCTGATCACCGACATTAATATTCACGATCTGGCCACATCGTTTATTACCCCTGACCGCCCAATATTGTGGAAATTCCTCTCCCTGTATGTCACGGATAATACCACCGGGGGGAATATCATTTTCCATAAGCCGATCCTTAGGTCGCTGGATCTGATTAATTATAAAGATGAAATGACGCAGTACTATACCCTGCACGTTAAGCTCGATGCGATTTACGTGGTGATTTTGACTTTCTGGCTGGTGCTGCTTTACGTCCTGGCTACCGTGATGCTGCTACGCTATGCCCGCAAACAGTTTATCCGTCAGAAATTACTCTCACGCGACAATATTACCGATGTGTTAACCGGGCTGTATAACCGCAAAGTGATCACGCCAGAACTCAACCAAAAAATTCAGTTACTGGTGGAGAGAAATATTCCGCTCACGGTGATCGCTATCGATAGCGATGGACTCAAAAGAATCAATGACACATTAGGTCATCATATGGGCGATAAGGCGATTCAGTCCCTGGGGCTGGCGCTGGCTCAGTCGATTCGCAAAAGCGATTACGGAATCCGGCTCGGCGGCGATGAGTTTTGTTTAATTCTGATCGACAATAATATTGATCGCTCCCGGGATA
>NZ_JAIHAZ010000092.1:0-636 GCF_019718755.1 Enterobacter sp. RIT637
ACATCGACCTCGATAAGCCGGGCGCGAAGCTGGATGCGCGACTGCACTTCCCGCTACGCGGTAACGTGACGCTCGGCTTCCGTCAGTTGGCTAACGCCCGCTGGCCCGCCACTCCGCTCTATACGCTAAGTATTAACTCAGCAGAGCTGGCAAAAGCCATCGCCGGAGACGGCGTGCTGAACGTGCGCCTGCAGCTGCGCGGCGGAACGAAACACGAAGGCCCGGAGTCGTTTGAGCTGAGCGACGCCTGGCTCCAGGACGGGACACCGGTGCCGCCTGACGCCTTAACGTTTAAACTGAATACCCTGGCCGACCGCCGCCATAGCGGAAGCCACTACTGGATCGACAGCGGGAGCGTATATCTCAAATGACAGCGATGACTGCCACCTCTCAGGCGTTAATCGAGTGGATCAACGACACGCGTCTGCATGCCCCGATGCTGGATAACGATGCTGACGCCCTGCTGGCCCGCCTCACCTGCGCGCAGGCACGCGGACAGGCGCTTGACCGCGCCCTGACCGGACACAGCAGCATTGGCCTTTACGGCCATTCGCAGGCAGCCAAAGCGCACCTGCTGGCGTCACTGTGCGGCAGCGGAAATGGTCGGCTGGATGTTTCTCCCGGCCAGCGCACCTT
>NZ_JAIHAZ010000093.1:0-635 GCF_019718755.1 Enterobacter sp. RIT637
CAAGGGGTGTCTCACGTCGCCCTGAATCTTAAACCAGCTCGCCGTCCCGCAAGAGAGGTACTGCAGGAAAGGGCCGAGTGTGTGTTACCCCATTTTTCTACCAGTTAATCACCACGGAGATTTCTATGATTCAGTCTTTCAGCCGTAAAGAAGCACTCAGTTTTCTTGAATATTTTCGACGTGGATGGGAAACCGGTGGATGGTCAGATACAGAGCATTATTTTGCAAAAAGTATATCGCTAAGAAGTAACCATAAGGGGCTGATTCATGGCCTGGAAGCAGTCATCCCTGCATTCGCTAAAGATACAGAATCCGGTTCGGCACTTAATCTTGTAACATCAAACTATTACGCCGCAGATGACGGAAAGGGTCTGGCAATGGTCAGTGCGTATCTGTATGGCGCGATTTGCCCGACCGTCAGATATAATCCCTCCGCCATGTTTGGTGCAGTGGTGCGCGTGACGCTTAAAATTGAAGCTAATGCCTGGAAAATCGCAGAACTTCTTGTCAATATTAGCTGGGCAGAAGGAAGTACTCGTTATTTCCCTGACTGGAAACTGCCTCCGGGAGAAAAAGGGTGGCGACCAGGCGATGCCCCCCCTGCTCTCGTCAGTGAACTTGACTCTCCCTGGGCC
>NZ_JAIHAZ010000094.1:0-634 GCF_019718755.1 Enterobacter sp. RIT637
GATTACATCCGTACCGCGCGTGCCAAAGGGTTAACCCGCATGCGCGTGATCATCGTTCATGCCCTGCGTAACGCCATGCTGCCGGTCGTTACCGTTATCGGTCTGCAGGTGGGGACGCTGCTGGCAGGGGCGATCCTGACGGAAACCATCTTCTCCTGGCCGGGCCTCGGTCGCTGGCTGATTGACGCGCTGCAGCGCCGTGACTATCCGGTTGTGCAGGGCGGTGTGCTGCTGGTTGCGACGATGATTATCCTCGTCAACCTGCTGGTCGATTTGCTGTACGGCGTGGTGAACCCGCGTATTCGTCATAAGAAGTAAGGGGCCGTCATGTCACAAGTCACTCAAAATAACGTGGTCGCTGCACCGGTTCCTATGACGCCGCTGCAGGAATTCTGGCACTACTTCAAGCGCAATAAAGGCGCGGTGGTAGGGCTGGTGTATGTTGTTATCATGATCCTGATTGCGGTGTTTGCGAACTTCCTCGCACCGTATAACCCGGCGGACCAGTTCCGCGATGCGCTACTCGCGCCACCTGCGTGGCAGGACGGCGGTAGCCTGACGCACCTGCTCGGTACCGATGATGTGGGCCGTGACGTGCTGTCACGTCTGATGTACGGCGCGCGTCTGTCGCTGC
>NZ_JAIHAZ010000095.1:0-632 GCF_019718755.1 Enterobacter sp. RIT637
GTCCGTGGAACCGTCATCACGGACTAAAACTCGAATATCTCTATAAGTCTGATTTAAGATGGAACACACCTGTTCTTTTATATGTTTTTCGCCATTGTATATTGCAACGATCACATCAACAATCATGAAAGCAAAGCCTCTTGTATTTAGAGCGATTTTATTAACTGCGCAGGAATACCACCTACAATACAATTGGAAGGAAAACTCTTAGTCACAACGGAATTTGCCCCAACGATAACATTGCAACCTAGTGTTACACCTGAAAGGATTTTTGCGTTATCACCAATCCAGCAATTATCGCCAATTTCTGTATGCCCTTTTATTACTAACTCTCGTTTTTTTGGCACAATATTTTTATATTCAATACCATATCCATGATTATGATCGGTAATTAAAACATCGCTTCCAATTAGACATCCATTTCCTATTTTTACAGATAATTTTGCAGCGACATGTACATTCTGGCTTAGTGAAACTTCGTCACCAATAATTATTTTTCCATCACCTATAGCATCAATCCATGACTGGTTTCCAATAAGCACTCTGTTTCCAATAACAAAATTATTAGTTCCAGAGAGAGTTACATTTCGCCCAATGTTTAAATTTTTTGTATTAAATATAAAGCTATAAAT
>NZ_JAIHAZ010000096.1:0-627 GCF_019718755.1 Enterobacter sp. RIT637
CCTGGTGCGCCGCACGCAGGCGCTGGAGGGGATGCGCAGCAACCTCAATATGGAATCTTCGCGCTGGGAACGCGCCAACCGTCGCCTGAAAGCGATCAATACCGTTTCCTTAACGCTGATCACCCAGGCGTGCGAAACTTATCTGATTCAGGATACCCGCCCGGAGGTGGTAACGGACACGTTCCGTGAGCTCTTTGACGAGCCGGTTGAAACGGTGCAGGACGTGCACAGACAGCTCAAACGCATGCGTCGCGTCATCGCCTGGACGGGTGAACGCGATACGCCGGTGACGATTTATACCTGGGTCGGTGCCGCGACGCGCTACCTGCTGCTTAAGCGTGGTGTGACGGGTAATACCAAAATCAGCGCGGCGGAAGAAGAGGTGCTGCAGGGCGAAGTGGTGATTAAGCCGGAATCCGCCGAGCGCCATCATGCCATGGTCAACTTCTGGCGTACCACGCTGGCCTGCATGCTCGGCACGCTGTTCTGGCTGTGGACCGGCTGGACGTCCGGTAGCGGTGCGATGGTCATGATTGCCGTCGTTACCGCACTGGCGATGCGTCTGCCCAACCCGCGCATGGTCGCTATCGATTTTCTCTACGGCACCATTGCCGCACTGCCCATTGG
>NZ_JAIHAZ010000097.1:0-624 GCF_019718755.1 Enterobacter sp. RIT637
GTGATGCTCTGTGCGGCTTCCTGCGTGTTTCTCGGCAGGTCTTTGGCTTGGGTCATGCTCTGCCGTTTGGTGGGGTCGTCTGGGTCGCTGTATCCGTGCGTCAGGTTCTGCATGGTGCGCCATGCGTCCACTCTTCCTCTGTCGGCGGCGTAGTAGTAGGGCTTTAACCGCTTTCCGCTCAAAAGCTCGATGTTCGGTATCACGAAGTTGAGTTCCAAACGCCCTTTGTCTCGGTGTTCTACCCATAGGCAGTTGTATTGGTCTGTGTCCAATCCTGCAAAAATACACTCTTCGAAGCTGTCCATCAGGGCGTGTTTCTGTTCGGCGGGGATGTTGCTTTCTTCAAAGCTCAGGCAGCCGGCGGTGTATTTCTTGGCGTAATCGCTGCTGTTTATCAGGGCGGCGGTTTCTTCGGGGTCGCCGCGTAATAATCTGGCTTCTTCTCGGTCGCGGTCTTTGCCTAGAAGATAGTCTATCGGACCACTCCCGCCGCCTTTCCCCCTATTGAAAAACTGCACAATCATTGGGACTGCCATCCGTTCTTTTCTTTGGCTAAAAAATCCCGTAGGGAATTTAAGGAACGTTCCAACGCTGCCAGCTCGGTCGTCGCCTTGAGTGCTTCCA
>NZ_JAIHAZ010000098.1:0-623 GCF_019718755.1 Enterobacter sp. RIT637
GATTAGACCGCGTGTTCTGCGAAACGTCACGGCGAGAAGTGAAATATACCCGAAAAAAATCTTGTCGAAGTATGACAGGTATGAGCAGTCATTATGCGCAGGAGCCCGCTCCCCGACAAGGGTGAGCGGGCATAAGTGCTGAATTTATGAGGATAAACCGTGGGATTTGCTCTCTGGCACGCGATTATTCAGCGTATCGTCGAGTTTTTTATGGTCCAGCTCTTTCACCCATTTCGCCACCACCACCGTGGCAACACCGTTACCCACCAGGTTAGTCAGGGCGCGGGCTTCGGACATAAAGCGGTCGATGCCGAGAATGAGCGCCAGGCCCGCCACCGGAAGATGCCCTACCGCCGAGATGGTCGCCGCCAGCACGATAAACCCGCTGCCCGTCACGCCCGCCGCCCCTTTCGAGGAGAGCAGTAGCACCAACAGCAAGGTGATCTGATGGAAGATATCCATGTGGCTGTTGGTCGCCTGGGCGATAAACACCGCCGCCATGGTCAGGTATATCGACGTTCCATCAAGGTTAAACGAGTACCCCGTCGGAATGACCAGCCCCACCACCGATTTACGGCAGCCCAGTTTTTCCATCTTATCGAGCATACGCGGCAGTGCGGATT
>NZ_JAIHAZ010000099.1:0-619 GCF_019718755.1 Enterobacter sp. RIT637
GTCTAGCTCTCGGGCAATTTTACGCAGCGGATGGACGATCAGCCGGTTAATGCACCAGGTGAGCGCCACGGTCAGGATCAGCGTCAAAAGTAAGTAAGTGGTCACTAACGTGGAGATCCAGCTCATGACAAACTTATGCATGCGATAGGCATCTGCCTGCAACACCAGATAAGCCAACGGCTGCGGGTTCGCAGGGCGTTCGAGAGAATAGAGCGGGAGCGAAATCTGCACCGGCAGCTCAAACAGCCGCATGATCATCATCGGCACCGGACGTTCGGGAATAAAGCTCATCCGCAACGCCTGGAATTGATTGGGTAATACCACATCCGCGCGGCTGACGATCCCCGCAGGCTGAATGCGTTTGATGATGGTTTCTGCTTCGGGGATATCCCCTTTGAGAATGGCGGCGGAAAGCGGTTCACGGACCGAGCGGGCAATACTTTCCAGTTGCGAAGCCGTGTTGTAGCGATTCTGCTGTACGGAATGAAACAGCAAAATGACGCAAAAGACGAATACAAACACCATAGTGACGGCTGAGACCATCGCCATTTGTTTGATAGTTAAAGAACGGCTGACACGCAAATTGACTCTCCACAAAACCCGAAGCATAGGGTCTGTC
>NZ_JAIHAZ010000009.1:0-151435 GCF_019718755.1 Enterobacter sp. RIT637
CCCAAACGAAGGTTTTTTATCCACCACGGTCATGATTGTCCGTGTTGGCCATTCTCTGCAGTACCGTCAGAAATGACCATGCTCGATAAAATGGTGGCATCATTCACCACTTTTTTATGGGCGAAAAATCATGCAAATCGGTTACGTAAGGGTGTCAACAAATGACCAAAACACAGCGTTACAACGAAATGCGCTGGAGTGCGCAGGATGTGAGCTGATATTTGAGGATAAAATGAGCGGTAAAACCTCTGATCGTCCGGGGCTAAAGAAGGTCCTGCGCACGCTCTCCGAAGGGGACACGCTGGTAGTCTGGAAGCTGGACAGGTTGGGCAGGAGTATGCGGCATCTTGTTACTCTGATCGAAGACCTGCGAGGGAGGAGAGTAAATTTCCGCAGCCTGACAGACAGCATTGATACATCAACTCCGATGGGGCGTTTCTTTTTCCATGTTATGGGTGCCCTGGCAGAAATGGAGCGAGAGCTGATCGTAGAGCGAACCCGTGCCGGGCTGGCTGTAGCGCGTGCGCAAGGGCGGATTGGTGGCCGACGGCCAAAGCTATCAGAGGATGAGTGGGCGCAAATTGGCCGGTTGCTGGCTGCCGGAGAAACTCGAAAACGCGTGTCGATAATTTTTGATGTTGGCATATCTACCATTTACAAAAGATTCCCCGCGTCGGGCTTAACTGAATTGTCTGAACGCTCAGACACTCCTGTATAAATGAACATGCTTTCTCATTTATGTAACCTGAAATCAGGCACATAAGAGAGGCAAGGCTATGCAAAAAGCAGTTATTGGGGCGGCAACTATTTACTGTGGTGACAGCCTGGCAATTTTGCGCGAACTCACTGGCGAATTTGATGCAGTAATTACTGATCCGCCTTATTCCAGCGGTGGTATGACGCGCAGTGATCGGCAGGCCAAACCCTCCGGGAAGTATGTAGGCAATAACAACTACCATGAGTTTTTCGGCGATAACAGAGACGTGCGCTCCTGGGCGTTCTGGATGACGCAGTGGATGAGTCAGGTTAACCGCCTGGTTAAGTCAGGCGGCTATGCCATGGTTTTCACTGACTGGCGGCAGCTTCCAACGCTTACTGACGTTTTCCAGGCTGGCGGTTTTGTGTGGCGGGGGCTGATTCCGTGGGATAAAACGCTTTCAACCCGTGCGCCTCATACCGGTTATTTTCGTCATCAGTGCGAATACGTGGTTTGGGGAAGTAACGGACCATTGCCTAAAAGTCTGCATGGTGGACCCTGGCCGGGTATGGTGACTCGTCGGGTTATTCCGTCTCAAAAACTCCATATGACCGGCAAACCGATTGAGCTTATGGAGAGCCTGGTTGCTCCAGTTCCCCCTGGCGGCCATATTCTTGATCCATTTATGGGGAGTGCATCAACTGGCGTTGCCGCGCTGAGGAAGGGATATAAATTTACCGGGATTGAAATGAGCCAGCAGTATTTTGATATCTCATGCGAACGCCTGGAAAAAGAAAACGCAGATATCCGCGCGGGCGTATTGTGTGATTAAGGGAACAATGCCGCGTAGCTGTCTGCGCGGCCCATTCAATTCACCATAGGGCGAAACCTAAACACCGGAGGGTTCGCCGTATGGCTCAGGATTATCACCACGGTGTGCGCGTCGTTGAGGTCAACGATGGCACCCGCCCCATTTCAACAGTAAGCACGGCAATTGTCGGTATGGTCTGTACCGGCGATGATGCAGATGCGTCCGTGTTTCCCCTCAATAAACCGGTCCTGCTTACTGACGTGCTGACCGCCAGCGGTAAAGCAGGCGAGTCCGGCACGCTGGCCCGCTCGCTGGATGCAATTGCCGACCAGGCTAAACCCGTGACCGTCGTTGTGCGCGTTGCACAGGGTGAAACCGAAGCGGAAACAACCTCCAACATTATCGGCGGCGTGACAGCTGACGGTAAAAAAACGGGGATGAAAGCGCTGTTATCTGCGCAGTCCCAGCTCGGCGTTAAGCCGCGCATTCTTGGCGTGCCGGGGCATGACACGCAGGCAGTTGCCACTGAGCTGCTGAGCGTGGCGCAGAGTCTGCGCGGCTTCGCCTATCTGTCAGCCTACGGCTGCAAAACGGTAGAGGAGGCCATTGCCTACCGCGCTAATTTCAGCCAGCGCGAGGGGATGCTGATCTGGCCAGATTTCATCAGTTTTGACACCGTGCTGAACGCTGACGCAACGGCTTACGCCTCAGCCCGTGCGCTTGGCCTGCGTGCCAAAATTGACGAACAGACCGGCTGGCACAAATCCCTGTCCAACGTGGGCGTGAACGGCGTCACCGGTATTTCTGCTGATGTGTTCTGGGATTTGCAGGACCCTGCAACTGATGCGGGGCTGCTGAACCAGAACGATGTCACCACGCTGATCCGCAAAGACGGTTTCCGCTTCTGGGGTTCCCGCTGCCTCAGTGACGATCCTCTGTTTGCCTTTGAAAACTACACCCGCACCGCGCAGGTACTGGCTGACACCATCGCAGAAGCGCACATGTGGGCGGTGGATGGCGTGCTTAACCCGTCGCTGGCCCGCGACATTATCGAAGGTATTCGCGCAAAACTGCGCAACCTGAAAACGCAGGGCTACATCATCGGCGCAGACTGCTGGCTGGATGAGTCCGTAAACGATAAAGATTCCCTGAAAGCCGGGAAGCTCACTATCGATTACGACTATACGCCGGTACCGCCTCTGGAAAACCTGATGCTGCGCCAGCGCATCACCGATCAGTATCTGCTGGATTTCTCCAGCCAGGTCAGCGCGTAAGGGGACAAAATGGCTTTACCACGCAAGTTAAAACACCTGAACCTGTTTAACGACGGGAATAACTATCAGGGGATTGTTGAGTCCCTGACCCTGCCTAAATTCGGCCGCAAGTTTGAAAAGTATCGCGGCGGCGGTATGCCCGGTTCGGCTGATGTTGATCTGGGGCTTGATGATGGCGCGCTGGACACGGAATTTTCAATCGGTGGCACCGAACTGCTGTTATTCAAGCAGATGGGTAAAGCCACCGTTGACGGCATCCAGCTGCGTTTCACCGGCTCCATTCAGCGTGATGATACCGGCGAAGTGCAGGCCGTTGAGCTGGTTGTGCGCGGGAGACATAAAGAAGTCGATTCCGGCGAATGGAAAACCGGCGAGAGCAACACCACAAAAGTCAGCAGCACCAACAGCTACGCGAAGCTGACCATTAACGGCGAGGTGCTCTATGAGGTTGATGTGATCAACATGATTGAAATCGTTGATGGCGTGGACCTGATGGAAGAACACCGCAACGCCCTGGGCCTCTGATCTACTTTAAAGGCGCGGGCAGCCGCGCCAGTACCTTATTAACAGGAAATGACAATGAGCGAACAACTGACTGAAAAAACCGTACAGCTGGACACCCCAATCAAACGCGGTAAAACCGAAATTGCCGAAATTGTACTGCGCAAGCCGCAGTCCGGCGCGCTGCGTGGCACCCGTCTGCAGGCGATCATGGATATGGACGTCGGCGCGATGATGACGATTATTCCCCGTATCTCCACGCCCGCGCTGACCGCTCAGGAAATGGCTGAAATGGACCCGGCCGATCTCACCGCGCTGTCGGTTGAGGTGGTCACTTTTTTGTTGAAGAAATCGGTGCTTGCCGGTTTGCCGACAGCCTAACGTTAGAAGACCTGGTGGCTGATATTGCCACCATTTTTCACTGGCCGCCGTCCGTCACTGACGTTATGCCGCTGACCGAAGTGCTGGAGTGGCGGCATAAAGCGATTCAGAGAAGCGGGGCCAGCGATGAGTGACACTAACCTGCGTTTGCAGGTAATTCTAAATGCGGTTGATAAACTCACCCGCCCATTCCGATCAGCGCAGGCCAGTTCTAAAGAGCTGGCTACCGCCATTCAGCAAAGCCGCGCAAGATTAAAAGAACTGGACGCCCAGGCGGGCCGTATTGACGGCTTCCGCAAGGCAAGCGCGCAGCTGGCCGTCACCGGCAACAGTCTTAAAGCCGCACGCGAAGAAGCGGCGAAGCTTGCCACGCAGTTCTCGGCCACTAACCGGCCGACGGCGGCGCAGGCGCGTCTGCTGGAGCAGGCAAAAAACCGCGTTAACGAGCTGCAGAGCAAATACAACGGCCTGCGTCAGTCGGTGCAGCGTCAGCGTCTTGCGCTCAATGAGGCCGGGCTGGACACCAAAAAGCTGAGCAGTGCGCAGCGGGAGCTGCGGCAGAATGCCGACGAAACCCGGCAGGCGCTGGACCGACAGCAGAAATCCCTTAAGCGCCTGGGCGAGCAGCAGGCCCGTATGAACGCCGTACGCGATCAGTATTCGCGGCGCCTTGAGGTGCGGGATCGTATTGCGGGCGCCGGAGCAACAACTACTGCCGCCGGGCTGGCGATGGGCGCGCCGGTGATGGCAGCCGTTAAAAGCTATGCCAGCATGGAAGATGCGATGAAAGGCGTTGCAAAGCAGGTTAACGGGCTGCGGGACGACAACGGCAATCGCACAAAACAGTTTTACGATATGCAGGATGCCATCAAGGCTGCCAGTGAACAGCTGCCGATGGAGAATGGCGCCATCGACTATGCCGCGCTGGTTGAAGGTGGCGCCCGCATGGGCGTGACAAACCAGAACGATTCTTACGAAGACCAGAAGCGTGACCTGCTGGCCTTTGCATCCACTGCTGCAAAGGCCGCAACGGCATTCGAGCTGCCCGCTGATGAGCTGGCGGAGGGGCTGGGCAAAATCGCGCAGCTCTATAAAGTGCCGACCCGCAATATTGAACAGCTTGGCGATGCCCTGAACTACCTGGACGATAACGCCATGTCTAAGGGCGGCGATATCATCAATGTGCTGCAGCGCATGGGCGGCGTGGCTGACCGGCTTGATTTCCGCAAGGCGGCCGCGCTGGGTTCCACCTTCCTGTCTCTGGGCGCCGCGCCTGAAATTGCCGCCAGCGCATCAAATGCGATGGTGCGCGAACTGTCGATTGCAACCATGCAGAGCAAGCGGTTCATGGAAGGTATGGATCTGCTGAAACTCAATCCAGAAGAGATTGAAAAGCAGATGACAAAGGACGCAATGGGGACCATTCAGCGCGTGCTGGAGAAGGTCAACAAACTGCCGCAGGACAAACGCCTGTCCGCCATGACGATGATATTTGGCAAGGAGTTTGGCGACGATGCGGCGAAGCTGGCAAATAACCTGCCGGAGCTGCAGCGACAGCTGAAACTTACCTCAGGCACTGAGGCTAACGGCTCCATGCAGAAAGAATCCGATATCAATAAGGATTCACTTTCCGCGCAGTGGTTGCTTGTTAAAACGGGCGCGCAGAACGCTTTCAGTAGCCTGGGTGAAACCCTGCGCCAGCCGCTGATGGATATCATGGGGTACGTCAAAAGCGTTACCGGGGCACTGCGTCGATGGGTTGAGGCTAACCCGCAGCTGGCGGGCACGCTGATGAAAGTGGCGGCTGCCACTGCTGCGATAACCGTTGTACTCGGCACGCTGGCGGTGGCCGTGGCTGCCGTGCTGGGGCCGCTGGCGGTGATCCGTTTAGGCCTGTCCGTGCTGGGTGTAAAAACACTCCCATCGGTTATGTCTGCAGTGACCCGCACCGGAGGTGCGCTGTCCTGGCTGGCAAATGCGCCGCTTTCCCTGTTGCGCCGTGGCCTGGCGGCATCCGGCAGCAGCGCCGGATTGCTGACGTCTCCCCTTAACTCCCTGCGCCGTTCTGCCGGGCTGGCTGGCAATGCGCTGAAAGCGCTGGCCGGTACGCCGCTTGCTGTCCTTCGCGGCGGAATGTCTGGTATTAGCAACATTATCGGCATGGTAATGAATCCGCTGGCCGCGTTGCGCGGGGGATTATCCGCAGCCGGTGGCGTGCTTCGTTTTCTGGCGTCCGGCCCGCTGGCTCTCCTTCGCG
This sequence comes from Enterobacter sp. RIT637, assembly GCF_019718755.1. Taxonomy (NCBI): domain Bacteria; kingdom Pseudomonadati; phylum Pseudomonadota; class Gammaproteobacteria; order Enterobacterales; family Enterobacteriaceae; genus Enterobacter; species Enterobacter sp. RIT637. Next base: position 5,922 of record NZ_JAIHAZ010000009.1, read on the forward strand.
TTGTGCTGTACGGGATTTCTGGATTGCTGGGCGCCCTGCTTAGTCCGATAGGTCTGGTCGTGGCGGCGCTGGCTGGCGTGGCGCTGGTTGTCTGGAAATACTGGCAGCCGATAAGCGCATTTTTAGGTGGAGTGGTTGAAGGATTCAAAGCTGCAGCTGCGCCTATCAGTGCGGCGTTTGAGCCACTGCAGCCTGTTTTCCAGTGGATAGGTGACAAGGTCCAGGCGTTGTGGGGCTGGTTTACTGATCTGCTGACGCCGGTTAAATCCACCTCTGCAGAACTGCAAAGCGCGGCGTCGATGGGGCGGCAGTTTGGCGAAGCGCTGGCGGCAGGGCTGAACATGGTCATGCACCCGCTGGATTCGCTTAAATCGGGCGTGTCCTGGCTGCTTGAAAAACTCGGCATTGTCAGCAAGGAGGCGGCCAAAGCGAAGCTTCCTGAACAGGTCACGCGGCAGCAGCCAGCTACGGTCAACAGAGACGGTAAAGTGGTGCTGCCGCCTGGCGGATTCCCGACGATGGTTTTTGCTGGAATGTACGACAGCGGCGGTACCATTCCGCGCGGCCAGTTCGGCATCGTGGGCGAGAATGGCCCAGAGATTGTTAACGGACCCGCCAATGTCACCGGCAGGAAACGGACTGCTGATCTGGCGAGGGTGGCGGCAACGCTCAATCCTTCCCGGGGGGAACCGGCCAGCGCTCAACAACGTCCTGAACGCGGGATAGTTCTGCCGCCTGATAGTGTGAACGGTCCGGCAAATATTCCGGTAATCAATCGCACTACTGAACTGGTGAAACTGGCGGCAACAGTAAGCCCCGTTCGTGATGTAACAGCCAGCCCGGAGCAACGGCCTGAAAGCAGGTTAATACTGCCTCCTGAGATTGTTAACGCCCCGGTAAAACTTCCTGGTCGGGATCGTGCTGCGGAGCTGGCTGATATCGCTGCTGCCGTCATGCCAGCACCGGCCATTATGGAAATCACGGATAACAGGGCTGACCCGATGGCTATGCGCCAGAAGGTGTTCGCTTCCGTGGTCGCTGGCGTAATGGGCCTTGCGGCTGCCCCGGCAGAAGCCGCACCACTTCATCCGTACAGTGTGCCTGTCAGGACGCAACCGGCGCCGTCGCCGAAGGAAGAGAGACAGCCGCAGGTAATTAAGTACGAGATAAGCGCGCCAATTCATATTGTCGCGCAGCCAGGGCAAAGCGCGCAGGATATCGCCCGCGAGGTGGCCCGGCAGCTTGATGAGCGTGAGCGCAGGGCCAGGGCAAAAACACGCAGTAATTTCAGTGATCGAGGGGGTTACGAATAATGATGATGGTGCTGGGGTTGTACGTATTCATGCTGCGAACAGTGCCCTATCAGGAGCTGCAGTATCAGCGCAGCTGGCGGCACGCAGCCAACAGCCGGGTTAACCGGCGCCCGTCAACGCAGTTTCTTGGACCGGATAACGATACGCTTACTCTGTCCGGTGTCCTTCTGCCGGAGATTACCGGCGGCAGGTTGTCTTTGCTGGCGCTGGAGCAGATGGCGGAGCTGGGAAAAGCCTGGCCTCTGATTGAGGGGAGCGGGACGATTTACGGCATGTTTGTGATCGAGAGTCTGAGCCAGACAAAAACAGAATTTTTTGAGAGCGGTATGCCCCGGCGCATCGAATTTTCGCTGAGCCTGAAACGGGTGGATGAGTCGCTGTCTGATATGTTCGGCAGTCTCAGCGACCAGCTCAGTAATTTGCAGGAATCTGCCACCTCTGCGATAGGCAATATGAAAAATACGGTTGGAGGGTTACTGCAGTGAATTTCAGCTCTGATCTCCTGAACAGCAAAACTCCCGGTTTCAGTATCATCATTGAAGGTAAAGATGTGACTACCGTGCTGGATGCGCGCCTGATGAGTCTGACGCTGACGGATAACCGGGGCTTTGAAGCGGACCAGCTTGATCTGGAACTGGACGACTCGGACGGGCTAATCGTTCTGCCGCGTCGGGGGGCCATTATTCAGTTTGCGCTGGGGTGGAAAGGTCAGCCGCTTTTTCCGAAAGGGGCGTTTACTGTCGATGAGATTGAGCACAGCGGCGCGCCTGACCGTCTCACAATCCGCGCGCGTAGTGCAGATTTCCGTGAAACCCTGAATACGCGGCGTGAAAAGTCCTGGCACCAGACAACGGTGGGCGAAGTTGTGAAGGAAATCGCGGGCAGGCATAAATTAAAGATGGCGCTGGGAAAGGACCTGTTGGACAAGCCTGTCGATCATCTTGACCAGACTAATGAAAGCGACGCCAGCTTTTTGATGAAGCTGGCGCGGCAGTATGGGGCGATAGCCTCAGTTAAGGACGGCAATCTGCTGTTTATCCGCCAGGGGCAGGGCAGAACGGCAAGCGGTAAGCCGCTGCCGGTTATCACCATCACCCGCCAGGCTGGTGACGGTCATCGTTTTACCCTGGCTGATCGCGATGCCTATACGGGGGTAATTGCCAGCTGGCTCCATACCCGTGAGCCAAAGAAAAAAGAGACAGCAAAGGTTAAGCGCCGTCGAAAGAAAACCACCGCGGCAAAGGAGCCGGAAGCAAAACAGGGAGATTACTTGGTTGGGACGGATGAAAACGTGCTGGTACTCAACAGAACTTATGCAAACCGCAGCAATGCAGAGCGAGCGGCAAAGATGCAGTGGGAGCGCCTGCAGCGCGGGGTTGCAACATTCTCCCTGCAGCTCGCAGAGGGAAGGGCTGATCTGTATACCGAAATGCCGGTGAAGGTGAGCGGCTTTAAACAGCCCATTGATGATGCCGAATGGACCATTACCACGCTGACGCATAGTGTCAGTGCAGATAATGGTTTCACTACGACTCTGGAGCTTGAGGTAAAGATAGGTGATTTAGAAATGGAATGATAATGTTCACAAAATGGATGTTCGTGTATCATTATGGGATTGCGGGTAATGACTTGGGGAGAAACGGATATGATGAATTGTCCGAAATGCGGACACGCGGCACATACTCGCAGTAGCTTTCGTGTATCAGATAATACGAAAGAGCGTTATTGCCAGTGCCAAAACATTAACTGTGGAACCACTTTTGTAACTCATGAAACCGTAGTGCGCTTTATCGTAACACCCGGACAGGTCGATTATGTGCCTCCGCACCCTTTAAACAGTGGTCAGGGACACATGAATTTTTGACAAACTAACCCGCTTCGGCGGGTTTTTTATTGGTGGCAGCTTATTTCCTGCTGCCATTTTGCTGCCAATGATGAAACCATAAACAAAAAAGCCACTCGCTAGAGTGGCTTAATTATATGAATTTAAAGCTAAAATTTGGTGGCCCCTGCTGGACTTGAACCAGCGACCAAGCGATTATGAGTCGCCTGCTCTAACCACTGAGCTAAGGGGCCGTGGCGGTGAATTATAAAGTAACTCCCCGCAGCAATCCAGCCATTCACTCCTGCCTGCTGTTTTTATAAACAATGCATAATCAATCCTTTATACTTCCATAACGATGTATCAGTGGGAGTAAAGATGATCAACGACATTCTGGCCCCTGGCCTGCGGGTGGTGTTTTGCGGAATCAACCCGGGGAAATCCTCGGCGCACACCGGTTTTCACTTCGCCCATCCGGGAAATCGCTTCTGGAAGGTGATCTATCAGGCCGGGTTTACCGACAGGCTACTCAAGCCAGAAGAGGAGCAACACCTGCTTGATACGCGCTGTGGGATCACCATGCTGGTCGAGCGTCCTACGGTGCAGGCGACCGAGGTAAATCTGCATGAATTACGCAGCGGCGGGCGTGAACTGGTCAAGAAAATAGAGGATTATCAGCCCGCAGCGCTGGCTATCCTCGGCAAGCAGGCTTACGAGCAGGCATTCAGCCAGCGCGGGGTGCAGTGGGGTAAACAGAGCATTAGTATCGGCGTAACGCAGGTGTGGGTGCTGCCAAACCCAAGCGGGTTAAACAGGGCAACGCTGGATAAGCTGGTTGAAGCCTATCGCGAACTGGATGAGGCACTAATGGTGCGCGGGCTGTAGCTGCCGGAGCCAGAGGCTCCGGCGTGACTGTCAGAACTCGAAGCGTGCGCCCAGGTTGTAGCGGCGTCCTTCCAGCAGGGAAGACTGGTTATAGGACGTTTTGTAAATCGGGTTCACGTCGAACAGGTTATAGACCCCCGCCATCAGCGTGATGCGCTTGTTGAGATGGTAGCGTGCGCCTAAATCAACCAGCGCATAGGCCTCTGTGGATGTCGATTTACCGGTGTTCGGTGTGTTGCTGCGCCAGCTGGCTTTGGTCCACAGCTCGAGATCGTTAAGCGCGTTCCACGTCAGGGAGAGGTTGGCCATGCTTCTCGGGAATTCGTTCAGCGCTTCACCCTTGTACTGACCGCTCTTTTGCTCGCTGTGCGTATAGGTGTAGTTCGCGTTAGCCTTCAGCGCGGGCGTGACCTGCCAGTCACCGTTCAGCTCCAGACCATAAATTTCCGCGTCGCTGACGTTGAAGTACTGGGAGACCTCTTCCGCTTCATAGCCGTTGTACACACACTTCTGCGTAGCCGTTGCGGTACAGATGGTGTAGTCGCTGATCTTGTCTTTAAATTTGGTGAAGAACACGGTGGCATCCAGCGCCAGCGCGTCCTCTTGCCAGTAGACGCCCAGTTCGGTGTTGACGCTTTGCTCCGGCTTCAGGTCGTTGTTACCGATGCCAATGTAGGAATAAGGATACGAACCGTAAACGCTGGTGAAGCCTTCGTTGTTCTGGCGCAGATCCGGTTTTTTATAGCCCGCAGAGACGCCACCTTTCAGCGCCCAGCTTTCATCAATCGTCCAGTTACCATAGAGCTTTGGCGTCACGTGGTAGCCAAAATAGCTGTCGTGATCGAGACGTGCTGAGGTGGTGAGGGTAAAGTCCGGCACCATCATCCAGGCGTCTTCGGCGAAGACCGCCCAGCCGTTACGCGTGATTTTGCTGACTGGCGTGACGCCCGGCACTTCCTTGTCTGCAATACCGAAGGTGTCGTCCAGCTCGTTGCGGGTGAAGTTAATCCCCAGCGTCAGCTTGTGATCGCCAAGCGTAAAGGTGTTCGCACTATTGGCCTCGTAGTTACGCTGTTTAATGAACTGCGAGCTCATCCCCGGAACGCGATATTCGGTTTTGGCGTTCTCGTAGCTGATGAAGTTCTTCGCTTCCAGCAAATCGTCACCGTACCAGGCGTGCTGAGAAAGCGACGCAGCATCGCGGTCAAAATCCCATTCCCAGGCTTTATCGTTATGTGATTTTTCCTGATGCCCTTTAACGACATTTAAATCCCACAGCTGGGTATCGGTCGGCGACATGTTGATGGTCGCGTCCAGATTTCCGGCCTGATGCTTAACAAAGCGCTCATCGTTCTGACTGTCGTCATCGCGACGGTCCAGATAATCCGCTGCCACGCTCACCCCGAGTTTGCCGGGAATAATAGGCCCCATCAGGAAAGCGTTGGTCTGGTTGGTGTTGCCGTACTCGCTCTTCTCCTGCAGGAAGTAGTTATCTTCCAGTACGCCGGTCCATGCATCCAGATTGTAGCCTTTTTTGGTGATGACATTCACCACGCCGCCAATGGAGTCAGAGCCATACAGGGAGGACATTGGCCCACGGATCACCTCAATGCGCTCGATAGCGGCAAGCGGAGGTAAAAAGGCCGCTTCGGTACCGATGTGGTGCCCGTAAGGGCGGGATTCGCGGGTACCCTGTTTGATGCCGTTCACCATGTAAGAGGTATAGGTCGAGTCCATGCCGCGCATCTGCACATCACCCGTTGCCAGGCTTCCGTTACCGTTGCCCACTAATACACCGGGCATATCACGAAGCGCCTCGGTGACGTTCTGGTTCGACCGGGTGTTAAGCTCTTTTTCACCGACGACAGAGATGGTGGCCGGTGCTTCGCGTCGTTCCTGCGCGAAACCGGTGGCGGTGACGACAAGCTGATCTTCATCTGCCGGGGTAGCTTCCTCGGCGAACACCGCCGCAGGAAGTGTGGTGAGGGCGAGCGACATCGCCAGCGCCGTTCGTGTCTGGTTCATCACATCGCACTCCTCAGAATGGGGTTAAATCGAGTTTGAGCACATAGTCAGCCTTGTTGGCCTTTTCATCCTGTTTCACGCTGACGAACAGCGTTTTGTTGTCAGGGGAAAGCACCATGCTGTTTGGCATCGCCGCCGTTTTGACGGTGTGTTTCAGGCTGTAGGTATTGGCATCGATAACGCTTATCTGACGGGCATTGCGATGGGTAACATACACTTCATCGCGCGCAGGGTTGTAGACCGCGGCAATAGAGTTCGGTGTTGGAACGCGATGAACAATTTTGCCGGAGTCGAGCTGGACAACCAGTACGTCACGGGTGTTGGTATCCGCAATAAAACCAACGCCTTTGGCGGTGTTCAACGCGATGTTCAGGAAGTAGTGTTTAGGTTCAGCGGGGTCAACCTTCACGCGGGAGATAACCTGTGAGGTTTTGCCATCCAGGGTAATCAGTTCGCCTTTGCCGGTCACAGCGTAAACTTTGTCGCCTGCTTCATCGACCGCAAAACCGACCGGATCCATCTGTTTGTGGGTCAGCAGTAACGTCTGTTTTTGCGAGTCGACGACCCACAGCACGCCTTTGCCTTCGCTGCCGATGCCGGAGACATACAGGCGGTGGTGTTTCTTATCAAGAACCACCTCGCGGACGTGTGCTTTATTCTCAGCATCCGCAAGCTGGAGGGATTTCACCTCTTTGTTGGTGCGGGTATCCAGCAGTGTTACTGAGCCATCAAGCGCGTTGCCTAACCACAGGATATGAGTGGCGTCATCCAGTGAAACCGCAAACGGGCGGCGCTGGGTAGTAATGCGCTCATCAACTTTTAGTGAGTCGGCCGCAAGCTTGAACACTTCACCGGCGGTTTTGTCTTTCTCGAAAGAGGGGGCAGAGGCCGCGTAGAATGCCTTTTGTCCAGCATCATAAGCCAGTTCGTAAACGCCGTGACCCAGCGGCTGAGAGGTAAACCGATCTTCCGTGAAGTCCTTTGCCAAAACAGACCCCGCGTGAAGTGCCAGGGACATCGCGAGCGCGCAGAGGGATTGATTTTTTAATGTTTTGAAATTCATGTAATTTTTCTTTACAGTAGTTTACGAAAAGAAAAATGATAATGAAAATAAATATCATTTACAATTGCATGTGTGAGCGGTTACCCCTACTAATTTTTGTACTCCCGCTAGAAAATCCCCAAAAAAAAACTCCCCGCAGGGAGTTTTTACTGTCAGGACAGATTAGTCGTCCAGGAAGCTACGCAGCACTTCAGAGCGGCTTGGATGACGCAGCTTACGCAGCGCCTTCGCCTCGATCTGACGGATACGTTCGCGGGTAACGTCGAACTGTTTACCCACTTCTTCCAGCGTGTGGTCGGTATTCATATCGATACCGAAACGCATACGCAGTACTTTTGCTTCACGGGCGGTCAGGCCAGCCAGAACGTCGTGCGTGGCAGCACGCAGGCTCTCGGTAGTGGCAGAGTCCAGCGGCAGCTCGAGGGTGGTATCCTCGATGAAATCACCCAGATGCGAATCTTCATCATCACCGATTGGTGTTTCCATGGAGATTGGCTCTTTGGCGATCTTCAGCACTTTACGGATCTTGTCTTCCGGCATCAGCATGCGTTCAGCCAGCTCTTCCGGCGTCGGCTCGCGGCCCATCTCTTGCAGCATCTGGCGGGAGATACGGTTGAGCTTGTTGATGGTCTCAATCATATGCACCGGAATACGGATGGTGCGCGCCTGGTCTGCGATAGAGCGGGTGATCGCCTGACGGATCCACCATGTCGCATAGGTAGAGAACTTGTAACCACGACGGTATTCAAACTTATCTACCGCTTTCATCAGACCGATGTTGCCTTCCTGAATCAGATCCAGGAACTGCAGACCACGGTTGGTGTATTTCTTGGCGATAGAGATAACCAGACGCAAGTTCGCTTCAACCATCTCTTTCTTCGCACGGCGGGCTTTCGCTTCACCGATGGACATACGACGGTTAATGTCTTTTACCTGTTCAATGGTCAGGCCGGTTTCTTCTTCGATCTGCTGAAGTTTCATCAGGCCGCGCTGCACATCGTCTTTCACATCATGCAGTTTTTCTGACCACGGTTTGTTCATCGCGATAGCCGCGTTGAACCAGGTCTCGCTGGTTTCGTTGCCGGTGAAGAGGGTGATGAAGTTCTTCTTCGGCATTTTGCACTGTTCAACGCACAGCTTCATGATGATACGTTCCTGGGTACGCACGCGATCCATCATGACGCGCATGCTGTTCACCAGGTAATCGAACTGTTTTGGCACCAGGCGGAACTGTTTGAACACTTCAGACAGCTTCAGGATCTCTTCCTGAGCGGCAGCATGGCTGCGGCCTTTCGCTTTGATGGTGTCACGCGTGACTTCGTACTGGGTACGCAGTTCAGCGAACTTCTCACGCGCCAGCTCTGGGTCGATGCTGTTGTCGTCGTCGCTGTCGTCTTCTTCTTCCTCATCTTCGTCTTCGTCGTCATCCATCTCTTCCTGAGACAGTTCAGAACCGACGTGAGTGGCGGTAGGCGCCAGATCTTCTTCAGCGTTCGGATCGACAAAGCCGGTGATCAGATCGGACAGGCGAGCTTCTTCAGCTTCAACGCGATCGTACTGTTCCAGCAGATAGGTAATGGCTTCAGGGTATTCGGCAACAGAGCACTGAACCTGGTTGATCCCGTCTTCGATGCGTTTAGCGATGTCAATTTCGCCTTCGCGGGTCAACAGTTCAACGGTACCCATTTCGCGCATGTACATGCGGACCGGGTCAGTGGTACGCCCGATTTCAGATTCCACGCTGGACAGTACCTGTGCAGCAGCTTCTTCCGCATCTTCGTCAGTGTTGTTGGAGGTTTCAGCCAGCAACAGATCATCGGCATCCGGTGCTTCTTCCATCACCTGAATACCCATGTCATTGATCATTTGGATGATGTCTTCGATTTGATCTGAATCGACGATATCTTCCGGCAGATGGTCATTGACCTCGGCATAGGTCAGATAGCCTTGCTCCTTACCGCGTTGGACAAGAAGTTTCAGCTGTGACTGCGGGTTTTGCTCCATAAGACGGTATCCACACTTATTTCGTTTGATTGGTGTCGGCGATGGGGCTGCCAACCTTTAAAGCGAGGGCGTACTTATATTTTTGCCGCTGCCTCTCAGTGCGGCTGCCGGGGGCTTCCCGATCGATATTCGGCACTTAAGCCGTTAAATTTTTTATTTCTTCGCCAGTTCCTGGTTAATCATCCAGAGCTCCCGGCGTTCTTCGCTGCTTAAGCCGTGTGTGCGCTCGCGAGCTATCAACTCTTCCTGGCGCAACTCAAGCATCGAATCAAACATATGGTTGAGCGAGTCGGTGAACGTTTTTTCTGCAATGTCCTTATCTGCTATATCGTCCCACATCGACAATTTTTCAAGGGTAGCGGCCTCTTTTGTGCCGCGATAATGCTCTAAAAGTTGTCCGGTGGTCAGACCTGGTTGAGACAAACACGTGTTGACCAGTTCTGAAAATAAGCCAAGTCCGGGCAATTTTTCGTGGTTCAAACCCGCCAGCGACGGCACTTGCGGAGCAAGCTCGGGGTTTTGCACCAGTAACCCTATCAGTATACGCATGGTTGTGCGTTTTAGCTGAGGCGCGGGGCGAACCGCACCGTTTTCAGCCTGTTTTGGCATTAAACGTTCAAGCTGGCTGTCATCCAGAATGCCGAGCTTGTTGCCTAACTCCTGACGCAGATAGATGCGCAGCGTTTCGCCGGGCACCTGGCTGATTAACGGCAGCGCCAGCGTACTGAGCTGCGCGCGCCCGTCAGGGGTACTCAAATCGACCTGCGGCATCAGGCTGTTAAACAAAAACGTGGAGAGCGGCTGAGCCTGCTCCATCCGCGCTTCAAACGCCGATTTGCCCTCTTTACGCACCAGCGTATCCGGGTCTTCACCGTCGGGCAGAAACATAAAGCGTAGCTGACGCCCGTCGGTCATATAGGGTAGCGCGGTTTCCAGCGCACGCCAGGCGGCGTCGCGTCCTGCGCGGTCACCGTCGTAACAGCAGATGACGTTGTTGGTCACCCTGAACAGCAGCTGAATATGATCGGCAGTGGTGGACGTGCCTAACGACGCAACCGCGTAGTTGATGTCGTACTGCGCCAGCGCCACGACGTCCATATAGCCTTCGACGACCAGAAGACGCGGAGGTTCCGCATTATCCTGTTGCGCCTCATAAAGACCGTACAGCTGGCGGCCCTTATGGAAAATATCGGTTTCCGGGGAGTTGAGGTATTTCGGCAGGGCATCACCCAGCACGCGACCACCAAAACCAATTACCCGGCCTCGCTTGTCGCGGATCGGGAACATCACCCGTTCGCGGAAGCGGTCGTAGCTTCGTCCCTGGTCGTTGGTGACCAGCATGCCTGCATCGATGAGAGACTTACGATCTTCGCTATTGCCGCCAAAACGCTTTAACACGTTGTCCCAGCCGGGCGGGGCGTAACCAATAGCGAAACGCGCAATGACATCGTCGCTCAGTCCGCGCTTGTTCAGATACTGACGCGCAGGCTCAGCCGCAGAGTGCTTAAGAGACTGTTGATAAAACGAATTCAGGCCATCCATCAGTTGATACAGCGTTTGCCGTTGATGGCGCTCGATCTGACTTGGCCCACTGCCTGCTTCATACGGCACTTCAAGGTTATGCATCGCCGCCAGCTCTTCGACGGTTTCAACGAACTCGAGCTTGTCGTAGTTCATCAAAAAATCAACGGCATTACCGTGTGCGCCACAGCCGAAGCAATGGTAGAACTGCTTTTCACCGTTTACGGTGAAGGAGGGGGTTTTTTCGTTATGGAACGGACAGCACGCATGGTAGTTCTTGCCCTGCTTTTTTAGCTTTACCCGCGCGTCGATGAGATCGACGATGTCGGTTCTGGCAAGCAGGTCATTGATGAAAACGCGTGGGATTCTTCCGGCCATATGCCCCAAAATTTTAAGCGACTTATAAACGAAAACAAGCCGCGCATTCCTTCCGGAAGCACGGCCTTACGACTACTACTCTGTCTGTCAATTGAGGGCATTGGCCCTCAACAGATTAGTACAGACGAGTACGGCGTGCGTTTTCGCGAGCCAGTTTCTTCGCGTGACGTTTCACAGCGGAAGCTTTAGCGCGCTTACGTTCGGTCGTTGGTTTTTCATAAAACTCACGACGACGAACTTCAGCCAGAACACCTGCTTTCTCGCATGAACGTTTGAAGCGACGCAGTGCTACGTCGAACGGCTCGTTTTCACGTACTTTAATTACCGGCATGTAACTCTCACCTTTAATAAATTCGGTTTGCCGCTGGCATCAACGCCAGCTTATTTCAAAATGGTGCGGAATTTTACTGCAAATGCTGCTGCTTTGTAAAGCACCGATGCGATTTTGAAAGGGACTTTAATAAGGGTGAGGAGTATACACGAGCCTTCTTCCTGGGGCGAACAAAGTTTTACATCAACCCGCCCAGGCTCTACACTGCGCGGTATTGAAACGAGGTAAAACAAGTCATGCGTGTACTGGGTATTGAAACATCCTGCGATGAAACCGGCATCGCCATTTACGACGACGAAAAAGGGCTTCTGGCCAACCAGCTGTATAGTCAGGTGAAATTGCACGCTGACTACGGCGGCGTCGTCCCTGAACTGGCCTCTCGTGACCACGTGCGTAAAACGGTTCCCCTGATTCAGGCGGCGCTGAAAGAAGCGGGATTAACGGCAAAAGAGATTGATGCAGTGGCGTATACCGCAGGCCCTGGCCTGGTCGGCGCGCTGCTGGTTGGCGCAACGGTGGGTCGTTCGCTGGCGTTCGCGTGGGATGTGCCGGCGATCCCGGTTCACCATATGGAAGGGCATCTTCTGGCACCGATGCTGGAAGAGAATCCGCCTGAATTCCCGTTTGTGGCGCTCCTGGTCTCCGGCGGCCATACGCAGCTGATTAGCGTAACGGGCATTGGAAAGTACGCGCTGCTGGGCGAGTCGATCGACGACGCCGCCGGTGAAGCCTTCGATAAAACCGCCAAGCTGCTGGGGCTGGATTACCCTGGCGGCCCGATGCTGTCAAAAATGGCGTCCCAGGGAACGGAAGGGCGCTTTGTCTTCCCGCGCCCGATGACCGACCGTCCAGGGCTGGATTTCAGCTTCTCCGGACTGAAAACCTTCGCGGCGAACACGATCCGCAATAACGACAACGACGAGCAGACCCGCGCAGATATCGCCCGCGCGTTTGAAGATGCGGTAGTGGATACGCTGATGATTAAGTGCAAGCGCGCACTGGATCAGACCGGCTTTAAGCGTCTGGTAATGGCCGGCGGCGTAAGCGCCAACCGCACGCTGCGCGCGAAGCTCGCCGAGATGATGCAAAAGCGTCGCGGGGAAGTGTTCTATGCCCGTCCGGAATTTTGTACTGATAACGGCGCGATGATTGCTTACGCCGGTATGGTGCGCCTGAATGCGGGCGCAACGTCCGACCTGAGCGTGTCCGTGCGTCCGCGCTGGCCGCTGGCGGAACTGCCGGAGGCGTAAGTTTTTTTGCCCGGTGGCGCTGCGCTTACCGGGCCTACAACACCCACGTGTGCTAACGTGCAATAAACCGCACTACACCCGCAACATCCCTTTCTCTTCCAGAAACGCAATAATCGTCGCCAGACCGTCACCCGCCTTCAGGTTGGTAAACGTCCACGGACGATCGCCGCGCATGCGGTTGGTATCGCTCTCCATTACCTCCAGCGACGCGCCGACGTACGGCGCGAGATCGGTTTTGTTGATCACCAGAAAATCGGACTTGGTGATCCCCGGCCCGCCCTTGCGCGGGATTTTTTCCCCTTCGGCCACGTCGATGACGTAAATAGTCAGATCCGCCAGCTCCGGGCTGAAGGTGGCGCTCAGGTTATCGCCGCCGCTTTCAACGAAGATGAGATCCAGATTGCCGAACTTCTCGCTTAGCGCCTCTACCGCCGCCAGGTTCATCGACGCATCTTCACGAATGGCGGTATGCGGGCAGCCTCCCGTCTCTACGCCCACGATGCGCTCCGGGTCCAGCGCGCCAGCCTCGGTCAGGATGCGCTGATCCTCTTTGGTGTAGATATCGTTGGTCACCACCGCAAGATGGTAGGTATCGCGCATCGCCTTGCAGAGCGCTTCCAGCAGCGCGGTTTTGCCCGACCCTACCGGGCCGCCTACGCCCACGCGCAGGGGATGTTTGTAATCAGCCATGTTGACTCCTCAGGAACGGAATAGTCGTGAATATTGGGTTTCGTGGCGCGCGGAGGCGATGGCGGACAGCGGCGTCGCTGCCCCCAGCGCGTCGTCGCGACGTAACAATGCCTGTTCAAAACTAGCGGCGTAGTGGTCGCTCAGGTCGATAATCAGCTGCTGCGCGGCCTGTTGCCCAAACGGCACCAGCTTGACGCCCGCCATCACCGCGCTCTCCATCCAGCTGTAGCCGAGGCTCAGCGCCAGCTCGCGCGCGCTAATGCCCCAGCGCACGCCGAGCCAGGCCATGCCGCAGAGCTGGCTTTGCATAAACAGCGGCAGCCATTCGGGCGGACAGTTCGGCTCCCAGCTCTTAATCAGCCGCGTAAACGCCGCCCCGCGGTTACGCTCCTCTTCGCGCAGCTCGCGCGTTTCCCGGCAGGCGAGAAGGTATGCCGTCCAGCGTTTTGCATGTGTAAGATCGCGTTGCTCACAGGCCTGATAAAGACGGATAAACAGCGGCAGGTCGACGCAGAAAAAGCTCTGCTCCATCTGCTGGATTTGCCAGCGTTTAAAGGCGTCGGCGTCCGTGACCCAGCCTGCCTCAACGGCCCACTCCAGCCCCTGCGACCAGGTAAACGACCCGACCGGCAGGCTGCTGCTGGAGAGCTGCATCAGGCGCAGCCGCTGGCGCGCGTGCTCCATCAGCTCATCAGCGCCAGCAGGGCGGAGACAATCAGCCCGCCGCCGAAGGTTTTACGCAGGCCGTCGTGACGGCGCAGCAGCAGCCCTGCAGCAAAGCTGGCGCACAGCACCGTGGCGCTGGCGAGCATGAAGCCGCTGGTGAAGAGCCAGAAGCTGTGGCCGGACATCTCCACGCCGTGCGCCCAGCCGTGGAACATCGCCAGGGCAGGCACCGCCAGCAGCAGGCGGTTTTCAGTTTTAAACATCATCACGCCGGATACCGCCAGCGAGGCGATAATCAGCATCTCCATGCCGCTAAAGCCGCCGAGCAGGCTGCCCGCAATGGCACCGAGAAGCATCATCCCGAGGGTGGCAAACGGCAGCAGGAGTTTGCGGCCGCTCAGGGCAGAGAGCACGCCTGCGCCCGCCAGCATCAGCAGGTGATCGAACCCGGTCAGCGGGTGGAGAAAACCGGCCTGAAAGCTGTCGGCACCGTGGCCGGGATGGGCGAGTGCGGGAACGGAAAAGGCCAGAAGCAGCAGGGGTAAATACTTACGCATGATTAATCCTTAATGTGAATGAGCGTGAGAGTGGCTGTGAGCATCGCTAGTGTACGCGCCTGCTTCCGGTTCAAACGGCAGAGTGGCGAACGTCACCTCCAGCCCGAACTGGCGCAGCATGTCGTCGAGAACGTGGTCGTGGTGATAACGCAGCTCGCCGGGCATGATCTGCAGCGGCACGTGGCGGTTGCCCAGGTGGTAGCAGGCGCGGGCGAGCAGGAACGGATCGGCGCAGCGCACCACGGAGACAGACTCCGGGGCGGCGATCACCTCGACAACCTCGCTACCGTCGTCGGTGGTCAGCAGGTCGCCCCCGCGCAGCAGCAGGCCGCGCGGCAGCATCAACCCGGCTTCGCGGCCGTCGTTCAGCGATACGCGGGCGCGGCTTTTCACCCGCACGTCAATCGGCAGCGTGACGCTGGCGGTAATCGGGTGCGCATGGTCCAGGCGTTGGGTTAAGTAGATCATCATCACTCCTCAAAACAGGAAATAGCGTTGCGCCATCGGCAGTACGTCAGCCGGTTCGCTGGTTATCAGTTCACCGTCGACGCGCACCTCGTAGGTTTGCGAGTCGACGGTGATATTCGGCAGCAGGCCGTTGTGGATCATGTCCGCCTTTTTCACCGATCGGCAGCCTTTCACCACCGCGGTGGCGCTCTGCAGGCTGAGTTGCTGCGGGATGCCGTTCGCGCTGGCGGCCTGCGAGATAAACGTCAGCCGGGTGGCGTGGCGCGCGGCGCCCAGCGATCCAAACATCGGGCGGTAATGCACCGGCTGTGGCGTCGGGATCGAGGCGTTGATATCGCCCATCGGCGCACAGGCGATCATCCCGCCCTTGACGATAGTGGCGGGTTTGACGCCGAAGAACGCCGGGGACCAGACCACCAGATCCGCCAGCTTGCCCGCCTCAATCGAACCGACTTCATGGGCGATGCCGTGGGTGAGCGCCGGGTTAATGGTGTATTTGGCGACATAGCGCTTCACGCGGAAGTTGTCGTTCTCGCCGGTCTCTTCCGGCAGCGCGCCGCGCTGGACCTTCATGCGGTGCGCCACCTGCCAGGTGCGGATAATCACTTCCCCGACGCGGCCCATGGCCTGCGAATCTGACGAGGTGAGCGAGAACGCGCCGATGTCGTGCAGCACGTCTTCCGCGGCGATGGTTTCCCGGCGAATGCGGGATTCGGCAAACGCCACGTCCTCGGCGATATCCGGATCGAGGTGGTGGCAGACCATCAGCATGTCGAGATGCTCGTCGATGGTATTGACCGTGTAGGGCAGCGTCGGGTTGGTGGAGGAGGGCAGAATATTCGGGTGCGCGCAGGCGGTGATGATATCCGGCGCGTGGCCGCCGCCCGCGCCTTCGGTGTGGAAGGTGTGGATGGTGCGCCCGGCGATGGCTGCCAGCGTGTCTTCGACAAAACCGGACTCGTTCAGCGTGTCGCTGTGTAGCGCCACCTGAATATCCATCTCGTCAGCCACCTCCAGCGAGCAGTTGATCGCCGCAGGCGTCGCGCCCCAGTCTTCGTGGATCTTCAGCCCGATGGCACCGGCGGCGATCTGCTCGCGCAGGGCGTTCGGGTTGGAGCCGTTACCCTTGCCGAGCAGGCCGATATTCACCGGCAGCGTATCGGCAGCCTGCAGCATGCGGGCGATATACCACGGCCCCGGCGTGCAGGTGGTGGCGTTGGTGCCCGCCGCCGGTCCGGTGCCGCCGCCGATCATGGTGGTGACGCCGGAGACCAGCGCCTCTTCCGCCTGCTGCGGGCAGATCCAGTGGATGTGGGTGTCGATCCCGCCAGCGGTAACGATCTTCCCCTCGGCGGCAATCACTTCCGTTGCCGCGCCAATCGGGATCGTCACGCCGGGCTGGATGTCCGGGTTCCCGGCTTTGCCAACGGCGAAGATCCGCCCGTCCTTGACGCCGATATCGGCTTTTACGATCCCCCAGTGATCGACGATCAGCGCGTTGGTCAGCACCAGATCCACGCAGGCATCAGCGGTCATCTGCCCCTGGCCCATGCCGTCGCGGATCACCTTCCCGCCGCCGAATTTGACCTCTTCGCCGTAGATCGTGAGATCGTCTTCCACTTCGATCCACAGCTCGCTGTCGGCCAGTCGCACCTTATCCCCGGTGGTGGGGCCAAACATATCGGCATACGCCAGGCGTGAAATCTCAGCCATGTTTCACCTCTCCCATCACCTCGCCGCGAAAGCCGAAAATGCGCTGCGCGCCGGTGACCTGAACCAGCGTGACTTCCCGCTTCTGGCCGGGCTCGAAGCGCACGGCGGTGCCCGCCGGGATGTTCAGCCGGTAGCCTTTGGTGGCTTCCCGATCGAATTTCAGCGCCGGATTGACCTCGTAAAAATGGTAGTGCGATCCGACCTGGATCGGCCTGTCGCCGTGGTTTTCGACAACCACGCGTTGGGTTTCTCGCCCGACGTTAAAGCTGATATTGCCCGGTTTGATCTGATATTCACCTGGGATCATCACGCGCTCCTTAGACGATCGGGTTATGGACGGTGACGAGCTTGGAACCGTCCGGGAAGGTGGCTTCGACCTGAATATCCGGGATCATTTCCGGGACGCCCTCCATCACCTGGTCGCGCCTCAGGACGTGGCGGCCCGCCTCCATCAGCGAGGCGACGGTTTCGCCATCGCGCGCGCCTTCCATAATGAAGGCGCTGATCAGCGCGACCGATTCCGGATAATTGAGCTTTACCCCGCGCGCAAGGCGGCGCTCGGCAACCAGCGCGGCGGTAAACAGCAACAGCTTGTCTTTTTCTCTGGGGGTCAGTTCCATAACGTTTCTCTTATGTCTGCCAGATACGCGGCGAACAGGCGGTTTTGGTGGTGAGAAGCGGGCGAAGCGACTGCCAGATATCGCGCATCACCCGCTGGCAAATCAGGTTGTCGTGGGAGAGAAAACGCACCGACAGCAGGTCATCGGTGAGCGTTGCACCCGCATAATTTTCCAGCGGTGCGAGCCGTTCGCGCACCGCGTCGAGATGCTCTTCCAGGGCTGGGTAGAACAGCAGCGTGCCGATCCACGGATGTCCGGCGACGGGCGTGAGATCGCCGTCGCTAAGATGCTGGCGCTCAATCAGGCGCGGCTCGTCATCTACCCACACCTCAAGACGGCTCTCCAGCGTGCCGTGGCTGAAGGTCTCACCGATCACCGGGCGACCCAGGCAGTACAGCTCCCACGCCAGCAGCGTGCTGGAGGCCTTCAGGTGGAAGACGGAGCACAGCGCGGCATTCGCGCCGGGAAAAATAATGGTGTCCTGCGGCAGCCACTCCAGGGTGGAATTTTCCTCGAGATAAAAATGCTGGCTCAGACGGGCCTGCGGGCCGCTGCTGCGATAGAACTTGCTGGCCCCGGGCATGGTGATAAGCGTATGGCTTTTGGCGTCCAGCCGAACGGAAATGTCCAGCGTATCGCCGCCCACAATCCCGCCGGGCGGGTGCAGCAGGTAAAGGTGGCAGGTTTCCCCTTCAGGATAAAACGGACGCTGAACGGTAAGCGGCCCGACGTGATGAGCGGAGTACAGGAGGGTTTTCTCAGGGGTGTGACAAAACTGCAGGGCAAGCGAAGCCTGCCAGCCTTTGTACGTATTATCAGTGACCTGAGCTGCTAACATGCTGCATCCATCTGCTCACCATCGGGGTCGTTTCAGTATGCCCTGGCACAAATGAAGGCTGTCATATGAGTCGCTTATGGATAAAAAACGGCTCATGTGATTTTCGCCCGGCGGCGCTACGCTTGCACGGGCCTACAAGATAATGCGCAGTGTAGGCCGGGTAAGCGCAGCGCCACCCGGCAGGAAAGGCTAGCGGTAATCCTCCGCATCCACATCATACCCGGACGGTTCGCAGCGGATCGCCAGCAGCGACGCCAGGCCGATAAACGGTGCCAGCGCAATCACCCAGAACACGGCGGTATCCAGCGAAGCAACCAGCAGCGGGAACAGGAACAGTGAGAGCGTCGAACTGCTGCGCATTAGTGTCTGGTTGAGACCCACGCCCACGCCGCGCAGGGAAGTCGGGTAGCTCAGCGAGGCGAACGTCATGGTATGCGCGCCAGGGCCAAATCCCTGACCGAACAGGAAAAGCGCCAGCATCGAAACAGCAAGCACCCCTTCAGAGGCACCTTCCGGTCGGCCAATCAGCGCCAGGCCCAGCAGCGCCACAAGCTGGCAGGCATAGCCCGCGAGCGACATCCGCCACGCGCCGAAGCGTGGAACATAGCGCACTGCCAGTAACCCACCGACAAACGCAAACAGCAGGTTCAGCGCCAGCGATATCAAAATGGTGGTGAGCATCGACTGCACGAAGAAGCTTGAAATAATCACCGGCAGGCCAAAGGCCACGGCGTTATAGGCGAACGAAGAGACGACCGACAGCAGCGTGGCGAGCGTGGTGCGCCGCAGATAGACGCCGCGGAACAGGTTGAGGTAGTTCGACCATTTTGCCTTGTTAACCACCGGCGCGGGCTGGTCAAGGGCATCCTGCGGCACGTGGGCGTTAATGTTGTACGACTGTCGCAAAATGGACGCCGCCTCTTTCAGGTTGCCCTGATTCGCCGCCCAGACCGGAGATTCGCTCATATAGCGGCTGCGGATGGCGATAATCACCAGCGCGGGCACTGCGCCAAAGCCGAGGATCAGGCGCCAGAGCCAGTCGCTGTGGCTTTCCGGCAGCACGGCGTAGAAGAACAGCACCAGCAGGTAGGAGACGCTGATGGCCGCATACCAGGTGGGGCACCACATCGCGACGCTGGAAGCTTTGTTTCCCGGACCTTTCAGTCTGGCGAACTCGCTGAGAAACGCCATCGCCACGGGAAGGTCGATCCCCACGCCGAGCCCCATCACAAAGCGCGCGCCCGCCAGCACATATTCGTTCGGAGCGAGAGCACAGGCGATAGCGGCGACGACAAAGAAGACCATATCGGCCATAAACACGCGGTAGCGCCCGATTTTATCCGTGAGATAGCCGCCGAGCAGCGCCCCGACGATAGCACCAAAGGTAATGGCCGACGCCACCATGCCGGTGCCTGCGGGAGTTAAATTGAATTCGCGGGTAATGTCCTTGATGCCAAACGCCAGCGCGCCGAGATCGTAGGCGTCGAGAAAAATACCGCCCAGCGCGATACCGACCACGATACGGGCGTTGGCCCGGCCCTGAGAACCGTCGTTAACCAGACGTGAAACGTCCGATGCGCTGCGCACCCACTGGATGTCGCCATCCGGGGTGCTTCCTGCCGTTGAAAGGGGAGTTGTATCTGTAATTTCTGCCATTTTTCTTTTTGTGTGGTTGTGTTGTGTCTCTAACAGTTACCACAGGCAGAAGGTGACCAAAATCACATTTGGTTATAAGGCATAACGAACGCTTTATTTGGCGTCTTTCTTCTTACGCTTGAGCTTCGTCCAGATCTTGGTTTCCTGACGACGCCACAGGCGCTGAATATTGTCGTGATGGCGCAGCAGGATCAGGCAGGAGAGCATCGACACCGGGAAGGTGAACTGGGGTTTAAACCACCAGACGTAGAACGGGGCAATCAGCGCGCTGACGATAGCGCCCAGCGACGAGTAGCCGCTCAGAAGAATGGTGAGCAGCCAGGTCCCTGCCATGACGCCGGTGAGATCCCAGCCGATAGGTGCAATCGCACCGAAGGCCGTCGCAACGCCTTTTCCACCTTTAAAGCCAAAGAAAACGGGCCAGATATGGCCGACGCAGGCGGCGATGGCGATAAGACCGAGCCAGAATGGCGTGACGCCCAGCGCATACGCGCCCCAGACGGGTAGCATCCCTTTCAGTACATCAAAAATCAAAACCGCTACGGCTGCTCCCTTGCCGCCAATTCGTAGTACATTGGTCGCCCCCGGGTTCCCGGAACCACTTTCGCGTGGGTCAGGCAACCCGGCGATGCGGCAGACCAGAATGGCGCTGGAGATTGAGCCGCAAAGGTAGGCGAGGATAATCATTCCAGGCGCGATTGCACTCATAACGCTGTTCCGTTTTGAAAATGTATCTGTATTCTCAGCATCTGTGGATAATACGCATAATTCGCCGGAAGTGGTATCCGGTTTAGCCAAAAAGCAGGCAGGTCGTGATGGATATTGTATTTATAGAGCAACTTTCGGTAATCACCACTATTGGTGTTTACGACTGGGAACAGACCATCGAGCAGAAGCTGGTGTTCGATATCGAAATGGGCTGGGATAACCGCGCGTCGGCAAAAAGCGATGACGTGAAGGACTGTCTGAGCTATGCCGACATCAGTGACGCGGTCGTGGGACACGTGGAAGGGCAGCGTTTTGCGCTGGTGGAACGCGTGGCGGAGGAGGTGGCGGACCTGCTGCTGACCAAATTTAACTCCCCATGGGTACGCATCAAGTTAAGCAAACCGGGGGCGGTAGCGCGCGCTGCCAACGTAGGCGTGATTATCGAGCGTGGCAATAATCTGAAAGCAAAGATTTAACGTCATAATCGCTAAACCATTTTAGGTTATACCGGTCATAAAGCTGTATCTTTCACGGTTGTCCACGTGGGACACCGTTTTTTTATATCTTTTTAGGGGTTTATAGATGAGCGATATGCACTCGCTGCTGGTGGCGGCAATACTGGGTGTGGTCGAAGGATTGACGGAGTTTTTGCCGGTTTCCAGTACGGGCCATATGATTATCGTCGGCCACCTGCTGGGCTTTGAGGGCGATACCGCAAAGACGTTCGAAGTGGTGATTCAGCTGGGTTCGATTCTGGCCGTCGTCGTGATGTTCTGGCGTCGTCTGTTTGGCCTGATCGGCATCCACTTTGGCCGTTTGCCGCAGCGTGAAGGGGAAGGCAAGGGCCGTCTGACGCTGATTCACATTCTGCTCGGCATGGTCCCGGCGGTCGTGCTGGGGCTGGTATTCCACGACACCATCAAATCGCTGTTTAACCCGATTAACGTGATGTATGCGCTGGTGGTCGGCGGTTTCCTGCTGATCGCAGCAGAAGTGCTGAAACCGAAAACTCCGCGTGCGGAAGGTCTGGACGATATGACCTACCGTCAGGCGTTTATCATTGGCTGCTTCCAGTGTCTGGCGCTATGGCCGGGCTTCTCCCGTTCAGGGGCGACCATTTCTGGTGGCATGCTGATGGGCGTAAGCCGTTACGCGGCTTCCGAGTTTTCGTTCCTGCTGGCGGTGCCGATGATGATGGGCGCGACCGTGCTCGACGTCTATAAGAGCTACCACTTCCTGACTACCGGCGACATTCCGATGTTCGCCGTGGGCTTTATCACCGCCTTCATCGTGGCGCTGATCGCCATCAAAACCTTCCTGCAGCTGATCAAGCGTATCTCGTTCATTCCGTTCGCGATCTACCGCTTTATCGTCGCGGCTGCGGTGTACGTGGTCTTCTTCTGATGACCTGCGGCCCTCAGTCTTTTGGCTGAGGGCAACGCTTTTCCTTCCAGGCCGCGACCGCTTCTGTCCTGCGTTTCGTCAACTCTTCCCGAATTTCCGGTCCTTTGAATCCTGCTTCAACAACATCTTTCGTGGGTACGGCTTTCGCCACGTCCCAGGCTTCGCGCAGCAAGCGACCCTGCGGGTAATCGCACGCCTCAAACCCGGTGCGACCACGGACGTCGGCTTCGCTGGTCAGGGCGATCTGCTCCACGCGCTGGGGTTTGCGCCAGGCGTCGATGTTATCGAACAGCTTCACGATGGTGGCCGGTTTCAGGATCGGGAAGGTATGGATGAGGTCGTGGAACTCTGCCACCAGTTTTGCCAGGTCGCGGATCTCATTTGGCACGCGCAGACGCTGGCAAATGCCTTCGACCAGCTTCACGCCTGCCGGACCGTGTCCGTGATGGCGCGGCCAGAACTCCTTCGGCGTTAACCCTTTGCCGAGATCGTGGCACAGAGTGGAAAAACGCACGTCCACGTCCGGGCTGAGCATGGCGGCCATGCTGAGCGTCATCAGGGTATGAATACCGGTATCAATTTCCGGGTGCCATTTCGCCGGGGCGGGGACGCCAAACAGCGCGTCGATTTCCGGGAACAGCACCTTTAGCGCACCGCAGTCGCGCAGCACCTGGAAAAAGACCTGCGGATTGCGGGTCGTGAGGGCGTTTTCCGTCTCTTTCCAGACGCGTTCTGGCGTCAGGTGTTCCAGCTCGCCCGCTTCGGTCATCGCGGTCATCAGCGCCATGGTTTCATCAGCGATACGGAAGCTGAGATGCGCATAACGCGCGGCGAAACGCGCCACGCGCAGCACGCGGAGCGGATCTTCAGAAAACGCAGGGGAAACGTGACGTAAAAGACGGTCGCGCAGATCGTCCTGACCGCCGTAGGCATCAACGATCTGACCATTCTCGTCCTGCGCAAGGGCGTTGATGGTGAGATCGCGGCGCAGCAGATCCTGCTCCAGCGTCACATCCGGGGCGGCGTAGCAGGTAAAGCCGGTATAGCCAGAGCCGGATTTACGTTCGGTACGCGCCAGAGCGTACTCTTCACGGCTTTTAGGATGAAGAAAAACGGGAAAATCGCGGCCTACCTGCTGGTAGCCCGCGTCGAGCATCTCTTGAGGGGTGGCGCCCACCACCACCCAGTCTTTATCTTTGACCGGCAGACCTAACAACGCATCACGTACCGCACCACCGACCAGATAACTCTTCACACACACGCTCCCGTTTTCTCTTTTCGCAAGATAATACGTAAGTGTGGCAGAGAAGACGAGTTAGTTCATCCAGCGGTCTTTGCGCTTACGGCTTGGGATCAGCATTGGCAGCACCAGACCCAGCACCAGACCGACGCCCAGCACGCCGCCGCCATACATAAACCACTGCATGATGATAGTGCGCTGTTTGTCATCAAGCTGCAGGTTGGCGGCATTCACTTTCTTCTGCGCGACAATCAGTTCGTTTTTCAACTTCTGATTCTCTTCCTTCAGACCGTTTATCACGCCATCGCTCTGGGCCACTTTCTGCTGCATTTCTGCCGTGCGCTGGTTCCAGGTGTTATCGATGTTGGTTAGCTTATCGGTCAGGGTTTTCACCTGGTTTTCCAGATCCGGCACACGGGTGCGCAGGCTTGGCACGTTGCTCAGCTCTTTCAGCGGGATCCAGGAGGTGCGGCCGGAGCTGTCGCGTACCTGACCGTAGTTGGTGTCTGCATTGGTTTGTAACAGAACCACTTCCTCGCCGGCATTTACCGTGCCCACGAGGCGATAATTGTCCCCAGGGCCACTGCGTACCCAGGTGTTCAGTTCATCAGAAACGTAACGCTTCTCTTCAGCGTGGACCGCGGTTGCGGCGCTAAAAGCGAGTAAAGTAAGTCCAATCAGGCGTAATTTAAGCATATCAGTCGTTATTTTCATAAATAGTGGAACGATAGTAGTGGTATCAGTGTCGCTACGCAAAGGATTCGTCATCAATCGGAATCATCTGTGTCGTGATTTCCACCACTTCAAACTTTTACGCCCGTCAAATTGCTCATTGCGTGGTAATTTGGCGCAAAATACTATGTACTGACAAACAAATGGCGAGGAAGTTCGCCTTCATCGACGCGTCTGTGACGCAGGCAAAAGTACAAGGCTATGGCACAAGAAATCGAATTAAAGTTTATCGTCGAAAAAGACAGCGTTGACGCGCTCCGTCAGCATCTGCACACGCTTTCCGGCGAACACCATGAACCGGTACAACTGTTTAATATCTATTACGAAACGCCGGATAACTGGCTGCGTCGTCACGATATGGGCCTGCGCATTCGTGGCGCGAACGGGCGCTACGAGATGACGATGAAAATTGCCGGTCGCGTGGTGGGCGGTTTGCACCAGCGCCCGGAATACAATATCGACATCAGTAAGCCAGAACTTGAGCTTGAACATTTTCCGGCTGAGGTCTGGCCGGAAGGCAAACTCCCGGAAACCTTATCCGCAGAGGTAAAGCCGCTGTTTAGCACCGATTTCTGGCGCGAGAAATGGCTGGTGACGGAAGGCAAAAGCCGTATTGAAATCGCCCTCGATCTGGGCGAGGTGAAGGCGGGAGAGTTCCAGGAACCGATTTGCGAACTGGAGCTTGAACTGCTGGAAGGTGACGCGAATGACGTGCTGAAGCTGGCGCGCAAGCTGGTGAACCAGTCGGGTCTGCGTCAGGGAAGCCTGAGCAAAGCCGCTCGCGGCTACCATCTGGCGGCGGGGAATGCGCCGCGCGTGGTGAAAGAGACGACTATTCTGCACGTCGCGCCGAAAGCCAGCGTTGAACAGGGTATGGAAGCCGCGCTTGAACTGGCGCTTTCCCAGTGGCAGTACCATGAAGAGCTGTGGGTGCGTAATGTGAAAAACGCGAAATCCCACGTGCTGGCGGCCATTGCCCTGGTGCGTCATACCCTTGCGCTGTTCGGCGGTATCGTTCCTCGCAAAGCGAGTGCTCACTTACGCGATCTGCTGACGCAAACCGAAGCGCTGATGCTCTCCGACGTCTCCGCGCAAACGGCGATCTACAGCCCGCAAACTGCCGCGGCAAAACTGGCGCTGACCGAGTTCCTGGTGACGCGCGGCTGGCGCGCCTTCCTGGATGCGAAAGCAGAGGCCAAAATCGCGGAAAACTTTAAGCGTTTCGCGGATATTCATCTTTCCCGTCATGCCGCCGAACTGAAGACTACGTTTGCTTACCCGCTGGGCGACCAGTATGGCGATCAGCTTCCTCGTCTTTCGCGCAATATTGACAGCATGGTGCTGCTCTCCGGTGCCTATGACGGCGTGAAGGCGCAGGCCTGGCTGGAAAACTGGCAGGGGCTGAAGCATGCCATTGAAACCCGCCAGCATATTGAGATTGAGCATTTCCGTAACGAGGCCATTTCGCAGGAGCCGTTCTGGCTGCACAGCGGAAAACGTTAACTCTGGCAAGGAACCCCAATAATGCCGCTTTCTTCGCAATTACAGCAGCAGTGGCAGACCGTTTGCGAACGTCTGCCTGAGTCATTACCGGCCTCATCGTTAAGCGAGCAGGCAAAGAGCGTGCTCGCCTTCAGTGATTTTGTGCAGGAAAGTATCGCCGCCAACCCGGACTGGCTGGCAGAGCTTGAAAACGCACCGCCGCAAGCGGACGAGTGGCGGCATTATGCCGGCTGGCTGCAAACCGCACTCGAAGACGTTGCGGATGAAGCGACGCTGATGCGCGTCCTTCGCCAGTTCCGCCGTCGGGTGATGGTACGCATTGCCTGGGCGCAATCGCTGGAGCTGGTAAGCGAAGAGAGCACGCTGCAGCAGCTAAGCGAGCTGGCGCAAACGCTGATTGTCGCCGCGCGCGACTGGCTCTACGCCGCCTGCTGTAAAGAGTGGGGCACGCCGTGCAGCGAGGAAGGGGTTCCTCAGCCGCTGTTGATTCTGGGGATGGGCAAGCTGGGCGGCTGCGAGCTGAACTTCTCCTCCGACATCGACCTGATTTTTGCCTGGCCCGAGAACGGCTCCACGCGCGGCGGCCGTCGCGAGCTGGACAACGCCCAGTTCTTTACCCGTCTCGGCCAGCGCCTGATTAAGGCGCTGGATCAGCCGACGCAGGACGGTTTTGTCTACCGCGTGGACATGCGCCTGCGGCCGTTTGGCGACAGCGGCCCGCTGGTGCTGAGCTTTGCCGCGCTGGAAGATTATTACCAGGAGCAGGGGCGCGACTGGGAACGCTACGCGATGGTTAAAGCGCGGATCATGGGCGACAGCGACGACGCTTACGCCAACGAGCTGCGCGCCATGCTGCGCCCGTTCGTGTTCCGTCGCTATATCGACTTCAGCGTGATCCAGTCCCTGCGTAATATGAAAGGGATGATCGCCCGTGAGGTGCGCCGTCGTGGTCTGAAGGACAACATCAAGCTCGGCGCGGGCGGAATTCGTGAAATCGAATTTATCGTGCAGGTCTTCCAGCTAATTCGCGGTGGCCGTGAGCCTTCGCTGCAGTCCCGCTCGCTGCTGCCGACGCTGAGCGCCATCGAGCAGCTGCACCTGCTGCCGGAAGGCGACGCGCAAACCCTGCGCGAGGCCTATCTTTTCCTGCGCCGTCTGGAAAACCTGCTGCAAAGCATCAACGACGAACAAACCCAGACCCTGCCGGGCGATGACCTTAACCGGGCGCGTCTGGCCTGGGGCATGCGCGTGAATGACTGGGCTGCGTTAACCGAGCGGCTGGATGCCCACATGGCGGGCGTGCGCCGCATCTTTAACGACCTGATTGGTGATGACGAAAGTGAATCCCAGGACGATGCGCTTTCCGAGCACTGGCGCGAGCTGTGGCAGGATGCGCTTCAGGAAGATGACACGACCCCCGTGCTGGCGCACCTGAGTGACGACGCGCGCCACCGCGTGGTGGCGCTGATCGCGGATTTCCGTCTTGAGCTGAACAAACGCGCCATCGGCCCGCGCGGTCGTCAGGTGCTGGATCACCTGATGCCGCACCTGCTGAGCGAGGTCTGCTCGCGGGCGGACGCGCCGGTACCGCTGTCGCGCATGATGCCGCTGCTGAGCGGGATTATCACGCGTACCACCTATCTGGAGCTCCTGAGCGAGTTTCCGGGGGCGCTCAAGCATCTGATTTCCCTCTGTGCCGCGTCGCCGATGGTGGCGAACAAGCTGGCACGTTACCCGCTGCTGCTGGATGAACTGCTCGATCCGAACACGCTGTATCAGCCTACGGCGACGGATGCCTACCGCGACGAGCTGCGTCAGTATCTGTTGCGCGTGCCGGAAGAGGACGAAGAGCAGCAGCTTGAGGCGCTGCGCCAGTTTAAGCAGGCGCAGATGCTGCGCGTGGCGGCAGCGGATATCGCCGGAACGCTGCCGGTGATGAAAGTGAGCGATCACTTAACCTGGCTTGCGGAAGCGATCATCGACGCGGTGGTGCATCAGGCGTGGGTGCAGATGGTGGCGCGCTACGGCCAGCCGAAACACCTGGCCGACCGTGAAGGGCGCGGCTTTGCGGTCGTGGGGTACGGCAAGCTTGGCGGCTGGGAGTTGGGCTATAGCTCCGATCTGGATTTAATCTTCCTGCACGACTGCCCGGTTGACGTGATGACCGACGGCGAGCGTGAGATTGACGGGCGCCAGTTCTACCTGCGTCTGGCGCAGCGCATCATGCATCTGTTCAGTACCCGCACCTCGTCGGGCATTTTGTATGAAGTGGATGCGCGCCTGCGTCCGTCCGGCGCGGCGGGCATGCTGGTGACCTCAACGGACTCCTTCGCCGATTACCAGAAGAACGAAGCCTGGACGTGGGAGCATCAGGCGCTGGTGCGTGCCCGCGTCGTGTATGGCGATCCTCAGCTGAAAATGCAGTTCGATGCCGTTCGCAAGGACGTCATGACGACGGTACGTGAGGGGGCCACGCTGCAAACGGAAGTCCGTGAAATGCGCGAGAAAATGCGCGCGCATCTCGGCAATAAACACCGCGATCGCTTTGATATCAAAGCCGACGAGGGCGGGATAACCGATATTGAGTTCATCACCCAGTATCTGGTGCTGTTGCACGCGCACGACAAGCCGAAGCTGACGCGCTGGTCCGATAACGTGCGCATTCTGGAACTGCTGACGCAAAACGACATCATGGACGAGCAGGAGGCGCAGGCCTTAACCCGCGCCTATACCACGCTGCGCGATGAGCTTCATCATCTGGCATTGCAGGAACAGCCGGGTCATGTTGCGCAGGAGTGTTTCTCAGGTGAACGCGCACAGGTCACGGCAAGCTGGCAGAAATGGCTGGTGGAGCCGTGCGTAACAAATCAAGTGTGATATTATCGCGCGCAAATTGTGAATCTTTCTGGAGTCAGGAATGAAAGTAACACTGCCAGAGTTTGAACGTGCTGGGGTTATGGTTGTTGGGGATGTGATGCTGGATCGTTACTGGTACGGCCCGACCAGCCGCATCTCTCCGGAAGCACCGGTGCCGGTGGTTAAGGTCGACACCATTGAAGAGCGTCCCGGCGGCGCGGCAAACGTGGCGATGAACATTGCTTCACTGGGGGCGCATTCGCGTCTGGTGGGCTTGACCGGTATCGACGATGCAGCCCGCGCGCTGAGCAAGTCGCTGGCGGACGTGAACGTGAAGTGCGACTTCGTTTCTGTTCCGACCCACCCGACCATCACCAAACTGCGCGTGCTGTCGCGCAACCAGCAGCTGATCCGCCTCGACTTTGAAGAAGGTTTCGAGGGTGTCGATCCCGAGCCGCTGCACGAGCGCATCAACCAGGCGCTGGGCAATATCGGCGCGCTGGTGCTGTCCGACTACGCCAAAGGCGCGCTGGCGAGCGTGCAGACGATGATTCAGCTGGCGCGTAAAGCCAATGTACCCGTGCTGATCGACCCGAAAGGCACCGATTTTGAGCGCTATCGCGGCGCGACGCTGCTGACGCCAAACCTCTCCGAGTTTGAAGCGGTGGCGGGCAAGTGTAAAACCGAGGAAGAGCTGGTTGAGCGCGGCATGAAGATCATTGCTGATTTCGAGCTGTCCGCGCTGCTTGTCACCCGCTCCGAGCAGGGGATGACGC
This sequence comes from Enterobacter sp. RIT637, assembly GCF_019718755.1. NCBI lineage: Bacteria > Pseudomonadati > Pseudomonadota > Gammaproteobacteria > Enterobacterales > Enterobacteriaceae > Enterobacter > Enterobacter sp. RIT637. Next base: position 34,941 of record NZ_JAIHAZ010000009.1, read on the forward strand.
TGCTGCAACCGGGCAAAGCACCGCTGCATATGCCAACCCAGGCGCAGGAAGTGTACGACGTGACCGGTGCCGGTGATACGGTGATCGGCGTGCTAGCGGCGACGCTGGCAGCAGGAAACTCGCTGGAAGAGGCGTGCTACTTCGCTAACGCCGCGGCGGGCGTGGTCGTCGGTAAGCTCGGGACCTCTACCGTTTCGCCTATTGAGCTGGAAAACGCGGTGCGCGGTCGTGCGGATACCGGTTTTGGCGTCATGACCGAAGACGAGCTGAAGGTGGCCGTCGCCGCCGCGCGCAAGCGTGGTGAAAAAGTGGTGATGACCAACGGCGTATTTGACATCCTGCACGCGGGCCACGTTTCGTATCTGGCGAATGCGCGCAAGCTGGGCGATCGCCTGATTGTGGCGGTCAACAGCGATGCGTCGACGAAGCGCCTGAAGGGCGAAACACGTCCGGTGAACCCGTTGGAACAGCGCATGATTGTGCTCGGCGCGCTGGAAGCGGTGGACTGGGTTGTGTCGTTTGAAGAAGACACCCCGCAGCGTCTGATTGCCGGTATTCTGCCGGATCTGCTGGTGAAGGGCGGCGATTATAAGCCGGAGCAAATCGCGGGTAGCGAAGAGGTCTGGGCGAACGGCGGCGAGGTGATGGTGCTCAACTTTGAGGACGGGTGCTCAACCACCAACATCATCAAGAAGATCCAGAAAGACAGTCAGTAAAAAACGGGCCTGTTGGCCCGTTTTTTTATGTCGGGTGGCGGCTGCGCCTTACCCGACCTACGCCTGGTCGTCCACGGGTGGAATAGCCGGTGCTGGCTTCACTTCTTCCGGCGCATTGCGGTTTTCCAGCTCGGTCAGACGCTGTTCCAGCAGCGCCAGCTTCTCGCGGGTGCGCAGCAGAACCTGGGTCTGCACGTCGAACTCTTCGCGGCTGACTAAATCAAGGCGAACCAACTGCGCCTGCAGCGTCTGGCGGATTTTCTTCTCTACGTCATCACCAAATTCACGAATGCCTTTCGGCATAGATTCATGAACCTGACGCGCAATTTGCTCAATTTTCTTTGGGTCAATCATTGTCGTTTCCCTTGATGAAAAGGTGTTAGTGCCTATTGTAGCCTGCATGCCTCGGGTTAAACAAAATTGTTTGATGCTTATGCATTGCCCAGGATAATCAATAGCGTTATAGTTATCTCGCTTATTCTCAGGGCGGGGCGAAATTCCCCACCGGCGGTAAATCAGCTCAACGCTGAAAGCCCGCGAGCGCTTTGGGTGAATTCTCAAAGGTCAGCAGATCCGGTGTAATTCCGGGGCCGACGGTTAGAGTCCGGATGGGAGAGAGTAACGATCCAGTCGGGCATGGGCCCGCTCACGTTATCTTTTTGCCGCTTATACGGCGCTCCTAAGACTGCCCTGATTCTGGTAACCATAATGTTAATGAGGTTTTTTTACCATGAATCAGACGCTACTTTCCTCTTTTGGCACTTCAACTCAACGTGTTGAACATGCACTGGATGCACTGCGCGAAGGCCGCGGTGTGATGGTGCTGGACGATGAAAACCGTGAAAACGAAGGCGACATGATTTTCGCCGCCGAAAACATGACCGTTGAACAGATGGCGCTGACCATCCGTCACGGCAGCGGCATCGTATGCCTGTGTATTAATGAAGATCGTCGTAAGCAGCTCGACCTGCCGATGATGGTCGAAAACAACACCAGCGCCTTTGGTACCGGTTTTACCGTGACCATTGAAGCGGCGCATGGCGTGACCACCGGTGTGTCTGCGGCTGACCGTCTGACCACCGTACGCGCCGCGATTGCAGACGACGCGAAGCCATCCGATCTGCATCGTCCTGGCCACGTCTTCCCACTGCGTGCGCAGGCGGGCGGCGTGCTGACCCGCGGCGGTCATACCGAAGCGACGATCGACCTGGTGACGCTGGCAGGCTTCAAACCTGCGGGGGTGCTGTGCGAACTGACCAACGATGACGGCACCATGGCGCGCGCGCCGGAGTGCATCACCTTTGCCCGTCTGCACAACATGCCGGTAGTAACGATTGAAGATCTGGTCGAGTATCGCCAGGCGCACGAGCGCAAAGCCAGCTAAAATGGTTGATATGAAAAAGCCGGGGAAACCCGGCTTTTTTGTTTTTAGTGGTAGTTAATTTTGAACAGCACCACCGTTTCGAACGGGCCGGACTGGATCGCTTTTCCTTCGACCGGCGATAGCTCTGCGGTGTAATCCTGCTGATACTGTAGCGTGCTGCCCGTAAAATCCGCATATTCGTTGTAATGGTTAAAGGTGTAGGGCTCGGTCCCGTTAAGGATCCTCAGTTTCAGGCCATTACCTATTAGCAGCGCGGTATCGTTGGCGGTAAGCGATTCACTGGTATAGAACGACGAGTCCATCTTGAACCCGTCTGAACATTGCGCATCCTGCACCTTCGTCGTCTTCACCGAAAAGGTTCGTTTACGCGTCTGTTGATTCACTATATCGCGAGCGCTAAAGGTGCCGAAATCAATCTCCTGGTTCTCAGGGTAAATACTGAACGTCGCCCCGCAGTCCAGTACGGTAATGTTTTGCAGACCCGTAATGTGGTACTTGAGGTTTTTCGCGTCCGCCATCTGGTTCACGCCGCCTTTGCCGTCAAACTGGACAACGATGTAATCGCTCAGCGAGCTAACGTAGCCGTGGGGCGGCATGGCTTTGATTTTTACATATAAGCGCAGTCGGGCAACAAAAGTGCGTGACGTGTGGATATCATCTGCATTTCCGGAGCAAATAAGATTCTCCCAACCCATCTGTCGGATCTGTGCCGGGGTATAAATCAGGATATTGTGGTTATCCAGGCACTGACGGGTATCTACGCCGTTAGGCTGCCCGGTTGCGTCGTAATCCATCCCTTCATAGGTTACGCCAAGTTCATAATACGGGTCCGATACAGACGGGTAGGGGTTTACCCATCCGAAGACATCTTCTTTTTCAAAACCGCCGGCAACGTTGTGATCGCACGTCACCGGGATTTTAATGTCATCCGACTCCCAAATTTTTTCACCCACCTGCGCGTTACTGGGTATGGCAAACGGCGAGATGGTTTTGGTTTCTTCCACTGGACCGCCGGAGCCACCCAGATAGCAGTCGAGTGCCAGCGCCTCTTTAAAAGGTAGTATCGAAACCAGCAAAATAAACAGTAGGTTAGCGAGCTTTCGCATCTTTATCGATCTTCCGTTCGGTGAGCGTGCATTGAGCCGTTCCGGCGCACTGCGCGTCGACTTTTTTCAACGCACCGTAATCGTCGATGTAACCGATGCTGTAGTAGTTGCCGTGATAGTCACCCGTAGACGTGGTTGCTGTCGCGAAAGGGGCGATCATCAGGCTGTCAAAGCCCGGCAGCATGGTCTTCGCATTCTTGCTGAGCCACGCCAGGGTGATGTAATACGGCGTAGGGTTATGCACGGTCAGGCCTTTGGCATTGGCTGAAATTTCCATGCGCATTTCCGCCTGCTCACCGGGCTTTTTGGTAATCGCTTTTGGACGCCAGAACAGCTTAATTCGGCTCTGCATCGCGACCTGCATGACGCTGCGTTCCTCGCTGGCGCTGCTGCTTTTAGGCGGCACTTCTCGCAGATTGAAGTAAAAGAGGGATTCTCGGTCTTTCGGCAACTGGCTGGTGGCCGCTTGCTTAACGATCCTGACCTGCGACGCGGAGCCCGCTTCAAGGCGCTGAATAGGAGGGAGCGCCATGAAATGCGTGTCTTCTTTGCGGCCCTTTTCATCTTCAATCCATGAGAGCGCCAGATAAGGCAACGCCTTGCTCTGGTTTTCAACCTTCAGGCTGCTGGCTTTGTCGCTTTCCGGGAAGACGATGCGCGTGCGGTCGAGGTTTACGGCCGCGTGGGTGGTGAATGCTGTGCCGACCAGCATCAGGCACAGGCTTTTGAGTGAGGTTAATTTCATCATGGTTTCTTACTGACATGGCAGTATCAACTGCATACTGTTTTCAAGGTGTGAAGGTAACGCGAAGCGACACTGCTGATTGTCTCCCCACGTCACGCGGAACTGTTGCTCTGGCTCGACGGCACCGAGCCAGACGTGGCCGTCATCAGCGACCATGGCAATCTGCTTATCGTTTTCCAGCAGGCGAACAACCGCGCCAAGCGGCGGCGTACCGGAAGCGGTGCGTAAGATGCCTGCAATATCGTTGCCTGCACGCGTGGCAATCTGACGATATCCAATGGCGCCTTCCGTCCAGGTTGAGGTGACGACGCGGGTGTCCACGTCCACGCCATCGGGCAGGTTGTTCATATTGACCTGCACGCTGGAGGGCGAATAGCTGGAGATGGACGGTAAAACGCCAATGCCAAACCGGTTGGTTTCATCCCGCGACATGTTCAGCGGAATGTTGCCTACGCCGTCGGTGCTGATCATCACGCGCGGTTCATTACCGTAGCTGCGGCGGTGCAGGGCGGCACCTTTGGCCGTTGAGGTGAATGAACCGTTCCAGCTGGCGCTCAGGGAATTGTATTCATTAGCCTTATAGCTCCCGGAGAGATTCAGATCGCCATAAGGAGAATAATGCTGATAGTTGCCGCTCACCTGCGCGCCAGCATCTGACTTCTCGCTCTCGGTGCCTGCGGAAACGCCCCAGGTATTATTGCGATCTGATGTGTCATACCACGACACGTTCTGGCTCAGGCTGTCACTGTTGCGCAGGTCGTAATTCAAACGATGATCGGGATCGAGCGGTACGCTCAACGAGAGATAGAACTGCGTATCGTCTGCTTCATCTTCATAATGCGTTTTACTCCACGAGAGGGTTACGCCCAGGTTTTTCCAGCGACCCAGATCAAAGTTGTAGCCTGCGGTCACGCTGCCCGTTGTGGAAGGCGAGTCGTTCCACCAGGTCTGACGCAGCATGTTCACATACAGGTTTAGCGATAACGCCGAAATATACTGGCTTGCCGTCACGCTGAGCGTCTGTTTTTCAGACTGGCGGTCGTTGTTGTCATAATCCAGAAAACGGGCGTAGCTCAGGAATTGCGGGTCCGAATAGCGGTAGCTGGCGAGCGTCAGTTGGCTGCCCGTGGTATCGAAACGTTTACTGTAGTTAAAGCGGTAGCTGTAGCCTGTCTGGCTATTCTGCTGGGGCAGTTGACTGGTCGCCTGAGTGACGTCAAAAGAGAGCGCCCCCAGATATTCCATATTTTGGCCGATCCCAGCGGCGATTGACCGGTAATGATCGCCGTCGGCAAGCGTCCCGCCGTAGAGGGAGGTTTGCGACAGCATGCCCCAGGAGAATTCCCCGCTCATAAAGGCGTTATCTTCAACGTCATGTGAGGCGTCCTTGCGAGCCTTACCGGCGACAAGCTTGTAGCGCACCTGCCCTTTGCGCGTTAAAAAAGGCACCGATTCTGCCGACACCTGGAAGGTGCTAACACGTCCGTCTTCTTCCGTGACTTTGACGTCCAGCGTACCCTGCACAGACTGGTTAAGATCCTGAATAACAAACGGTCCTGGGGGAACTTTGCTCTGGTAAATCACGCGATCGGCAAGGCTCACCGTTACCGTGGCGTTGGTTTGCGCGATACCGGTAATCTGCGGCGCGTAGCCGCGCAGGGACCATGGCAGCATACGCTCATCGCTAATCAGCGAAGCGCCGGTATAGGTGAAGGCATCGAAAATTGCGGACTGGAAGTCCGTTTCTCCCAGCGTAAGTTTGGCGCCGAGCGACGGGAGAGGGCGGAACATATAGACACGTGAAAAGCGACCATCATTTTCTGAACCCGTGTCTGTATGGGTTTGCGTGTACTGGTAATCGCTGCGCAGCCGCCAGGCACCCATATTGGCACCCGCCGTTCCGTAAGTGTTCACATTGTCGGTACTGCTGCCATCATTTGGCTGATAATGGCTGGCAAAAACGTTGTAATCCAGCAGCACGCCGGGCACGCCGTTGTCCCAGGTTGAGGGCGGCATCCAGTCGGCAGCACGGTACTGTAACCACGCCTGGGGGATAGTGACTTTTAATGTCTGGCTGGCTTGCTCAAAGGTAAATTTAATATCCGGTTTTGACGCAAAGTCGATGCACCCGTCTTTTTCAGGCAATGCGCTACGTATGGCGTCCTGAAGAGCAAACGTATCGGCCAGCTCGGGTGGAATACAGACTTGTACGCTATTATTTATCTCCCGCCAGCGAAGCTGCCAGCCGTTCGCCAGTGGAATATCATTAATTGAAACGGATACAAAATAGTTGCCTGGCGTGACGGATATTTGATCTTTAAAAAGGGATAAATCAACGCTGCCACGCTGATCTTTATCAATGGCATTGATGTTAAATTCGGTAGCGGAGGAAAGTTTCGTCATTAACAGGGACGTAATAATGATTATCCATTGTAATTTATATGTCATCGTCCTGTTACTCAAATAAACATATGCAATGCCGGCTGCATTAAATGCCAGCCGGTTTATACCCTGATGCGAAGTTATTATTTATACGCCAGAACGTAGTTAGCGGTGGCTTCGACCTGACCCGCCGTAGCGGTTTTGCCTGCCAGGACTTCCATTAACGCTTTGAAGTGCAGCGTTTGCGTGGTAGAACCAGCCAGCAGATCAACTTCTTTAGCCTCACCCAGCGTAATGTTGGCTTCGGCGTTATCCAGAAGACGAACACCCACGTTCTGTGCGCCGTTGGCATAGGTGTTGGTCATCAGGCTGGTATCCGTCGCGTCTGTCGCTGAGCTGGTGAAGGTGACATCGACTTTGGTAATTGGCGTGTCAGTCTCATCCGCAGGATCGTCAAGCTCGCAGTTTTCAAGGTTGATCTCAACCGGTACAGCGGTAGACTTTTTGTTGGCGTTGATGACATCAGTAGTTACTTCACCGAGATCGATTTCTTTATCAACACTGTCTGGTGCAATGCTGCAAGGCGCATCGATAACAACGCCTTTGAATTTGATTTTTCCTGAACCCTGGTCCTCAGCAAAAGCAGAACCCGATACGATAGCAGCCATAGCAACGGCTAATAGAATTTTTTTACCCATATACATGAAATTATCCTTTTTCAAACGAATTCATGCTCTGAATATTAATTTCAGAACGCATGTCGAGTATACGGGAGGAAGGCGGGGGGATGCGATTACCGCAGCTTAAAGCTATTTTAAGATTAAATTAATCTATAATGTCTGTTGAATGTAAGTGTCGACATATTCTCATTATTTAAGCATGAAATGGTTAATATCAAAACGCATTTATTTAAGATTTCTACCATAAATTAATATTATTGTATGTAACTATTTTGTTGGTGATAAGACAGGTTATTTTTATATGTATCTGAATGTTTAGCCAGCCAGCCTCCGTATTAAACGGAGGCTGGCTCATTTTAACCAATGCCCGCAGACTGCAATAATACCAGGCTTAACCCCATTACCGACATTCCACACAGTACGCCATAGCTGGGGTTGTTATTCGGGTCGATCTCTTTCGCCAGCGGCATGAGCTCATCGACGGAGAGCGCAACCATGATCCCGGCAACCGCGGCCATAATGGCAGCCATTACAACGGGGGAGACCAGACTTCCGAGGATCAACCACGCCAGCACGCCTCCAAGGATTTCGGCCATCCCGGAGATCCCCGCCCAGAATACGGCCGTGCGTTTTGAGCCGGTCGCAGCATAAACCGGTCCGGCAACGGCGAGTCCTTCAGGAATATTGTGTAAAGCTACCGCCAGGGCGACGCCAAAGCCCATCTCCAGATTGCTGCTGGCCGTCACGTAGGTGGCGACACCCTCCGGGAAGTTATGCAGGCTGATGCCGAGCGTCAGGAGAATGGCGGTACGCTTGATATTGCTCGGCAGGGGGGTAACGTTTTTTTGCATTAAATCCTGCGGATGTGCGTGAGGCAGCATGCGGTCGAGGGCAAAGTAGCCCAGCAGCCCCAGTACAAACATGCCGTAGCCCAGAATGGGCGACATGCCCCTGGTATCCAGTGCCGCAGGAAGCATCTCCATTAACGAGATGAGCAGCATAATTCCCGCAGCAAAGCCCAGTGAGAAGGCCAGCACGCGATTAGATGGTTTTTGTCCGAGCACGCCGAGGATCGCGCCAATAAAGGTGGCAGCCCCCGCCAGTATTGTCAGAATTAAAGGTACTGACATTCATCCCTCCTACGCTGTTCCTGATATTCAAATTTCCTGATGATGATCTTCATGCTTATCTGCGTTTATCTGGACGCGATCGCGCGTAATGTAGCACCATCAAATAGCCAATATCTCTAAGGATATCACCATGACTTCTTCACGTATGCCAGCACTGTTTTTAGGCCACGGTAGCCCAATGAACGTTCTGGAAGATAACGTCTATACCCGCGCCTGGCGTCAGCTGGGCGAGACGTTACCGCGTCCGAAGGCGATTGTGGTGGTATCTGCACACTGGTTTACCCGTGGTACGGGCGTCACCGCGATGGAAGCACCAAAGACCATCCATGATTTCGGCGGCTTCCCGCAGGCGCTGTACGACACGCATTATCCTGCGCCGGGTTCGCCTGAACTGGCGCAACAGCTGGTTGATTTACTGGCTCCCGTCCCGGTCACTTTGGATAAAGAAGCCTGGGGCTTTGACCACGGCTCGTGGGGCGTGCTCATTAAAATGTACCCGGATGCCGATATCCCGATGGTGCAGTTGAGCATCGACAGCACCAAACCCGCCGCCTGGCATCTGGAAATAGGCCGCAAGCTGGCAACTCTGCGTGATGAAGGAATCATGCTGGTGGCGAGTGGCAACGTGGTGCATAACCTGCGTACGGCACGCTGGCACGGTGAGAATACGCCATACCCGTGGGCGACCTCGTTTAACGACTACGTCAAAGCCAACCTGACGTGGCAAGGCCCGAGTGAGGCGCATCCGCTGGTGAACTATCTGGATCACGAAGGCGGTTCGCTCTCTAACCCGACGGCGGAACACTTCCTGCCGCTGCTTTATGTATTAGGCGCATGGGACGGTCAGGAGCCGATTACCATTCCGGTTGATGGCATTGAGATGGGCAGTTTGAGCATGCTGTCGGTGCAGGTGGGATAATAAAAGCAAAACGGCAACCTCAGGTTGCCGTTTTTAGTGTTTGCACCCTCTCCCAGTGGGAGAGGGCTGGGGTGAGGGCACCAGGCCGCAGTCTTACTCCACAAAGATATGCGGATAAAACCGTGACAGATCCTGGGTGATCAGCGCGCGATCTTCGCGAATGCCAATCCCGGCTGGCTGGTCGTTGATGAGCCAGCTGCCAATCAGGGTATAGCTGTCGCCAAATTTCGGCAGCTGATAGAACTCCTGGACGATCATCCCTTCTTCGCCGTAAGGCCCTTCAACCGCTTCCAGCGTTTTGCCGTTTTCGATAATCGACACGTTTGCGCCTTCGCGGGAGAAGATCGGCTTAACGACGAATTTCTCCATCTGTGGATGATCGTCTTCCGCAAAATAGGCTGCCAACAGGTTAGGATGGTTCGGGAACATCTCCCACAGCATCGGCAGCAGGGCTTTGTTGGAGATAATGCTCTTCCATGCCGGTTCCAGCCAGCGCACGCCAGCATCCTCGAGCTTGGTGGAGAACATCTCGCGCAGCATGTACTCCCACGGATAGAGCTTGAACAGGTTGCTGATGACCTGGTCCTGCGTGTCGGTAAACTGACCTTTCTCCCCCAGACCGATATCTTCGATATAGAGGAACTCTGTCGCTACTTCCGCTTCTGCTGCGCAATCCTGCAAATACTGAACCGTTCCACGGTCTTCTTCCGTATCACGACAGCAGGCAAGGTGCAGCAGGTTGAAGCCGTGCTGCTCGCGCAGTTCGGCAAAGCGCTCGATCAGCTTTTCCTGCAGACTGTTAAACTGGTCGCTGCCTTCCGGCAGGTTCCCGGCGCTCACCTGATCTTCCAGCCAGATCCACTGGAAGAACGCGGCTTCGTACAGCGAGGTCGGGGTATCCGCGTTGTTCTCAAGCAGCTTAGGTTCGCCCACGCCGTCCCATGCCAGATCGAGGCGAGAGTAAAGCGACGGCTGGCTGGTTTTCCATGATTGACGAACAAAACTCCAGGTGTGTTTCGGGATGCGGAATTTGGTCATCAGCTCATCGCTGTCGATAACCTTCTCGACAACCTTCAGGCACATCTGGTGCAGCTCAGCGGTGACCTCTTCCAGTTTTTCAACCTGGGCAAGCGTGAGCCTGTAGTACGCATCTTCACACCAGTACGGTTCGCCGTACATGGTGTGAAAGTTAAAACCGTATTCTGTGGCTTTTTCGCGCCAGTCCGGGCGCTCGGTGATACTGACTCGTTCCATGATCAGCCGCCCATTGAGCGAGTCGAGGTACCGGACGCGCTACGCTGCATGGAGGTCTGTTTCGCCACAGACTCACCGAAGCCGCCACGGGTGATGGTGCTGGTGGTCGCCGGCTTAGGTGCCATCGCCGTTTTAGGCACGGTCGTGGTCCGGCCAGGCGTTGCTGCACCGTAGTTTTTACCGCTGGCGTCGGTGTATTTACCGTATGCCGGGCTGTTTGGGTTTTTGGAGCTAAACAGCGGCTGCTGCTGGTAGCCCGCGCCGCCGCTCATCATGCGGCCCATCATGTAGCCCGCCATCAGCGGCATCCAGAAGCTGCCGCTGGACTGCGCCTGCGCCTGGTTTTCCGGCGCCATGCCTGCCTGAGCAGGCGTCTGCTGGCACTGGCCTTCGCCGAATTCCGCCACGCAGTCTTCGCGTGAGGCATATTTCGGCGCAGTACGTTCCGCTTCTTTCAGCGCGTTGTTATAGGCCGTCGTACATTCAGCGGCTTTACCGGTTGCGGCCGAGCAGTCGTCCGCGTTTTGATACATGGAGACCGTTTCGTCGCTTTGCTCACAGCCTGCCAGCATAAAGACGGCGGTGACCGCCAGTGCAACAGGGGTGAGGTGACGTGCGTTCCAGCTCTTGCGGAACGACGCGTGATTAATCGTTTTTGTCCGTTTCATGTTTGTCTTCCAGGACCCAGTGGTAATAACGCTCAGGATAGAGGATGAGTGGTTGAAAATGAAGCGAAGAGGGGCGGAATCAGGGGGATCTTTACGTTGGCTTACGTTCGAGTGTGATTTTGCGCCGGGTGGCGCTGCGCTTACCCGGCCTACGAAAACGTAGGCCCGATAAGCACAGCGCCATCGGGCAATGTTTAATTACGGAATGGATTGCTGCTGTTGCTGGCTGGAGTGGTCGTACGCGCAGCCGTTGGCTGTGCTGCTGGCACGTTGCTGTCACCGTTGAAGTTATCTACGGCGGCAACCTGCTCAGGATTCTCAGGTGCAACGCTTTCCGGTGAAGTCGAAACCGGTTTGCCCAGCGCGCTGTTCAGCATCTGCAGATCCTGCTCGTTCAGCGTACCCAGAGCCTGCTTGATGTTCAGCTGGTTAATCAGGTACTGGTAACGTGCGCTGGAGAGCTGCTGTTTCGCGTTGTACAGCGTGGTGGTCGCGTCCAGCACGTCAACGATGGTACGTGTACCGACCGAGTAACCCGCTTCCATCGCATCCAGGGAGCTTTGTGCAGACACTACGGCCTGTTTGTACGCGTTGATGCTGCTGATCGAGGCGTTCACGTTGTTGAAGGAGGAGCGCACGGTCTGCACCACGTTACGGTGCGCGCTTTCAAGCTGTTCGCTCGCGCCAACAAAGTTGTACTGCGCCTGTTTCACCTGGGAATTAACCTGACCGCCCTGGTACAGCGGCAGGGAGAAGCTCAGACCCACTTTGTTCTGACCCATATTGCTGTCGTCATACTGGGACGTATTGGTTTTAGAACCGCTGTAGCTGGTATCAGACACGCCGGTAGAAGCGCTCAGGCTCAGGGTTGGCAGATGGCCGTCCTGCGCCTGACGAATTTGCTCGCGGGCCAGATCCTGGCTCAGACGCGCCTGCAATAACGCCAGGTTGCGGTTTTCCGCTTCTTTCAGCAGGGCGTTAACGGCCTGCGGCTTATCAGTTTTGAAGCTGTCCACGTTCAGGGAGGCCAGCTCAGGGTAGTAGTTGCCGGTCACCTGGCGAAGTGATTCCAGCGCGTTATCAAGGTTGTTACGCGCGGTGACTTCGTTGGCCAGTACGCTGTCGTACTGTGAACGGGCGTTCTGCACGTCGGTGATCGCCACCAGACCCACGTTGAAGCGCTGGGTGGTTTGATCCAACTGACGGTAAATCGCCTGTTTCTGCGCTTCGGTGTAGGAGAGCGAGTCAATCGCGCTCAGCACGTTGAAATACGCGGTGGCGGTATTGAGGATCAGCGTCTGCTGATCGGTCTGATACGTCACATCCTGAATACCCGCGCTCTTTTCCTGCAGGGTCAGGGCGCGCCATTTGGACATATCAAACAGCGTCTGGGTTAACTGCAGTGATGCGCTGGTGGCATTGGAGTTAACGCCGTTAGCGTCGCGGAAACCGTTGCTGTAGGTATAATCTGCACCTAAACCTAACTGCGGCAGCAGCGGGCTACGCGCTTCGTTAATCTTTTCAAACGCAGCATCACGATCGGCCGCTGATTTACGTAAATCAGGGTTGCCCAGACGTGCCTGCTGGTAGACCTGTAACAGGTTTTCCGCCTGGCTCATTGCACTGAAGCCCGTCAGGCTCAGGCCGATAAGGATGGGGAGCAATTTCTTCATTTGCATTCCTTGTTGTGAAGCAGTATTAGCGCTGATCTAATTAAAAATAATTGCCGATTCTAACAGAATCATCCACACCAAAAGGTTGGCGTTACGTGCCATCTGGCGGTAATTTGCACCAATCTATCATATAGCCTTACAAACGGCAGCCAAACAGCCTTGAAATTCATCATTTCATCACCATTGCTACCAGGACACGATTTATGCAAAAAACAGAGAAGTTGCCCGTCACATTCGCCAAAAACGATGTAGAAATTATTGCACGAGAAACGCTTTATAGCGGTTTTTTTTCAATGGATCTTTACCGTTTCAGGCATCGCCTGTTTAACGGCGAGATGAGCGGCGAAATCAAACGCGAAATTTTTGAGCGCGGGCATGCTGCAGTCTTGCTACCCTTTGACCCAGTGCGCGATGAAGTGGTGCTGGTTGAGCAGATCCGCATAGCGGCGTATGACGTCAGCGAAAGCCCGTGGCTGCTGGAAATGGTGGCCGGGATGATTGAAGAAGGCGAATCGGTCGAGGACGTTGCCCGCCGCGAAGCGCTGGAAGAGGCGGGTCTGGTTGTCGGGAGAACCAAGCCCGTGCTCAGCTATCTGGCAAGCCCGGGTGGCACAAGTGAACGCTTATCCATTATGGTGGGCGAAGTGGACGCCACGACCGCGGAAGGGATCCACGGTCTGGCTGATGAAAACGAAGATATTCGGGTTCATGTGGTGAGCCGGGAGCAGGCTTACCAATGGGTAGAAGAGGGGAAAATCGACAACGCAGCGTCTGTCATCGCCCTGCAATGGCTGCAGCTGCATTATCAGACATTACGAAACGAGTGGATAAAATGAAGCGCTATACACCTGACTTCCCAGAAATGATGCGCCTGTGCGAAACCAATTTCGCACAGTTGCGCCGCCTGCTGCCGCGAAACGACGCACCCGGCGAAACGGTAAGCTATCAGGTGAGCAACGCGCAGTATCGGTTAACGATAACAGAATCAACGCGCTACACTACGCTGGTGGAGATTGAGCAAACGGCCCCGAGCATTAGCTACTGGAGCTTACCGTCGATGACGGTGCGCCTCTATCACGACGCGATGGTCGCTGAAGTGTGTTCGAGCCAGCAGATCTTTCGCTTCAAAGCGCGGTATGATTATCCGAATAAAAAGTTGCATCAACGCGACGAAAAGCATCAAATTAACCAGTTTTTAGCCGACTGGCTAAGATATTGTTTAGCACATGGAGCAATGGCGATTCCGGTTTGTTAGCGTCATAAACCTACCTAAGGACACCATTTGGAAAGCCTGTTGAACCTGACTGTTGCTGGTGGGGCGCCAGTCAGGATATTACAAATCACCGATACCCACCTGTTTGCCGAAAAGCATGAAACTCTGCTGGGCGTGAATACCTGGGAGAGCTATCAGGCTGTACTTAACGCGATTCACGCCGAAAATCGCGCCTGCGATCTGATTGTCGCAACGGGCGATCTGGCGCAGGATCAGTCCTCCGCGGCCTACCAGCATTTTGCTGAAGGCATCGCGAGCTTCAGCGTGCCCTGCGTATGGCTGCCCGGCAACCATGATTTCCAGCCTGCCATGTACAGTTCGCTCCTGGAGTCGGGGATCTCCCCGGCGAAGTGTGTTTTCGCAGGGGACCACTGGCAAATTTTACTGCTCGACAGCCAGGTCTTTGGCGTCCCGCACGGTGAGTTAAGCGAGTTTCAGCTTGACTGGCTTGAAACCAAACTGGCTGCCGAACCGGCACGCAATACGCTGCTGTTGCTTCATCATCATCCGCTGCCGGCGGGCTGCAGCTGGCTCGATCAACACAGCCTGCGTAACTCAGCGGCGCTGGACAGCGTGCTGGTGAACTTCCCTCGCGTGAAAAACCTGCTGTGCGGACACATTCATCAGGAACAGGATCTCGACTGGAATGGCCGCAGAATGCTCGCCACGCCGTCCACTTGCGTGCAGTTTAAGCCGCATTGTGCCAACTTCACCCTGGACACCATCGCACCAGGCTGGCGCTGGCTGGAACTGCATGCCGATGGCAACCTGACGACAGAAGTGTGCCGTTTGTCAGGCGCAAAATTCCGCCCCGATACCGCTTCAGAAGGCTATTGATGTCTACGCTTCTCTATCTTCACGGGTTCAACAGCTCGCCGCGCTCCGCGAAAGCGACGCAGTTTCGCCACTGGCTAAGCGAGCATCATCCGCACGTTGAGGTGATCGTCCCGCAACTGCCGCCATACCCTGCGGAAGCGGCGGAGATGCTGGAATCGATCGTCCTCGAACACGGTGGCGAATCCTTTGGCGTGGTCGGTTCATCGCTGGGAGGATATTACGCTACCTGGCTCTCGCAATGCTTTATGCTGCCCGCAGTGGTGGTCAACCCGGCGGTACGGCCATTTGAGCTACTGAGGGACTTTCTTGGCGAAAACGAGAACCCCTACACCGGCCAACAATATGTGCTAGAGTCACGCCATATTTACGATCTCAAAGTTATGCAGGTCGACCCGCTTGAAGCGCCGGATCTCATCTGGCTGCTGCAGCAGACGGGTGATGAAGTGCTGGATTACCGCCAGGCAGTGGCGTATTACGCATCCTGCCGCCAGACTATAGAAGAGGGCGGAAACCATGCTTTCACGGGCTTTGAGGATCATTTCACCCAGATTGTCGATTTTCTTGGACTGCACAGCCACTGACAATCAATGCGAATTGCTAGTTTAAATCATGACGCAAACCTATAACGCTGATGCCATTGAGGTACTCACCGGGCTTGAGCCGGTTCGCCGCCGCCCGGGGATGTACACCGATACGACGCGCCCAAACCACCTGGGCCAGGAAGTTATTGATAACAGTGTGGACGAAGCGCTGGCAGGCCATGCCAAACGCGTCGACGTTATCCTGCACGCCGATCAGTCGCTGGAAGTTATCGACGACGGGCGCGGCATGCCGGTGGATATCCACCCGGAAGAGGGCGTGCCTGCCGTTGAGCTGATCCTCTGCCGTCTGCACGCGGGCGGTAAGTTCTCCAACAAGAACTATCAGTTCTCCGGTGGCCTGCACGGCGTGGGTATTTCCGTGGTGAACGCCCTGTCCAAACGCGTGGAAGTGAACGTTCGTCGCGACGGTCAGGTCTATAACATCGCGTTCGAAAACGGCGATAAGGTGCAGGATCTGCAGATTGTGGGTACGTGCGGCAAACGCAATACCGGTACCAGCGTGCACTTCTGGCCTGACGAAAGCTTCTTCGACAGCCCACGTTTTTCCGTTTCTCGCCTGACGCACCTGCTGAAAGCCAAAGCGGTGCTGTGTCCGGGCGTGGAAATCACCTTTACCGATCACGTTAACAATACCGCCCAGACGTGGTGCTACGCCGATGGTCTGAACGACTACCTGTGCGAAGCGGTAAACGGCCTGCCAACGCTGCCGGAAAAACCGTTTGTCGGTAACTTTAGCGGCGATACCGAAGCCGTGGACTGGGCGCTGCTGTGGCTACCGGAAGGCGGCGAGCTGCTGACCGAAAGCTACGTTAACCTGATCCCTACCATGCTCGGCGGTACCCACGTTAACGGCCTGCGTCAGGGGCTGCTGGACGCGATGCGCGAGTTCTGCGAATACCGCAACATCCTGCCGCGCGGCGTGAAGCTGTCGGCGGAAGATATCTGGGATCGCTGCGCCTACGTGCTCTCCGTGAAGATGCAGGATCCGCAGTTTGCCGGTCAGACCAAAGAGCGCCTGTCGTCACGTCAGTGCGCGGCGTTCGTCTCCGGCGTGGTGAAAGATGCGTTTACCCTGTGGCTGAACCAGAACGTTCAGGCAGCAGAAATGCTGGCTGAAATGGCGATCTCCAGCGCCCAGCGTCGTCTGCGTGCGGCCAAGAAAGTTGTGCGTAAAAAGCTGACCAGCGGCCCTGCGCTGCCGGGCAAGCTGGCGGACTGTACCGCGCAGGATCTCAACCGTACCGAGCTGTTCCTCGTGGAAGGGGACTCGGCGGGCGGATCGGCCAAGCAGGCGCGCGATCGTGAATATCAGGCGATCATGCCGCTCAAGGGTAAGATCCTGAACACCTGGGAGGTCTCTTCTGATGAAGTGCTGGCTTCGCAGGAGGTGCACGATATCTCGGTGGCGATCGGCATCGATCCGGACAGCGACGATCTGAGCCAGCTGCGCTACGGCAAGATCTGTATCCTGGCGGATGCGGACTCCGACGGTCTGCACATCGCCACGCTGCTGTGCGCGCTGTTCGTGAAGCACTTCAAAACGCTGGTGAAAAACGGTCACGTCCACGTGGCGCTGCCGCCGCTGTACCGTATCGACCTCGGCAAAGAGGTGTACTACGCGCTGACGGAAGAAGAGAAAGCGGGCGTGCTGGAACAGCTGAAGCGCAAGAAGGGCAAACCGAACGTGCAGCGCTTTAAAGGGCTGGGCGAGATGAACCCAATGCAGCTGCGTGAAACGACGCTGGATCCGAACACGCGCCGCCTGGTGCAGTTGACGATCAGCGACGAAGACGAACAGCAAACCAATGCCATGATGGATATGCTCCTTGCCAAGAAGCGTTCGGAAGACCGACGTAACTGGCTGCAGGAGAAAGGCGATATGGCGGATATTGAGGCCTGATGTCCCCTCACCCTAACCCTCTCCCCAAAGGGGAGAGGGGAAACACCCGCACTGAAATCAAAACTCCATCTTCACCGTAAACTGCACTTCGCGCGGATCGCCAATCTGGTTGCCCAGGTTGTTGGTCGCAATGGACGACGTGTAGTAGATCTTATCAAACAGGTTTTTCACGTTCACCTGCAGCGTCACCGGATACTGCAGCTTCATCTTATACGCCGCAAACGCATCCGCCACGAAATAGCCCGGCAGATAGTAATCCGCACCGTTGGTCGCTGAGCGACGGCTGACGCCGTGCCCGCCACCGCCCAGCGTCAAGGTATTCCCGGCAAACGCATTGTGAATATCGTAGGTCAGGAACAGGGAGCCGGTATGGCGCGGCACGTTTGGCAGCGGTTTACCCGCATAGTCCGGGTCTTCCAGCACCTTCGCGTCGGTATAGCCGTAGCTGGCGATAATGTTGGTGTTCTCGGTCAACGAACCGGCAAGATCCACTTCCACGCCCTGAGAGCGCACGCGGCCCGCGGTTTTGGCGACGGTTTCATCACCCACGCTTTCGGTGTACAGCACGTTGCGCTTGTGGATATCAAACAGCGCAATATTAGCGGTAATACCGTCGAACAGGTCAAACTTAGCGCCGATTTCATACGCATTCGACGTTTCCGGCGGTAGGTCGCCAATGTAGCTCGCAATGGACGACTGCGGCATAAACGTCTGGGAATAGTTGGCAAACAGCGAGACCGCCGGGGTGAGCTTATACACCAGCCCCAGCTTAGGCGTCCACTGGTCGTCGCTACTGTCGGTATTCACATTAAACGGACGGCCTTTCCCCGCGTACTGGGTGTAATACTGGTAGCGCAGTCCGGCGACGGCGATCCATTTATCGGTCAGGTACAGCGCGTCCTGCGCGTAGGCAGAGTAGCTCTCCTGCTTAATGGTCTGGTCGCTGTCGGACGCCGAGACGGTGGTGCACTTGTCGAGGTTTCCATACGTCGGATTGTAGATATTGAAGCCTTTGACGTTCTTACAGCGCATCATATCCGTGCGCAGCAGATCGTAATTCTCATACGACACGCCGGTCAGGATCTCATTGTAGAAACCGGCGATATCCACGTTCCCCTGCAGATCCGCCCGCGTCGTGTGCATACGCTGGGTCGAGCCCTGGGTCGCATCCACGCGGCGGGTCAGATTACCGGTTTTTGAATCGTAGGCCATCACGCGGGCCTGATTATCGCTGTACTTATCCTGGCTGTAGCTGTAGTCGAACTTCGCGGTCCACTCGCTGTTAAGGCGATACTCCGCGTTGAGCTGAGCGAGATCGGACTGGCCGTCGGTTACGTTAAACGGCTCATCGAAGCGGGTTTTGCGATCGACGTCGACGGCCTTTTTGGTGTTGAGATCGAAGATCGTTCCGCGATCGAACGGCGTTTTATAGTCGCGATGCGAATAGAGCACGGTCACGGTGGCGTCATCGCCAAACCAGGTCAGCGAGGGGGCGATAAAGGTGCTGCGTTCGGTGCCGAAATTGCGCCAGTAGTCCTCGTCCTGATATTCCCCTGTCAGGCGATACGCCAGGCGCGTCCCGTCAATCGGACCGGTAACATCGATCTGTCCGGTACCGCCGCCAAAGCTGGTCGAGGTGGCAGAAATCGAGCCGCCGAAGGTTTTCTCCGGACGTTTGGTGACGACGTTAATCAGGCCGCCGGGGTCGAGAATACCGTACAGGGTCGAGGCGGGGCCTTTCAGCACCTCCACGCGTTCGGTTGAGGCGTTAAAGCTGCGCGGCAGGACGGTGCGCAGGCCGTTGGTCATGATCGAGCCATCGCGGTTTGCGCCAAAACCACGGCGCACAAAGGCATCCTGCGTGCCGCCCAGGGTGTTGGTCTGCACCACGTTGCTGACGTTATACAGCGCTTCGTCGAGCGTGGTCGCGTTCTGATCTTCCAGCACTTTATCGCTGACGGTATTGACCACCTGCGGGATGTCCAGCATCGGCATGTTGGTCAGCGTGGCGGTGGAGGTGTTCAGGGGCTGATAGCCGCTGGTAGCGTCGGGGGCCGCATTCGGATCGGCGGTAACGGTCAGGGTCTCGCCGTCGTTTGCTACTGCGTGTACCAGAGGTGCCATAAACAACAGAGAAAAGAGCGCGCGCCCTTTTACCCCAGAAAATGAAGGTGTGAACTTAGCCATTACATCTGTTATCCCAGAATATCCGGCGAAACAATCTTCGCGGAAAAATGTGTGAGTCATTGCCCTTACGGTCTGTTCGTTAGCCTGAAAGGCATCGAACTTGTAATTGAGAATCATTCAATCATGCGGAATTGTAGTAGTAAATGGAAAAAGTAAAAAAATGGCTACAGTGTTTTTTGTAGCGTTTTAATCAAAGTGGTTCGCTTTTAATTTATTGAAATAAAACGATATCCATTAATTTAACTTTGCGTTTTCTGTTGCGATCATCCCTGGTTTGTTCAGGGCTTTTATTCACTTGACTACTACATGGTGCAGCGGCAAACTTCTCAAAAGAGAATGAGTTTTATTTTTATTTATTGGTTTTTCATTACGTTGGCATTCACGTGGCGCATAACACGACAAAACCGGGACTGGTTCTGGAGAATCTTTCTGCGGGTTATCACAAAAAAAAAATCATCGTTGATGATATCTCCCTCGCGATCCCGCAACGGAAGATGACCGTTCTGGTGGGGGCGAACGGCTGTGGAAAATCCACGCTGTTGAGCACCATCGCTCGTCTGCTACAGCCGCTTGGCGGCAGCGTCGTGCTGGATGGCAAAGCCATTCATGAACAGCCGACCAAAGCGGTCGCCCGTCAGCTTGGCATTTTGCCGCAGTCTCCGCTGTTGCCGGAGGGGTTAACCGTCTTTGAACTGGTTTCGCGCGGGCGCTTTCCCTGGCAGAACTTTATGCGTCAGTGGAGTGATGAAGACGAGCTGGCGGTGGAGGAGGCATTACGCCTGACCGGAACGGCGGAATTTGCCCATCTGCCCGTCGAAAGCCTGTCCGGCGGCCAGCGTCAACGCTGCTGGATCGCCATGGCGCTGGCGCAGCAAACGCCGTATATCCTGCTGGATGAGCCCACGACGTATCTCGATCTTCGCTATCAGGTCGAAATTCTGGAACTGCTTCACACCCTGACGCGCCAGCACGGGCGCACCGTTGTGGTGGTGCTGCACGATCTCAACTTCGCCGTGAACTACGGCGATTCGCTGGTCTTTTTACGCCAGGGCAAAGTCGAGGGCGTATTACATGAAGGCGATACCTGCACGCCGTCGCTGATCAAAACGGTGTTTGACGTCGACGTGCATATGTCAATTAACCCGATGACCGGAAAGCCGTTCTTTATGCCGTTTCGCCGGGTCGCTGAACAACCATGATGCGCACGTCTCTGGCACTCCTTGTATTCGCCTTGCTGCTGGCGATGGGCGCGATTGCACATCTGGGCATCGGCGCGCGCGTTATCGCTCCCTGGACGGTCGTGGACGCAATCTTCCATTTCGATCCGCGCAATTTCGACCATAACGTGATTATCAGGCTCCGGCTGCTGCGCCTCTGCGCCGCAATGGTGACTGGCGCCGCGCTCGGCGTGGCGGGCGTGTTGCTGCAGTCGGTGATCCGTAACCCGCTCGGCGAGCCGCATATTCTGGGGCTTAATGCCGGGGCGGCGCTGGCGGTGGTGATCGCCAGCGCGCTTGGGCTGTCGCTCCCGTTCGGTCGCCCGCTCGTTGCCGCCGTCGGTGCCGCGGCGCTGTTTCTGCTGGTGCTGACGTTCTCCTCGTCCGGTCGCACCGGGCTGACGCCGATGAAGGTCACGCTGTGCGGCGTGGCAATGTCGGCGTTTGCCTCATCGGTGACTGCCGCGATATTAATCCTTGATGAACAGACGCTGCTCGCCATGCGCACCTGGCTGGCGGGAGATTTAGCGGGGCTCAGCGCCGGGACGATAGGGAGCGCTGCAGGGATTGCGGCCGTTGGCTTTGCGCTGGCGCTGTGGCTCTCGCCCTCGCTCAACATGCTGGCGCTGGGCGACAGAATGGCGCAGGGGCTTGGCGTCTCATTGCTGAAGACGCGCCTGTTCGCGCTGCTGGCGATTGCACTGCTCTGCGGCGCGGCGGTTTCCATCGCCGGACCGATTGGTTTTATCGGCCTTGTGGTGCCACAGCTGATCCGCCGCCTGGTGACGGTGGACATCCGCGTGATGGTGCCGCTTTCGGCCCTGTGCGGGGCGCTGGTTCTCCTGCTGGCGGATATCGCCGCCCGCACGCTGTTTACGCCGTATGAGCTGGCAACCGGCGTCATGACCGCGCTGGTCGGCGCGCCCGTCTTTATCTTCATGGCGTCGAGGATGTTCAAATGAGCTGGGCGGGACTGCGTGCGCTACGCGTCGGCCCTCTTTCGGCGCTGGTTCGCCCAAAAGCGCTGGCATGCCTGGCCTTTTTATCGCTGGCAGCCTTGCTGCTGCTCAGTTTTGGTCTGACCCACGGCTCGCTGCCCATTCCTGCCTCTGCCATCGGGCGCGCGCTGTTTTATCCGCAGACGCTGGAAGCAGAGACACATTACATCGTGATGGATATCCGCCTGCCGCGCCTGCTGATGGCGGTGCTGTGCGGCGCAATGCTCGGTATGGCGGGGGCGGCGATGCAGTCCATCACCCGCAATGGCCTGGCTGACCCCGGGCTTATCGGCGTGAAAGAGGGCTGTAGCGCGGCGGTGCTGCTGCTGATTTTTCAGTTCCCGGCGCTCAGCCTGTACTGGCGACCGCTGGTCGGCATGGCCGGTGGGCTGCTGACCGCGCTGCTGGTGGTGGCGCTGGCCCGCGATATTTCCCGTCCGCGATTCATCCTGACGGGTATCGGCGTGTCATGGGCGTTTGCCGCCGCAATGGGCGTTTTTATGACTACCGCGGACGTGCGTGACGTGCAGACCGCGATGCTGTGGCTGGCGGGAAGCCTGCATGCGGCAAACTGGATGCTGGTCAGCATTGCTGCAGCCTGGGCGCTTCCCGCGTTTGCGCTGCTGCTCTTTACCGCACGCGCTGCCGACGTGGCGTTGCTGGGTAACCACGCCGCGACCGGACTTGGCGTGCGCACTTCACGACTTGCCCTGCTGCGCGTGCTTGCCCCGGTTGTGCTCACCGCGGCCTGCGTCTCCTGCGTGGGAAGTATCGGGTTCGTGGGGCTGATTGCGCCGCATATGGCGCGCCTGCTGCTGCGCGGCGGGCAGACAGCGTTGCTGACGGGAAGCGCTGTGCTGGGCGCGCTGCTGGTTCTGCTGGCGGATAACGTCGGGCGTCTGGCATTTTTGCCGCTACAGCTGCCGGCGGGGATTGTGATTTCACTGATTGGCGGGCCGTTTTTCCTGCTGCTGCTCTGGCAGCATCGGGACCGATTTTAGAGGGAGTGTGATGCGCGTACTTTTGACAATGCTGTTGCTGGTAGGGTTTGTGGCGAGTGCGGCGGAGCCGACGCAGACGTTTACAGACGATCTGAACCGCAAGGTGGTGGTGCCGGTGCATCCGAAGCGGATCGTCTCGTTGCACGATCTGGATATCACCATCCCGCTGATTGAGCTTGGCGTGCCCCCGGTTGCCAGCCACGGCCGCACCCGACCGGATGGCAGCCATTTTCTGCGTTCCAGCGGCATGTTAACCGGCGTTGATTTTGATAATTCCGACATCAAATTCATCGGCACTGCCGATATCGACATTGAAGCCATCGCCGCCGCGAAGCCGGACCTGATCATCACCGAGCCGACCCGCAACACGCCGGTAGAACAACTTGAAAAAATTGCCCCGACGGTGAGCATCGATCACCTCGACGGCGGTGCGCCCGAAATCTACCGCAAGCTGGCGCAGCTCACCGGTACGCAGGCGCGGCTGAAGGTTCTGGAGCGTCGCTATCAGGAGCAAATCAAGGCTCTGAAAGCGACTATCGACACCCGCTCGTTAACCGTGTCGGTGATTCAGGCCAATCAGGGCAAAATCAACGCCATGCACAGCTACCACTCGCTTGGACGCGTGCTGCGCGACGCAGGATTTAAGTTCCCACCGCTGATCGAGAGCATCCCGGACGGTGGGCGTATTGACGTCAGCGCCGAGCGCCTGCCGGAGCTGGATGCCGATTTTGTCTTCGCCACCTGGCGCGGCGATACCGGCGGCAAGCCGCAGGACGAGCTGGCGGCGATGGACGCGGTGATGCCGGGCTGGTGTCAGTTCCTTAACGCCTGCCGCACCGGGCATTACGTGCTCATCTCCCGCGAGGAGGCGATTTCGAACTCGTTTGCCTCGTTAGGCCTGATGGCCGCACAGGTGCAGTCGCAAATTGCGGGGCGTCCGCTGCCGGAGGCCTCACGGTGATCCGCAAAGTCGATGTCTACGGTGACCGCTTCCGTTCGCGGGCGAACCAGCTGACGCCACGGCTGCTGCTGGTGGCGCGCTATATCAATGAGAACCGGGAAACGGTCATGGAGCAGACGGCAATGGAGATTGCGACGCTGCTTAACACCTCGGATGCCACCGTCGTTCGCGCTATCCAGGCGCTCGGTTTTGCCGGATTGCGCGATCTCAAGCAGACGCTCGAGCAGTGGTTCGGCCCCGTGGTGACCTCCAGCGAGAAAATGTCGACCACGGTGAATACACTGACCAGCGATGTGAATACGAGCATTGATTTCGTGCTGGAAGGGCATCGGCACACCTGCGAGGTGCTGTCTGAACCACACAACCGCAATGCGATGGCGCAGGCCGTGTCGCTGCTGGCGCAGGCGAGGCAGGTCGCTATTTTTGGCATTGGCGCATCCGGTATTCTGGCCGATTACACCGCCAGGTTGTTCAGCCGTATGGGACTGCCCGCGATCCCGCTCAACCGCACCGGAATAGGGCTTGCCGAACAGCTTATTGCGCTTCAGCGCGGCGACGTGCTGATCATGATGGCGCAGAAATCCGCGCACCGGGAAGGGCAGACCACGCTGCGCGAGGCGAAGCGTCTCGGCATTCCGACCATTTTGCTGACCAACGCTACCGACTCGCGCTTCAGCAAAGAGGCCAGCGTGGTGATCCACGTCCCGCGCGGCGGCGAGAAGGGCAAAATCCCGCTGCACGGTACGGTGCTGCTGTGTCTGGAGATGATTATTTTATCCGTCGCCTCCACCGAGCCGCAGCGCACCATCAAGTCGATAAAGCGTATCAACGAGTTGCATCGTGGATTAAAGCCGGGGAAGAAAAGCGGTTGATTTTCCCCCTCTCCCTTTGGGAGAGGGCGTCAAACCGCACGATGGTTCTTCCGATACTGCAGCGGCGTCTCGCCAATCCCTTTTTTAAACGCGCTGATGAACCACGTCACGTCGGAAAAGCCCGTCTGCAGCGCGATGTCTCGCACGCTCGAATCCGTGTGCAGTAAACACTCGCAGGCCTTGCGTAGCCTTAACGTATTCAGATAGTGGTGGATCTTCTCGCCCGTCTCAGCATGGAATTTTCGCGACACGTAGCTGCGCGATTTCCCCAACTCTTCGGCCAGCGCGTCGAGGCGAAATTTCTCCCGGTAATGCTCGTCCAGCCAGAACATCACCCGGCTGGCGATCCCCTGGCTGCTGCCCGGCGTGCCGTCGCGATCGTCGGGCAGCATGGCAAACAGGCCGATCAGCAGCCCGGCGATGGCCTCGCTGTTCATGGGCGACTGATAACAGCTCAGCAGATAATCGACATGGTGTCGGCAATGCGCCAGGTCTGCGACCCACGCCTCGCCGCCGCGGCGTGAAAGCCGCTCCAGCCGCTGCCGGGTTTGCGGGAAATCACGCAGGTTTTTCAGCACGGCGTGATGATCGAGATGAATGATGGTGCGTCGGTAAATGGCCTCCGCCTGTGCGTCTACCATCACCTTGTGCAGGGTAAAGGGTGGGAAGAAAAACAGCCGCCCGGGGCGCATGGTGTAATGGCGGTTGTCGACAATCGCGACGCCAAACCCTTCTTCCACATAGAGAATTTCCAGACACTGATGCCAGTGGTGGTAACGCACGGTATTGGCGAACAGGCGGCTGAACGACACCACGGCGTCGTTTAAGGCAATCAGCTCCAGACGATCGGATGTTGGCGTGTCGCGCATAGTGCAATAAAACTCAACTTTTTCCCGTCAGACACTATTTATAAACCACCTTTTTAAATTTTCTTAACTGTGGGTTTATTCATCGTTCTCACCTGTGACGCGGCTAACATTTCTGCCCCTTGCGGATTCACTATGCTTTGCCGCAGTTGATGACGAGGGCAAACCTATGTGGGCGGCAAACAAAGAAAAATCAAATCCGTTGTCTTCACGCCGGGACGTGGTGGCGTATTTAAACGCGATGCTGGGTGCGCTGGATAAGCAGTTTCCGCCGGGCAGTTCACGCTTTTCACTGGGCGAGACCTGCGCGCACTACGCGACGGATATCGCGCAGATGGAAGGGCTTTCCCGCGCGCTGTGGGGGCTGTTTCCGCTGATGGCGG
Organism: Enterobacter sp. RIT637; assembly: GCF_019718755.1. NCBI lineage: Bacteria > Pseudomonadati > Pseudomonadota > Gammaproteobacteria > Enterobacterales > Enterobacteriaceae > Enterobacter > Enterobacter sp. RIT637. Next base: position 60,695 of record NZ_JAIHAZ010000009.1, read on the forward strand.
GCGGCGAGGGCGAGTCGTGGAGTGAGAAATACCTGGACGCCATCAAACTGGGCACCGATCCGCAAAGCGCGGGCTACTGGGGGGAAACCGGCCCCTACGATCAGCGCCTGGTGGAGATGGCGGCTTACGGTCTGGGGCTTGCGCTTCTGGGACCAAAACTCACCGATTGCTTCACCGAGCGCGAAGTGATGAACCTCCACGCCTGGCTCAGCCAGATTACCGACGCGCAGATGCCGGACAGCAACTGGAACTATTTCGCCATCATGGTCCAGCTTGGATTCAAGCGCGCCGGGCTGCCGTATGACCAGCGCGCCATCGACCGCCGCTTTGCGCTGATGGATGCCTACTATCTGGGCGACGGCTGGTATTCTGACGGTCCGGGGCGTCCGAAAGATTATTACATCTCAATGGCCTTTCACTTCTACGGCCTGATCTACGCCACGCTCAGCGGCGACGAGGCGAGGGCGGACGTGCTGCGCGAGCGCTCGCGCCTGTTCGCAGAAGACTTTATCTACTGGTCCGCAGCAGATGGTGCCTCGGTGCCGTTTGGCCGCAGCCTGACCTACCGCTTTGCGATGGTCGCGTTCTGGAGCGCGGTGGCTTTTTCCGGGCTGGAGGTGTTCACGCCGGGCATCGTGAAGGGCATTATTCTGCGCCATCTGCGCTGGTGGCAGCAGCAGCCGATTACCGATCGCGACGGCATTTTGACGCTCGGCTTTGCCTATCCGAACCTGGCGATGTGTGAGGACTATAACTCGCCCGGTTCGCCGTACTGGGCGCTGAAAACCTGGCTCATTCTGGCGCTGCCGGAGACGCATCCGTTCTGGCTGGCCGACGAGCAGCCGCTGCCCTCGCTGGCTGAAAAGCGTGTGATTCCGCATGCTCAGCAGATCCTTATTCATGCGGAAAAGTCGCAGCACGTCACCCTGCTCGTCGCCGGTCAGCTGGAGCTGAACAACTACGTCAATACCGACGCCAAATACACCAAATTTGCTTACTCCAGCCGCTTTGGCTTCACCATTGAGCGCGGGCGCTTTGGCCTGAAACATGCGGCCTGCGACTCGATGCTGCTGCTGGCGGACGGAGACGATTACTACCGCGGCCGTCGCGAATGTGAGGACGTTCGGGTGGATGAAAACTATATCTACTCGCGCTGGTCGCCGTGGCACGACGTGCATATCGACACCTGGCAAATCCCCTTTGGCGAGTGGCATCTGCGCCTGCACCGCATCAACAGCGCGCGTGCGCTGCAAACGGCCGAGGGCGGGTTTGCGGTGATGAAAACCGAACACCAGATCCGCGAGCGAGGCTGTTATCTCAAGGCCGAGAACGGCAGCAGCGCGATTGTCGATCTCTCACCCGCCATCACGCGCGTGCCGGACAGCCTCGTCACGCCGCCGAATAGCAGCATCATGTTTCCGGAGTGTGCCGCCATTCCGCTGTTAAAAACCGATATCCCTCTGGGAGAAAGCTGGCTCTGCTGCGCCGTCTTTGCCAGCGAAAAGCACAATATTGCGGCCAGACCGCAGCTGAAAATCACCCAAAACCAGGTCGAGATCCGCGAGCCTGGAGGCGAACGTCAGGTGGCGTTCACATTATAAAAATTCTGACCCTACACCTCGGCGAGGATGGTATGAAAAATACATCGATAACCAACAGAACCGAATATTACAAAATCAGCAGTTTTATTTTTCTCTATTTCTTTACCTGGTCCGCCAGTATTGGCCTGCTGGCTATCTGGCTCGGTCAAAAAGCGAATCTCAGCGGGGCGGTGATTGGCACCGTATTCGCAGTGAACGGTATTTTTTCCGTTATTCTCAAACCCATCTACGGCTATATTCTTGATAAAATCGGCATGAGCAAATACCTGCTCTATTTTGTGGTCGCGATGTCGGCCCTGATGGCGCCGTTCTTTATTTACGTCTATCAGCCGCTGTTAATCTCCAACACCATGTTGGGGATAATTATCGGCGCGCTCTACTTGAGCTTTGCCTGGTATGCGGGCGTGGCGGCGTGTGAATCCTATTCTGACCGCTTCAGCCGTCTGAACGGCATGGAGTTCGGGCAGATCCGCATGTGGGGCTCGCTCGGCTGGGCGGTGGCGTCGTCCTTCTCCGGCCTGCTGTTTAACCTCTCGCCCGCGTATAACTTTATTATGGGCAGCGTGACCTCAGTGGTGATGCTGATTGTCCTGCTGAGCCTGAAAGTGAACACTAACTCCGTTCACGCCGGTGAGGTGCTGACCAAAGAGAAAATCGCCCCTTCGGACGTGTACGCTCTGCTGCGCAGCCGTAAATTCTGGGCGTTCTGCCTGTACGTGGCGGGCGTGGCGTGGATGATGTTTATCGCCGAGCAGCAGTTCTCGCGCTATTTCGTTACCTTCTTTGACGATATCCACCAGGGCAACGCGGTGTTCGGTTATTTGGGCACCGTGCAGTCAGGCATGGAGTTCGTCATGTATATGGTGATCCCGCTGTTCGTGAATTTTATTGGTGCCAAGCGCGGGCTGTTAATTGTCGGTCTGGTGGTGGGGGCGCGTCTGATTATTTCCGGCATGTGCGATTCCCACCTGTTAATTTCCGTGCTGAAGCCGCTGTACGGCCTGGAAATCTGCCTGCTGCTGGTCTCCGTCTTTAAATACATCGCTGAACATTTCGATAAGCGCGTGAATGCCACCATGTATTTACTGGGCTATCAGGCAATGCTGTACGTCGGCAACGTGGTCGTCTCTTCGCCTGCCGGATATATGTATGACCGCATCGGCTTTGAGCAGACCTATATCATCATGGGCGCCACGGCGCTGACCTTTACCCTTATTTCTGCCTTCACGTTATCCGCCTGTCAGAGCAAATGGCGCGGTGCCCGCACGCTGAACGTTGCAGAAACCTCTACCCGATAATTACGCCGTCAAAGAAGGAACCGAATTATGTTAAGTCGTATCAAAGAGGAGCGCCTGCCTGCGATTGCCGCGCCCGTTGACCCACGCGCGTTTAGCGATGAACTCAGCTCGGCACGCGGTCATGTCCTCGACCTGATTAGCCGTCATTTAACGGAATTCGGCGAGCAGTTCCCGGCAGAAACCTGCAGGGACGGCTTTTACCCGCTGACCGACAACGTGGAGTGGACCACCAGCTTCTGGACCGGCCAGCTGTGGCTGGCGTGGGAGATGAGCGGCGAGGAGAAATTCCGCGCGATGGCGGAAAAGCACGTGCGTTCGTTCGGCCTGCGCATCGCCGGGCGCAATGACACCAACACCCACGATTTGGGCTTCCTGTACACGCTCTCCTGCGTGGCCGCCTGGCGGCTGACCGGGAACCGTGAGGCGCGCGGCTTCTCCCTGCTGGCGGCGGAAGCCCTGCTGGAGCGCTTCCATGAGAAGGCGAAGATCATTCAGGCGTGGGGCGATCTGGCCGATCCGGAACAGGCCGGGCGGATGATCATTGACTGCAACATGAACCTGCCGTTGCTCTACTGGGCGACGGAACAAACCGGCGATCCGCGCTTTGCCGAGGCTGCAAAAGCGCACGTGATGCAGGCCGCGACGTACCTGATTCGTGAGGATGCCTCGACGTTCCACACCTACTATATGGACGTGAACACCGGCGCGCCGCGCTACGGCAATACCCAGCAGGGTTATGCCGACGACTCGTGCTGGTCGCGCGGGCAGGCGTGGGGAATTTACGGCTTCCTGCTGAGCTATATCTACACCGGTGACGAGACGATGATCGCCCTGTCGAAGCGGCTGGCGAACTATTTCCTCAACCGACTGCCGGAGGATTACGTCTGCCACTGGGATCTGGCGCTGGTGGGCACCGACGCGCTGCGCGATTCGTCCTCGGCGGCCATCGCGGTATGCGGGCTGCTGGAGCTGGTGAAGCATCTGCCGGTGACGGATCCTGACCGCGAGCGCTATCTGGAGTGGGCGAAAGGGATCATGTCGTCGCTGACGAAGCACTACCTGATGGGCAAAGACGAAAAGGGCAACGGGCTGCTGAAGCACTCGGTGTATCACCTGGCGAGCAATAAAGGGGTGGATGAGTGCGCAAGCTGGGGGGATTACTTCTACGTTGAGGCGCTGGTGCGCTTTACGCAAAGCTGGAAATCGTACTGGTAAAACAGTCGGGGGAAATACCCCCGACTATGCGCTTATGCTTTCGGGATGCGCAGCGTCTGGCCTGGATAAATTTTATCCGGGCTGGAGAGCATCGGGCGGTTCGCCTCGAAGATCTTGTTGTACTGGTTGGCATTGCCATACACCGTTTTGGAGATGGCGCTCAGGGTGTCACCTGATTTAACCGTGTAGTAGGTCGCTTCATCTTCGGCATCGGTGGCGGTGATGTTGTTCTCCACCTCGCTCACCCCCGCGATGTTCCCCACGGCAACCTGAATTTTCTCTTTCTGCTCTTGCGTCAGCCCGTCACCCGTCACGCTGGCTTTGCCGTCGGTAACGGTGACCTGGACTTTATCCGCGCCAGGAATATTCAGCTTTTTGAGGTGCTCGCTGACTTTGTCGCTCTGACCTTTATGATCGGTCAGGTTATCCCACAACTTTTCGCCTGCTTCTTTTACGAAGTTAAAAAGACCCATTCCATCCTCCTGTTAACAATGAAGTCAGAATAAGCATAGCAGTTGGGTGTTAAGGTGATAAAAAAGCCCGGTGGCGTTAGCGCTTACCGGGCCTACGGGGCAGGTTTTGTAGGCCGGGTAAACGCAGTGCCACCCGGCAAATTCCACGAACCTTAAACCCCTTGCTCCAGAATTCGGATATGGGTATCCAGCACGTCACCTTTTACCGCCTCGCTCCACGCCTTCATGTGCGGAGTCTGCAGGTGCGCTTCGAGGTGCGCCACGGTTTCCCAAAGTTCAACCATCATGATTGAATCCGGCGCGGTGGCCTGGAAGCTGGCGTCAGTGGCGGCATCCACCAGCGGCGCATAGCCGTGGCAGCCTTCTTCTTTCAGTACGGTTGGGATAATCTTCGCGAACTGATCCAGCACCGCCTGGCGGTGATGTTGACCTGGACGAGTACGGATTTCTGCGATAACTGTAAGCATGGTTACTACTCCTTTAATTCCAGGTTACCAGTTAAGCAAAAATTTCAGCGAGATGCTTGCGATATTCTGCGATATAGCTCGGGACGTCAGGCATTTTAATCACGTCGTTGACGATAAACGTCGGCAGCGGGTCCATGCCCAGGAACTGGTTCGCCTTGTGGAATGGCAGGTAGGCACCGTCGACGCCCACGCCTTCGAAGAACTGATCTTTCTCGGTGAAGGCTTCCATCGGGGCGTTCCAGGTCAGGGAGAGCATATATTTTTTGCCCTGAATCAGGCCGCCGGAACCGTATTTTTTGGAAGCGTCTGAACGGGTACGACCGTCGCTGGCATACAGCGAACCGTGGCCTTCGGTGAACACGTCATCCATGTATTTTTTCACGGTCCACGGCGCGCCCATCCACCAGCCCGGCATCTGCCAGATAACCACGTCGGCCCACAGGAAGTTCTGCACTTCGGCCTTCACGTCATAGTTGCTGTCCGCACGTACGACCTTAACATCATGCCCGGCGTCGCGCAGGAAACCGTCCGCGACCTCGGTCAGGGTGTCATTCAGCTGGCCTTTAGAGTGCGCGAACTCTTTCGCGCCGTTGATAATCAGAATGTTGCTCATTATTTGTCCTCGGTGATGAGAGTATGTGGGGGATTCTACGCGCGAGGACGGAGCGGAAAAATAAGCAAAATGTGCAAAGTCTTTTGCACATAGCGCAATAATACCTACCAGCTGACGTTGACCTCACAGCCCCCTTCAGGCGCATTAGCCAGCGAGACGCGCATACCGTGGAGGGTGGCGATGCGTTTAACAATCGATAACCCCAGCCCGCTTCCGGTGGCATCTTGCCCCGGTGGACGATAAAAGCGCTCGCCAATACGTGCCAGCGCGTCGGGGGAAATCCCGGGGCCGTTGTCACGCACGGTGAAGCGCTGGCCGTCCAGCGTCACGTCCACCACGCTACCGCGCGGGCTGTAACGTACCGCATTATCCAGCAGGTTACGCACCAGCAGGCTCAGGAGCAGTTGTTGACCCGCGCGTTTCACCTCTGGTGCATGGATGTTCAGGCGCACATCAATGCCCGCCTGCTGCGCCGGATGATAAATATCCATCACCGCGGATTGCAGTAAATCGGCCATGACAATCGGCTCGACGCCGTCCAGGTTATCCAGCGAATCCAGGCGCGACAGCGTCAGGAGTTGATCCACCAGCCGGGAAGCGCGGTCGATACCCGCATGAAGCTGCGAAAGGGCTTTGGACTGCGCCTCGGGATCGTCCTGATACAGCTGCGCCACATCGGTTTGCACCTTCAGGGCGGCTAACGGGCTGCGCAGCTCGTGGGCGGCATCGGAGGTAAAGCGGCGCTCGCGGCTCATCATCTCTTGTGTGCGCATAAACAGGTGATTCAGCGCGTCTAGCAGCGGACGCACCTCTGTGGGTACCCCCTCCGTCGGCAGCTTATCGGTGGCATCCGGCGTGCGGGAGCGCAGGGTCTGCGCCAGCTTTTTCAGCGGCTTCAGCTCGCGGCTCAGTAGCAGGATCAGCAACAGCAGCATCATGGGCAGCGCCACCAGCCACGGCGTAAGCTGCGAGCTTACCACGTCCAGCGCCATCTCCTGGCGATACTCCCACTCCTGACCGACCACCACGCGGTATTTACCGTCCGGCGACGTCAGCCATAAAAAGCGCCATTCGTCGTTATCGTCCTGAAGCCGCCCGTCATCAAACCCGTCGCGACGGTAGTGATACGGAATATCGCGCCCGTTTTCACCGTCGTTGAGGATCATGCTGCCGTCGGCGCTAAAGATGGCGAAGGCTAGGGCGTCATCGTCCAGATGCCCGTGTTTGGCTTTTTTGGGCACCTCGCGCATGCGCTCCGGCGCGCGGATCTCGTCCAGGTCCATCGTCAGCAGACGTTTGGCAAACAGCATCTGCTGGGTATCAAAGAGCTTGTCGAGCTTATGCGTCGTTTGCTGCCACGCGACCAGGCTGGCGGCAAACCAGGCCGTCAGAGAGAGCAGCAGGAAAAGCAGCGTCAGGCGGACCTTCAGGCTCAGTTTCATGCGTCACCCAGGGTATAGCCGATGCCGTGCACGGTGCGGATAAACTCGCTCCCGAGCTTGCGGCGAAGATGATGGACGTGAACTTCCACGGCGTTGCTGGAGACATCGTCATCCCAGCTATAGAGCTTTTCTTCAATTGCTTTGCGGGGCAGCACGCGGCCCGCGTTACGCATCAGCAGCTCCAGCAGGGCGAACTCTTTTGGCTTGAGGGTCAGCGTTTCGCCCTCCAGCGTGGCGACAAGGCTCGTCGGGTCGAGCGTGACCTTACCGTGACGCAGCTCGCTGCGTGTCTGGCCGTGGCTGCGGCGTACCAGCGCTTCAAGGCGTGCAGCCACTTCGATCAGGGCAAACGGCTTGCAGAGATAATCATCCGCGCCCAGACGCAGCCCCTCGACGCGCTGGTTCAGCGCATCCCGCGCCGTCAGAATCAGTACCGGCTCGCTGCGCCCGCTTTCGCGCCAGGCGCGTAGGATCTCCAGCCCGTCGATCTCCGGCAGCGTCAGATCCAGCACCACGGCATCATAGGGCGCGCTATACAGCGCGGCCTGACCGGTTTTCCCGTCGGTAAACCAGTCTACGTTAAACCCCATTTTGCTCAGGCCCGCCTTGATGCCGTCGCCGATGAGCTTGTCGTCTTCTACCAGTAAAATGCGCATGTTCCCTCCTTGATGCGGTCAGTAAACCCTCTGAATCAACATGCTGTACAGTAAAAATAAATAAATTTTCCCCTTAAGAAGTTGTTAAGGATTACCCTGTTTAATGGACTGCGAAACCACATTAAAGGGAGAGATTAAGATGAAAAAATTCGCTGCACTTGCTGCCATCATGATGATGACCACTGCCCCCGTTTTTGCCGCGCAGGGCGGGTTTAACGGTCCGTCCGCAACCGCGACCCAGACGCAAACCCAGCAGGGTGGTTTTGTGGATAACAACGCCAACCTGACGACGGCGGCAAAAGTGAAAGAGCTGAAGGACGATGCCTGGGTGAAGCTGCGCGGGAACATCACCGAGCGCCTGTCTGATGACCGCTACACCTTCCGCGATGAAACCGGCACGGTGGTGGTTGAGATCGACCACAAGCGCTGGAACGGCGTGACCGTCAGCCCGCAGGACAAGGTCGAACTCCAGGGTAAAGTCGATAAAGACTGGAACGAGTTTGAAATCGACGTGAAGCAGGTCATCAAGCTGAACAAATAACCCGAAAAGGGCCGCCTGTGCGGCCCTTTTTCTTTGTGACTCAATTCGTCAGATGAGGTAGTATCTGCGGCAATATTGCCTGAAACCCTTCGGTTTCTGAGTTGAGGAATCACACGTAATGAGCGATATGGCAGAGCGCCTCGCGCTACATGAATTCACGGAAAACGCCTACCTGAACTACTCCATGTACGTCATCATGGACAGGGCGTTGCCGTTTATCGGGGATGGCCTGAAGCCCGTTCAGCGCCGCATCGTCTATGCGATGTCCGAATTGGGGCTGAACGCCACCGCCAAGTTCAAGAAATCCGCCCGTACCGTCGGTGACGTACTGGGTAAATACCATCCGCACGGCGACAGCGCCTGTTATGAAGCGATGGTGCTGATGGCGCAGCCGTTCTCTTACCGCTATCCGCTGGTGGACGGGCAGGGGAACTGGGGCGCGCCGGACGATCCAAAATCCTTCGCGGCGATGCGTTATACCGAATCCCGACTGTCTAAATATGCCGAAGTGCTGCTGGGCGAGCTGGGTCAGGGAACCGTTGACTGGGTGCCAAACTTCGACGGTACGATGCAGGAGCCGAAAATGCTGCCTGCGCGTCTGCCGAACATCCTGCTGAACGGCACCACCGGTATCGCGGTCGGTATGGCTACGGACATTCCGCCGCACAACCTGCGCGAAGTGGCGAAAGCCGCCATCACCCTGATCGAACAGCCGAAAACCTCGCTGGACGAGCTGCTGGATATCGTGCAGGGGCCGGACTACCCGACCGAAGCGGAGATCATCACCTCGCGCGCGGAAATCCGCAAAATCTACCAGAACGGTCGCGGCTCTGTGCGCATGCGCGCGGTGTGGAATAAAGAGGACGGCGCTGTGGTGATCACCGCGCTGCCGCATCAGGTTTCCGGTGCAAAAGTGCTGGAGCAGATCGCCTCCCAGATGCGCAATAAAAAGCTGCCGATGGTGGACGACCTGCGCGACGAATCGGATCACGAAAACCCGACCCGTCTGGTGATCGTCCCGCGTTCTAACCGCGTGGACATGGAGCAGGTGATGAACCACCTGTTCGCCACCACCGATCTGGAAAAAAGCTACCGCATCAACCTGAACATGATTGGCCTCGACGGACGACCGGCGGTGAAAAACCTGCTGGAGATCCTCACCGAATGGCTGACGTTCCGCCGCGATACGGTGCGCCGTCGTCTGAACTACCGTCTGGAAAAAGTGCTCAAGCGCCTGCATATCCTCGAAGGTTTGCTGGTGGCGTTCCTCAATATCGACGAAGTGATTGAGATCATTCGTACCGAGGACGAGCCGAAGCCCGCGCTGATGTCGCGCTTTGGCATCAGCGAAACCCAGGCCGAAGCCATCCTCGAACTGAAGCTGCGCCATCTCGCCAAACTGGAAGAGATGAAGATCCGCGGCGAGCAGAACGAGCTGGAAAAAGAGCGCGATCAACTGCAGGCGATCCTCGCGTCCGAGCGCAAGATGAACACCCTGCTGAAGAAAGAGCTGCAGGCCGATGCCGACGCTTTCGGCGACGACCGTCGTTCTCCGCTGCACGAGCGCGAAGAAGCGAAGGCGATGAACGAGCACGACATGCAGCCGTCCGAGCCGGTGACCATTGTGCTGTCGCAGAGTGGCTGGGTGCGTAGCGCCAAAGGCCACGATATCGACGCGCCGGGCCTGAGCTACAAAGCGGGCGACAGCTTCAAAGCGGCGGTGAAAGGCAAGAGCAACCAGCCGGTGGCGTTTATCGACTCCACCGGCCGTAGCTACGCCATCGACCCGATCACGCTGCCTTCCGCGCGCGGGCAGGGCGAGCCGCTGACCGGCAAGCTGACGCTGCCGCCGGGCGCGACGGTTGACCATATGCTGATGGAAGCCGACGACCAGAAGCTGCTGATGGCCTCCAATGCGGGTTACGGCTTTATCTGTACCTTTAACGATCTCGTGTCGCGTAACCGCGCCGGTAAAGCGCTGATTAGCCTGCCGGACAACGCCCACGTGATGACGCCGCTGGTGATTGAAAACGAGAGCGACATGCTGCTGGCGATCACCTCTGCCGGACGTATGCTGATGTTCCCGGTCAGCGACCTGCCGGAGCTGTCGAAAGGTAAAGGCAACAAGATCATCAACATCCCGTCGGCGGAAGCGGCGAAAGGCGAGGATGGCCTGGCGCACCTCTTCATTCTGCCGCCGCAGAGCACGCTGACGATTCATGTCGGCAAGCGTAAGATCAAACTGCGTCCGGAAGAGCTGCAGAAGGTTGTTGGCGAGCGCGGTCGTCGCGGCTCGCTGATGCGCGGCCTGCAGCGTATCGACCGCGTGGAGATTGACTCTCCTGCGCGCAGCAGCGCGGGCGACAGCGAAGAGTAACGTAACGTCTCCCCCCTCTGTTCCGGAGGGGGGCATTTCACGAAAATTTCCCGTAAAATCGTTGTTAATTCGTGCGTTGCGATTAACAATACGCGCTCGTAATAAAGTCCTTACCTGGCCACAGGTGAAGTATAATTGTCAGCTGTCAGGGCTTCAGAGGTCGCTATGCTATACATTGTTCGTCTTATTCTTACCGTTATCTACTGCATTCTGGTCTGTGTTTTCGGCTGCATCTATTGCCTGTTCAGTCCGCGTAATCCTAAGCATGTCGCCACCTTTGGCCATATGTTTGGTCGCCTTGCGCCGCTGTTTGGCCTGAAGGTTGAAAAACGACTGCCGGAAGGCGCGGAGCAGTTCGGCAATGCCATCTATATCGCTAACCATCAGAACAACTACGATATGGTGACCGCCGCAAACATCGTACTGCCGCCAACCGTGACGGTGGGGAAAAAGAGTCTGCTGTGGATCCCGTTTTTTGGCCAGCTCTATTGGCTGACGGGTAACTTGTTGATTGACCGTAATAATCGAGCCAAAGCGCACGGTACTATTGCGGAAGTGGTGAATCACTTTAAGAAACGCAAAATCTCAATCTGGATGTTCCCGGAAGGGACGCGCAGCCGTGGTCGCGGCCTGCTGCCGTTTAAAACCGGTGCGTTTCATGCTGCAATTGCGGCAGGTGTTCCAATTATTCCCGTGTGTGTTTCCAATACTTCTAATAAGATTAATCTTAACCGCCTGAATAACGGGTTGGTCATTGTCGAAATGCTGCCGCCGGTGGATACCAGTAAATATGGCAAAGATCAGGTGCGCGAACTGGCAGCCCATTGCCGTGAGCTGATGGCTCAGCATATTGCGTTGCTCGACAAAGAAGTCGCAGAGAGAGAAGCCGCCGGTAAGATCTAATCCGGCGTTATAAGGGAAAACGAATTCCCGCGTTGTTAGTCGTTTCAGATGGAGCTTATATGTCATTCAGTCGGCGTCAGTTTATTCAGGCTTCGGGTATCGCCCTTTGTGCAGGTGCGATACCGCGGACAGCCAGCGCCGCCGGGCAGCAACAGCCGCTGCCCATTCCGCCGTTGATTGAATCCCGTCGCGGGCAGCCGCTTTTCCTCACGCTACAGCGTAGCCACTGGTCCTTCACTCAGGGGACGCGCGCGCAGATATGGGGAATTAACGGGCGCTACCTTGGCCCAACCATTCGCGTGTGGAACGGCGATGACGTTAAGCTGATTTACAGTAACCGGACGACTGAAAATGTCGCGATGACCGTAAGCGGGCTGCAGGTGCCGGGGCCGTTGATCGGCGGCGCGGCGCGCATGATGTCGCCAAACGCCGACTGGGCGCCCGTCCTCCCTATCCGCCAGAGCGCGACCACGCTGTGGTACCACGCCAATACGCCAAACCGCACCGCCCAGCAGGTCTACAACGGCCTGGCCGGGATGTGGCTGATTGAGGATGAGCTGAGTAAATCGCTGCCGATCCCAAATCACTACGGCGTGGATGATTTCCCGGTCATTATTCAGGATAAACGCCTCGATAACTTCGGTACGCCGGAATACAGCGAGCCGGGCAGCGGTGGTTTTGTTGGCGATACGCTGCTGGTTAACGGCGCGCAAAGCCCCTATGTTGAAGTCTCGCGCGGCTGGGTGCGCCTGCGTCTGCTGAACGCCTCTAACTCGCGGCGCTATCAGCTGCAGATGAGCGATGGCCGTCCGCTACACGTCATCTCCGGCGACCAGGGCTTTTTACCCGCGCCGGTTTCCGTTAAACAGCTGGCACTCTCGCCGGGTGAACGTCGTGAAATCCTCGTGGATATGACCAACGGGGATGAAGTCTCCGTCACCTGTGGTGAAGCGGCGAGCATCGTTGACCGCATTCGTGGGTTCTTTGAGCCGTCGAGCATTCTCGTCTCCACGCTGGTACTGACCCTGCGCCCAACCGGCCTGCTGCCGCTGGTGACCGATAGCCTGCCGATGCGCCTGCTGCCGCAGGAGATCGTCAGCGGCTCGCCGGTGCGCAGCCGTGATATCAGCCTGGGCGACGATCCGGGTATCAACGGCGCGCTGTGGGATGTGAACCGTATCGACATTACCGCGCAGCAGGGCACCTGGGAGCGCTGGACGGTCCGTTCAGATATGCCGCAGTCGTTCCATATTGAAGGGGTGTCATTCCTGATCCGCAACGTCAACGGCGCAATGCCGTTCCCGGAAGATCGCGGCTGGAAAGACACCGTGTGGGTGGATGGTCAGGTTGAACTGCTCGTCTACTATGGTCAGCCTTCGTGGCCGCACTTCCCGTTCCTGTTCCATAGCCAGACGCTGGAGATGATGGACAGGGGCTCCGTGGGGCAGATGCTGATTAATCCCGCACCTTAACCCCAACATTCCCGGTTCGCCGGGAATGGTTTATGCCCGCCAGAAAAAGCGCGAGAACAGGATCAGCACCGGGTAAATTTCCAGGCGCCCTAGGATCATCGCCGCGCACATCAGCAGTTTTGCCCCCTCTGATAACGTGCCAAACGTTGACGCCGTCTCGCCAAACCCCAGCCCCATGTTGTTGATGCAGGCGGCGACCGTTGCGAATGACGTAAACAGGTCGTAGCCCATCAGATTGAGCGTCCAGACAAAAAAGCCTGTGATCATCACGTAGAGAAAAAAGAAGCTCCATACCGAGCGCACGACGCGGTCATTCACCACGCTTTTGCCAACCTTGACACTCAGCAACGCCCGTGGATGCGCCAGCTGGTTCATCTCCTGGATAGACTGTTTGAACATAATGAGAAAACGCAGGGCTTTGATCCCGCCGCAGGTCGAGCCTACGCAGCCGCCAAAAAAGCTGGCGCTCAACAGCAGGAAGATGGTGTGTGCGGGCCATTGGGCATAGTCGGCGGTCGAAAGGCCGTTATCAGTCATCATCGAACTGGCAAGGAAGAAGGCGTGCACCAGGCTATCGGTGACGTTGTACATCCCGGCGTGCCAGACCTGCCAGGCGGTGATGACGATAATCACCGCGGCGGCACTCAGAAAGAATTTTACCTCCGGGCTGCGGCGAATCGGTTTCAGGGTGCGTCTGACAATGGCGACGTACCAGAGGGTGAAGTTGAAGGCGGAGAGCAGCGAAAACGCCCCGGCGACAAGCTCAATCGCGTGGCTGTCATAAAACCCAATGCTCTCACTGCGGGTAGAGAATCCGCCCAACGACACGGTCGAAAGCCCGTGACAGAGGGCATCAAAAAAGGGCATCCCCGCCAGCCAGTAGGCCAGGGTGCAGGCCACGCCCAGCGCGAAGTAGGTCACCCACAGCGTGCGCGCGGTATCGGCAAGGCGGGGAGTCAGACGCTCCTCCTTGAACGGCCCCGGCATTTCGGACTGATAAAGCTTCATGCCGCCGATGCCCAGCAGCGGCAGGACCGCGACGGCCAGCACGATGACGCCTAACCCGCCGATAAAATTCAGCTGAGCGCGGTAATAAAGGTACGATTTGGGCAGGGCGCTGACGTCCCCGATCACCGTGGCCCCGGTGGTGGTGATCCCGGAAACGCCTTCAAAGAGCGCGTCGGCAAAAGAGAGCTGCAGCCCGTCATCCATCCAGAGCGGCATGGCGCTAATGACTGAAAACAGCAGCCAGAACAACACGATAATCACAAAACCGTCGCGGGTACGCAGCTGTATGCCCGCGTGACGGGTAGCCCGCCATGCCAATCCGCCAAGGCTAAAAAAGGTTAAAAAGGTGCTAAGGAACGCAAAGTAGGTCCGCTCCTTATTCAGCAGTGCGATAACCATCGGCGGCAACATCGACAGGCTGTACAGCAGAACCAGAAACCCGCAGAGGTGAAGCACAACCCGCAGCTGGGAGACATGTAACGAATCGTTGAACTTCACAAAAGCACTCCGCGCCAGAACACCTTTCCGGGGCAACTCGCCGGAAAATATAGTGAATATTATGATCCAAAATTATCAGGGCGCCGTATTTTAACGACTTCCACGAATATCTGCCTGCTTCATGCATCCTTTTCTTCAAATCTGGCGGATGAACAGCGTATAATCCCGCTCCTTTTGTCTATTTTTTCTTCGGAAGCATTATGAGCGCAATTTCCCTGATCCAGCCGGATCGTGACCTCTTCTCCTGGCCCCAGTACTGGGCGGCCTGCTTTGGACCGGCGCCGTTCCTGCCGATGTCCCGGGAAGAGATGGACCAACTGGGCTGGGATAGCTGCGACATCATTCTGGTCACGGGCGATGCCTACGTTGACCACCCGAGCTTTGGTATGGCGATTTGTGGCCGTATGCTCGAAGCGCAGGGCTTCCGCGTGGGGATCATCTCCCAGCCTGACTGGAACAGTAAAGACGACTTTATGCGTCTGGGTAAACCCAACCTGTTCTTCGGCGTGACCGCAGGCAATATGGACTCGATGATCAACCGCTACACCGCCGACCGTAAGCTGCGCCATGACGATGCCTACACGCCGGACAACGTGGCGGGCAAACGCCCCGACCGCGCGACCCTGGTCTATACCCAGCGCTGTAAAGAAGCCTGGAAAGACGTGCCGGTGATCCTGGGCGGCATCGAGGCGAGCCTGCGCCGCACCGCGCACTACGACTACTGGTCAGATACCGTTCGCCGCTCGGTGCTGGTGGATTCCAAAGCCGACATGCTGATTTACGGTAACGGCGAGCGTCCGCTGGTAGAAGTGGCGCACCGCCTGTCGCAGGGTGAGCCGGTGAGCAGCATCCGCGACGTGCGCAATACCGCCATCATGGTGAAAGAGGCGCTGCCGGGCTGGAGCGGGGTGGATTCCCGCATCATCGACATGCCGGGCAAAATCGACCCGATCCCGCACCCGTACGGTGAAGATCTGCCATGTGCCGATAACAAGCCGGTTGAGCCGAAAAAAGCGGAAGCGAAGGCTATCGTCGTGCAGCCGCCGCGCCCGAAACCGTGGGAAAAGACCTACGTGCTGCTGCCGTCCTACGAGAAGGTGAAAGCAGATAAGGTGCTCTACGCGCACGCGTCCCGTATTCTGCACCATGAAACCAACCCGGGCTGTGCCCGCGCCCTGATGCAGAAGCACGGCGAGCGCTTCATCTGGATCAATCCGCCGGCGATCCCGCTTTCCACCGAAGAGATGGACAGCGTCTTCGCGCTGCCGTACAAGCGCGTGCCGCACCCGGCGTACGGCAACGCCCGTATCCCGGCGTATGAGATGATCCGCTTCTCGATCAACATCATGCGCGGCTGCTTCGGCGGCTGTTCCTTCTGCTCCATTACCGAACACGAAGGCCGTATTATCCAGAGCCGCTCTGAAGATTCGATCATCAATGAGATCGAAGCGATTCGCGACTCGGTGCCGGGCTTTACCGGCGTGATCTCCGATCTCGGTGGCCCAACCGCAAACATGTACATGCTGCGCTGCAAGTCGCCGCGCGCGGAGCAGACCTGCCGTCGCCTCTCCTGCGTCTATCCGAGCATTTGCGAGCACATGGACACCAACCACGAGCCGACGATTAACCTCTATCGCCGCGCGCGTGACCTGAAGGGCATCAAGAAGATCCTGATCGCTTCCGGGGTCCGTTACGACATCGCCGTGGAAGATCCGCGCTACATCAAAGAGCTGGCGACACACCACGTCGGCGGCTATCTGAAGATTGCGCCTGAGCACACCGAAGAAGGCCCGCTGTCGAAAATGATGAAGCCGGGCATGGGCAGCTACGATCGTTTTAAAGAGCTGTTCGACACCTATTCGAAGCAGGCGGGTAAAGAACAGTATCTGATCCCGTACTTCATCTCCGCCCACCCGGGCACGCGCGATGAGGACATGGTGAACCTGGCGCTGTGGCTGAAGCAGCGTCGCTTCCGTCTGGATCAGGTGCAGAACTTCTATCCGTCACCGCTCGCCAACTCGACGACCATGTATTACACCGGCAAAAACCCGCTGAGTAAGATTGGCTACAAGAGTGAAGAGGTGGTGGTGCCGAAAGGGGATAAGCAGCGCCGTCTGCACAAGGCGCTGCTGCGCTATCACGATCCGAAAAACTGGCCGCTGATCCGTCAGGCGCTGGAAGAGATGGGTAAAAAACACCTGATCGGTTCGCGCCGTGACTGCCTGGTACCGGCTCCGACGCTGGATGAGATGCGCGAAGCGCGTCGCCAGAACCGCAATACGCGCCCGGCGCTGACCAAGCACACGCCGATTGTGCATCAGCGTTCGAACGGTGGTGCGGGGACGAAAAAATCGGGAAAACGTAAGATCGGTTAAACCTGTAACAAAGCCCGGTGGCGCTGCGCTTACCGGGCCTACAGGTCAGCGCGTAGGCCGGGTAAGGCAAAGCCGCCACCCGGCTTTTTTCTGCATAAGGGTAGGAGGCCCAAAATGAAAATCAGGAAGTTAACAGGAGCGATGCTGATTGGCCTGACGTTATGCGGTTGTGTAATGCACCGCCAGACACAGCCGGAAGTGGAAGGACGCCTAATCGACAGTGCAGGTAAGCCAGTCCCGGGCGCTAAAATAACATTAGAGAGGGAGCAGACGCTTTCTGACGACAACGGTCGTTTTGCTTTTCAGAGCCAGCATGAGTGGATCTTTTTTCTGCCAATAGGTCCGATGGACTGGATTTATCACACCCCGCTCCAGATAAGTGTCAACGGAAAGGAATATGAAGCAGAAGCAGGCGGCGGTCTCGGTGGGCCACATAAACTTGAAGGGGAAGCGTATAACGTTATTTGCACATTGCCTGACCTTCCCGGAGAAGCGAGATGTCAGTCCGGTTTATAGATTAAAACGAGCCCGGCGGAAGACCGGGCTCGTTTTAGGTATTATCCGCCAAACTGATCCGGATCCGGGCCTAAACGTTTACCCTTATCCAGCTTCGCAATCTCACCCAGCTCATCTTTATCCAGACGGAAATCCCAGACATCGAAGTTTTCGGCGATGCGCGACGGCGTGACCGATTTCGGGATCACCACCAGGCCGTTGTCCAGGTGCCAGCGAATGACGATCTGCGCCGGGCTTTTGCCGTACTTATCCGCCAGCTCACGGATAATTTTCTGATCAAACACCCCTTCGCCGCCCTGCGCCAGCGGGCTCCAGGATTCGGTCTGGATCTTATGCGTGGCGTTCCAGGCATGAAGCTGGCGTTGCTGCAGCAGCGGGTGCAGCTCGATCTGGTTAATCACAGGCGCAACGCCCGTTTCATCAATCAGACGCTGCAGGTGATGCACCTGGAAGTTACAGACGCCGATGCTTTTCACCAGCCCCTCTTTCTGCAGTTCAATCATCCCTTTCCAGGCATCAACGTAGTGGTCGATAGCCGGAACCGGCCAGTGCATCAGCCAGAGATCGACGAAATCGAGCTGGAGCTTTTCCAGACTTTCCTGCAGGGCTTCGCGGGGGCGTTTTTGATCGTCGTTCCACAGTTTGGTGGTGATGAATAACTCATCGCGGGGGACGCCAGCGCTGGCCAGCGCGGTCCCCACACCGTCCTCGTTTTTGTACGCGGCGGCGGTATCAATCGACCGATAGCCGACTTCCAGGGCTTTATGAATGGCGGAGACGACCTCGTCGTTACCGGCTTTCCATACACCTAGCCCCAGCTGGGGCATCACGTTGCCGTCCTGCAGCTTGATTACGGTTTGGTTTGCCATTTTTCCTCCTTCAGGTACGCATCGTCGGAGGGGTACTCCGACGATGGGGTGTGCATTAAGTCTGGACGAAATGTCAAAAAACGAAAGTCTGGAGGGCAAAAACGCTTAGCGCGCCGCTTCGTAAATACGACGGCTCACGTCCAGCGTAATGTCGCCGTGCTCGCCCAGGTGCGTCATGCCGTGCTCTTCAAGTTTCGCCAGCAGGGCAGGGATGGTGCTGCCGTCCAGACCGTAGCCAGACAGACGCGTCGGCACGCCCAGACCTTCAAAGAAGCTGCGGGTCGCTTCGATGGCGGCATCAATACGCGCATCGTCGGAACCCTCGGTGATGTTCCACACGCGCTCGGCGTACTGCAGCAGCTTGGCACGCTTGGTATCGCGTTTTTCGTTCCACAGGGCAGGCAGAACGACCGCCAGCGTCTGGGCGTGATCCAGACCGTGCATCGCCGTCAGCTCGTGGCCCAGCATGTGGGTCGCCCAGTCCTGCGGCACGCCAGCACCGATCAGGCCATTCAGCGCCTGCGTTGCCGCCCACATCACGTTGGCACGCACGTCGTAGTTTTCCGGTTCTTTCAGCGCTTTCGGGCCGTCTTCGACGAGCGTCAGCAGAATGCCTTCCGCGAAGCGATCCTGAATTTTGGCATCGACCGGATACGTGACGTACTGCTCAACGGTGTGAACAAAGGCGTCGACCACGCCGTTCGCTACCTGACGCGCAGGCAGGGTGTAGGTGTACACCGGGTCCAGAATGGCGAAGACAGGCTGAACGTGCTCGTTCATAAAGGCCTGTTTGTCACCGGTGGTTTTGCGGGAGATCACCGCGCCCTTGTTGGATTCAGAGCCAGTCGCTGGCAGGGTCAGTACGGAGCCCATCGGGATGGCGCTTTTAATGTCGCTGCCGCGGGTTTCCAGGATGTGCCACGGATCGATGCCGTCAGCGTAGTGCGCTGCCGCCGCGATGAATTTGGTGCCGTCCAGCACCGAGCCGCCGCCGACGGCCAGCAGGAAGGTGATATTTTCTTCGCGGGCGATTTTCACCGCGTTCATCAGCGTTTCGTAAGACGGGTTTGGCTCGATGCCGCCGAACTCACGCACGTCCAGACCGTCCAGGGCGCTGTAAACCTGATCCAGCACGCCGGTTTTTTTCACGCTGCCGCCACCGTAGGTGATCAGCACGCGGGCGTCCGCAGGGATTTGCGCACGCAGATCGGCGATAGCGTCTTTACCAAACAGAATGCGGGTTGGGGTGTGAAGATTAAAGTTGTTCATTGCTCGTTCCCTTTAGTGGGTGAAAAACCGTGGTGGCGCAGAGGGCGACCTGATGCTGCACATTGTGGCCGCCCGGGGCTATCCTCTCAATGCACATTCCTGCCGATGTCTTGCCCATTTCTACAGAGCGCTGGAGAAAGCGCGGAAAACGACGCACACTGTTAACGTCGGAAACCGTACCCGGAGTAACGTAAAATGAACCGCGAAGCGATCTGCCATCAGCTTACTGGGCAGATTAAAAGACTGATTGATAAAGAAAATGGTATCAGCGAACTGCTGCCGGATATTCGCCTGCTCTACGGCACCCAGCCCGGGACGCGCACGCCGGTGATGTACCAGCCGGGCATCGTTTTTCTCTTTTCCGGCCATAAAATTGGCTATATCAACGAGCGCGTGTTCCGCTACGACACCAATGAATATCTGCTCCTGACAGTACCTTTACCCTTCGAATGTGAAACCTTCGCGACAGAGGCGGTTCCGCTGGCCGGTATTCGCGTCAACGTCGATATTCTTCAGTTGCAGGAGCTGCTGATGGAGATAGGTGAAGACGAGTTCTTCCGGCCTTCGATGGCGTCGAGCGGGATTAACTCGGCGACGCTGTCGGAGGAGATCCTCTGCGCCATTGAGCGTCTGCTGGACGTGATGGAGAGGCCGCTGGACGCGCGTATTCTGGGCAAGCAGATTATCCGCGAAATTATTTACCATGTGCTGCTGGGGCCGGGCGGCGGTGCGTTACTGGCGCTGGTGAGCCGACAGACCCACTTCAGTCTGATCAGCCGCGTGCTCAAGCGTATCGAAAGCCAGTACACGGAAAACCTCAGCGTCGACCAGCTGGCGGCGGAAGCGAACATGAGCGTCTCGGCGTTTCACCATAACTTCAAATCGGTGACCAGCACCTCGCCGCTGCAGTACCTCAAAACCTACCGGCTGCACAAGGCGCGGATGCTGATGATCCACGACGGCATGAAGGCCAGCGCGGCGGCAATGCGCGTCGGCTATGAAAGCGCGTCGCAGTTTAGTCGGGAGTTTAAGCGCTACTTCGGCGTTACGCCGGGGGAAGATGCGTCACGCATCCGAACGATGCAGGGAGCCTGAGGGGAAACGTAGACCGGGTAAGCGGTAGCGCCACCCGGCTTTTGTTTATGCACTGCAGTACTTCTTCTTAATCACTACCGCAATCGTCCCCACCAGCCCTGCGACCAGCAGGAACATCGGCAACACCATCAGGAAGGTCATCACCTGATCTTCATGCTGCTTCACAAAGGGGATCATATTCAGCGCGTAGCCGAGCGAGGTCACCACGCCGACCCACAGCAGGGCGCTCAGCCAGTTGAAGAACTGGAAGCGGCGGTTGGACAGGCCGGAAATGCCCGCCATCGTCGGCAGAAGGGTGCGAACAAATGCCAGGAAACGCCCGGCCAGCAGCGCCAGCAGGCCGTGCCGGTCAAACATGCAGGTCGCACGCTGATGATATTTATGCGGCAGCTGCGCCAGCCAGCCTTTTACGACGCGCGTGTTCCCAAGCCATCGGCCCTGCAAATAGCTCAGCCAGCAGCCCAGGCTGGCGGCTGACGTGAGGATCACCATCGTCGGCGTGAAGTCCATCACTCCCTTGCCGATTAACGCGCCTGCGAGCAGAAGCAGGCTGTCACCGGGGAGGAACGAGGCTGGCAGTAATCCATTTTCCAGAAACAGCGTCGCGAACATCACGAAGTAAACAATCCCCACGACGTGCGGATCCGCCAGCGCGGCAAAATCGTGTTGCCAGAGCGCCGCAATAATATCTTGAATAACAGCCATGGACTTTCCTGTGGAACAGCAGATATAACGCTATTGTACTCCCGAATTGGCCCGCTGGGGTTGATCGCGGACGCAACTCATGCAGACTTTTCTGCTTGCAGTGTTCACAAAAACGTCCAGGAGTACATTTTCAGCCTGCACTCTACACGATACGTTCAAACCCTGCTGCTAAATCGGCAATCAAATCGTCAACATTTTCTAAACCAATATGCAGTCGGATCAGGGTGCCGCTGAAGTCCACTTCGCCGCCGGGGCGCAGGGCCGCAATCTGTTCCGGCTGGTTAGGTAGGATCAAGGATTCAAAGCCGCCCCAGGAGTAGGCCATGCTGAAGAGGGTAAAATTATCCAGATAGCTCGCCAGCTCGTCGTTGTTCAGCCGCTTTTTCAGCACGAAGGAGAACAGGCCGCTGCTGCCCGTAAAGTCACGTTGCCAGAATTCGTGGCCTTTACTGCCCGGTAGCGCAGGGTGATTCACGCGCTCCACCTGCGGATGCTGCGCCAGCCACTCAGCGATTCTCAGGCTACTTTCATGGTGCTGACGCAGACGAACCCCCAGCGTGCGGATGCCCCGGCTGGTCATGTAGGCTGTGTCGGCGTCCACCATTTGCCCCATCAGATAGGCGTTTTCACGCAGTTGGTCCCAGCAGCGCGCGTTGGACACCGCCGTGCCAATCATGCCGTCCGAGTGCCCAATCAGGTATTTGGTCGCCGCCTGAATCGAGATATCAATGTCGAACTCCAGCGCCTTAAACAGCACGCCTGCCGCCCAGGTGTTGTCGATCATGATAATCGCCTCTGGCGCTTTGCTGCGCACGGCCTTCACGATAGCGGGCACGTCGTGCACTTCCATGGTGATGGAGCCCGGCGATTCCAGAAACACAATGCGCGTGTTTGGCTGAATAAGTTCGGCAATGCCTTCCCCGATCAGCGGGTCAAACCAGCCGGTGGTCACGCCGAGCTTGCTGAGGATTTTGGTGCAGAAATCCTGGCTTGGCTCGTAGGCGGTGTTGGTCATCAGGATATGATCGCCCTGTTCCACAAATGCCAGAATGGTGTTAGCCACCGCCGCCGCGCCGCAGGGGAACAGTGCACAGCCCGCACCGCCTTCCAGCTCGCACATGGCTTCCTGCAGAGAAAAATGGGTTAGCGTGCCGCGACGACCATAAAACAGTCCGCCTTTCGCGCGGTTGCGTGTGGCGATTTTTTTCTCCTCAACCGTATCAAACACCAGCGAGGAGGCGCGTTGAATCACGCTGTTTACCGATCCCTGGGTGTATTTCTTGCTGCGTCCTGCCTGCACCAGCGTGGTATCAAGATGCTTCTTTGTCATGTTCGCTAACCCTGTTTTTATACGTCTGGACGTCCAGACTACCACGATTGTAAAAATGTGCACCCGCATGCTTATCGAATAAGCAGAAAATATTATGAAAAATACGCATAAGAAATTTTTACTGCGTAAGCGCAAGGAATGTGAGCGAAAATTACGGCACTATGTAAATACTAATGAGAACTACTATCAATTCGACGACGTTTTGATATTATTACGCTCAGATTTTGTGAATTGCGTCCTGGAGATACAGAGTGGGTAATAATTTGATGCAGACGGATCTCTCCGTTTGGGGCATGTATCATCATGCTGACATCGTGGTTAAGATTGTGATGATCGGCCTGATTCTGGCGTCCGTTGTCACCTGGGCTATTTTCTTCAGCAAGAGCGCCGAGCTGCTTTCTCAGAAGCGCCGCCTCAAGCGCGAACAGCAGCAGCTGGCCGAAGCCCGCTCTCTGGATCAGGCTTCTGATATGACCTCATCCTTCCATGCGAAAAGCCTGACCAGCATGTTAGTTAATGAAGCACAGAACGAGCTGGAACTCTCCGCAGGCAGTGAAGATAACGAAGGCATTAAAGAACGTACCGGCTTCCGTCTGGAACGCCGCGTCGCTGCCGTTGGTCGTCATATGGGCCGCGGTAATGGTTATCTGGCGACCATCGGGGCGATTTCTCCATTCGTCGGCCTGTTCGGTACCGTCTGGGGCATCATGAACAGCTTCATCGGCATCGCGCAGACTCAAACGACTAACCTGGCGGTGGTTGCACCAGGCATCGCAGAAGCGCTGCTGGCAACGGCCATCGGTCTGGTTGCCGCTATCCCAGCGGTGGTTATCTATAACATCTTCGCGCGTATGATCGGCAGCTACAAAGCGACCCTCGGTGACGTAGCCGCGCAGGTTCTGCTGCTGCAAAGCCGCGATTTAGACCTCAACGCCAGCGCGGTTAAACCGGTGCACGCGGCCTCCAAACTGCGCGTAGGTTGATTGTATGGCGATGCGTCTAAACGAAAATCTGGACGATAACGGCGAAATGCATGAGATCAACGTGACGCCGTTTATCGACGTCATGCTGGTTCTGCTGATTATCTTTATGGTGGCTGCCCCCCTGGCGACGGTCGACGTGAAGGTGAATCTCCCGGCCTCGTCCAGCCAGCCGCAGCCGCGCCCGGAAAAGCCTATCTATCTGTCGGTGAAAGCGGATAAATCCATGTTCCTGGGTAACGACCCGGTAACGGATGCGTCAGTCATTCCGGCGCTGGACCAGCTTACCGGCGGCAAGAAAGACACCACCGTCTTCTTCCGTGCAGATAAGACCGTCGACTATGAAACCATGATGAGGGTAATGGACACGCTGCATCAGGCGGGGTACCTGAAGATTGGTCTGGTCGGCGAAGAAAAAGCGGCCGCGAAATAAAACGAAGAGCTGGCGAAAGTCAGCTTTTTTTTGCACTGCGCAAAGGCTAGCGTTTTGTTTCGGCAAGGGCGACGGCGTGCGCGTCTTCATTGAGCGCGACGTGGGTGACGTTTGAGGTGTGATAATCCCCCTCAGACAGCTTACGGGTCAGGCGCAGCGTTGCGGTCTCTCTCGCCAGCAGATACTGATAGTTGGCCTCCAGGCGTCCCAGAAGCTTTTCTTTCAGCTCCGGGCGCTGCTCGATGATGGCATTCATCACGGCACCGTAGATCTCTTCTTTCACCTGTAATGGATAAATTTCGCGGCGGTTCTGCCATTTCAGGCGCACGAGCGTGGCCGGGATCGATACCAAATCCTGGGTAATACGCGTCATCTCTTCATTTTTACTCTTTTTTAATGCCTCGAGATTTTGCTTTAAGATAAATTCATCGCTTTTTTTATCATCTAAAGTCAAATAGACATTATTATCATTAACTGATTTCACGTTAATCTTCCCCGAAGTCATAAAAAATAGGGGCGTTTTTTTCACGGGTAATTAAATTAAGCCAAATTTCATTACCCATTTCATTTATTTCTTTAGTCTTTTCAGCCATTATTTGACTGAGCTGCTGGGCGTCTATTTCACCTTCGGCTTGCAGGTCGTTCAGCAGATGCGCCAGGGCTTCAATTTTCACAGCGCGAAATAAACGGTCTTTAATATGGCGGTCATGCTCCTCCAGCAACATATTACGAGATTTGCCCGTTCGGGAAACACCAATTAATATGTCGGACTCGAAATCGGAGAGCTTTCTTTTTCCCTGAGTAAAATTAGCCTCTTTTTCTTCTTTCGTCGGTTGCTGTTCCACAGGCGTAATGTGGTACTTAGCCGGGACAAGACTGTCGGGCAGCATTTTTTAATTTCCTTTAATTTCAACAGGGTGGGGTTGGTAAAGGCGTGAGATTCGTTGACAATAACATGAGGCAATTTTAAAATCAAAAAAAATGGAGCCTACCCATGAACAGCATTTTCTTTACGGTCATCACATTACTATTACTGACCGCTGGCGTGCTTTTATTGATGCAAGAGTTCAATAAAACGAAAGTGTCGCAAGACGCCAGTGAACCGCCGCAGCCTGAGTTGATGACAAAAGAGGAAGGAGAAGATCATTTCTCTGTATTGATGAACTCGGTGACGCCGGTTTGGTACTGGCGGGTGAACCATGAATATATCGACTTTTTGCACGCGACAATTAAGCGGATGAAAATGTCAGAAATTAATGACACGCCGGGATTATTTGAGGCCCAGCGCCGCTGCAGCGACCTGAATTCCGCGGTCTATAAATATTATGACAATATCAAAAAGCGTTGTCTTAATGGCGAGAAAGTCTCGTATTCCGACCTGGACGTATTAAACCTGCGCCAGTGTTTTCGCGAGTTCAGTCTGGAAGCCTACCCGGAGCTGGTGGTATTGGTCTGGCCGGAGTACGCGCATCCGGAGGTTAACCCGGAAGAGGTGTAAGCGTGGCGTTGGTTAGTTGTTGCAAACAGTGAGCATCGTTGAGATATACTGCCCGCTGGTTTCGTTTGCAGACAGGACTCTATGGAACGCTTTTTTGAAAACGCAATGTACGCCTCTCGCTGGCTACTGGCACCCGTCTATTTTGGCCTTTCCCTGGCACTGGTCGCGCTGAGCATAAAGTTCTTCCAGGAAATTTTTCACGTCTTGCCAAACATCTTCTCCATCGCCGAAGCGGACCTGATTCTGGTACTGCTGTCGCTGGTGGACATGACGCTGGTGGGCGGGCTGCTGGTGATGGTGATGTTCTCTGGCTATGAGAACTTCGTTTCCCAGCTCGATATCGCCGAGCACAAAGAGAAGCTCAACTGGCTGGGCAAAATGGATGCCTCGTCGCTGAAGAATAAAGTGGCCGCGTCGATTGTGGCGATCTCCTCTATTCATCTGTTGCGCGTGTTTATGGACGCGAAGAACGTTCCGGATAACAAACTGATGTGGTATGTGATCATCCACCTGACGTTCGTGCTTTCTGCGTTTGTGATGGGGTATCTGGATAAGATCAGTAAGAAATAAAGTAGACCTTACCCCTCACCCTGCCCTCTCCCCAGAGGGGAGAGGGTGTTCAAGTTCCCTCTCCCCTCTGGGGAGAGGGTAGGGTGAGGGGCGTGGGCATCAGACCGCGCTATTTATCCGACGACGCCTGCCACAAATTCAACTCCCCATCCGCCACGTGCTGGTCAATCTGCTTGAGTTCGTCCTCAGTAAAGCGCAGGTTTTCCAGCGCCTGAACGTTCTCTTCCAGCTGCTCCGGACGGCTCGCACCTATCAGCACCGACGTCACGCGTTCATCTTTCAGCAGCCAGCTCAGCGCCATCTGCGCCATGGTTTGCCCGCGCGCATGCGCCATGTCATTCAGCAGGTGCAGGCTATTAAGGTTGGCTTCGGTCAGCATTTTCTGCGTCAGGCCGCGCGCCTTATTGCCTTCGCGCTGCATGCGTGAACCTTCAGGAATGCCGTTCAGGTACTTTCCGGTCAGCAGACCCTGCGCCAGCGGGGTGAAGGCGATACAGCCCGTCCCGTTTGCTTCAAGCGCATCCAGCAAACCGGTCTTATCGACCCAGCGGTTAAGCAGGTTGTAAGACGGCTGGTGGATCAGCAGCGGAATTTTCCACTCGCGCAGCAGCTCGGCCATTTTCTGCGTACGCTCGGTTGAGTAGGAGGAGATGCCCACATACAGCGCTTTCCCACTCTGCACGGCGTGCGCCAGCGCTGAGGCCGTCTCTTCCATTGGCGTGTTTTCATCCACACGGTGGGAATAGAAAATATCCACATACTCCACACCCATGCGCTTCAGGCTCTGGTCGAGGCTGGCGAGCAGATATTTACGCGAACCGCCGGAACCATACGGCCCCGGCCACATGTCGTAGCCCGCTTTGGTGGAGATAATCAGCTCGTCGCGATACGCGCCAAAATCTTCGCGCAGGATGCGGCCAAAATTCTCCTCAGCGCTACCCGGCGGCGGCCCGTAGTTATTGGCGAGATCGAAATGGGTGATGCCGAGGTCGAAAGCTTTACGCAACAGCGCCCGCTGGGATTCCAGCGGCTGGACGTGACCGAAGCTATGCCACAGTCCCAGTGACAGCGCGGGCAGACGCAGGCCGCTTTTCCCGCAGTAGCGGTACTGCATATTCTCATAGCGGCCGGTGTAAGGGTGCCAGGACATGATGTCTCCTTTCTTATCGATGAATTTTCGAAACAGCGTTTTCATTCTGAACTTATCACATCACCCATTCCATCACTAAGCGTGGACATAATGGTTAACGGCAGCTGTGTGACCAGTGAAGCCACACTAATTAAAAATAATCACAAAAGGTTATAATTTCCGCGCTCCCTGCCGATAACGAGAGTAGTACTCGCCTCTGGGCGAACTCACCCTCTCGGCAAGGAAGACTTATGAATATGCTCCGTAATTTCACGATCCGCTTCGTCATGCTGACGATTCTTGGGATCTTTTGTTTAATGTGGGCGGGGGTTGGGCTATACAGCACCTGGTCACTGTCTCGCGTTTCTGATGGTAATGAAGTGGATCGGCAGCTGGTCAAACAGATGACGGTACTCAGCCAGGGCAACGATCAGTATTTCCGTTTCGTCACCCGCTTGAGCCGCGCAATGGAGGTCAAAGCCGCAGGCGGCACGCCGGACCTGGCTTCTGCCCAACAGGCGCTAAATAACATGAGTAAGAAGCTGGCCGAAATGAAGGCCATCTCCCCCGGCCCGATGGACGAACAGGTGTCTGCTCAGGTCATTAGCAGCTGGCAGGCGCTGCTCGATCGGGGCGTAACCCCGCAGATGCAGCAGGCGAAGCAGTCGCTGGACGGCTATCGCCAGCAGGCCAACAACGTCACGCCACCGCTGAGCCGCGCGTTCGGTGCCGCGGCGGAGAACTTTAACAACGCCGCCGCGAAGTCACTCGACAGCACCCGCGTGGTGGTGGACGGCCTGACCAGCATGACCCGCACGGTGATTATCGTCGCCACGATTATTGGCCTGCTGATCCTGCTCTTCACCGACCGCTATCTGGTGGCGATGCTGGTGAAACCGCTGGCGCGTATTCGCCAGCAGTTCCGCCAGATTGCCCAGGGCGATCTCAGCCAGCCGATTGAGCCGTTTGGCCGCAACTGCGTGGGACAGCTGGTTCCCTTACTGAGCGCCATGCAGGACAGCCTGCGTGAAGCGGTCAGCACGATTCGCTCCGGCAGCGAAAACATCTGGCGCGGCGCGACGGAGATCTCCAGCGGGAACAACGATCTCTCGTCCCGCACGGAAGAGCAGGCCGCCGCGCTGGAAGAGACCGCCGCGAGTATGGAGCAGCTTACGGCGACGGTAAAACTGAACGCCGAAAGCGCACGTCAGGCCAGCGAGCTGGCGGACGTGGCCTCGACCACCGCGAGCCGTGGCGGTTCGCTGGTGGAAGACGTGGTTACCACCATGAGCGGTATTTCTGACAGTTCGAAGAAGATCGCGGAAATCACCACCGTGATTAACAGCATTGCATTCCAGACCAATATCCTGGCGCTCAACGCAGCCGTCGAGGCGGCGCGCGCAGGGGAACAGGGTCGAGGCTTTGCCGTGGTTGCGGGAGAGGTGCGTAATCTGGCCAGCCGCAGCGCCAACGCCGCAAAAGAGATTGAAGGGCTGATCGCTGACTCCGTTTCCCGCGTAGAGCAGGGCGCGCGGCTGGTGAACGACACCGGCACGACCATGGAGGCCATTCTGCGCGACGTGACGGAAGTGACGACCATCATGAAGCAAATTGCGTCTGCGTCAGAAGAGCAAAGCAAGGGCATTTCTCAGGTGGGCATCGCTATCACCCAGATGGATGGCGTCACCCAACAGAACGCCTCGCTGGTGGAGCAGGTCTCTGCCGCTGCCGCTGCCCTGGAGCGCCAGACCGAAGAGCTTCAGCGCTCGGTGCAAAAATTCCGCCTCACCGCATAACCTTATCGGGTCAGGTCGCCTGTTGCGGCCTGACCCTTTATCCCCCTGAAAGACGATCCCGCTGAATCACCTGCGTCACCTGTGACAGCTGGCCTATCCTCACCTCACTTGACCGCTGGAATTTGCTTTTATCAATCAGCAGCAGCGACTGGCCTGCGCGGCTTAAGAGCAGCGATTTAAAGGCCGCGTTATGCTCCACCGGATCCCACAGCGTGCCCTGTTCATCAACGCCTTCGCAGGAGAAGATAAACAGGTCTATCTCCAGCCCTTTCAACTGCGTAAGCAGCGCCGGATTGACGTAGCAGCGGTATTTGCGCTCAAGCGTGCCGCCGGAGCAGATAAGCGTGATTCGCTCGCGTTTTGCCATCTCATGACAGATCGGCAGGCTATTGGTAAACACGGTGAGTTCGATATCCGGGAGCTGGCGCGCCAGGTGAAAGCAGGTCGAACTGGCATCGAGGGCGATGGTCATCCCTTCGCTGATCCAGTCCAGCGCGTGACGGGCGATATCGACTTTATCGGCGTAATGGCTTTTTAAGCGCGCGCCAAACGGCTCTCCGCTGTCGCGGCTGTTCGGGTGGATAAGCCGCGCGCGGCCATGCTGGCGCAGGATCTTGCCCTGATGCTGAAGGGCATTCAGATCGCGGCGGATCGTCTCCTTGCTGACGGCGAGTGTTTCTGCCAGTGCGTCAGTGGTTAGCCAGTCGCAGCAGCCCAGCAGTTCAAGAATGTTCTGCTGTCGGGTCAGCTTCATGCGTCAGCCCATTCTGATAGAAATAAAAATGATTCTTGCTAGTTTATCGGGACTTGTAAATATGCCGTTGAAAAACGAGAGGATATAAAGCGAGAGAACGCCGGGCAAGCACCGTAGCGCCCGGCGTAAATTATCAGTGTGTCGCTTCACCAATCAGCGCGCCAGTGCCTGCGCCAACGGCTGCACCTTTCAGAACGCTATTGCCCGTCACTGCTGCGGTACCCGCGCCAACGACTGCGCCCACGGCACCGCCCTTACGCGCATCTTTGCCTTTTTCGCCGTTTTTAAACATGGCTCCCGTACCCGCACCAACGACCGCGCCGCCTACTGTGGATTTCAGGTCTTTGCCCGTGGCTGCGCCAATCGCCGCACCGGCAACGGCGCCAGCGGCAGTTTTGTCCATCGCCATACCCGAGGTAGAAATAATGAGGGTGCTGATAACCAGCGCTGTTTTGATGAATTTCATAACAGATCCTTTGTAATAGCTGTTGGTTGATACTTCGCTTCTCACAGCCAGACGTGAGAAAAGAGGGCGAATAGTGCCAGTAATACCGGCTCAACCTTTAAGCTAATCATGCCCTGGGGAAGGATCGTTGTTACCGGGCGGTGGCCCGCCCGGCAGAGCGTCAGGCCTGACGCTTATCTTCCGTATTGGTCTCGAAGTCGCTCGCCGCGTGGCGTTCGTGGAGCTGCTCGTTCAGCTCGCCGCTGGTGCGGTTAACGATGCGTCCGCGCTTAACGGCTTGGCGATTCGCCACGTCTTTCGCCCAGCGCTGCACGTGAGTGTACTTCTCTGCGTCGAGGAACTCGGCGGCGTTATAGACGCTACCCAGCGCCACGCAGCCGAACCATGGCCAGATGGCGATATCCGCGATGGTGTACTCTTCACCCGCCACGTAGCGACCGCGCGCCAGCTGTTTATCCAGCACGTCGAACAGGCGTTTGGCTTCCATGGTGAAGCGGTCAATCGCGTACTCAATCTTCACCGGGGCATAGTTATAGAAGTGACCAAAGCCGCCGCCGAGGAACGGTGCCGCGCCCTGCAGCCAGAACAGCCAGTTCAACGTCTCGGTGCGTCCCGCCGGATCTTTCGGCAGGAAGTGACCGAATTTCTCTGCCAGGTAGAGCAGGATATTGCCGGATTCAAAGACGCGCGTTGGCGGGGTCGTGGAGTGGTCACGCAGCGCCGGGATTTTCGAGTTCGGGTTCACCTCAACGAACCCGCTGGAGAACTGGTCGCCCTCGCCGATGCGAATTAACCAGGCGTCGTATTCCGCGCCCGTCACGCCCAGCGCCAGCAGCTCTTCGAGCATGATGGTCACTTTCTGGCCGTTTGGTGTTCCCAGAGAGTAGAGCTGCAGCGGGTGGGAGCCCACGGGCAGTTCTTTCTCATGCGTTGCGCCGGAAATTGGACGGTTGATGTTGGCGAACGCGCCGCCGCCGTTCTTATTCCATTCCCACACTTTCGGTGGCTGATACGTGTTGTCTGACATGTTGACCTGCCTTTTGAGTGATGTGTTGAGGGAGTTTAGCAGGAGATGAATCGACCGTTTAACGATGTGAGCGCAATGGTCAGGGGAGGTGTATGATAAATTTCCCTCTGTCAGGTTAATTACAACGTGCAGACGACGACAACCCATAAAATATTGCCGCCTGCCTGTTTTAGGTTGGATACATGCGTAAAGGAAAGTTAAGCAGTGATGCGCCATTCGGGACGTTGTTAGGCTATGCGCCCGGTGGCGTGGCGATTTACTCTTCAAATTACGGCAGTCTGGACCCGCGCAGCTACCCGCAAGATGCGGATTTCCGCAGCTATATCGGCAACGAATACATGGGCCACAAGTGGCAGTGCGTTGAGTTTGCCCGCCGTTTCCTGTTTCTCAACTATGGCTTCGTGTTTACCGACGTCGGCATGGCGTGGGAAATCTTCTCCCTGCGCTTTTTGCGCCAGGTGGTGAACGATAACATTCTACCCCTTCAGGCCTTTGCCAACGGTTCAAAACGCGCGCCGCGCGCCGGGGCGCTGCTGATCTGGCAAAAGGGCGGCGAGTTTCACGAGACCGGCCACGTGGCGGTGATCACCCAGCTTCTGGACGATAAGGTGCGAATTGCGGAGCAGAACGTGATTCACTCCCCGCTGCCGCTCGGTCAGCAGTGGACGCGCGAGCTGCGTCTGAGCGTGGAGAACGGGAGTTACACGATCCATGACACCTTCAACGACACGGAGATCCTCGGCTGGATGATCCAGACCGACGACACGGAACACAGCATTCCCCAGCCGGAAATCGACGGCGAACTGCTGAAAATCAGCGGCGCGCGGCTGAAAAACAAACGTCAGTTCGACGGAAAATGGCTTAACGAAAATGACGCGCTGCAGCAGGCGTATATCCGCGCCAACGGCCATGTGATCAACAAAGATCCCTGCCAGTACTTCACCATTACCGAAAGCGCCGAGCAGGAGCTGATCAAGGCCACCAACGAACTGCACCTGATGTACCTGCACGCCACCGACAAGGTGCTGAAAGACGACAGCCTGCTGGCGCTTTTCGACATCCCGAAAATCCTCTGGCCGCGCCTGCGCCTCTCCTGGCAGTGGCGTCGCCACCATATGATCACCGGTCGTATGGATTTCTGCATGGATGAGCGCGGGATTAAGGTCTACGAGTACAACGCCGACTCCGCGTCCTGCCATACCGAGGGCGGGCTGATTCTCGAAGAGTGGGTGAAAAACGGCTATCGCGGCAACGGGCACAACCCGGCGGAAGGGCTGCTGGAAGAGCTGACCGGCGCCTGGAAGCACAGCCACGCGCGGCCGTTCGTCCACATCATGCAGGACAACGATGTCGAAGAGGACTATCACGCGCTCTTTATTCAGCGTTCGCTGATGCAGGCCGGGTTTGAAACCAAAATCCTGCACGGGCTGGGGGCGCTCAGTTGGGATACCGCCGGACAGCTGATTGACGACGAAGGGCGCCACGTCAACTGCGTGTGGAAAACCTGGGCGTGGGAAACGGCGATAGAGCAGATCCGCGAGGTCAGCGAAACCGAGTACGCCGCCGTGCCGATCCGCACCGGACATCCCGAGGGCGAGGTGCGCCTGATTGACGTCCTGCTGCGCCCGGAAGTGCTGGTCTTCGAACCGCTGTGGACGGTGATCCCCGGCAACAAGGCTATCCTGCCAGTGCTCTGGCAGCTGTTCCCGAACCACCGCTACCTGCTCGACACCGATTTTGAGGTTAACGAACTGCTGAAGCAGACCGGATATGCCGTTAAGCCGATTGCCGGCCGCTGCGGCAGCAATATCGATCTCATCAGCGCCCAGGACGAACTGCTGGATAAATCCAGCGGCAAGTTTGTCGACCGCAAGAATATCTACCAGCAGCTGTGGTGCCTGCCGAAGGTGGACGGCAAGTACATACAGGTCTGCACCTTCACCGTGGGCGGGAACTACGGCGGAACCTGCCTGCGCGGCGATGACTCGCTGGTGGTGAAGAAAGAGAGCGATATCGAGCCGCTGATTGTGGTGAAAGATAAGTAGTTCACATCCGCGATGAAATAGCCCCCGCAGGGCATCCTGCGGGGGCTTTTTGTTACTGTTCTTCCTCTTCCAGCTGCTCGTTGATCTTCAGATCGATGATGCGGCCAATCTGATCGTGATACACCGTCAGCAGGTTGTACTGGCTCATCTCGGAGATGATCTGCGGTGAGACATTAAAGCTACGGGCCAGCTCCTCCTGGTGAAAATAGCCCGGCTGACGCCGCCTCACGTGGGCGCGGCGGCGGTTGTACTGATACCACAAAATCAGCAGCCAGCCGTTGAGCGCGGCGAACAGTAAATAGATCAACACCGTATTAAAGGACGCGATAATCACGCCCCAGCGGTGGTCACTCTCATCGGTTAGCTGCATCCACAGCCTGGCATACAGGAAAAACAGAAATCCTCCCCACGCCACCAGCGTTAACGCGGCATCAAACAGACGCGGCAATAGCCTATGCTCGGTCAAAATTAAGGTATTTTCGTTCATTGAATACTCCCTTTTCCCCGGTCCGGACTGATCCAGCGCGCGCGGGCGCGCTGACGTTTAAGCATGACTTTTGGAAATGCGACGAGGGTGGTGAACAGGCCAATCATCCAGTACACCATCGGGAACCAGATCACCCAGAAAAGCGAACCGCCCACTTTTCGTTCATAGCGCCGCTCGATGAACAAGCTGACCAGGAACTGCAGCAGGCACATCACGCCCAGCAACAGCCCGGTAAACTCTGGTGGAAAAAGGCTCTCCACGGTCAGCCTGGCAGGAACAGGCGCAACCTGGCTGAGGAGGAACAGCAGCACCGTCATCGCGTACGCGAAGGCCCACAGCGTTGACAGCGCGTACTCCATAAACAGGGGCCACATGCGGTGATGCTCCCAGCGCACAATCCTGCGCAGGTTGACCAGAAACACCTCCGCGCCGCCCTGGGCCCAGCGCAGACGCTGTTTCCACAGGCCCTTCAGCGTCTCCGGCATCAGGATCCAGCACAGCGCCCGCGGCTCAAAAAAGATATCCCAGTGGCGCAGCTGGAGCTTCCAGCTGATGTCGATGTCTTCAGTGATCATGTCCGGGCTCCAGTACCCGACGTCCGCCAGCGCCTGTCGACGAAAGGCGGCGATGACGCCGGAGACGGTAAAGACCCGGCCATAGATCCGCTGCGTCCGCTTGATGAGCCCAATGATGGAGGAGAACTCGCCCACCTGAATGCGGCCAATCAGCGTGGAGCGCGTGCGAATGCGCGGGTTCCCGGTCACCGCGCCGACGTGGGGGTACTGAATCAGCGGGGCCACCAGATACGCGGCGGTATCGCGATCGAGCAGGGCGTCGCCGTCAATGCAGACCAGCAGATCGCCCCGGGCCGCCGCTGCCCCGGCCTTGAGCGCCAGCGCTTTCCCCTGGTTCTCCGCGAGGTTAATCACCCGCAGGCGCGGCTGTTCCTGCGCCAGCGCCTGCAATACCTCCGCGGTGTTGTCAGACGAGCCGTCGTTGATGGCGATAACTTCTATATTTTCATACCGCTGATCCAGCGCGGCGCTGATGGTCTCCCGGGCATTTCGTCCCTCGTTGAAGCAGGGGATAAGAATGGAGATGAGCGGCTCACCCGCGAGCGTCGGGGCGGGCGTGTCTTTATCCCACGACCAGTGGCGTTCAAGCTGATACCAGAAATAGAGGCCGCCGGTTATCCAGAGCACCGACATGAACAGCGGCCAGAAGAACACAAAATCCAGAATCAGTTCGCCGGTAAAGAGGGCGGCCACGCCTAACGGCAACCCGAATACCAGACATAAAATAGAGAATGCGATAATGCGATCAGTCATTGTCAGGGTACCAGTACGAAGAGAATTCAGGCCTGATGCGGGAGATATCAGGTTGGTTGTTGAGGAAGTCGTCGGGGTAGTAACCGTAGTTTTTGACGCCGTTCAACTGGAGCACGCGCATCCACTGCGCAAGCTGGCTATCGGCAACGGCGCGCTGCGGTTTCTGCTCCCAGTCCCTGGCCTGCAGTTCGAAAATCGTTTTATCGAGCGCGCCGGGGCGCGCGGCGACCGCGTTAACCAGACGCGTCAGCCAGGCATCGCTCCCGTCTGCCGGAACGGACTCCATCAGCGGCATGGCCATTGGCACCGTCCAGTCATACTCCGCCAGAAAATCATCAAGATTCTGCGCGAACCACGCTTCGCTTTCGGGCTGCAGAATGGGTAAGGCGAACATGTTGCGGGCGGTTTTTATCTGCGGGCCACGGATGTTTTTCACCGCCTGGCTCAGGGCGTGGGTAAACCCGATAAGCGTCTGGCTCTTCTGGCGAGTCGTGTCCTGTCCGGCATCGTCCACGTCCGTCAGCACCGCGTCGTCATGGAACAAAATCCCGTTGAAGCTGGCATAGCGGGCCAGATCTTCATAGATGTCCGTCACCTGCTGGCGCACCTGCGGGTCCCACGGGGAGAGGCGGATATAGGGTTCGGTGGCTTCGCGCAGCTGGCCGGTTTGCCGATCCCGGCGCTGCACGCGCGGCAGGGAAGGATCGAGATCGAACGAGAGCACCGGCATCCACGCGAAGACTTTTACCCCCGCGCGGGTTTGCAACTGCCAGGCGACAAAATTAAAGAGATCGGCCCGGACCGGCAGCCGACGGTTGGGGAAATAGAGCGATTTGATCCTGCCGTCGCCCTGCGGGTCGGCAAACGCCTGCAGGAAAACATGGCTGATCTTCATGTCGTAGACCCGCTGGATCAGCCTGTTGACGTTTTGGGTCTGCTGGGCCGGATCGGGATCGTAAACGTAGTCGAGATCGACGTGCATGACGCGCACGGGATCGTGCTCCTGAACCTGGCTTACCGTACTGGCAAACGCCTTGAGGGAGGGATTTCCGGCGATCAGCAGGCGGGGGATGTTGCCCAGATCCTGGACATTCCCCAGCCCGTCCTCAAGGGTAAAGGCTAGCTGATAACCCTGCTGTCTGGCGATAGCGAGCGACGTACCGCTGGCGGCGCCGTAGGGCCAGACCCAGGCGCGCGGCGCTTTGCCCGTCACCTGCGTGATTTTTTCAGTCACTTTTCGAACGTCATCGCCGATCCGCTGGCTGAACTGCTGGTCGGTTTCATAGCGGCCCGTGGCTTTGTCATAAAAGCGGTTGGCGATCGCCGGTTCCCGGCTGCCCTGCGGGTTGGCCGGAATGCCGTAATGCGAGGCCCAGGTATGCGATCCAATCTCAATCAGCGGAGACTGGCTTAGCTCGCGCACCATGTCCCACGTCGCGAAGCGATCGCGGGGCGTCATCAGGCCGCCAAAATTCACCTTTTGATTCGCTGGCGTATCGACCCAACTGCCTACCGGCGCCCAGAGTGCAGGCACGTTCCACGCCTGAAGCAGCGGCCAGACGCGGGTATAAAAGCTGCTGTAGCCGTCGTCAAAGCTGAGCAGAACGGCTTTCGGCGGCAGCGTTTTTTTCCCGTCATGGGCATCGAGAATGTCCTGAACGCTGATGGCGTGAAAGCCGTTGTGCACAAGCCAGCTTATCTGCTCGTTTAACGCGCTGGTGCGAACGGAGAGGTAGCGTTGATCGGCGGCATCGTCTTCGACGTCGTGGTAGGCCAGGACCAGAAACTGGTTCTCCGGCCAGGGTTTACTTGCCTCCAGCTGCGGCCGCGCTTTGGGCGCAATGAACGAGATCGCCTGCGCGCAGACACTCGCGCTGAGGCAGAGCCAGCCGAGGAGTATCAGGCTCACGGAAAAACGTGTGTTCAGCATTTTCATCCTTAAAAGCGTAAAGTCGCGTCGAACGTGACGGAGAGGTTGCTCTCGCGTTTGCCGTCGTAAGGGCGCTTGTCCCAGTTCAGCATCACGCCGGTATCAATAACGTTGTTCCACTGAACACGTTGGCCGTAACCCAGCAGGGCGATGGCGCCAGCGGACTGATTTTTCTGCCAGTAGCTGCCGCCTCCCGCCACGAACTGCTGGCTCCAGAGGGTGTCGTAATGGCGGACCATTTCATGGTCAACGGCCAGGGCAGCCGTCACGGACAGATCCCGCGCCGGGTTGTAATAGAGCGTGTCCCGCAGGCTGTTTTTACTGGCGGCAATCCCCGGTTCGAGATCCAGCGTCAGGGACGGGGTCTGCCAGAGACGCTCCTTGCCCGTGAGGATGTATTCCTGGCGACGGTTATGGTCGGAGAAGCGGCTGAGGGCGGCGCTGAACTGGTACTCACGCCGCTCGTTTTGGTACCAGCGCACCCCGCCTTCACCCCGGTTAGCGCTAATTCCGTTGCGTAAGGCCCGAAGGGGCGTAGTGCGCGACAGGCGTTCAAGGCTGCCGCTGACCTGCCAGCTATCGGTCACAAAGTACGTCGTTGAGAGGCGAGCGCCCGGCTTGTTTTCACCGTGATAGCGGTTGCTGGAGAGCTCGGCTTCGAGCAGCAGGTCGCGTGGCCGCCATTCGACGCCGCCCAAAAGGTGACGGCTGGTGCCTTTGCCTTCATCGAAATTACTCTG
Source organism: Enterobacter sp. RIT637 (assembly GCF_019718755.1). Taxonomy (NCBI): domain Bacteria; kingdom Pseudomonadati; phylum Pseudomonadota; class Gammaproteobacteria; order Enterobacterales; family Enterobacteriaceae; genus Enterobacter; species Enterobacter sp. RIT637. The sequence continues at coordinate 98,601 of NZ_JAIHAZ010000009.1, forward strand.
CGCGTAGCGGGTTCCGGCAAACAGCCGCCAGTTGTCCGCTACGGGTGGGCCATAGAGCGTGGCGTCCCAGTTCAGGTCGTGTGTCCCGCTCACGGGGCTATCGGAGTGCAAGCCCTTGCTTGCGTTGAGGCGCAGTTCGGACATGTGGTGGACCGTTCGGAGCCTGTCGAGACGCCTGGCGCTGCGGTCGGCGGGCGCGCGAGCCAGCACGTCGTCGGCCAGTAAATCCATCTGTCGCCACTCCTGCAGGTCCATCGCGACGTAGGCCTGCTGCTGCTCCAGCTCTGTATTGGACGGCTCCAGCGCCTCTGCCGTTTTCAGCTTTTGCTCGGCCGCGCGCGGCAGGCCCCGCGCCTGAAGCAGGGTGGCGTAGTCAATCTGTAGCCCCTGATTGCCCGGCGCCGTCGTCGCCAGATGGTGCGCCAGCTCTTCGGCTTCCGGCAGGGCATTCGTCGCGAGTAAATAGTTAAAACGGAGAGACTGCCCGGTAAGCCACCTGTCGTTCGGCTGAGGGGTAGGGGAGCCGAAATCGTAACGGGTCCAGGGAATGTCGCGGGTCTGGCGCTCAACGTACTGGCGGGCGGACTGATACTGTCCCGTATCCAGCCTGGCGTAGAAAAGCGCGTGCTCCTCGTCCTGCGGGTCGGAAGCGTATTGCGGGTAGCGTTGCAGAAGCGCGAAGGCGGCGGCCGCGTTTTTCTCCTGCAGATACGCGGAGATGACCCAGCCGATTGCCCAGCCCGGCACCGGATGCTGGGCAGCCGTAAGATCCTGATATTCGCTAATCACCTGTGGGTAATCAGCATGGGCGTACAGCGCACCAAGTCTGTCGATACGCGCAAGGACGACGTCTTCCGCCGCCTGCGGATCGTTTTGCCAGCGGGCAAGCAGAGCGTCGTAACGATTCAGCGCGGATTGCGCAAGCTGCAGGCGCTCCTTTTCTGTTCTGCCAGGCACATCGGCAAGGCGAACGAGTTCGGCGGCGGCATTACGCTCAAGACGACGACGCTCCGCGGGGGGCAGCGTCACGCGTTGTGAAAGCTGGAGCGCGGGGGTATTCACCCGGCTATCCGTAAGCGCGTCGATCTGCTCGCTAAGGAGCGCTTTATTCTCCGGCGCGATATTCAGCGCGCGCGTGTCTGCCAGCAGCCGATCCCAGCTTTTTCCCTGGCGTAACCAGACATACGAGAGCGTCTGAAGATGCGCCTGAGAGGGATTTTCCACCACCAGCCGTTGGGCTTCCTCCAGGGCAAGCGTATCCATGCGGGCATCGGCCAGGGTTTTGATATAGCCGATACGGTAATCGTCGTTATCCGGCGCAAGGCTACACGCCTCTTTCCAGAGCGCCAGGGCCGGCTGCCACGCTTTTTGATTTAGCCTGGCTTGCGCGACGGCAGCAACGCCGCGGGCGGGCAGCGGCATATAAATGCCGTAACGCTGCCAGACCTGAATAACCTCGTCATCATGACCCGCCCAGGCTGCAACCTGTAACCAGTCCGCAACTTGTTCAGGCGTCAGGGCATGCTGCTGCTGATAACGCTGAAGATAATCAAGAAACGGCGTGTAATTACCGTTACGCGCCTGTTGAATCTGTTGCTCATAAACGGATTCAGTCGCCTGCGCCAGAACAGGAAAGAAGAATAACAGGAACAATAATGTTGGGGTGCGATAAAAGAATAACGTATTGAAGCGATGCGATCTTTCCATATCTATTTGCCATTTGTTTATCATGAATCCATTGCATAACACGGCCGCCTTTAAACTCAGCGTTAAAGGCCATAAATGAGAACATTAAATCTGAATGCGGTGATGTTACGGGATACTTACGTAAAGGTAATTATGGATCCTTATCTCAGTGGACTGGGTGAAAGCTAATGTACACCTGATATGTTGCCTGATAAATATGTTGAAAAGCGGGTGTGCCGTTTTGAGATAATTCTGGTTTGAGCTGTTTTTCGCGTTTTAATTGAATTGATGGGTTATTTATAAGTCATTGAAAATAATTTATTTTATTTTTATTGTGACAGTTTTGTATATATTTTTTATACGGTTTTATTGTGTCAATTAAAGTACTTTCTGGTTCATATTTGGGAAGTTTCATGACAAAAATTCTTAATGTTTAGAGAAGTGACTTTTCTGCGATTGTTTTTTATTTATAATTAATGTCAGTCATTGAATGATAGTCTACAGGAAGTCTTACTCGTCAATGTCTTTATTGAGGGGTGTCCAAAGCCAGAATACATTTATCGTTAATATTACAGCGCTATAAAACGAAGGCGGCCTTCTTTCTGAGGGATTGTTCTTGCTTTAATCTAAAAAGGGATGGTTAGTGGCAACTTCAATAGTGTTAGTGACTCAGGATCGCTACCTTGTGCGGGGGATGCGGATTTTTTTTCCGGATATTATCCTGCTCGACAGGATTGATAGAAAGATATTTGATAACGGTGCAGATGAATATTCTGTCTTGATTGATAGTCGTTCTCCGCTCCGTTTATATGATTACCTGATACGCCATCCGGCCAGAGCGAAAAAAACAATCTGCTGCGTTATGCTTGATATGCGACACCGCGAGGAGAATCTGCTCAGTATGAAGTTATTTATGAACGCGTCGCTCACCGCGCCGGATATGGCCTCGCTGTTTAATCTGGTGCTCAATATGAAGGGCAGACGCCTGACCACGCGGTGGCTGCTAAATTTACGGCTTAGCACGCACGAAGCGATCATGCTGCGGTTGCTGAGGGCAGGGATGTCGATGGAAGCCATTGCCGATGAGCTGAATACGTCGGTGAAAAGCCTCTATCGCAAACGAACGACGCTCTCGGAACGCCTGGGAGCGGAGAACTTCAACGAGGCGTGTTTGTTTATCTTTAAAAACAAACTGCTGGACGCAGGTGGGAACGATCCCTAGGGTGGGGAGAAACCAAAAGCATAAAACTGACTTGCGGGCGGTATTCTGAGTTTAAAGAAATATGGAGGCGGCCAACATCCTTGTTTTAGCTATGGATTTACTATGGCTCAAAACGACAGAAAGGACCTTGTATGGGCACGGTTGAAGAGACGGGATGCCGCCCCTCTAAGATATCTTCAACTATTTGATATATATATAAATTTGATAATTATCGTCAACTAGCGATTTATCCATAAAATTAAGTTAAATTTCGTCAAAGGTTTCAGTGAGTTATGGGACAGATAACAGGATGACCAGCGAAGAAGCACTTTTAAAATCGGGTTTTAGTAAACGAGATCTTCAAAAGCTTAAAAACAATATTGAGAATTACGGTGGTTCGTTTGATAGCGTAACTCATGATCTGGCCAATCGTTTTAAGGCAATGAAGTGGATAACTATTATTGCCTTCATCATACTGGCTTTAACTCTTTTACTTGCATCGAAGGACACAAGCCTGACACTTGCGATCACGTTATTGATTGTACTACCTTTTATCTGGTATATAACGCCAGCAAAACTTGGCTACAAATCCTGGCGTTATCGTAAAATGCTGACTAATTCTGGGACGGGTCGCTGACGGAAAACAGATCAAAAATAATCTTAGCCTTCACGCCATAACCAGCTATTTTCATTGTAAGCTGCGGGCGACTCAGTGTGCTCACCTTTCGGTAATAGTCTGTGGGCATATAACGAAACAGTCGCCAGGTACATGGTCGCCATAACAAGCCAAAAATAGTATACGCATTAGCGGCCAGTGAGATTGATTTGTAGACACCTAGCTTCGAGTCAGACCATCGCTGAGATGAAAAGCCGACAGTGTATTGGCTGTATTTACCAGCTTCCTGGCTTCCATATTCACCATAGTTTCCGCCCAGGCTTTATTTCTTCCACCTGAGCGCATCATGTCAAGCAATGCTGCATCCATTGTCATTCCTCTCAATTGCTTTACCGGCGTCTGTTTAGACTGATAAACGGCTCCCTTTGACAGCCATGCGTGCCAACGCATGCACAATATAGTAGCAATGTAGTTACGGGGTCTGAAGCAGAAGTCGCTTTTTGCAGCTACACTCCCCGGCCGACTAGACGGCTTTCACCGGGCATCACCGGAAGTATCAGACCAGATTTTTGCTCAATGGCATCAATGAGAAGCCTGTTCTGGCTTGATTGGACGCAGTAAGTAGGGAAAGGGCAACACCAGCGGAAAGCCAGCCGTTTTTGTCGGGAATTTCACCATCAATCAGGCCGGATGTGCAGCACGACTGGACGTTTTCGGAGGCCCTGAGCAATCCGGTATATGTCCACTGTTTAGTAGGTGCCGTTTCGGTCTTTGGTAGGCTTTATCATAATGCCCATTTTGTACCACCAGGAAGCGGGGCCGGAGGATAGATAAGGGGGGGAACTACTGATAAACCAAGAAGTTGTTGACTCAGAAAGCAAAAACCCGCCTTTTGGGCGGGTTCTTTAAATAGTGGTGCCCGGACTCGGAATCGAACCAAGGACACGGGGATTTTCAATCCCCTGCTCTACCGACTGAGCTATCCGGGCAACGGGGCGCATTAAACCCGATCTGCCCCCTGCCGTCAACGAAAAATGTTGTTTTCGTTACAGACTGCGCAATCTCTCACCATTTCGCCGCATCCTTAAGCGAAAAAGTGCGTCCAGAGCGCGGAGAGCGGCATGGCGAGCAGCAGTGCGGGCAGCATGTTCACCACGGCGAACATCTTAATCCCACAGATGCGCAGCCCTGTCGCCAGCAGCAGCAGGCCGCCGACGGCGGTGAAGTCTGCCATCATCGCTGGCGTGGTGAGCGGGAGAATCAACGTGGCGCAGGTGGCGAGCGCGAGCTGGATCAGCAGCATTGGCACGCAAATCGCAGCAACGGCAATGCCGAGCGTGGTGGCAAAAATGGTGGCCGTAAAGAAATCAAGAAACGCCTTCGCAATCAATATGCTTGGGTCGCCCGTCATCCCCTCCTGCATCGAACCGAAAATCCCGGTGCCGCTGGCGCAAAACAGAATAATTATCGCGACATAATTTTGAATAAACGACTCGTGCGTGCCGTGTTTCGCCTTGCCGGGGCGGGCAATCAGGTTTTTGGCTTTGCCTACCGCATTATTGATGCCTTTTTCCAGGTAGCAAAATTCGCCAACGAGCGCGCCGAGGAGGGTCGCCAGCACCATCACCGGCAGGTTTGCGCATTTGATCACCAAAAGGATGCCGATGCCTAACGAGGCCAGGCCAAATATGGAGGGCATCGAGGTGCGAATACGCTCCGGCAACCGCTGGCTTAACACTGCGCCGAGTACGCCGCCTAATAAGACGGCACCGGCGTTGATAAAGGGTCCAATTACCACCGTTAACTCCTGTTACTTAATCATTGGTATTGCATGATTATGACACGACAACGCTGCATGACGCTTAGCTTTGCAAGGCTAAGTGCATACTGATTCCTTCTTGCGCCTAAAAATAAAAGGTGACATTATTGCGCGAATTTTCTCCTCCCTGTCTCACCGCCCGGTGAGGGTAACTGCGCCTATGAAAACCATGAAAATTGCCGTCAGCCGCGAGCTGGTCTCTACTGTGTCTACTCACCGGGAAATGGTGACGCTGGATAACACCGATTTTACCGACGTGGCGGCAGTCGTCATTACGGTCGCTGAAAGCTGTAGCGGCATCCTTGCGCTGCTGAAACGTACGGGCTTTCAGCTTCCGGTATTTATGTTCTCGCAGGAGCCGACGAATGTTCCTGAAGGGGTCACTGCTGTAATCGCAGGAAAAGCGCAGGAGTTCCTGGAACTGGAGTCTGCCGCCTGCCGTTACGAAGAGGATCTGTTGCCGCCTTTTTTCGACACCCTGAGCCAGTATGTCGCGATGGGCAACAGCACTTTTGCTTGTCCCGGGCATCAGCACGGCGCGTTTTTCAAAAAGCATCCCGCCGGGCGGCAGTTTTATGACTTCTTCGGTGAGAACGTGTTTCGCGCCGATATGTGCAACGCCGACGTAAAGCTGGGTGATTTACTGATCCACGAAGGGTCCGCCAAGCATGCGCAAAAGTTCGCGGCGAAGGTGTTCAACGCGGACAAAACTTACTTCGTGCTGAACGGCACGTCCGCCGCGAATAAGGTTGTCACCAATGCGCTGCTGACCCGCGGTGACCTGGTGCTGTTCGACCGCAATAACCATAAATCTAATCACCACGGCGCGCTGATCCAGGCGGGAGCCACGCCGGTCTACCTTGAAGCGGCACGTAACCCGTTTGGTTTTATCGGCGGGATTGACGAGCATTGCTTCGACGATGCGTATCTGCGAAATCTGATCCGTGACGTTGCGCCGGAAAAGGCCGATGCGCCTCGCCCGTTCCGTCTGGCTATTATTCAGCTGGGCACCTATGACGGGACGATCTACAACGCCCGTCAGGTGATCGACAAGATCGGCCACCTCTGCGACTACATCCTCTTTGACTCCGCCTGGGTGGGCTACGAGCAGTTTATCCCGATGATGGCGGAAACGTCCCCGCTGCTGCTGGAGCTGAACGAGAACGATCCTGGGATTTTCGTGACCCAGTCGGTGCATAAGCAGCAGGCCGGGTTCTCGCAAACGTCACAGATCCATAAAAAGGATAACCACATCCGCGGTCAGGCGCGCTTCTGCCCGCACAAGCGGCTGAACAATGCGTTTATGCTGCATGCCTCCACCAGCCCGTTTTATCCGCTGTTCGCCGCGCTGGATGTGAATGCCAAGATCCATGAAGGTGAAAGCGGACGCAGGCTGTGGGCGGAGTGCGTAGAGCTGGGGATTGAGGCGCGCAAGGCGATCATTGCCAACTGTCATATGATCAAACCCTTTATCCCACCGGTGGTGGCGGGGCGGCCGTGGCAGGATCATGCGACACACACCATCGCCAGCGAGCGTCGCTTCTTCAGCTTTGAGCCAGGCGCGAACTGGCACGGTTTTGACGGCTACGCCCGTGACCAGTATTTTGTTGATCCGTGCAAGCTGCTGCTGACCACGCCGGGTATTGATGCCGAAACCGGTAACTACACCGAGTTTGGTATCCCGGCGACCATTCTGGCGCACTACCTGCGCGAGAACGGCATCGTGCCGGAGAAGTGCGATCTCAACTCAATCCTGTTCCTGCTAACCCCTGCCGAAAGCAGCGAGAAGCTGGCGCAGCTGGTGGCGATGCTGGGACAGTTTGAACAGCACATTGAAGACGACACACCGCTGGCCGACGTGCTGCCGACCATCTATCAGAAGTATCCTGTGCGCTACCGTGATTACACGATCCGCCAGCTGTGCCAGGAGATGCACGATCTCTACGTCAGCTTTAACGTGAAAGATCTGCAAAAGGCGATGTTCCGCCGGGAAAGCTTCCCCGACGTTGTGGTGAACCCGCAGGATGCTAACCAGGAGTACATTCGCGGGAACGTGGAGCTGGTGCGTATTCGCGATGCCGAAGGACGCATTGCCGCAGAGGGCGCGCTGCCGTATCCGCCGGGCGTGCTGTGTGTGGTGCCGGGTGAGGTCTGGGGCGGAGCGGTACAGCGCTATTTTCTGGCGCTGGAAGAGGGCATTAACATGCTGCCGGGCTTCTCGCCGGAGCTGCAGGGTGTCTACAGCGAGAAGGATGCCGACGGGATTAAGCGGCTGTATGGGTACGTTTTAAGATAGCGTGGGCTGTTGCCCTCACCCTAACCCTCTCCCACAGGGAGAGGGAACGTTTCATCAAACCGCACTACGTTTGTACATCCTCCTCGGATGCCCAATTTTCCCGTACAGCATCTCCACGCTGAGAAACCCCGCCTCCACGCAGTGTTCCAGATAGCGCCGGGTGGTGGTTTTACTCAAACCCGTTTCACTCACGACTTCATCCACGGTAAAGCAGTGCGTTGCCTTGTCGTTGAACAGCGTTTGTACCCGCGCCAGCGTGTTCTCTTCAATGCCTTTGCTGCCGTTGTCCTGACGGTAATTTTTAGCCTGCAATTGATAGAGGGAATCCACGTTCTGCTGGTCGACAATCTTCCAGACCCGCTGCTGCTCGGTAAACTGCACGAAGCGCTCCAGCGACTGGCTGAGCCGCTTCCAGGATACCGGTTTGAGGATGTAGTCAAACGCGCCGTTGCGGATGGCCTGGCTGCAGGTGTCCATGTCACTGGCGGCGGTGATGAAAATCACCGAGCAGTTGGCGCGAGCCAGCATTGGGTTGCTGATAAGCGTGATGCCTTTGCCGTCCGGCAGGTAGTTATCCAGCAGCATCAGTTGAGGCTGCTTGCTCTCAAGCTGCGTCTGCGCGTCAGCCAGTGAAGAGGCAATCCCGACCAGCCTCAAACGCGGGTGTTTACCGATCAGCTCCGCGTGCAGTTGCGCCAGTTCGTTCTCGTCTTCAACAATCAGTACGTCGATAAGTTCATGTTGCATAATCAGTATCTTCCAGTTCTTGTGCGGGACGCCGGGCAGCTCCCGTGGCGGGAATAAACAGTGAGAAAATGGCACCGCGCGGCGTGTTATCCGCAACTTCGATGGCGCCGCCCGCCTGCGTGACGTAGCTTTCAATCAGATACAGGCCAATACCGTGATCGCCGCGCGTTTTGGTGGTAATACCGCGCTCAAATATCCGCTCACGGATCTCCGGTTTGATGCCAATACCCTGGTCGGCGACTTCGATGATGAGTTCCTGTTCGCTCAGTTTGATCAGCACTTCAACCGGCGCATGCGGAAGCGGGGCGCGTTGTGTCGCTTCAATCGCGTTATCCAGCAGGTTCCCGATAATCGAGATGAGTTCCGATTCAAGCAGCGGCAGGAAGGGTTTATCCATCCGGCAGGCGGGGTCGAAGCTCAGCTCGACGCCCTTCTCCCGCGCACGCGCGGCTTTGCCTAACAGCAGGCCGCACAGCGTCGGAGAGCTGAAGCGCGACGAGATAAAGTCCAGCAGCTCCTGCGCGTGTTCCGACTGCGCCTGAATATAACCAATCGCCTCTTCATAGCGGCCCATGTGCAGCAGGCCGGAAAGGGTGGTCATCCGGTTGAGCTGCTCGTGGCGCATAATGCGCAGGTTATCAACGTAGCGTTTAACCTGGCTGAGCTGGGCGCTGAGCGAGTCGATCTCGTTGCGATCCCGGAAGGTGATCACCCAGCCCTGTAGCGAATTTTCCAGCATGATCCTTACCCGGCTGGCAATGACCGTCAGATCGTTAAAGCGGCAGATTTCGTCATGGGTGTCTTTCGCCAGCATGGTTTGCGTATTGAAGAACGGAACAGGATCGATCACCTGGCTAATCAGCTGTCCGCGCAGCTCGCGGGCGGGCTGGCTTAAGCCTAAAAGCTTGCGTGCCGCCTGGTTGATCACTTCGATGCGTAGATCGTCATCGATAGCGATGACCCCTTCATAGATGGATTCCATCATCGCTTTCTGCTGGCGCACCAGCAGGCCAATTTCGCGTGGCTCCAGCGAGAAGATCTGCTTCTTAATACTGCGGGTGAAAAACCAGGAGAAGACAAACAGGGCGATCAGCAGCAGCACGGCGGCAATCAGAATGTTAACCACTTTATTGACGGTGATGGTGTCCAGATAGCTGGTGAGATAGCCCACCGAGACAATCCCTACAACGTGCCCCTGATCGTTAAAAATCGGCGCTTTACTACGAAGTGAAATACCCAGGCCGCCCTTGCGGATAGTGGTCGTGCTTTTACCGTGCAGAACCTCGTCGTTATCGCCGCCGACCAGCGTTTTGCCCACCCGGTCAGCAAAAACCGAGTGAAACAGGTGCAGCCCTTTATTATCGCCAATCACAATAAAACTGGCGTCGCTGTGGGCCGCTATTTTCTGCATAAAGTCGCGGATGCCGTTGATATCTTTCTGTTCGACTTCTTTTCGCAAAGTAGGAATAAGCGCAATTTCTTCGGCCTGTATTTTTGCACGTGCACTCATTTCCTGATAAAGCTGTCTTCCGACGTCGACGTAATAATATCCACCCAGTAATGCAAACAGTACCGAGAAAAAAGCGACCAGCGAAATAAACAGCTTGATCTGAAATGACACTTTCATAACTATCACGCCGGGTATCAACAAGGCAGGCTAATATATCATCTTTTCTCGTGGTGACGTCCGCTTTGCGGAAAACTTGTGATCCCTTGCACAGCAGCGCCTGTAAAAGATTTATCCGAAACGCCAGGCGTCTTAAGGCTAAATTAATAAATGTTATTTATTTGTTCACTTAAGAAAAGAAACCATAAAAACCACGGCAATAAATAAGGTATAAATCACATTAAATAAAAGAAACCATTAAAACCATAGCTGCCATTAAAACTTCGCTTTTAATATGCCATTCCTCACATAAAGTAAGCCTTTGTGACTCTAAGCTGAACGCACAAAATAACCAAGGGGCTTATTATGAGCACAACTGACGATTCTTTCTCTGTTACCCACGACCCGATTGAAATTCAGCGACCTTCGCTCAAAGAGCGCTGGTGGCATATTATGGATACCTGGAAAATCGGGATTATTCCTCTGCCGCTGTTCGTTCTGGCGGGCGCGCTGATTGCCATTGATTGCCTGGGCGGAAAACTGCCGAGCGATATCGTGGTGATGGTGGCCACGCTGGCCTTCTTCGGCTTTGCCTGCGGCGAGTTTGGCAAACGTCTGCCGATTGTCGGCAAGCTCGGCGCGGCGGCGATTTGCGCCACCTTTATCCCTTCCGCGCTGGTCTATTACGGCCTGCTGCCGGACGTGGTGGTCGAGTCCACCACCAAGTTCTATAAATCCACCAACATTCTCTATCTCTATATCTGCTGCATTATCGTCGGCAGTATCATGAGCATGAACCGCACGGTACTGATTCAGGGCTTCCTGCGCATCTTCTTCCCGATGCTGTGCGGCGAAATCGTCGGCATGCTGGTGGGGATGGGCGTCGGCCTGGCGCTGGGCCTTGAGCCGTTCCAGATCTTCTTCTTTATCATTCTGCCGATTATGGCGGGCGGCGTCGGGGAAGGGGCAATCCCGCTTTCCATCGGCTATGCCACCCTGCTGCACATGGACCAGGGTGTGGCGCTCGGCCGCGTGCTGCCGATGGTCATGCTCGGCGGTCTGACGGCAATCATCATCTCCGGCTGCCTGAACCAGCTCGGTAAGCGCTACCCGCACCTGACCGGCGAAGGCCAGCTGATGCCTAACCGCGCGAATGCCGATACCACCGTCTCTCAGCCTGCGTTTTCCGGCAAAGCGGACGTCACCACTATCGCCTCTGGCGCGCTGCTGGCGGTGCTGCTCTACATGCTGGGCATGCTCGGCCACAAGCTGATTGGCCTGCCTGCTCCGGTTGGCATGCTGTTTATGGCGGTGCTGGTGAAGCTCTGCAACGGCGCCTCTCCGCGCCTGCTGGAAGGCTCGCAGGTGGTGTACAAATTCTTCCAGACCTCCGTGACCTACCCAATCCTCTTCGCCGTCGGCGTGGCCATCACCCCGTGGCATGAACTGGTGGCGGCGTTCACCGTCAGCAACCTGCTGGTGATTGTCAGCACCGTTTCCGCGCTGGTCGCCACCGGCTTCTTCGTCGGCAAAAAAATTGGTATGCACCCGATTGATGTCGCCATCGTCTCCTGCTGTCAGAGCGGGCAGGGCGGTACCGGCGACGTGGCGATCCTGACCGCAGGCAACCGCATGAGCCTGATGCCGTTCGCCCAGATTGCTACCCGTATCGGCGGGGCGATTAACGTCTCTATCTCACTGCTGATTCTGGGCAACTTCCTCGTTTAAGTTTTCAGGAAAGAACAATGAAACTCGCAAGCTTTTTATACCAGGGAAAACGCAGCTACGGCATCGTCCAGGCCGACGGCGTGATTGATTTAGGCCGCCGTCTCGGCGACCGCTACAGCGACCTTAAGGCGCTGTTGCAGGGCAACGGGCTGGCGCAGGCCACCCGCTACCTGAACGACGCCGTGGACGTGCCGCTGAGCGCCATCACCTTCTTACCGGTGATTGTGCAGCCGGAAAAAATCCTCTGCGTGGGCATGAACTACGCCGACAAGCGCAAGGAGTTTGACCAGCATAACCCGGCCCCGACGCTGTTTGTCCGCTTCCCGGATTCACAGACCGGCCACAACGAGCCGGTGCTGAAGCCGCGCCACTCCAGCGAATTCGACTACGAAGGCGAGCTGGCGGTGATCATCGGCAAAGGCGGGGAGAACATCAGCCGTGACGACGCCCTGCGCCACGTGGCGGGCTACAGCTGCTACATGGACGGATCCGCCCGCGACTGGCAGCACACCTGGTTTACCGCCGGTAAAAACTGGCGGCAGACCGGCGCGTTTGGCCCGTGGATGGCGACGGCGGATGAGATCCCGGATCCGCACCAGCTGGCGATCCGCACCTGGCTGAACGGCCGCATGGTGCAGGAAGACAACACCAGCAGCATGATCCACAAGGTTGCGGAGCTGATCGAGTACATCAGCACCTTTACCCGCCTCAGTCCGGGCGATGTGATCATCACCGGATCCCCGGGCGGAGTGGGTAAAAAGCGTAACCCGCCGCTGTTTATGAAAGAGGGCGATCGCATTGAGGTGGAGATCGAGCATATCGGTCATCTGAGCAACGTGATCGTGGAAGCGCCGGCCGTTGGGCTTGCGGCGGCACACTGAGTAAGGCGGCATGAACAGTCAACCCATCGAATTTCGCCACACCCTCGTGGCGAAGCATCCGGAACGCTTAAGCCAGATCCGTTACCTGCTGGCAGACAGCGGCCTTGGCCTGGACAACGACATCACGCTTTTTGTCGAAGCCTGGTCTGGCGCGCAGCTGGTGGGTTGCGCAGGGCTTGCTGCCAACGTCATCAAATGCGTGGCGGTTAACGAACAGCTTCGCGGCGAGAACCTCAGTGCGCGGCTGCTGGCAGAGGTGGAAAATGCGGCGCTGGAGCGCGGCCATTTTCACCTCTTCCTCTGCACCCGTCCGTGTAACCGGGAGCGCTTTGCGCGCAGCGGCTTCTGGCCGATTGCCCAGAGCGGGAACAACGCGGTGCTGATGGAGAACACCCCGCAGGGGATCGAGCGCTACTGCCGTTCCCTGCGCGCGAAGCGCAGGTGCGGGGAGAACATTGGCGCGATAGTGATGAACGCCAATCCGTTCACCCTCGGCCACCGCCATCTGGTGGAGCAGGCGGCGACGCGGTGCGACGCCCTGCATCTGTTCGTGGTCCGTGAAGACGCCTCGTTCTTCCCGTTCAGCGCGCGCCTCGAGATGGTGCGCGCGGGCGTGGCGCATCTGCCGAACGTGGTGGTGCATGAAGGCTCGCAGTACATCATCTCCCGTGCCACCTTCCCGGCCTACTTTCTGAAAGAGACCGGCAAAGTGCAGCAGGCGTGGAGCGAGATTGACGTGCTGATCTTCCGGGACTTCATCGCCCCGGCGCTCGGCATCACGCACCGCTTCATCGGCTCGGAGCCGTTCTGCGATATCACCCGCCAGTACAACCAGACGCTGCACGACCTGCTGGCCTCGCATATCGAGGTGGTGGAAATGCCGCGCATCAAGGCCACCGGCAACGCTATTTCAGCGTCTGAAGTGCGCCGTTTACTGAAGACACAGCAGTTTTCCCGGATCCGGGAGATTGTCCCGGACTCCACCTTCGCGCATCTCGAAACGCATTACCGTGCGAGTGCGGAAGTCGCTTAACTACCAGGAATTTATCATGAAAATTGTAAGGGAGGCGCTGGCCGGAACGCAGGAGTCCAGCGACCTGATGGTGAAAATCGCTCCCGCTCACGGCGAGCTGGAGATAGTCATCCACAGTGAAGTGATTAAGCAGTTTGGCGAGCAGATTCGCCAGGTGGTCAACGACACATTGCGCGCCATGAACGTGCACCAGGGATTAATCATTATTGAAGACAAAGGGGCGCTGGACTGTGTGATCCGCGCCCGCCTGCAAAGCGCGCTGATGCGTGCCGCAGATGAACAGGCCATCAACTGGGGGGCGCTGAAATGAGCAAACTCCGCCGCAGTATGTTGTTCCTGCCGGGCGCCAACGCCGCCATGCTCTCCACCGCCTTTATCTACCGTCCCGACTCCATCATGTTTGACCTTGAGGATGCCGTTGCCCTGCGCGAGAAGGATACCGCGCGCATGCTGGTGTTCCACGCGCTTCAGCATCCGATGTATCAGGATATTGAAACCGTGGTGCGTATTAACCCGCTCAGCACGCCGTTTGGCCTGCTGGATCTGGAAGCCGCCGTGCGGGCCGGCGTGGACGTGATCCGCCTGCCGAAAACCGACACGCCGGACGATATCTACGAGCTGGAAGGCCACCTTGAGCGTATCGAACGTGAGTGCGGGCGCGAGGTCGGCTCCACCCGCGTAATGGCGGCGATTGAATCGGCCATTGGCGTCATTAACGCCGTGGCGATTGCCCGCAGCTCTCCGCGCCTCATCGGCATCGCGCTGGCCGCCTTTGACTACGTGATGGACATGCAGACCGAGCGCGGCGATGGCACCGAGCTGTTCTACGCCCGCTGCGCCGTGCTGCATGCCGCCCGCGCGGCGGGCATCGACGCCTTCGACGTGGTGTGGTCAGACGTTAACGACGAGGCCGGGTTCCTGCGCGAGGTCGATCTGATCCGCAAGATGGGCTTCAACGGCAAATCGCTGATTAACCCGCGCCAGATTGACCTGTTGCACAACGCCTACGCCCCGACTCAGGAAGAGGTGGATCACGCCAGAAGGGTGATTGAAGCGGCAGAAGAGGGCGAGCGTAACGGCCTGGGCGTGGTGTCGCTCAACGGCAAAATGGTGGATGCACCGATTATTAACCACGCGCAGGTGGTGCTGGAGCGCGCGGCGGCCTCCGGCGTGCGTCGGTAAGGATGAGATGATGAATCAGACAGAACTTCTTCACGTGAATTTTCCCCATCTGCGGGACTTAAAACCCTTTGATACCGCCCACAGCGCCACGCCGTGGCTGGCGGACAGCGACGCGAAGCACAGCCGCAAGCTCTGCGCCTCTGTTGAAGAGGCCGTTAAGCGCTGCGGCCTGCAGGACGGGATGACCATCTCCTTCCACCATGCGTTTCGCGAAGGCGACCGGGTGATCAACACCGTCGTGGCGCTGCTGGCGCGGATGGGCTTCAAAAACCTGACGCTGGCCTCCAGCTCGCTGATGACCTGCAACGATGCGCTGATCGAGCATATTGAAAGCGGCGTCATCACCCGGATTTACACCTCCGGAATGCGCGGCAGACTGGCAGACGCCATCTCCCACGGGCTGATGGACGAGCCGGTGCAAATTCACTCCCACGGCGGGCGCGTGAAGCTGCTCCAGGACGGCGAGCTGAATATCGACGTGGCGTTTCTCGGCGTGCCGTGCAGCGATGAGTTTGGCAACGCCAACGGAACGCACGGCAAATCGTGCTGCGGCTCGCTCGGCTACGCCATGGTGGACGCGCACTTTGCCCGCAAGGTGGTGCTGCTGACCGAAGCCCTGGTGCCGTTCCCCAATATGCCCGCCAGCCTGGTGCAGGACCAGGTGGACTACATCGTGCAGGTTGAAAGCGTAGGCGACCCGGCGAAAATCAGCGTCGGCGCGGCGCGCGTCACCAGCAACCCGCGCGAGCTGATGATCGCCCGCTATGCGGCAGACGTGATTGAACACTCGGGCTACTTCAAGCAGGGCTTCTCGATGCAGACTGGCTCCGGCGCGGCGGCGACCGCCTGCACCCGTTTTATGGAAGAGAAGATGGAGCGCAGCGGCGTGAAGGCCCGCTTTGCGCTCGGCGGCATCACCGGCAGCCTGGTGGATCTGCACGAGAAGGGGCTGATCGAAAAGCTGCTCGACACCCAGTGCTTTGACGGCCAGGCGGCGGCTTCGCTGGCGCGCAACCCGAACCACGTGGAGATCTCCACCAACGTCTACGCCAACCCCGGCAGCAAGGCGGCAAGCTGCGACCAGCTCGACGTGGTGATCCTCAGCGCGCTGGAAATCGACGTCGATTTCAACGTCAACGTGATCACTGGCTCCGATGGGGTGATGCGCGGCGCGTCCGGCGGTCACTGCGACGTGGCTGCCGCGGCGAACCTGACCATTGTGGTCGCGCCGCTGCTGCGTAGCCGTATTCCGACGGTCGTGAAGCGGGTTACCACGCGACTCACGCCGGGCGAAAGCATCGACGTGCTGGTCACCGACCACGGCATTGCGGTCAATCCGGCGCGCCCGGAGATCCGCGAGCGGCTGCTGGACGCCGGGCTGAAGGTTGTGGACATCAGCGCGCTCTACGAGCGGGCGATTTCCCTGACCGGCGTACCGAAACCGATTGAATTTACCGACAAAATTGTCGGGGTGATCCGCTACCGCGACGGCAGCGTGATCGACACCGTGCGACAGGTAAAGGAGTAGTTATGACAACAGCGACACCCGTGCGGGCGGGTGTTAGCCTGGACGAACTGCTGGCGGCGAAAGATCGCCGCGCGGCGCGCCTGGCTGACATGCTTGAGCACTATCAACAGCCGGTGATCTCCCTCACGCTGGTCACGCCGGGAGAAATCAAAGACAGCCTGCGCTATCGCAATACCATGGGCGTGGCGCTGCAAATGTGCGACCAGCTGCTGTGGGAGAACCGCTGGCAGGTGCTGGACCGCCAGGTGCTGTGGCTGCCGACCGGGCCAGAAGCTCTGTGGTGCGTGGCCCATCCGGCGGCGGAAATCAAAGCGCACTGTGCGGATCTGGAGCAGACGCACCCGCTCGGCAGGCTGTGGGATCTGGACGTGATCTGCCCTCAGCACGGCCACGTCGGGCGTCAGTCGCTGGGGGCGAATCTCAGGCGCTGCCTGATCTGCGACGAGCCCGCTCACGCCTGCTCCCGTTCGCGAAAGCATCCCGTTGAGCAGGTGATTTCCCGCGTGGAGAAGACGATCGATGACTGGTTTGCTCGCGACTAAAACGCGCCCGGTTGACGTGCCCGCGCTTGCCGAAGCGGCGCTGTGGCAGGAGCTGGAGCTGACGCCCAAGCCGGGGCTGGTGGACAAGCTCAATAACGGTTCCCATCGCGATATGGACCACGCGCTGTTCGTCCGCAGCATTGCGGCGATTACGCCGTGGTTTTCGCGCTTTGCCGAGCTGGGTAACGCGCATGCGGATAAACCCGCTGACGCACAGCTTCGGATTATCCGCCCGATGGGGATGGCCTGCGAGCAGGCGATGTACGCCGCGACGAACGGAGTGAACACCCACAAGGGCGGGATTTTTGCCCTCGGCCTGCTGTGCTTCGCCGCCGAGCGTGTGAAAAATATCACCGCGGACAGCCTCTGCTGTGAGGTAAGTAACATCTGCCACGGGCTGGTTTCGCGAGAGCTCGTCGGGCGCAGCGGGCAGGCGACGGCAGGCGAGCGGCAGTTTCAGCAGTACGGCCTAACCGGCGCGCGCGGCGAGGCGGAAAGCGGCTTTGCGACGGTGCGTAGGGCGCTGGCGCAGTGGAACGGACAGTCGCTTCACGGCCTGCTGCTGCGCCTGATGGCGATTAATCAGGACAGCAATCTCGTGTCGCGCGGTGGCATTGAAGGGCTGCGCTACGTTCAGGGCTACGCGCGGGAATTACTGGCTAATGGCTGGGATCGCGAGGCGTTGCTTAAGATGGATAAGGCATTGATTGAACTGAACCTGAGCCCGGGCGGCAGTGCGGATTTGCTGTCGGTGGGGTGGGTGCTGTCTGCAATAAATAGCCGGGTGGCGGCTTCGCCTAACCCGGCCTACGGTTTGGTTTTGTAGGCCCGGTAAGCGTTAGCGCCACCGGGCACAACAATCAATGCGCGATCGGCTGCGCACCGTGTGGTTCACGCACGTGCTTGTACTTGAACAGCGCGATAAACGCGAAGAACAGCACCAGCGAGTACGCGGCGAAGATCAGCCACACGGGCTGCCAGTCGGTGATGCCGTTAGTGGTGTACATCTCAACCACTTTACCGCTCACCACGCCGCCCAGAATACAGCCGAAGCCGTTGGTCATCATAAGGAACATACCCTGCGCGCTGGCGCGGATTTCAGGCTTCACCTCTTTTTCCACGAACACCGAACCGGAGATGTTGAAGAAGTCGAAGGCGCAGCCGTAAACGATCATCGACAGCACCAGCAGCACGGTGCCGAACGCGCTCGGGTCGCCGTAGGCGAACAGGCCGAAGCGCAGCATCCACGCCGCGATACTGATCAGCATGACGTTTTTGATGCCGTAGCGGCTCAGGAAGAACGGGATGGTCAGGATGAACAGCGTCTCAGAGATCTGAGAGATGGACATCATCACCGACGCGTGTTCGACGATAAAGCTTCCGGCAAACAGCGGGTTGTTATCGAAGCTGTGCAGGAAGGTGTTGCCGAACATGTTGGTGATCTGCAGCTCAGCGCCCAGCAGCATGGAGAAGATAAAGAAGATCGCCATGCGCTTGTTTTTAAACAGCGCGAACGCGTCCAGGCCGAGCATGGCGCTCCAGCTCTGGTTTTTCTGCTGGTTTGATACCGGGATGTGCGGCAGCGTCAGGGTAAACACGGCCAGCACCACGGAGAGTGCCGCACCGATATAGAGCTGCATATGGCTCAGTTCAAAGCCCGCGAAGCTCACGCCCCACATCGCCATGATAAAGCCAATGGTGCCCCAGATACGGATGGGCGGGAAGTCGGTCACGATGTCCATGCCCGCAGACTTGATGCGGTGGTAGGAGATGGTGTTGATCAGGCCAAGCGTTGGCATATAGGCCAGCGAGTTAAGCAGGATCACCATGAACATCGCCCCCGGAGTGGTCACTTCGGCCGCCATAAACAGCGTCCCCGCACCCACCAGATGGCAAAGCATGTACAGCCACTTCGCACTTAACCATTTATCCGCCACGATACCGAGCAGCGTTGGCATGAAGACAGCCGCAATACCGAGCGAACTGTATACGGCACCGATAGACGCACCGTCGAACTTGAGCGTCACAAACATATAGGAGCCGAGTGTAGTCAGCCAGCTACCCCACAGGCAGAACTGCAGAAACGACAAAATTTTAAGCTGCAGCTTAAGGTTCATGTTACTTTCCTCACAAGTGAGCGGGAGATATGTTGTTTTTGGAACATTCAGGGTTGTTATTTGATGCAATTCTATCAGTTGGCAACGATATGTTTTGTTACCTCCCGCAAAAAAATGCAATCCACATTAATTTGCAGTTTGGATTGTGATGCAAATAACATTTTCGTATGGGTGTTCAAGTTCCCTCTCCCTTTTGGGGAGAGGGTTAGGGTGAGGGGGCGTTTTTTAGCGACGACGATAGTTCTTCTGCGCCGTATTCACCTTATACAGATAGCGGCGTGATTCCGCAGACGGGTGACGAGTGGTGAGGGTTGAGTAGACATCCCCCGGCGCCATGCTGTTGATGATGTTCGCGGCCTGCACCTTGTCATTTGAGAAGACGCGCAGCACGCTGCCCGCACCGCCGTTATAGGCGGTGATCACCGCATAGCGGCGCGACGTTGGGTTATCAATGCCGCCCAGGTAGACATTGTTCAGCATCGCCAGGTAGGCCGTGCCGGTATCAATGTTGCTCTGCGGATCGAACAGATAGCTGCGGCTCGGCGTGCCGGATTTCCCCTGCGCGCGGAAGACGTCTTTCCCGGCGCTGTGCTGCACAACCTGCATCAGCCCCAGGGCATCGGAACGGCTCACCGCGTACGGGTTAAACGAGGATTCGGTCTGCATAATCGCCAGGATCAGCGACTCATCCACGCCGTACTTACGCGAGGCCTGACGCACCATTCCAATGTACTTATGCGCACGCTTGTCGAGGTGGTTCGGCACCAGGTTGATGGTGATGCTGTAGATGATCTTCAGACCGTTAGAGCGGCTTTTCAGGCGCGTCTGCAGCAGGTAGTCGGCAAATTTCGTGGCGCGACCTTCCCAGCGGATCGGCTGACCGGTCTGATCGACAACCTGGCCGTACAGGAACGGCTCTTTCGAGATAGTGATATCGTCGGCATCGGAGTAGAGATCGATAGATCCCGGATCGTCACCCATCAGCAGGGTTTTGATAATCGCCTGACGGAGTCGTGCCGCAGGGTCGGTGCCTGCGATGGTCTCAACGGTGATCGTACCCTCATCAAAGTTGATGTGGCTACGGGTCTGATAGGCATCGGTGTACTTAACGTAGTCCTTAGGTCCTGCAATCAGAACTTCGTTAAATCCCCATATATTCTCGATGTTGTGGGCAAACTGCCCCATCAAAATGTCAAAACCGTTGGTGTCCTTAACCCAGGCTTCGTTGTAATCATCGCCTTTTTTGGAAGAACAAGAGACAAGCAACGGCGCAACAAGAGCTAGCGCTAAAAGTTTTTTCATCATTCCGGGAGTGCGTGTTGTGTTTGCTTAGTCGTTGCTATTGCCCGGCGGCGCTACGCTTGCACGGGCCTACGGTTTTGTAGGCCGGGTAAGCGCAGCGCCACCCGGCAACAGCCGCTCGATATTATTTTTCCGGTGGCGTATAGCCTTCGATGTGCACGTCTTTGCCTTCGAACAGGAAGCTCACCATCTCCTGCTCCAGCAGCTTGCGGTGTTCCGGGTTCATCATGCTGAGTTTTTTCTCGTTGATCAGCATGGTCTGCTTTTTCTGCCACTGTCCCCAGGCTTCTTTGGAGATTTCATTGTAGATGCGTTTACCCAGGTCGCCCGGATAAAGCTGGAAATCCTGGCCTTCAGCGTCACGCTGCAGGAAAGTACAAAAAATCGTTCTGGCCATACTCATTCCTCTTTTTCTTGTCGATGCTAAACCATTGCACCGGCACGTAATTGTTGTAACAGGCGCTCCACGGGAGCCGCCAGTCCGACTGATGGCGGTTGCGCTAAGTTATACCAGAGAGCGGTGCCTTCATCCATGCACGCGGCAAATGACGACACGGGAAGCCACATGGGTACAATATCCAGGTGGAAATGGCTGAAGGTATGGCGAAACGCGGTTAGCTGCGTCAGGTTATCGGCAGCAATCCCGCGCTGTTTAAGCCATTCACGCAGCAAATCTTCATTTTCAAACTGTGGGAAGCAGTATAGACCACCCCACAGACCGCTCGGCGGACGCTGGGCGAGGAAGACCTCGTCGCCGTGCTGCATCAGCAGCATATAGCCGGTGCGCTCCGGCAGCGTCTGTTTGGGTTTCTTACCCGGATATTGCGCCCATGAATGGTTGGCATACGCCACGCAGAGATTATTCACCGGGCAAAGCTCGCATTTTGGTTTTGAGCGCGTGCAGACCATCGCGCCGAGATCCATCATCGCCTGGTTGAAACGCTCGACGCCGTTGGCCGGGGTGACCGCTTCACTTATTTCCCAAAGACGTTTTTCAACGTCCTTCTTCCCCGGCCAGCCGTCGACGGCATAGCAGCGTGCCAGCACGCGCTTCACGTTGCCGTCGAGGATCGGGAAATGCTTGCCTAAAGACAGGGAGAGAATCGCGCCTGCGGTGGAGCGCCCGACGCCGGGGAGATCGGCCACCTCGTCGAAGGTTTCCGGGAATTTACCGTTGTGGCGCGTCGCGACCTGCTGTGCGGCCTTGTGAAGATTACGCGCGCGGGCGTAATAGCCCAGGCCGGTCCACAGGTGCAGGACCTCGTCCAGTGGCGCGTTGGCCAGATCGGTCACCGTCGGGAAGCGTGCCATAAAACGCTCGAAGTATGGAATGACCGTGGCGACCTGCGTTTGTTGCAACATCACCTCGGAGAGCCATACTTTGTAAGGCGTTTTTTCAATTTGCCAGGGCAGGGTTTTACGCCCGTATTTGTCGTACCAGTCCAGCACCTGGGCTGAAAATTGAGAGGCTTGCATGGTCATCGATTCGCATAATCAGGGACGCAGATTGCAGCACAGCGTCAATCTGCTGTAAACCGGATCTTTCCCATGCTTGCATAGAAGCCTTAACTTTGGATAATGCCCGTTTCCCGAACACTCTCACAAGCAGACAACTCTTTTATGAAAAACGACGTCATTTCACCGGAATTTGATGAAAACGGTCGCCCGCTGCGCCGTATTCGCAGCTTTGTCCGCCGTCAGGGCCGCCTGACAAAAGGGCAGCAACATGCGCTGGACAACTACTGGCCGGTGATGGGCGTTGAGTTCACTGAACAGCCTGTCGACTTTGCCGAACTGTTCGGTCGAGAAGCGCCTGTGACGCTGGAGATCGGTTTTGGTATGGGCACCTCGCTGGTGACCATGGCGAAAGCGCGACCGGAGCAGAACTTCCTGGGTATAGAAGTGCACTCGCCGGGCGTCGGTGCATGCCTGGCAACGGCCCACGAAGAGGGCGTTGAGAACCTGCGCGTCATGTGTCACGACGCGGTGGAAGTGCTGCACAAAATGATTCCTGACAATTCTTTGAACATGGTTCAGCTCTTTTTCCCTGACCCGTGGCACAAAGCACGTCATAATAAACGCCGTATCGTTCAGGCACCGTTTGCCGAGCTGCTGAAAAGTAAGTTAAAACTGGGCGGCGTCTTCCACATGGCAACCGACTGGGAACCTTATGCGGAACATATGCTGGAAGTGATGTCGTCGCTGGACGGCTATAAAAACCAGTCTGAAAGCAACGACTATGTACCGCGCCCGGATTCACGTCCGGTGACAAAATTTGAACAGCGTGGCCATCGTCTTGGTCACGGTGTATGGGACTTAATGTTCGAGAGGGTGAAATAATGGCAAAGAATCGTAGCCGTCGTCTGCGTAAAAAGATGCACATCGAAGAATTCCAGGAAGTGGGCTTCTCTGTTGCCTGGCGTTTCCCGGAAGGCACCAGCGTTGAGCAGATCGATCAGGACGTTGACGCGTTCATCAATGACGTGATCGAGCCAAACAAGCTGGCCTTCGACGGTAGCGGCTATCTGGCGTGGGAAGGTCTGATCTGCACCCAGGAAGTCGGTAAATGCACCGAAGAACATCAGGCGCTGGTACGCAAATGGCTTGAAGACCACAAGCTGGAAGATGTTCGCATCAGCGAACTTTTCGACGTTTGGTGGGACTAATAAAGCAAGTACAGGGCCAGCATTAGCTGGCCCATTTTGTCTGAGGGAGTGTTAGAGATGCGCAAAACGTTGCTGGCGGTTGCTTTACTGGCAATCGGAACCACCGCCCATGCGGAGTATAAATGTAGCGTCACCCCGCGTGACGACGTGGTGTTAAGCCCGCAAACCGTGCAGGTCAAAGGCGAGAACGGCAATCTGGTGATTACGCCGGATGGCAACGTGACGTTTAACGGCAAGCCGCAAAACCTGACTGCCGCCCAGCGCGAGCAGGCCAAGGATTACCAGGCCGAGCTGCGTACTGCACTGCCGTGGATTAATGACGGCGCGCTAACCCGCGTTGAGAAAAGCCGCGTGGCGCTGGATAAAATCATCACCAAAGAGGTGGGGGAGAGCAGCAATATGCGCACCCGCCTGACGAAGCTGGACAAGCAGCTGAAAGAACAGATGAACCGGATTATCGAGAATCGTACCGATGGTCTGACGTTCCACTACAAGGCGATTGATCAGGTCCGTGCTGACGGACAGCAGCTGGTTAACCAGGCGATGGGCGGCATCCTGCAGGACAGCATCAACGAGATGGGCGCCAAAGCGGTGCTGAAAGGCGGTGGTAACCCGCTGCAGGGCGTGCTGGGCAGCCTGGGCGGCTTGCAGACCTCCATTCAGAACGAGTGGAAAAACCAGGAAGACGATTTCCAGCAGTTCGGCAAAGACGTGTGTAAACGCGTGGTGTCGCTGGAAGATAGCCGGAAGGCGCTGGTGGGGACGCTGAAGTAAGTCCTCTGCGCGCTGGGCCCCTCACCCCGGCCCTCTCCCCATGGGAGAGGGAGTTAGAGTTCCCTCTCCCTGTGGGAGAGGGTTAGGGTGAGGGCATCAGGCATTGCAGCCGTTGAAGAATGATATTTAACACTTCATCTTCGTTAACGCGAAATTCATTATTCCAGAACCGTAAGACTTCCCATCCGTTCGTATTCAAAAACGCGGTACGACGTGAATCATAGTCCTCTTCACCCTGATGTTGTCCCCCATCCAGCTCAACGATCAGTTTCGCCTTAAAGCAGGCAAAATCGACGATATAGGCCCCAATCGGCATCTGACGGCGAAACTTATACCCAAAGAAGCGACGACCCCTGAGCAAATACCAGAGGCGTAATTCTTCGGGCGTCATTTCTTTGCGGAGTTGTTTTGATTTTTCCATCCCCACACTCTGCCAGCCTTTCCCTCAGCCAGCAGAACGGGATGCAAAATCCTGAATCAGCCTTCAGGAATCTTCGGCGAGGAACAGCTCAAGAAGGGAGTTTAAGAACAGTTTGCCGTGCTCGGTGATCTGCCAGAACTCCTCACACTCAGTCAGATACCCCTGGGCCAGCGCCTCGTCGATTTGCGGGCGAATCACCGACTCCGGCAGCCCGGTGTACAGCGCAAACTCCGCGCGCGGCGCGGCCTCCAGCAGACGGAAGCGGTTCATGAAGAACTCAAACGGCTTGTCTGCCGCCTCGACGTCGTGCTGACGCTCCAGGTAGCGGCCTTCCATATACCCGCGCGGGTGGCGAGTTTTGGCGGTGCGCAGAATGCGCCCGTCCGGGAAGGTCACCTTGCCGTGCGCGCCGCAGCCAATCCCCAGATAGTCGCCAAAGCGCCAGTAGTTCAGGTTGTGCTGACACTGGTAGCCCGGCTTCGCGTACGCGGACGTTTCATACTGCTGATAGCCCGCAGCGGTCAGCAGCCTATGGCCCTGCTCAAAGATATCCCACAGCGCGTCGTCGTCCGGCAGCACCGGCGGGCGCGAGCCGAAGAGCGTGTTTGGCTCGATGGTGAGCTGGTACCACGACAGGTGCGGCGGGTTCAGCTCGATCGCCTGGCGCAGGTCGTCCAGCGCCTCTTCCAGCGACTGATCCGGCAGGCCGTGCATCAAATCGAGGTTAAAGCTGCGAAGATTAAGCCCGGTTGCCAGGTTTGCCGCGCGCTTCGCCTCTTCCGGGCCGTGAATGCGCCCCAGACGTTTTAGCTTTGGCTCGCTAAAGCTCTGCACGCCGATGGAGATGCGGTTCACGCCCGCGCGCTGATAGTCGACAAAACGGTCGGCTTCAACGGTGCCGGGGTTGGCTTCCATCGTTATTTCCGCATCCGCCGCCAGTTTCAGGCGCGCACGCACGCCGTCCAGCAGCGTCTGCATCGCCGGGCCTGAAAGCAGGCTCGGCGTACCGCCACCAATAAAAATGGTCTTAACTTCACGTCCCTGTGCGTAAGCGACATCGGCGTCCAGGTCGGCCAGCAGATGCGCAACGTAGTCATCGTGCGGCACTTCGCCCTTCAGCGCGTGCGAGTTGAAATCGCAGTACGGGCATTTCTGCACGCACCACGGGATGTGAATATAAAGACTCAGAGGCGGCAAATTAGCCATTACGTAACGCTTCCAGTAACAGTTTCAGCGCGCGTCCACGGTGGGAAATCGCGCTTTTCTCTTCGCGGGTCAGTTCCGCGGCGGTTTTGCCCTCGGTCGGGACAAAGAAGATCGGGTCGTAGCCAAAGCCGCCGTTGCCCGCTGCTTCACGGGTAATCACGCCCGGCCAGCTGCCGTGGCAGACGATAGGCGTCGGGTCTTCCGCGTGACGCATATAGACCAGTACGCAGTGGAACTGCGCGGTGCGCTGTTCGTCCGGTACGTCTTTCAGGGCGACAAGCAGCTTTTCGAGATTCTGCTGGTCGGTGGCGTCCTCGCCGGAATAGCGGGCAGAGTAAATCCCCGGTGCACCGCCGAGGAAATCCACGGCCAGGCCGGAGTCATCGGCAATCGCGGGCAGGCCGGTGACCTGCGCGGCGTGGCGTGCTTTCAGGATCGCGTTTTCGATAAACGTTAGGCCCGTCTCTTCGGCGGACTCGACGCCAAGCTCGGTCTGGGCGACCACGTCCAGACCAAAATCATTTAATAGCGAGGCCAGCTCGCGCACTTTACCGGCGTTGCCGGTCGCGAGAACAACTTTCTGCATGGTTTAGTCCTGTTCTGTCAGAGCCGCGACTTCCGTCGGGATTACTTGCGGATTGAGGATTTTTACCTGTTTATGCCGCCCAAGTTCACCTTTTTCAATGATGACCTGGCTTTTGGCGACGCGAAACTGTTTTGCCAGATATTTGGTCAGATGCGCGTTCGCCTGGCCGTCAACCGGCGGGGCGGTGATGGCGACTTTTAACTCGTCGCCATGCAGCCCAACAATACTGTCACGGCTGGCTTTCGGCTGAATATACAGCCGCAAAACCAGCCCGTCAGCGCAGGAGCTTACGGCACTCATAGCGCCATCCACAGCCCCGGCAGCAGCATGTCGCCCGTGGACTGTAGCAGCTCAGCGATACCCATGTTGACCACATACAGCAGCAGCACCAGGATCATCGGCGAAAAATCGATGCCGCCCATCGATGGCAGAAGGTTGCGAATCGGGCGCAGCAGCGGTTCGGCCAGCTGGATCAGCGCATATTCTACCGGACTACGGCCCTGGCTTACCCAGCTCATGATCGCCATGACCAGCAGCACCCAGAAGATCAGCAACCCGACGGTTTTGACCAGGATCAGGACCGCAGCAATCCAGATAATCGGCTGGAAGGTGATGACCATAAACAGCACTATCGCCTTGATAACGCTCAGAATAAACGCCACCAGCAGAGACGAACTGTCGATGGGACCCATCGCCGGAATAATACGGCGCAGGGGCCCGACAACAGGTTGCGTGATTTTCACGACAAACTGGGAAAACGGATTGTAAAAATCACAGCGTGCCCACTGCATCCAGACGCGCAGTAAAAGCGCCATCGTATACAGCTCAAGCACCGTTGAGAGCAGGAAAGTCAACGTCTTCATGGCGTTCCTCAGGTTTCCTTATTATTTTGAGTAGTCGCGCGCACCGAAAATGGCCGTGCCGATGCGCACCATTGTGCTGCCTGCCGCGATGGCGGCTTCCATATCATCCGACATGCCCAGTGAAAGCGTGTCTACCGTTTCATAGCGCGCTTTAAGCGCCTCAAATGCTACAGCCATTTGCTGTGCCACGGCAAACTGCCTTTCATAACTTGACTCAGGCGCCGGAATTGCCATCAGCCCGCGCAGGGTCAAACGCGGCAGTGCGGCCACCTCTGCGGCCAGCGCGTCCAGCTCGCTCAGCGCAATGCCGGACTTGCTGTTTTCATCACTGATGTTGATTTGAATCAGCACGTTAAGCGCGGGCATCTCTGCGGGCCGCTGGTCGTTCAGACGGGTAGCAATGCGCAGTCGGTCAACGGTATGGCACCAGTCGAAGTGCTCTGCCACCAGACGGCTTTTGTTCGACTGCAGCGGGCCGATAAAGTGCCACTGCAGATCCGAATTCCCCTGTTCCTGGAAATAGCGAATTTTATCCACGCCTTCCTGCACGTAGTTTTCGCCAAACGCCCGATGGCCTGCCGCTATCGCTTCTGCGATGGCGCTCGCAGGCTTAGTTTTGCTGACTGCAAGCAGGGTAATTTCTTCTGAAGCACGGCCGCAACGCGTTGCAGCGGCTGAGATTTTGTCCCGGACCTGTGCCAGGTTATGCGCAATGTCGTTCATTTTCCGAGGAGTAGTCTATGGATGTGGAAGAAATTGTGGCCCTTAGTGTAAAGCATAACGTCTCCGATCTACACCTGTGCAGTGATTCACCGCCGCGCTGGCGCAGATTAGGCCGCCTTGAACCAGCCCCGTTTCCGGCCCCCGACGTTGAGGCACTGTTGAAAACCTGGCTCAACGATGAGCAGCAGGGCGCGTGGTGGGCAAACGGGCAGGTAGACTTTGCCGTCACGCTCACAGGCAATCAGCGTCTTCGCGGCAGTGCGTTTACGCATATGAAGGGGGTGTCGATCGCCTTGCGGCTGTTGCCGCTCGCGTGCCCGCAGCTATCTGCACTGGGCGTGCCCAGGGCTATCCCGGAACTGCTCTCCAGCGACAGCGGGTTGATTCTGGTGACGGGGGCGACCGGTAGCGGAAAATCCACAACGCTTGCGGCGATGGTGGATTTTCTCAACCATCACACCGACGGCCATATTTTGACGCTCGAAGATCCGGTGGAGTTTATGTACCAGAGTGAACGCTGCCTGATACAGCAGCGGGAGATGGGTCAGCACAGTCTCTCCTTTGCCGAGGCGCTGCGCAGTGCGCTGCGTGAAGATCCGGACGTCATCCTGCTGGGGGAGCTGCGCGACAGCGAGACTATCCGTCTGGCGCTGACGGCGGCCGAAACCGGGCACCTGGTGTTGGCGACGCTGCACACGCGCGGCGCTTCGCAGGCGATTGAACGGCTGGTGGATACCTTCCCGGCGGAGGAGAAAGATCCGGTGCGTAACCAGCTGGCAGGCAGCCTGCGCGCTGTGCTGGCGCAAAAACTGCTCCAGGATGCGCAGGGTGGGCGCGTGGCGCTTTATGAACTGCTGGTGAACACCCCGGCGGCGGCGAATCTCATCCGCGAAGGAAAAACGTGGCAATTACCCGGCATCATACAAACCGGTCAGCAGGCGGGAATGCAGAACTTTGAGCAGAGTCTGGCAGAAAGGCGGGCGCAGGGGCGGCTGTAGGCCCCGGCGCTCAGTAGCCTTGTTCGAAATAGCTTTCGAGAATGATCACGGCTGAGGCGGAGTCGACGCTGCCTTTGTTCAGCGCCCGGAAACCGCCGTGTTCAAACAGGCCCGCACGCGCTTCGACGGTGCTAAGACGCTCGTCGTGAAGCTTTACGGACACGCCAAAACGACCGTGGATTTTGTTGGCGAACTTACGCGCGCGGGCGGTGAGCGGCTGTTCGGTGCCGTCCATGTTGAGCGGCAAGCCCACAATCACGTCGTCCGGCTGCCACTCTTTGAGCAGGCGCTCAATAAGGTTCCAGTCCGGCGTGCCGTCGTTGGCCTTTAGCGCCGTCAACGGACGCGCTGTGCCCGTGATGCGCTGACCCACGGCGACACCGATGCTTTTGGTACCAAAATCGAAGGCCAGAAGCGTTCCGCTCATTACGCGTGCCCCGCTACGCCTGGCATGGTCAGAATATCGATGCCAATCAGTTTCGCCGCGTCACGCCAGCGATCGGCGATAGGCGTTTTAAACAGGATGTTCATATCTGCAGGTGCGGTCAGCCATGCGTTATCAAGAATCTCTTGTTCAAGCTGGCCTTTCTCCCACGAGGAGTAGCCCAGCGCGACAAGCACTTCGGAAGGCTGCTCGGCAGTGCCCAGTGTTTCAAGCACGTCGCGAGAGGTCGTGACAACGGTGTTGTCGGAGATACGAATACTGGAAGAGAAGACCGGCGGCGTATGCAGGATAAAACCACGATCTTCCGCGAGCGGGCCACCCAGCATTACCGGTTTATCAAGGCGGATCTCCGGAAGACGCGCTTCAGCGGTGATTTTCAGCTTGTCCAGAATTCCTTCAACCTGCAGGTTTTCCAGCGGCTTGTTGATAATAATCCCCATCGCACCGTCTTCGTTGTATTCGCAAATATAAACCACGGCGCGGCGGAAAATCGGATCCTGGAGAGCAGGCATGGCAATAAGAAAGTGATGCTGTAAATTCATTGTCAGAGGTACTGTTTCCTGGTTTAAAAAGCGACAGCGACCAGTATGGGGATAAACCTGGGCGCTGTCACAGATTATTTCTGTAAACGTTTTTCGATAGCGTCCATCAGCATTCCGGTGATCGAGATCGGGAACTCCGCTTCGATTTCACGGATGCAGGTCGGGCTGGTGACGTTCACTTCGGTCAGGCGATCACCGATGATATCCAGGCCAACAAAGATCAGGCCTTTGGCTTTCAACGTCGGGCCAACGCGGCGGGCAATTTCCCAGTCGCTTTCGGTCAGCGGACGGGGTTCTCCACGGCCACCGGCCGCCAGATTACCGCGGGTTTCGCCACCCTGCGGAATACGTGCCAGGCAGTACGGAACCGGTTCGCCATCCACGACCAGCACACGCTTATCGCCGTCTTTGATCGCCGGAATATAGTTCTGAGCCATGCAGTAACGCGTGCCCAGCTCGGTCAGCGTTTCGGCAATCACGCCAATGTTCGGGTCGCCTTCTTTCACGCGGAAAATCGACGCGCCGCCCATGCCGTCCAGCGGCTTCATGATGATATCGCCGTGCTTCTGCCAGAATTCCTTCAGCTGCGCTTTGCTGCGGGTCACCAGGGTTTCCGGCGTCAGGTCAGAGAACCAGGCGGTGTAGAGCTTCTCGTTACAGTCGCGCAGGCTCTGCGGCTTGTTGACGATCAGCGTGCCTTTCTCTTCTGCACGCTCAAGGATATAGGTGCTGTAGATGTATTCGGTGTCGAACGGCGGATCTTTACGCATCAGAATGACGTTGAGATCGGCCAGGGCAATGTCCTGCTCGGTGCCGAATTCGTACCATTTGTCGTAGTTCTGCTCGACGTTAACGATGCGGGTGCGCGCGCGCGCTTCACCGTTGATCAGGTAAAGATCGTTCATCTCCATATAGTGGAGTTCATAGCCGCGACGCTGCGCTTCCAGCAGCATGGCGAAGCTGGAATCTTTCTTGATGTTAATGTTTGCTATGGGGTCCATCACGATGCCGAGCTTGATCATGTTCTTCTCCGTTAATGCTTCAACCCAGATCGCCAAACCGTACCTGTAGCGCGGTAATGGCCGTGAGTGCCGTTGTCTCAGTGCGCAGAACGCGAGGTCCCAACAGAATATCAGTAAACTGGTAACGTGCCGTCATCGCAATTTCGTCCGCCGACAGGCCGCCTTCGGGGCCAATCAGCAGGCGTACGCGCTCAACGGGCAATGGCAGCGTATTGATGCTGGCGCTGGCGCGCGGATGAAGATTGAGCTTCAGCCCGCTGTCCTCTTCTGCACACCAGTCCTCCAGATCCATCGCAGGGCGGATCTCCGGAATACGGTTGCGTCCACTCTGTTCACACGCCGCAATGGCAATTTTCTGCCACTGCTGGATCTTTTTGTTCAGACGTTCCGCATCCAGTTTAACGCCACAGCGCTCAGAAAAAAGTGGCGTAATGAGGCTTACACCCAGTTCAATGGATTTCTGAATGGTGAATTCCATTTTCTCACCGCGCGACATCACCTGGCCCAGATGGATGTGCAGCGGCGATTCCCGGTCATCCACTTCGCCACGCAGCACGTTAACGTGTACGCTTTTTTTATCAGACCGCGTGATTTCCGCGTCGAAAACCTGGTTCGAGCCGTCGAACAGCTGAATGGCCTGACCTGCACCCATGCGCAGCACGCGGCCAACGTGGTTGGCGGCGTCATCAGACAGGGCGATTTCACGGCCTGCGGTAATCAGTTCAGGATGGTAAATGCGGGGAATGCGCATAGTCAGAAATTCCATGTGTCATGCGATATAAGCGAATGGCCGTAGTGTAGGTTAGCTCTTTTGTGCCTGGCAAGCCCGCTGGACGTAAGGGTTGTGATTCCCCTGGACTTTGGCGATGCGCTCGTCGCGCTGGCATTCCCACTCGGTCACCGGGTACTGCCTGTCCCAGGCGTTGAACAGCTGCGTCTGCTGGCGTGAAAGGTTGAGGTCATAACGGTCACGCATATAGAAGTAGGTACGGGCGATACTGCCGCGCGCGCGGGCAGGGGGCTCGGCGACTTTCTCTTTAAAATCAACCTTCATACCGCACTGTCCGTACTGGCCTTCGCCACCGTTCCACTGGCTGTACATAAAGTTGCCGCGATCGCCGTTCACTTCGCCAACCGCAGGCTGCAGGTTATGCATATCGCTTTCCATCTGGCGGTAAACCGGATCTTTGGAACAGTTTTTACGTCCGCCGTCCTGCCAGCACTGGCGCTGGTGGCCAAACTGCCAGGCCGGAACGACATGTTCCCATTCGATGCGGCTGGCGCGGTTTTCGTTTTTACGCACCTTATAGCCGCAGGACTCAAGGTCAACGACTCCTTTTTTACCCTGCCAGTTAATTTTACAGCCGCAGTAGAAATCGCCCGGCACATCGGCGTTCACCTTCACGCCTGCGGCCTTGGCCTGAGAGAAACTGTTGATACCGTCGGCCAGAGCATGGCCGGAGAGCGCCGTCGTCATAAAGGCGACCGCGAGAGAAACATTACGGGACATCTTACACTCCGTGTCAAAACGAGCCCGCAACGTAACGAATGTTGTTCCCGTATGCAATCAGTCAGATCAGGAAAGTTCCTGAAAGTTCAGGTTATTACTCCGCGACCAGCGGTTCGCCGCATTTGACGCAGCGGTAGGTTGCCTCGCCGCGCACCACGCGGTTATGACGGCGGACGGTGAGCTGGTGCTGCTGGCACCGGCAGCGGTAGGGAAATGTATTGCGGCGCACCGATTCCAGCTCGAACTGATGGGTACGGCGTGCCGGAACGCCCAGTACCGCTTCCATCATCCACTTCCACTCTTTCCCGTGTGGCGCGACGCGTCCGAAGTGTTTCCACACCAGCAGATGCGCCAGTTCGTGCGGTACCACTTCCTCAATAAACGCCTGCTGGTTTTCCATCATCAGCACCGGGTTCAGGCGGATCTCATAAGGCTCGAGCCAGGCGGTGCCGGCCGCGGTGCCGCGCTGCTGATAAACGATCTTCGGTTCAGGATAGTTGCGGCCAAGCTTCAGGTTGGCCTGGGCGAGTTTTTCCCGCAGGCAGCGCATAACGGCTTGCTGAAGGGCGATGGGGAGACGGGGAGCTTTCATAGGGGCAGAGCATAAAGCGCGAAGCGGGGAGGTGCAAGGGGCACCT
Source organism: Enterobacter sp. RIT637 (assembly GCF_019718755.1). NCBI lineage: Bacteria > Pseudomonadati > Pseudomonadota > Gammaproteobacteria > Enterobacterales > Enterobacteriaceae > Enterobacter > Enterobacter sp. RIT637. The sequence goes on from NZ_JAIHAZ010000009.1 coordinate 131,279, forward strand.
CCCGCCAGAGAATTAGTCGTGTGCGCCGATTTCGCGCAGAGGACGACCTTTCATCAGGTTACGTTCAATGTGTTCCAGTGAAACGTGTTTGGTTTCTGGAACCAGCCAGATAGTCAGAACAATAAAGAACAGGTTCAGACCGGCGTAAACCCAGAAGGTGTTGGCATTGCCCAGGGTATTGAGCATGGTCAGGAACGTTGCGCCGACGATCATGTTGGCAATCCAGTTTGTCGCGGTAGAGCAGGTGATACCAAAATCACGCCCTTTCAGCGGCTGGATCTCAGAGCACAGTACCCAAATCAGCGGACCGGCGCTCATGGCAAACCCGACGATAAACATCAGCAGCATCGCCACCGCGAAGTACTGGGCGGTTGGAGAGTGAATGCCCACGTGCATCATGGTACCCAGCACGCCCATGCCGACGGCCATTACCAGGAAGCCCAGCGTCAGGGTAGGCTTACGTCCCCAGCGGTCCACCAGACCGATGGCGATAAAGGTCGCCAGCACGTTGGTCAGGCCGACGATAACGGTGCCCCACATTTGCTCGGTGGTGTTGGTATACCCCGCCAGTTCGAAGATTTTTGGCGCGTAGTACATGATGACGTTCATCCCGGTGAACTGTTGCATCACCTGCAGAAGCACGCCCAGGAACACCGCGCGGCGGAAGTTGCTGTTCTCTTTAAACAGCGCCCAGCCGGACTGTTTCACCTTCAGGCTTTCGCGGATCTCTTCCAGCTCGTTTTTCGCCTCAGCGCTGGTATCGCGCAGGCGGAGCAGCACGCGTTCGGCATCGTGGAATCGACGTTTCGCGGCAAACCAGCGCGGGCTGTCCGGCAGGAAGAAGACGCCGATCAGAAGCAGGATAGCCGGGATGATGATCACGCCGAGCATCCAGCGCCATGCGCCGCTGTAGCTGAACGCGGTATCGGAAAGGTAAGCACCAAGAATACCGATGGTGATCATCAGTTGGTACATGGAAATCATGCTGCCGCGGATTTTCTCCGGCGCGATTTCAGATAGATACAGCGGTGCGGTATAGGACGCGACGCCGACAGCCAGGCCCAGCAAGACGCGGGAAAGAATGAGCACCTCAACGTTAGGCGCTGCGGCAGAGAAGAGTGAACCGGCAACAAACAGGATCGCGCCGATCATCAGGCTCTTTTTACGCCCGAGCTTGAAGGAGAGCCAGCCGCTGCCAACGGCACCGACTGCCGCACCGAACATCATGGAGCTGACCACCCATTCCTGAGTATGCGCGGTAATCTGGAACTCATCAGCGATGAAGGGGAGTGCACCTGCAATGACGCCGATATCCAGGCCAAAAAGTAATCCTGCCAGGGCAGCGAGGAAGCAGACGAAGAATGTCATCGCCTTGTTGGACGTACGCCCTTGTTTATTATTGTCAGGCATTATGCCCTCCATTTGAATTATCAGTTTTGTCGATGTTAAGGGTAGGTGAGTGACCCGTAAAAATATGTGAGACAAATCACATTGGTGTAATCGGTTACACTGCCGTGCAACCGTAAAAATAATTAAAGCTTTGAAAATATAGAGGTAAATGAGGTGATGCGCATCGCGTTTGTTTGAATTTCGGACTTAACTGAAATGAAATGTAACAGCAGAAGAAAGGCGATCAAGCAAAGAGATTATTCTGAAAGCGGGATATATTCGGCATGGTGTAAGCGGTTTCAAACATTGCCGGGTGGCGGCTGCGCCTTACCCGGCCTACGCACACCACAAAACCCGTAGGTCGGGTAAGGCGAAGCCGCCACCCGACATAAAAAAGGCCAGCACAAAGGCTGGCCTGTTAAACACTGTCAGTCGATTACTTCAGACCGGCAGCTTCACGCAGCAGGGCGGCTTTGTCGGTTTTTTCCCATGGGAAATGTTCACGACCAAAGTGACCGTATGCAGCGGTTTCTTTGTAGATTGGGTGCAGCAGATCCAGCATCTGAATCAGGCCGTATGGACGCAGGTCGAAGAACTCGCGCACCAGCAGGGTCAGCTGTTCTGAAGGCACTTTCTCAGTACCGAAAGTTTCCACCATGATGGAGGTCGGTTCAGCCACGCCGATTGCGTAGGAAACCTGAATCTCACAGCGGTCAGCCAGGCCAGCAGCAACGATGTTTTTCGCAACATAACGTGCAGCGTACGCAGCAGAACGGTCCACTTTAGAAGGATCTTTACCGGAGAACGCACCGCCGCCGTGACGCGCCATGCCGCCGTAGGTATCCACGATGATTTTACGACCGGTCAGGCCGCAGTCGCCCATTGGGCCGCCGATAACGAAGCGTCCGGTTGGGTTGATGAAGAATTTGGTTGCAGAGCTCAGCCATTCGGTAGGGAGAACCGGCTTGATGATCTCTTCCATCACGGCTTCCTGCAGCGATTTCTGATCGATATCTTCAGAATGCTGAGTGGACAGAACTACCGCATCAATACCGACGATTTTACCGTCGTCATACTGGAAGGTGACCTGGCTTTTCGCATCCGGGCGCAGCCACGGCAGGGTGCCGTTTTTACGCACTTCAGCCTGACGCTGCACCAGACGGTGTGCGTAGGTAACCGGTGCTGGCATCAGCACGTCAGTTTCATTGGTGGCGTAGCCGAACATCAGGCCCTGGTCGCCCGCGCCCTGCTCCAGCGGATCGGTGCGGTCAACGCCCTGGTTGATGTCCGGGGACTGTTTGCCGATGGCGCTCAGTACCGCGCAAGAATTGGCATCAAAGCCCATATCAGAATGTACATAGCCGATCTCACGCACCGTGTTACGGGTGATCTCTTCGATATCAACCCATGCGCTGGTGGTGATCTCACCGCCGACCAGAACCATGCCGGTTTTGACATAGGTTTCACACGCTACGCGCGCTTTAGGATCCTGGGCAAGGATCGCATCCAGCACCGCATCGGAGATTTGGTCAGCAATTTTATCAGGATGTCCTTCTGATACGGACTCGGACGTAAACAGGTGTTTTGCCATGTTTTATTTCACCTAAGAGGAATTTGGTTAGCTCGAACTGCTGTGTGGAATAGCCAAAGGAGAGTATTCTACCAAGGCCTGCAGGTTTTTGACACTGGCAGTCTGAGTGTTAATCAGTATAGATGGATTAACATCTGGACGTCTATTTTAGGTCACTTCTTCACCCGATTTCCAGTTTTTTTTGAGTAACCTCTCACTGCGTTGAAAACAAAGCTGGAAATATTTCCTGACAGCACGGGCAACCCACGCATTTTTGTTTTGCATTTTCCCCACCTTCTCGGTATAAAACGCGGCACGCGGCTCATACAAAAAAGCGCTCGATGACCTCATCGTGTCGCCACTTCCAGCCGGGTTAAGCAGTGAACATTTAGCTTTGGCTTGTGGTCCGTTTCAGCAGAGGCGGCGGTGGAGGTGATACGAGATAATGAACCATCGTTTTCCGCTAATTCAGCGCAGCCGTTCTGGCGCGCAGTTGATTCCCGCAACCCGCATTTCCAGTCTGCAAACCTGCCGATGTTATACCCATCTCGGCGCTTCTCAGGATTCCAGGGCCGGTTACGCTCTGTGACAACTGAACAAGGGCGCTCTTGTTAATACAAGAGTTTTCTCGTGGTTTCGCCGAACCTTGTCATACAGAGTTCGGATACGTGTTTTACAATGATATGAATAAGAAACCGGTCGCACGGTCTGGATTTCAGCATACTCTGCTGGGAAACGGAGCCGTTTATGGGTTGTTATCGCCGTATAACGCTGCGATAGTAGTCAACTGTTTTACACTTAATACAAAGAGTTGAGGTTCGCTATGTCTGACGACATGTCTTCTTTTTCGCCTTCGTCAGCGGGCGAACAGGGTGTACTACGTTCTATGCAGGAGGTTGCGATGAGCTCCCAGGAAGCCAGCAAGATGCTGCGCACTTACAATATTGCCTGGTGGGGCAATAACTACTACGACGTCAACGAACTGGGCCACATCAGCGTCTGCCCGGATCCGGACGTCCCTGAAGCGCGCGTCGATCTCGCCAAACTGGTGAAAGCCCGCGAAGCACAGGGCCAGCGGTTGCCTGCACTGTTCTGCTTCCCGCAGATCCTGCAACATCGCCTGCGTTCTATCAACGCGGCGTTCAAACGCGCGCGTGAATCCTACGGCTATAAAGGCGACTACTTCCTGGTTTACCCGATCAAGGTAAACCAGCACCGCCGCGTCATTGAATCCCTGATCCACTCCGGCGAGCCGCTGGGTCTGGAAGCCGGTTCCAAAGCGGAACTGATGGCGGTTCTGGCGCACGCGGGCATGACCCGTTCGGTGATCGTCTGTAACGGCTATAAAGACCGTGAATACATTCGTCTGGCGCTGATTGGCGAGAAGATGGGCCACAAGGTCTATCTGGTTATCGAGAAGATGACTGAAATCGCTATCGTGCTGGAAGAGGCCGAGCGTCTGAACGTCATCCCACGCCTTGGCGTGCGTGCGCGTCTGGCGTCGCAGGGTTCTGGTAAATGGCAGTCCTCCGGCGGTGAAAAATCCAAGTTCGGCCTCGCGGCGAACCAGGTGCTGCAGCTGGTGGAAATCCTGCGCGAGCGCGGTCGTCTCGACAGCATTCAGCTGCTTCACTTCCACCTTGGCTCGCAGATGGCCAATATTCGCGACATCGCCACCGGCGTGCGTGAATCGGCGCGTTTCTACGTTGAGCTGCACAAGCTCGGCGTGAACATTCAGTGCTTCGACGTGGGCGGCGGCCTGGGCGTGGACTATGAAGGTACCCGCTCGCAGTCTGACTGCTCCGTGAACTACGGCCTAAACGAATACGCCAACAATATTATCTGGGCGATTGGCGATGCCTGTGAAGAGAACGGCCTGCCGCACCCGACGGTGATCACCGAATCCGGTCGCGCGGTCACCGCGCACCATACGGTACTGGTCTCTAACATCATCGGCGTTGAGCGTAGCGAAATTACCGAAGCGACGCCGCCGCAGGACGATGCACCACGTTCCCTGCAAAGCATGTGGGAAACCTGGCAGGAGATGCACGAGCCGGGCACGCGCCGTTCCCTGCGCGAATGGCTGCACGACAGCCAGATGGACCTGCATGATATTCACGTCGGCTACTCTTCAGGCACCTTTAGCCTGCAGGAGCGCGCCTGGGCGGAGCAGCTTTATCTGAACATGTGCCATGAAGTGCAGAAACAACTCGACCCGAGCAACCGCGCGCACCGTCCGATTATCGACGAGTTGCAGGAGCGTATGGCGGATAAGATTTACGTCAACTTCTCGCTGTTCCAGTCGATGCCGGATGCCTGGGGTATTGACCAGCTGTTCCCGGTTCTGCCGCTGGAAGGGCTGAACCACGCCCCGGAACGTCGTGCGGTACTGCTGGACATCACCTGTGATTCCGACGGCGCTATCGACCACTACGTTGACGGCGACGGTATCGCAACGACGATGCCAATGCCGGAATACGACCCGGAGAACCCGCCGATGCTGGGCTTCTTTATGGTCGGCGCGTATCAGGAGATCCTCGGCAACATGCACAACCTGTTCGGTGATACCGAAGCGGTTGACGTGTTTGTCTTCCCTGACGGCAACGTGGAAATCGAGCTGTCCGATGAAGGGGACACCGTGGCAGACATGCTGGAATACGTTCAGCTGGATCCGAAAAAACTGCTCACCCAGTTCCGCGACCAGGTGAAAAACACCGGTCTGGACGACGCGTTGCAGCAGCAGTTCCTGGAGGAGTTTGAAGCGGGTCTGTACGGGTACACCTACCTGGAAGATGAGTAGGTAAACTCCCTCTCCCCGTGGGAGAGGGGCGGGGTGAGGGCAACAGACCGCACAATGCCCTATACTCACTTGAACCCATACGCATTACCGGCGATAATTCGCCCAAATTAGCGATTTACGAATCAATCCCTTCCTCGTCGGGTTTAACGACGCGGAGGGGATTTTTTTTCATCTGTTTTTAATGTATCGACTTTATAAGAGGTCATGACATGAGCACTTTAGGTCATCAGTACGATAACTCTCTGGTATCTAACGCGTTTGGTTTTTTACGCCTTCCGATGAACTTCCAGCCGTACGACAGCGACGCTGACTGGGTGATCACCGGCGTACCGTTCGACATGGCTACCTCCGGTCGCGCGGGCGGTCGTCACGGTCCGGCAGCAATCCGTCAGGTTTCCACGAACCTGGCCTGGGAGCATAACCGCTTCCCGTGGAACTTCGACATGCGCGAGCGCCTGAACGTGGTGGACTGCGGTGACCTGGTGTACGCCTTCGGCGACGCGCGTGAGATGAGCGAAAAGCTGCAGGCGCACGCCGAGAAGCTGCTGGCAGCCGGCAAGCGCATGCTCTCCTTTGGCGGTGACCACTTCGTGACCCTGCCGCTGCTGCGCGCCCACGCGAAGCACTTCGGTAAAATGGCGCTGGTGCACTTCGATGCGCATACCGACACTTACGCGAACGGCTGCGAGTTCGACCACGGCACCATGTTCTTCACCGCGCCGAACGAAGGTCTGATCGACCCGAACCACTCCGTGCAGATCGGTATTCGCACCGAGTTCGACAAAGACAACGGCTTCACCGTGCTGGACGCGGGCCAGGTTAACGATCGCGGCGTGGACGACATTCTGGCGCAGGTGAAGCAGATCGTCGGCGACATGCCTGTGTACCTGACTTTCGATATCGACTGTCTGGATCCGGCGTTTGCACCTGGCACCGGTACGCCGGTCATCGGCGGCCTGACCTCAGACCGCGCGATCAAGCTGGTGCGCGGCCTGAAGGATCTGAACATCGTCGGGATGGACGTAGTAGAAGTCGCACCGGCCTATGACCAGTCCGAGATCACCGCGCTGGCGGCGGCGACTCTGGCGCTGGAAATGCTCTACATCCAGGCGGCGAAAAAAGGCGAATAAGCCTTACGCGCTCACTGCTGCTGCGCGACGCATGCGCAGCAGCAGCATTCCTCCTGCGAGCAGGGTAATCACCTGCGAGACGACCAGCACCGAAAAGCCAGAACTGACCGACCCCACCGATTTCATCACCATCCCCATCAGCAGCGGAATAAACGCCGCGCAGATATTGCCTATCCCATTGATAATGCCGTACGCACTGCCCACGGCCTCCCGCGCGGCGTGATGTTGGATCACCGCAGGAATGGCGGCCCCCTGAAGTCCCCAGAACACATTGGCGGACAGTATAAACAGCGCCAGCCATGCGGGCTGATGGCTTAGCATCAGTGCCACCACGGAGAGCGCCGTCAGCGTTCCGCCTACCACAAACAGCACCGGCGCCTTTTCCGGTCGCATTTTGTCGAGCAGCACGCCGCCCAGAAACTTAGAGCCCAGGCTCAGCAGGAAGGGGATCGCCGCAAGCATGCCCGTGGCGTGCAGCGAGAAGTGGTGCTCGTCACGCAGCCATGCGGGCAGCCACGCGCTGCTGCCCCACAGATAGCTCAGCGTGGCGATTTCAACCAGCAGGATCCAGCCCAGCAGCGGCGTTTGCCAGGCCAGGGTAAACGTCTTCATAAACCCCGGTTTTTTCATCTGCCCCGGGCTGCGTGGCGCGGGCAGAAAGCGCCAGATAAGCCCGCCGCCCAGCACCAGATTCATCACCGCGAGCGCATAAAATGACCCGGCCCAGCCCAGATGCGCCATCAGCCAGGTGACCAGCGGAAAGCCCACGGCCAGCCCGAGCGAGACGCCCAGCGCGGTGACGGCGTTGGGTTTGCCAATCTCTTCCGCGCCAAAGTTATCGCTGATAAAACGCGTCTTCAGCGAAAAGAGCGGTCCTTCGGCAATGCCCAAAATCACGCGGGCGATAAGCATGCCCAGTAGCGAACCCAGCAGCGGTGAAATCGCGCACACCGCGGCCCAAATCGCGATGCTGCTTAATAATCCCTGCCGGTAATGGAGTTTACTTTCGATAACTGGCGTTAATAATAAAGCCGAAAAACCATAACCCAGCAGAAAGCAGGTCATGAGCATGCCTTGTAACATTCTGTTTTCATTTAGCTGAAAATGTTCGGCAAATTCCGGGTTTAAAATCATTACCGAAATATTAACCCGGTCGACGTAGGAAATAATAATCAGTAATAACAGTGCAATTGTACCTTGCCATCTTGCCGTCATCATGCCCGCCTTACGTTTTCATCTATTTATATTTTTATCAAAGTGATTGTCACGGAGCTAAAATGGTTCACTGGTGAAACTCATTGTTTATTAAGGCTAAATTAAAATTTAGTTTCACAGGTGAAACACCAGGGATGTGACGCCGCTTTATTTTTAAGGAACAAAAAGAAAAGAAGTCAATATCTTTTATTGAAATGTCGAGGGCATTAATAAATCGTATTTATCACGCCGCAATAATGAAAATTTCATATCGCTGCATTTTTTCGTGATCCTTTGCACACTTAGTTAATTAATTGCTGTTTGATTAACAAATTCTTCACATTGGCGCTTGACGAAACATTCATCGCTTTTATATTGACCGTATTAAATAAGAAACAGAGTTTCATATATGAAACAAAAGCCTGGAGGATCGTGATGAGCTGGATAGGCGTATGTGACGCAGAACAAGTACAGGAAGATTTCCCTTTTAGCGGCAGCGTAGAGGGTAAAGAGATCGGCGTTTATCTGATTGACGGTGAATATTACGCGCTGGAAGACGTATGTCCGCACGCCTATGCCCTGCTGAGCCAGGGCTTCGTGGAAGACGGCAAAGTGGAATGCCCGCTGCACGAGGCGGTGTTCGACGTCAAAACCGGCCAGTGCCTGCACGGCCCCGGCGGTCGCAACCTCAACCGCTACCCGGTTCGGGTCTTTGAAAATCAAATCCAGATTACCTTCGTCGAGGAGACCGTGGCATGAGCGACACCCTGAACTACAACCCGGCGCTGCCGGAAAGCCGCCAGTTTACCCCGCCTGCAGAGGGCGGAAACGGCGCGATCCATAAGCCGGGTGACTACACCAACCTGATCTGGCAAACCCGCAGCCGCGAGCCGGAAAACTGGGAGGTGAACCTGATTGCCACGCTGGAAGATCTCTTCGAACAGGGCGTTGAAACCCTACCGGAACTGGTGAACGGGCTGAACGCGGTGCGCATGCACGACCAGCAGGGTGAGCCGTGGAGCGACGCCAGCTTCCAGGCATTCTTACAGGTTAACGGTTACTGAGGACAACGCGATGACGACGACGGTACAAAATTATCTCGATAAAGGCCTGCGCGGCCTCTGGTATCCGGTGCTGGCAAGCTGGGAAGTGCAGTCTGCTCCTGTGGGCATCACCCGCCTGGGCGAGCAGATTGTGGTCTGGCGTAACAAAGACGGCCAGGTGCAGGCGCTGGAAGACCGCTGCCCGCACCGCGGCGCGCGCCTGTCCATGGGCTGGAACCTCGGCGACCGTATCGCCTGCTGGTATCACGGCGTGGAAGTGGCGGGCAACGGCGAGGTGAAAGACGTGCCCGCCGTGGATAAATGTCCGCTGGTCGGCCAGCAGTGCGTGCGCAGCTATAACGTGCAGGAGGCGCACGGCGCCATCTTCCTGTGGTTTGGCGTCACCGCTGACCAGCAGCCGGACGAGCTGACCTTCCCGGATGAACTTGCCGATACGGAAAGCTTCAGCAACTTCCTCTGCACCGCCGCGTGGAAGTGCAACTACCAGTACGCGCTGGAAAACGTGATGGACCCGATGCACGGCACCTATCTGCATTCGTCCTCACACTCGATGGCGGAAGGGGATCGCAAGGCCGACATGGTGCTCCAGCCGACCAAAACCGGCTTCATTTTTGAGAAGAAAGGGCAGAGCGGCGTCAACTTCGACTGGGTAGAGCTGGGCAACAGCGGCACCTGCTGGATGCGCCTCTCTATTCCTTATAAGAAGCGCTTCGGACCGGGCGGCCACTTCTTTATCGTCGGCATGGTGGTGCCGGAGGATAACGACAACTGCCGCGTCTTCTTCTGGCGCATCCGCCGCGTGCAGGGCTGGCAGCGCGACATGTGGCGCTTCATGTACCGTAACCGTCTGGAAAAACTGCACTGGGAAGTGCTGGAGCAGGACCGCGTGGTGCTGGAAAGCCTGGCCCCGAACGCCCGCGACCATGAATACCTCTACCAGCACGACGTCGGCCTCTCCCGCCTGCGCCGCATGATGCAAAAGGCCGCGAAAGAGCAGCTGGCGCTGCGCGAAGAACAGCAGGGAGCCGCCTGATGAACGGGCTGCTGAGCGGAAAGCGCATCGTTGTGACCGGCGCTGCGCGCGGGCTGGGCTACCACTTTGCCAAAGCCTGCGCGGAGCAGGGTGCGGCGGTGGTGATGTGCGACATCCTCAAGGGCGAACTGGCCGAGAGCGCCCACGGGCTGCGCGAACGAGGCTATGCGATCGAATCGCACGTTATCGATCTGGCCGATCCGCATTCCATTGAGCAGGCGTTCAGCGCCATTGGCGAGCAGGGGCAGATTGACGGCCTGGTGAACAACGCGGCAATGGCGACGGGCGTGGGCGGCAAAAATATGCTCGATTACGATCCGGACCTGTGGGACCGCGTGATGAGCGTGAACGTCAAAGGCACCTGGCTGGTGACGCGCGCCGCCGTGCCGCTGCTTCGCGAAGGGGCGGGCATTGTGAACGTGGCGTCCGACACCGCGCTGTGGGGCGCGCCGCGCCTGATGGCCTACGTTGCCAGCAAGGGGGCCGTCATTGCCATGACGCGCTCAATGGCGCGCGAGCTGGGCGAAAAACGCATCCGCATCAACGCCATCGCGCCGGGGCTTACCCGCGTCGAGGCGACGGAATATGTGCCTGCCGAACGGCATGAGCTCTACGAAAACGGCCGCGCATTAACGGGCGCGCAGCAGCCGGAGGATGTCACCGGCAGCGTGGTCTGGCTGTTAAGCGATCTGTCGCGGTTCATCACCGGACAGTTGATCCCGGTCAACGGCGGTTTTGTCTTTAACTGAGGTATGGCGATGATGGCAAACGATCGGGAAGTGAAGTATCTGGTGCCGGGGCTGGAGCGCGGTTTACAGCTGCTGTTGGCCTTTGGCGAGCAGCATCGCGAACTGACCTTTGCCGAGCTGCACCGGCTGGTGGATATGCCGAAGGCGACCGCCTACCGCGTAGTGCAGACGCTGGAGTTTATGGGTTTTCTGGAGCGCAACGTGCGCACCAATACCTTCTCGTTGGGCATGAACGTGCTGCGTCTGGGCTTTGAGTACATCGCCTCGCTGGACGTGGCGCAGGTCGGCCAGCCGGTCATCGAGCAACTGCGTGACGTGAGCCAGTGCAGCAGCCATCTGGCGATCCGCGACGGGCGCGACATTATCTACATCGCCCGCGTCAGCGCCGCCGGGTCGCGCATCAATCAGGTCAGCATTGGCACCCGCCTACCGGTGCACTGCACCTCGCTTGGCCGCATGCTGCTGACCGATATGTCCCGCGCCGATTTTGAACTGTTGTTCCCGCACGAGCGCCTGCCGGGCAACACGCCGGGGCAGCTTCACGACCGCGAAGCCCTGTGGCAGATGGTGCAGCAGGACAAAGCCCGCGGGTACGTGATTGGCGAGTCCTTCTTCCGCCACGGCATCTCCTCCATCGTCTACCCGGTATATGACCGAAGCGGACGTGTGGCGGCGGTGGTCAGCATTCTGGTGCCGTCGGAAGAGATCCCGCAGACCGACCGCGAGCGCCTGCAAAACGAGGTTCGCCTCGCGGCGGATAAAATTTCTGGCTTCTTAGGGTATCTGTCACAGGCCAGTTAAATCAGTGAGTTAACGTCAGGCGCTTGACCGCGTCGGGCATGTTTTACGCCCAACTTGGGCCAGATGAGGCAACGAACGATGAGTGTAACCGGAATTGAAAAGCTGGAATTTGGCGTAGAAGACCTGACGCACTGCGCCAAATTTATGCGTGATTTTGGCCTGACGGGCGATGCCAGCGGCCAGCGTTTTACCACCCTGAGCGGCGCGCGCGTGGAGCTTAACCCCATCGACAGCCCCGACCTGCCGCCGGCGTTTGAGGCGGGTAACACCCTGCGCCGCATGACCTGGGCGGTTGCCAGCCAGGCTGATCTCAACGCGCTGCGCCCAAAGCTGGCGCAGCAGCCCGGCTTTCGTGAGGTGGGCGACGCGCTGGAGTGCCTCGACCCGAACGGCATGACGCTGCGCGTGCAGGTCAGCCAGCAGACCGACGTGGAACTGAACGTTGAGCCGATTAACCAGTGGGGCGACGCTCGCCGCATCGACACTCCCAGCCCGGTTTACGATCGCGCCCAGCCCATCAACGTCGGGCACGTGGTGTTCTTCGTGGAGGAGCTGGCGGCGGTAGAGAAATTCTACCGCGAGGTGCTCGGCTTCCAGGTCTCTGACCGCTACATCAACCGCGCCGTATTCCTGCGCTGCGGCGCGCGCGGCGGCCATCACAACCTGTTCCTGCTGCAGCTGCCGAACCGCAGGCGCGGGCTGAACCACGTTGCCTTCACCGTGCGCGACATCCACGAGGTGATCGGCGGCGGTATCGCGATGAATAAAAATGACTGGAGCACCTTTATCGGTCCGGGCCGCCATCCGGTGTCGTCGGCGTACTTCTGGTACGTCAACAGCCCGACCGGCGGCGCGTTTGAGTATTACACCAACGACGATTACCTGACCGAAAACTGGCAGCCGCGCGAGCTGGAGCACTCGCTGGTCTCCTTTACCGAATGGGCGGTGGAAGGCGGGATCGACCACGACACGCGCCGCCAGCAGAAAAAACCGGAGGCGGTATGACGTCGCGCATTGTCATTATCGGCGGCGGCCAGGCGGGCGGCTGGGCGGCGAAAACCCTGCGCGACGAGGGCTTCGACGGCGAGATTTGCGTGGTGGCGGAAGAAGAGTGGGATTTCTACGAGCGCCCGCCGCTGTCGAAAGCCTCTCTTCTGGAGCCGGACGCGGCGCTTCCGCGCCTGTTTTCCGACGAAGCGCAGCGGGCGCTGAACCTGACCTGGTACCGTCCGCTGCGTGCGGAGCAGATCGATCGCGAGGCGAAAACAGTGCGTTTGAGCAGCGGCGAGCGTCTTAGTTACAACATCCTTTTAATTGCCACCGGAGGGCGGGCGCGTCTGCCGGGGGAGGCGTGGGCGGCGCATCCGCAGGTCTATACCCTGCGCCACTGGCAGGACGCGCAGCGTCTGAAGGGGCGGCTGGCGGAAAGCCAAACCCTGGCGATTGTCGGCGGCGGCTGGATCGGCCTGGAAATTGCCGCGTCCGCGCGCAAAAGCGGCGTAGCGGTCACCCTGTTCGAGCAGCAGCCCGCGCTCTGCATGCGCTCGGTGAGCGGCGAGGTGTCGCAGCGCTTAGAGGCACTCCATCGCGAGCAGGGCGTGGATATCCGCACCGGCTGCGGCGCGCTGGAGCTGGAGGACGATAACGGCCTGCCGGTTATTCACTGCGACGGCCTGCGCGAAACCTTTGACGCGGTAGTGGTCGGGATCGGCGTCGATCTCAACCTGGAGTTGGCGCGCGACGCGGGGCTTAAAAGCGAGCGCGGGATCGTCGTCGATGCTCAAGGGAGAACGTCGGATCCGTTCATCTTTGCCGCGGGCGATGTGGCTCAGCACCATCACTACAGCCTGTGCATTCAGTCCTGGGCCTTTGCCCAGAACCAGGCGGTGGCGACGGCGAGAGCGATGCTCAACCCCGATGCGCCGGGCTATGACGACGCGCCGTGGCTGTGGTCGGATCAATACCAGCACAACATTCAGATCCTCGGCATTCCGCAGGCGGGGAGCACAACGATAGCGCGCGAAGATTCGCTCTACTTCTCGCTGGACGAGAGCGGGCGGCTGACGCAGCTGGTGGCGTTCAACGACGCGCGCACCGTCAAGCTGGCGAAGCGCTGGATGGCGGCGGGGCGGGATCTGTCCGACGTGCCGCTCGGCGACCCGACCTTTTCACTGATGTCACTGCGATAGCTAACCCGCACCCGTAGGGGGAGACATGACCACATTAGAGACCAACACCGCGCCCGTTGAGGCAAGCGGTGAGGGGGCCCGCACGCCTGAAAAAGCGGTGCGCTGGGCCATCCCGCTGTCGCTGCTGGCCTGCGTGCTGCTGGCGTTTTTCGACAAAATCAGCATCGCGGCGCTGTTTTCCGACAGCCATTTCCAGCAGGCGATGGGGATCGATTTCGACACCACGCGCCTCGGCATTCTGATGAGCGCCTTTCTGCTGAGCTACGGCTTTTCGTCGGTATTTTTAAGCGGCTTAGGCGACAAAATCGCGCCGCTGCGCCTGCTCACCGGAATGATGGCGGTGTGGTGCGTGCTGATGGTGGCGATGGGTTTTACCCATAACTACACGCTGATGATCGTTCTGCGCATTCTGCTGGGCGTGGCGGAAGGGCCGCTGTTCCCGCTGGCCTTCGCCATCGTGCGCCACAACTTCCCGCAGCATCTGCAGGCGCGCGCCACCATGCTGTGGCTGCTGGGCACGCCGGTGGGCGCGGCGATTGGTTTCCCGCTTTCCCTCTGGCTGCTGAACACCTTCGGCTGGCAGAGCACCTTCTTCGTGATGGCGATGCTCACCGTGCCGGTGCTTATTTTCGTGCGCGTCGGGCTGCGCGGGATCCGTCTGGATACGAAGCCCGGCACCTCGCAGGCGTCTCAGGATGAGCGCCGCGCCGCGCGCCGCGAGCTGTTTGTCAGCCCGCACTTCTGGATCATCTGTATCTTTAACATCGCCTTCCTGACCTACCTGTGGGGTATCAACGGCTGGCTGCCGGGCTACCTGATTAAGGGCAAAGGCATTCATCTGGAGCACGCGGGCTGGCTGTCGTCGATGCCGTTCATCGCCATGCTGGCGGGCGAGGTCATTGGCGCGTGGCTGTCGGACCGGGTCGATAAGCGCGCGGCGGCCTGCTTTATCTCGATGGCGGGGGCGGCGGTAGGCCTGGCGGCGGTGATGCACCTTGACACCCCGCTGACCATCATCGCGGCGATGAGCTTCAGCACCTTCATGTGGGGCACCGGTGCACCCAACATTTTCGCCCTGCTGGCGAAGGCCACCCATCCGCGGGTGAGCGCCACGGCGGGCGGCATTTTCAACGGGCTGGGAAACTTTGCGGGCGCGCTGTCGCCGGCGGTGATGGGCGCGCTTATTGCCTTCACCCACAGCATGGATTCCGGGCTGATTTTTCTGGCGGTGATGGCGGCGGTGGGCTGCGTCCTGTTACTGCCGCTGCTGAGACGTTACTGAGGAGAGTGTCATGACTGATTCAACCGTAACCAACACATCAGGCATCAAACCTGACCACCTGACGATGGAAGAGTGGGTCGAGTCGCGCATCGCGCGCTTCGAAGGCCGCAAGTACGACTGGAACGCGCTGAAGTTCCAGGCCGATTTTGACCCGAAGTACCGCCGGGCGCAGATGCGCTACATCGGCACCGGCGCAACCGGCGTCGCGAACGACACCAACACCGTGCAGGCGGATCACTTTACCTTCTCCACCATGGTGCTGCCGTCGAAGTGCGAGGGGCCGCTGCACCTGCACGACGACGTGGAAGAGGTGTTCTTCATGCTTAAAGGGCAGATCACGCTGATGATCCAGGACGGCGACAGCTACACCGAAACCGTGCTGCGCGAACGTGACCTGATCTCCGTCCCGCCGGGCATCTATCGCGGGCTGTTTAACCACGGCGAAGAAGAGGCGCTGATGTGCGTCATGCTGGGAACCAACAAGCCGGAAATCCCGACCTATCCCGCCGATCATCCGCTCTCAAAAGTGAAGCGGAACTAAGGGGGCATGATGACGGGTTATCGTGAACAGGGAAGCGGCATCCCGCTGATGCTGCTGCACGGTATCAGCTCCGGCGCGGCCTCCTGGCACAAGCAGATGGTGCTGGACGGCTTTCGCGTTCTGGCGTGGGACATGCCCGGCTATGGCGAAAGCCCGATGCTGGCGGTGGAGCGGACGAACGCGGGGGATTACGCCGACGCGCTGGCGGCGATGCTTGACCGCGCGGGCGTCTGGCAGGCGGTGCTGGTCGGCCACTCGCTCGGCGCGCTGGTCGCCAGCGCCTTTGCGGCGAAGTTCCCGGATCGCGTCATCCATCTGGTGCTGGCCGACGCGGCGCAGGGCTACGGCAATGCCGCGCCGGCGCAGCGGGAGCAGGTCTGGCGCAGCCGCGAACAGCAGATGGCGCTGGGCGGTGAGATCCTCGCCCAGACCCGCGCCGCGAAGCTGCTGCGCCCCGGCGCGCGTGAGGACGATATCGCCACCGTCGCGTCAGGAATGCGCGCGCTGCGCCCGGAAGGCTACCTTGCCGCCGCATGGATGCTGGCGCACGACGACATTCATACGTGGCTCAAGCGGTACTCCGGCACGTTTGAAGTCTGGTGCGGCGAGCAGGACGCCATCACGCAGCCCGAGCTGGTGCAAGGGCTGGCGCTGCGCTACGGCATGCCGTTTATCGCCATTCCGCAGGCCGGACATGCCAGCTATCTCGACAACGACGCGTTTTTTAACCAACAGCTTTTACGCATTAACGAAGAGGTGCGCGATGAATGCACACATTGACGGCCGCGTGGCGGTGGTCACCGGCGGCTCGTCCGGCATTGGCTTTGAAACGCTGCGCCTGCTGCTGGGTGAGGGGGCAAAAGTGGCCTTCTGCGGCCGCGATCCGGACCGGCTCGCCAGCGCCCACGCGGCGCTGCAAAACGAATACCCGGACGGGGAGATTTTCGCTTACCGCTGCGACGTGCTGAACGCCGACGAGGTGCAGGCCTTCGCGGAGGCGGTGCAGGCCCGCTTTGGCGGGGCGGATATGCTGATCAACAACGCCGGTCAGGGCTACGTGGCGCATTTCCACGATACCCCGCGCGAGGCGTGGCTGCACGAGGCCGAGCTGAAGCTGTTCGGGGTGATCAACCCGGTGCAGGCGTTTCAGCCTCTGCTGGAGCGGTCCGACATCGCCTCCATCACCTGCGTCAACTCCCTGCTGGCGCTGCAGCCCGAGGAGCACATGATTGCCACCTCCGCCGCCCGCGCCGCGCTGCTGAACATGACGCTCACGCTTTCGAAAGAGCTGGTAGGCAAAGGCATCCGCGTCAATTCCATTCTGCTCGGCATGGTGGAATCCGGGCAGTGGCAGCGCCGCTTTGAAAACCGGGCGGATAAAAGCCAGAGCTGGCTGGAGTGGACGGCGGATATCGCACGCAGGCGCGGCATTCCGATGGCGCGCCTCGGCAAGCCGCATGAGCCTGCGCAGGCGCTGCTGTTTCTCGCTTCGCCGCTGGCTTCGTTTACCACTGGCGCCGCGCTGGACGTTTCCGGCGGCTTCTGCCGCCACCTGTAAGGACGCATCATGAAAAAGGTAATGTTAATTGGGTTTGGCGCCATGGCGCAGGCGGTGATTGAGCGTCTGCCTGTTGGCGTCGCTATCGGCTGGATCGTGGCGCGCGAGTCTCACCACGCGGCGATCCGCGCACAGTTTGGCGATGACGTGGTGGCGCTGGCCTCACCGATGGACTGCGCGCAAGCGCCCGATCTGGTGCTGGAGTGCGCCAGCCAGCAGGCGGTGGCGCAGTATGGCGAAGCGATTTTAGGACGCGGCTGGCATCTGGCGGTGATCTCCACAGGTGCGCTGGCGGACAGCGCGCTGGAGCAGCGCCTGCTCGCGGCGGGCGGCAGGCTGACGCTGCTCTCCGGCGCGGTTGCTGGTATTGACGGGCTGGCGGCGGCGAAAGAGGGCGGGCTTGAGCGCGTCACCTATCAGTCGCGCAAAAGCCCGACCAGCTGGCGCGGCAGCTACGCCGAGCAGCTTATCGATCTCAATTCCGTGTCAGAAGCAAAGGTCTTCTTCGAGGGCAGCGCCCGCGAGGCCGCACGCCTGTTCCCGGCCAACGCCAACGTGGCGGCAACCGTGGCGCTCGGCGGCGTCGGCATGGATGAGACCCGCGTGCAGCTGATGGTCGACCCTGCAACGAAGCGCAACACCCACACGCTGCATGTGGAAGGATTGTTCGGCGAGTTCCATCTGGAGCTGAGCGGCCTGCCGCTGGCTGCTAATCCTAAAACCTCCACCCTGGCGGCACTGAGCGCGGTGCGCGCCTGCCGCGAGCTGGCCCTGAGCTGAGGAGTGACGATGGACGATCTGAAGATTTTTATCGGCGGCCAGTGGCGACACGGCAGCGGCAACCCGATGCAGAGCCACTTCCCGGCTGACGGGACGATCAACGCAGCGCTGAATGCGGCAAGCCTGGACGATCTGCAGGAGGCGGTTGAGGCCGGAGAGCGCGCCTGGCGCGATCCGGCGTGGCGCGGCTGCCTGCCGCACGTTCGCGCGAAGATCCTGCATAAGGTTGCCGATCTGATCGAGTCCCGCGTGGATGAACTGGCGCAGATGCAGACCCGCGATAACGGCAAACCGCTGGCGGAAGCGCGCGGGCTGGTGATGAGCGCGGCGGCAACGGCGCGCTACTTTGCCGCCGCCTGCGAGCTGCTGGAGGGCGAGCTTCCGACGCCGCGTCAGCCGGATTTGCTGACGCTGAGCCGCTATGAGCCGCTCGGCGTGGTGGCCGCCATCACGCCGTGGAATTCGCCGATTGCCAGCGAGATGCAGAAGGTCGCGCCGGCCATTGCGGCGGGTAACGCGGTGATCCTCAAGCCCGCCGAAGCCACGCCGCTGATGGCGCTGGAGTTGGCGCGGATTTTTGAACAGGCCGGGCTGCCCGCCGGGCTGCTGAGCGTGCTGCCGGGCAAAGGCTCAGTGATTGGCGATGCGCTGGCGCGCCACCCTAAGGTGCGAAAAATTTCCTTTACCGGCGGGACCACCACGGGCCGTCATCTGGCGCACGTGGCGGCGGAAAAGCTGATCCCGGCCTCGCTGGAGTTGGGCGGAAAATCCCCGACCATCGTGCTGGAAGATGCCGACCTCGAGCAGGCCGCGCGCGGGATCTGCTACGGCATTTTCAGCTCGGCGGGGCAGGCGTGCATTGCCGGATCGCGGCTGTTTATCCACGAGAGCATTTACGCGCCGCTGATGGCGCGGCTGCTGGAGTTAACCCGCGGGCTGCGCGTCGGGCACCCGTTTACCGACGGCGTCCACGTGGGGCCGCTGATCGGCGATAAGCATCGCCAGAGCGTGCAGGAATATGTCGAGCTGGCGAAGCGCGAGGGAGGCCGCGTGCTGTGCGGCGGGGAGATCCCGGCGGATCCCGCACTGGCAAACGGCAGCTTCTTCCAGCCCACGATTATCGAGGGGCTGAGCAACAGCGCCCGCGCGTGTCAGGAGGAGATCTTCGGCCCGGTGCTGGTGGCGATGCCGTTTCGCGATGAAGCCACGCTTATCCGCGAAGCGAACGACTCGGTTTATGGCCTGGCTGCGGGGATCTGGACCCGCGATACCGGGCGCGCCCTGCGGTTAAGCGAACAGCTGGAAGCGGGCACCGTGTGGATCAACACCTACAAAGTTTTTGCCATTTCGACCCCGTTCGGGGGCTTCAAAGAGAGCGGTCTGGGCCGCGAAAAGGGCATTCAGGGGCTAAAAGCCTGGATGCAGCAAAAGAGCATTTATCTGGCGACGGGTAACAGCGTCAACCACTGGTGCGACTGAGAAAGGGTGAGCAATGAGCGAAATGATAACCGTCGGCGACGCCATCGCCAGAACGCTGGAGCAGTATCAGGTTGAGGCCATTTACGGCGTCATCTCCATTCACAACCTGCCGATCGCGGACGCGGTAGGGCAGCGTGGCAATATCCGCTTCGTGCCCGCGCGCGGCGAAGCGGGGTCCGTCACCATGGCCGACGCCCACGGGCGCTTTTCCGGTCTCGGCGTGGCGCTGACCAGCACCGGCGCGGGCGCGGGTAACGCTGTGGGCGCGCTGGTGGAGGCGATGAACGCCTGCACGCCGCTGCTGCATTTAACCGGACAGGTAGAGAAAGCCTGGCTGGATGCCGACACCGGGTTTATCCACGAAACCCGCGACCAGCTGACCTTCCTGAAGGCCAGTTCAAAGCGGGCGTACCGCATCAGCAACGCCAACCAGGCGATGGCCATTCTGCATAAAGCGATTCAGGAGGCGCAGACGCCGCCGTGCGGGCCGGTCTCTGTGGAAATCCCGATTGATATTCAGGGCGCGAAAATTCCGCTGTCGCTGGTGACGATACCGGTGAAACCGGCTTCGGTTCCAGCCGCAGATCCCGCGACGGTT